>CALJNR010000105.1 GCA_937981575.1 uncultured Clostridia bacterium | reverse complement strand
TATCTGTAGATGCGAGGGTATTACAGAAGGAGAAATTATAGATAGTATTCAAAATGTAGTAGGAGCAACTACTGTGGATGGGGTGAAAAGAAGATGCAGACCAGGAATGGGAAGGTGTCAAGGTGGCTTTTGTGGGCCGAGAGTACAAGAGATTCTAGCGAGAGAGCTCCATCTTAATTTAGAAGACATTGTACTAGATAGAGAAGGTGCATATATTTTAACAGGAAAGACAAAATAAGGAGGACTGGTCATGATATATGATTTAGTAGTAATAGGGGGAGGCCCAGCAGGGTTAGCGGCAGCATATGAGGCGTATCATAATGGTATTAAAAAAATCGTCATTATAGAAAGAGAAAAGGAGCTTGGAGGCATACTTAATCAGTGTATACACAATGGATTTGGACTCCATACTTTTAAAGAAGAGCTTACAGGACCTGAGTATGCACAAAGATTTATTGATAAGATTACTGATACACCTATAGATGTTAAGTTAGGAGCTATGGTGCTTGAGATCAAAGGAAAGACGGTTTATGCGCTCAGTTCAGCTGAAGGCTACATGCAGATTGAGGGTACAGCTATTATACTGGCTATGGGGTGCAGAGAAAGAACAAGGGGAGCTATTAATGTGCCTGGATATAGACCCTCTGGTATATTTACAGCAGGAGCTGCTCAGCGTTATATCAATATAGAAGGGTATAGTGTGGGGAAGGAAGTCGTTATATTAGGTTCGGGAGACATAGGACTTATTATGGCAAGAAGAATGATGCTAGAAGGAGCCAAGGTAAAGGCTGTAGTTGAGCTGATGCCTTATTCAAATGGTCTTAACCGTAATATTGTTCAGTGCCTAGAAGACTATGATATTCCGCTATATCTATCACATACCATCACTGATATCATTGGAGAAAAACGTCTGGAAAAAGTAATCATATCGAGAGTAGATGAACATAGAAAACCTATTAAAGGCACAGAAAAAGTCTTTGAATGTGATACGCTTTTACTATCAGTAGGCCTTATTCCGGAAAATGAACTTTCAAAAAATGCAGGCATAGCAATAGATGCAAGAACTAGTGGGCTTATTGTTAGTGAAACAATGCAGACCTCCACGGACGGTATCTTTGCCTGCGGGAATGTACTACATGTCCATGACCTTGTAGATTTTGTAACAGAAGAAGCACAAAATGCAGGTAAAAGTGCAGCCGGTTATATTAAAGGAGAACGTCAAAAAGGGGAGCATGTTCAAGTTATAAATGGAAAAGGGATTACCTACACAGTGCCTCAGCGTATTAATTTATCTAGCCCAGTACCTATTAAATTGTTTATGCGTGTAGATCAACCGTATCTTCAACAAAAAATTGTTGTAAAATGTAAGGATAAAGAAATTGTAGCTTTTAAGAAAAAAGTACTTTTGCCAGCAGAAATGCAAAGCATTATACTGACTAAGAAGCACCTTCAATCTATCAGTGGAGAGGTACTTATACAACTAGAGGAGGTGGAGTGCCATGACTAAAAAGATAACTTGTATTATTTGTCCTATAGGGTGTGCATTAGAAGTAGATATAGAAAGTAAAGATGTAACAGGACATAGTTGTAAAAGGGGAGAGGTGTATGGTGTAGAAGAAGTTACTTGTCCTACAAGAGTTATTACGACTACAGTAAAACTAAATAATAGTCTCTATCCTATGCTTCCTGTAAAAACACGTACAGCTATTCCAAAAGAATTGAATTTTAAGTGTATGGAGATCTTAAATCAAGTACAGGTTGATGCGCCGGTAAAGGTTGGAGACGTCATTGTTAAAAATCTCCTAAATACAGGAGTAGATGTTGTAGCTACAAGAACAATGCAGGTTAGAGAAATTTAACCTAATGGTGTTTTTTGTTAAAACATTGAAATTTAAACTAAAGTGTTGTAAAATAAGTCTAGTCACAACTCAAATAATTTCAACTTTTATAGGGTATCGTAAGAACATTGTAAAAGGAAGGAAAGATATCTGTGTTTTATCGTACAAAAGATAAAGTTAAAAAATATAATATTATTATTATTCCAGAAAGAGGAAGTCAGACTAAAAAGATAAGCTTCTCAAGCTTGTGGATTAAAGGTGTGGCTTGTTTTGTATGTTTAATAAGTATTGTTATTTTAACAAGTATTTATATTTTTTCAAACCAATATCAGAACCTTAGCCAAGATTCTACGGCTTTAAAAAAGAAAAACGAATACATTAAAAACCTAGAAAAAGAGAATAAGCTTCAAGAAGAGCAGCTACAAGATTATAAAGTATATCAAGATAGCATTAATGGAAGAATAGAAGAACTTAATGAGCTTGAAAAGGATATTAAAGATAAATTAGATAAAAGCAATTTCTTCAAGGACTCAAAAACTCTAAGTGACATGACGTTTAGAGATACGCAACCTATGCTAGTTAATATGAGTCAGCAGCAAAATGACAGACTTTCTATTGAAATGATAGATGGTAAAATAAAATCACTTACAGAGATTAATATAAAACTAGATCAAGTATTGGATAAAGAACAATATATACCCTCCTTTGTACCAGC
>CALJNR010000104.1 GCA_937981575.1 uncultured Clostridia bacterium | reverse complement strand
GGATATTTAATGAACACATTTAAAGGGTTAGGCTATCAAGAAATTAATGAGAAATTAGAGGGCATACTTGAAAATCTCGAGAGCAATCACGAAACGTCTACTAAAAAGCTCAATAAATATATCAATGAAATTTTAGAGGATTATTTTGAGGCGGTAGGAGAATATCCAAAACCCATCGTATTATCAAGAATTTCTAATATCATATTAGGTGAGGACTTTAGGGATAAAGATAGATTGAAGTCAAGAAAGAAAGAGTACCCTATACTATCAGCTACTCAAATCAGATTTAGAGAAAAACATGAAAAACCTCTTGCAAATGATAAGATGGAATTTTTCTCTTTAAAATATACTCACAATATGGGTTCTACTTACAGGACTAAAACAAGACAACTAGATGAATAAATACGCGCCTCATAACGGGGCGCTTTTTCTATTTATGCCTTATGTAACAACTCTAATTTATTTTACTAAATACTCAAGAACAAACTTGAGGAGGAGTATTTAAAATGAGTACCGAAATTATAAATATATTTGATAGATTAGGGAAAGATCGCATTAAGATAAGCCACGGCGACGTTATAGGTGTAGACCTCGGGGAATACGATACGCAAGTATGGAATATAAGAGGGATACGTCCTGCTATGATAATCGGAGAATATGAAGAAGTAGGGCGAGGGGATAAGATACGAATAATCCCGCTGACAAAGAACGAGTACCGTAATATTAAGGGAGGGCAAGACCCTTTTTATGCGGTACCGCTCGAAAGATATCGTGAGCGCGGTACGTTCGGGATTGCTGTAGTAAATAACGAGATTGAAATAGAGGTGGAGAATATCTTTAAATTATCGTGGGACGGCATTAGACATTTTGACGACGACACTATAAGAGAGATAACTATAGTACATTGTGTATTCAATAAAGAAATGTCTAAAGCATTAGGTGAGAGACTCCGCAAGCTCGTAAGAAAGGGTGTAATTTGATTGGGAAATTTTGCTATAAAAGTATACGTTTATACATATTGATGTAATACGTATAAACGTATATAATGAAAGAGTAGAGAGCAACACAAATTATAAAACGACAGCGGAGGTCATCAAAATGTTTAATGTATGTTTAGAAAATATCTCAAGAGGTTACGCGTTCAAATGGTTCACTATTGGAAGTCACGACGATTTAGATAGCGCGATTGAAGAAATTCAAAAAGGCGCAGACGACGAAATTTTAGTAGCAGACTACGAGGAAATCAAATTCCGATACATATATCAAATCAGAGAGGCACTCGAGAAAATCGAGGGGCTCCACGAGGACAATAAAGAGCTTGCTCTTGAAATCGCTAAAGACGGCGGGTACTCATTAGATGATGCTATCGAAATGGTAGAGAATGACGCAATATATATTGTGCATGGAGACTATATAGATAAAGAGGACGCATTAGCTACTTACCTAGAGGAAACTTGTTTCTTCGATAGTATCCCCGCCGATATTATGAGATACTTCGATTATGGTAGATACCTAAACGATATGGAGTGCAACGGTGTAAACTTTATACAACTATGTAGTAAAGTAATAATAAACTTTCCGAGCTAGTGGGATAGGCGAGGGGGCGAAAGCCTCCCGCCATACTAAAAGCATTTTGATAATCCGCATAATAAGAGTATTAGGAACACACAAAAACAACAACACGGAGGGCTAGAAGATGGCAAAATAATAAAGACTTTAAAAATAGAAGATTTTAAAACCATTTAGAGGGAGTTTCTTCTATATAATAATTCAAAGCTATTTAGAATGTGTTTCTTCTATAATAATATAGAGATAATATAAAATAGTAAAAAGCTCGTCGCTTGACGAGCTTTTTTTCATATTGCAAGGTATGTATTAACTCTGTAGGTTTTCTTATTATCATTGTAATTAAACCAATCCAAAATAATTTCCGTTCGTGACCCTTTCTGTCCAGCAGGGGTCCAGATAATTTGCTCAAATATTTTTTGATACTTTGAAGACTGCAGGAACATTTTTTTGTGTTAGGATAATAGCCACAAGGGCAAGGGTTAGTTGAGGCCAAAAACAGAAAGTTTGAAGGATAAGTCATGGTATGATTTGCTCTTGAAATTGTTACTTTATGTTCTTCCAAAGGTTGTCTTAAAACTTCCAGGGCATTTTTATTAAACTCTAACAATTCATCTAAAAAAAGTATGCCTAAGTGTGCAAGGCTTATTTCGCCAGGTTTTGGGTGGGATCCGCCGCCGGTTAATCCTAAGGAAGTTATTGTATGGTGTGGGGTTCGAAAAGGTCTGCTTTTAATGATAGAGTAGTCTGGAAGTTTGTTGGCTACACTGTATATTTTAGTTATCTCGATACATTCCATTTCGGTAAGGGGTGGAAGAATGGATATCAATCTATTAGCTAACATTGTCTTTCCGGATCCGGGGGGACCAATAAGGAGAGCATTATGATAGCCGGCTGCACAGATCATAAGGCCTCTTTTTACAGTATCTTGACCTTTTACATCAGAAAAGTTGATATCTGAGATATATGATTCAGAAGAGGTGAGATTTTCACATCGATTAAGGGTACATTCATTCTTTAGGAAAGATACAATTTCTTGCAAATGATTAGCAGTGAATATAGTTCCTTTGCGCATCAACGAGGCTTCAGGCGAATTATCTGATGGAATAATACATCTAAGATCAGGGTTTTCAGCTATCGAACAAAGTATAGGAAGTAACCCTCTGATACCTCTTAGATTTCCATTAAGAGCTAGTTCACCAATAAATACACTATTTTTAATAGTTTCGGGTGAAATTTCTCCCATACAGCAAAGAATGCCAAGTGCAATGGGAAGATCATAGATACTCCCTTCCTTTTTTACATCGGCTGGGGCTAGGTTAATTGTTATTTTGCGCACAGGAAATTTAAAGCCGCTATTTTTTATGGCACTTTTGACACGTTCTCTTGATTCTTTGACAGCACTGTCTGGTAACCCTACTATATCGAATCCTGGCAGTCCATCACACATGTCAACTTCTACATCCACCTGAATGGTATCTACACCATTTAATGAATAACTGTTTAATTTGCAAAACATTAGGCTATCCTTTCTACGAAACAATTTATTAAGATTATGGGATTAATTTAAAATATTTAAACATTTTTTTAATAATAGTAGTAATATTTTTAAAAATATAGTAAAGTGGTGGTTGTATGGATAAAATATACAGTATGTGGCTGCATAAACTTAGTATACCGGAATATATTAAAGTAACAATGTTAGATACTGCAGGTTCTTATCAAAAGCTTTATATGATGAAGGCAGCTGAATATGAACAGTTTGAACTAAGCAAAGATCAAATTATAAAAATAGAAGAATCAAAAAAATACATTGATGAGTTTTTAACAATGTTCACGCAGTATACCAATCAGGATATTTATATAATAGATATCAAGGATGAACATTATCCATATTATCTAAAGCAAATACCTGATCCGCCGATTGTACTTTTTGTAAAGGGAGATTTAAGTTATCTGAATAAGCCGGCTATTGCAGTGGTAGGTTCTAGAAAATGCACTGAATATGGATATGATGTCACTTATAGGCTTGCAGCAGAACTTGCAAAGACAGGGATTGTTATTGTCAGTGGAATGGCTTATGGGATTGATGAAGCTGCACATAAAGGGGCTCTGAAAACAGGAAGTACAATTGCAGTAATGGGAACGGGAATTAACCTGTGTTATCCAAATCGAAATCGTGATATATATTCCTTAATTCCGCAGCAAGGATGTTTGATTTCTGAGTATTTTTTAGATACGCCGCCGCTACCTTTTAGATTTCCTAAAAGAAACCGTATTATTAGTGGTATGGCTCTTGGAATCCTAGTTACAGAGGCAGATGTTAAGAGTGGTTCACTAATTACTGCAGATTTGGCTTTAGAATATAATAGAGATATTTTTGCTGTTCCGGGGAATATTACTAGTAAGTTAAGTCTAGGTACAAATGAACTTATAAAAAAAGGGGCCAAATGTATTACGACAGCAGAGGATATTTTAGAAGAACTTTCTGATGCTGTTAAAGCTCAAATAGATCCATTCGGGATAAGTTCACTTGAAAATAATAATTATAAACTTGCACAAGAAGAAAGTATGGTATATGCTTATGTAAGTTGGGAGCCTATTAGTTTGAATGAATTATTTCGAATGGCAATGCTTCCCTATGAAATAGTCTATCCAAGTTTAATTAAATTAGAAATAAAAGGATTTATAAAAAGACTGCCAGGGGAAAGATACGTACGCGTTTAATGAGGAGGTAAATATGGCTGATAATTTAGTGATTGTAGAATCTGCAGCAAAGGTTAATACAATTAGTAGATTTTTAGGCAAGAATTATAAAGTTGAGGCATCAATTGGACATGTTAGGGATCTGCCAAAGAGCCAACTGGGCGTTGATACTGAAAATGAGTATGAACCTAAATATATAACTATTCGAGGCAAGGGTGAATTGCTCTCAAAGCTGAGAAAAGATGCAAAAGGGGCAAAGTGCATTTATTTAGCTACTGACCCGGACCGTGAAGGAGAAGCTATTTCATGGCATTTATATCACACATTAAAACTAGAGGGCAAAAAAGTTTATAGAATTACATTTAATGAAATTACTGAAGAAGCTGTTAAAGATGCGATTAAACATCCGAGAATCATTAATATGGATCTTGTAGATGCACAGCAAGCCCGTAGAATTCTAGACCGCTTGGTTGGTTATAAAATAAGTCCTATTTTATGGAAAAAAATCCGTAAGGGCTTAAGTGCAGGGCGTGTTCAGTCTGTAACACTAAGACTGATTAGTGACAGAGAAAAAGAAATAAGAGAATTTATAGAAGAAGAATACTGGTCTATTGAAGTTTACTTGAGGCATAATAAAGAAAAAGCTTTTGAAGCCAAGTTAGATACTAAGAATGATCAGAAAGTTGAAATAAAAAATGAGGAAGAAGCACAAAAGGTAATAAGTGAATGTGAAAAAGGAAAGTATGAAGTTATTAGTACTAAAAAAAGCACGAGAGTTAAGAACACAGTACTACCTTTTACAACAAGTACGCTCCAGCAGGAAGCAGCTAAACATTTGGGATTTTCGACCCAGAAGACTATGAATATTGCCCAACAGCTTTACGAAGGAGTTAAGGTAGGGAAAAAAGAAGTAGGTATAGTTACTTATATTCGTACGGATTCTATTCGTGTATCAGATAAGGCAAAAGAAGAAGCTTGCGAATATATAAGTGAGAAGTTTGGCAAAGAATATTTAGGTGAACAAAAACAACCTCAAAAGCAGAAGAAGTCTAATATTCAGGATGCCCATGAAGCGATAAGGCCTACTTATATTCACTATAAGCCATCGGAAATAAAAGATTACTTATCAAAAGACCAATATAAGCTTTATAATATGATTTGGAATAGATTTATTGCAAGCCAGATGGCGCCAGCTCAATTTGAAACACATTCCATTAAAATAAAAAATGGTGTATACATTTTTAGAGCTTCTTATTCAATTGAGCTGTTTGACGGGTTTATGAAGGTTTATAACTTGAGTGATGAAAAAGCAAAAAAAGAATCAAAATTCCAGGTTAGTGAGGGCGATCAATTGGATTGTACCAGCATTATTCCAGCCCAACATTTTACGCAGCCGCCTGCGCATTTTACAGAAGCTATGCTTGTTAAAGCGCTAGAAGAAAACGGAGTAGGAAGGCCAAGTACGTATGCGCCTACCATTACGACGCTTCTAGCTAGAGGATATATTGTAAAAGAGAATAAAAATCTTTATGCGACTGAACTTGGTGAAGTAGTCAATCAGATTATGCTAGAGCATTTTGATGAAATTGTGGACGTAGACTTTACAGCGAATATGGAAAGAATTTTAGATGAAATTGCCTCGGGTAATGTGGAATGGAAAGAAATTATTAAATCTTTTTATCCTCATTTTAATCATACTGTGATAAAGGCAGAAAATGAAATACAGAATATTGATTTGACAGAAGTAACAGATATTCCATGCGAAAAGTGCGGAGAAAAGATGATCGTAAGATATGGGAAATTTGGGAAGTTTCTAGGATGCCCTAGCTTTCCGGATTGCAACTATACTAAACCATGGTATGAAGAGACTGGAGTAGACTGCCCACTATGCGGTGGCAAAGTATTGCTTAAAAAGACAAAAAAAGGCAGAACGTATTACGGATGTGAAAATAATGGCGAAAACTGCGAATTTATGTCATGGGATAGGCCTACAGGTGAAAAGTGCCCAATATGTGAAGAAGTGCTTATTGAAAAAGGAAGCATAAAGAACAAAAAAGTTGTATGCAGAAATACAAAATGCAACTATGGAAAGCAGAATAAATAGTAAATTTACAATTTGTTAAATATTTTTAGTGTTATTGTTTACATTTATATATTGAGTTTTTTGTCAAATCATGTTAATATTTGTTTATAAGGGGGACAAAGTTGTACAGCAACTTTGTCTTTTTAACTGAATGAGTGTATATTTTCTAATTTTTTGAACATAATGAAGTATAGAAAACCTTTAGATTACGATTAAGAACATGTTAAGGAGGAGATACCATGTCTCAAGAATTATTACAGAAAATGCGTAAGGTGAACAGATTATTACAAAGGTTTGGTTCTGACCGAGTTATTTTTTCAGACATATGTGAAGTCATCAGTGATGTATCTAAATCAAATGCATTAGTAGTAGGAAGTAAAAGTAAAATCTTAGGGGTAAATAGCTCTATTCCTCACCAATTTGGTAACGAAGACCAACACATTGATTATTCAGTAAATGACCAATTTATGACGATTATGGATATAAAAGAAAATATCTCATTTGAAACCATTTTCTCAGAAGTGCCTAACAGCAGCAATTATGTAGCGTGTGTTATACCTATTATTGCTGGAGGACAAAGACTCGGAACCTTTTTGCTGTACAAAGAAAAAAGTGAAGGGAATTATTCAACTGAGGATCTCATTTTAGCTGAATATGGCGCTACAATAGTAGCAGTTGAAATACTAAGTTCACTAAAAGATAAAAGTGATGCAGAAGAGCGTAGAGTATCTATTGTTAAATCTGCGATCAGCACACTTTCATATTCAGAACTTGAAGCAATTTTCCACATATTCGATAAGCTGGATGGAAGCGAAGGGCTTCTTATTGCTAGTAAAATTGCAGATAAAGTTGGTATCACACGTTCCGTAATTGTTAATGCACTGCGTAAGTTTGAGAGTGCAGGCGTAATTGAATCAAGATCTCTCGGGATGAAAGGAACATATATCAAGGTGCTTAACCCAGCACTTTTAGATGAACTTGCTAAATTGAGAAGATAAAGTGAAACAAAAAAGGATATTAAGCCTGCTGCTTAACATCCTTTTTTGTTTTATTTTGCACTTAGTTATTAAGTATACTATATTAACAATTATATGTATATTTGCTTTTTAATGACTTATTTAAGTTGTATTTTGACAATTGGTTAAGGGCTTTTACGATATAGATGAAGAGGAATAAGGCTGCTGCTAATATGAAGAGCCACTTTGCTTCGAAAGCAGAATGTGTTTTAAGTGTATACAGTGAAAAAATAGGATAGAATAGACAAAAAAGTATAAAACTCAGTATACCTTGCATTGTTTTTGCAAGGATATACGGCATTAATGAAAGACCAGATCCTTCTAAAATATATGCGGTTTGGAAATGAACACACAAGCCTCCAAAACCAATCATAAATGCAACAAGAGCCAGAGCATATGGTCCTTTGAAAGATAATTGGCAGATCATACTTGCCCCGTTTGAGAGTTCAAACAAACCTGTCAGAGCGCCTAGCACAAGCGGAGGTGACAAATTAGGAATCAGATTTAAGCTCAAAATATTAATTGTAAGAGGAGAGGAATTTATAATTTTTGCAATCACTGAAAAGAAGATAATATATCCTCCTATGTATACGATTGTATCCATTGCATTTTTTACGGCGTCATTTAATAAATGAGAAAATATAATAGGGGATAAATAGGTTCGTGTATGAGATAACGGACAACCAACTGAGGCGCGCGCATTATAACATGAAAAAATCAAGCTGATTAATAAGGCAGATAAAATATGTACAGCTAAAAGAAAATAACCTGAGGAAGGGCTTTTTAACATAAGTGTTCCAATAGTCCCAATAATAAAGAGGGGACCGCAGTTGTTGGTGAAACACAGCAGCTTCTCGCCTTCTTTTGGAGATAAGGTTTTAGTATCAATAAGCTGTTTAATAACTTTTGCGCCCATTGGATATCCAGCGATAAAGCCCATTATAAAAACAAACAAACTGCTGCCAGGCAGTCCCCAGATTTTTTTGGTTATCGGGGAAGAAAGCCTGCTGATGCCTTTCATAATATTCAGTTGCGATAAAATGTTTATAAGAATAATAAAAGGTAGCAGGGAGGGCAGCACTTTGTTAAACCATAAAAGCAGCCCATCTTTAGCTGCTTCAATACAAACAGTAGGAGTTAGCAGCAGGGTAAAGATAACGCTGATAACGCCAATAGCAATAATATATTTTTTAGCCAAATTAGTTATCCTCCTTATAAGACATGTACTACTTCATTATATGAGGCTTGGGCTAAAAAAATACTTTATAAGATATCAGATCTTAATAAAAGGCTGGCTGAAATCTTGATGATAAGGCTTCTCGCTTCTAGATATATACTGATAAATATTACTGGCTCTGAGTTCATAATCTAGAAGCAGCTTTCCTTCTGAAGAAAGAGATGAATAGGAAGCTTTAAGATTAGTAATAACGGGAACGTGAGCGTGTTTATTAAGTTCTGATAAAAGAATAGAAGCGCTCTTTTTGCAGCCCAATACTTTGATATAGGGGATCCACTGCATCGGCTCAAGCTTTTCCATATCACTTTGAAGAACATTTAAGATGATTCTTAGAACAGCACGCTGAACAGTTGCACGGGTATAAGTTTTAGAAGTTACAGCATTAATGATCTCTTCAATAGATTTTTTTTCTTTAAAATGACGCAGAATGGATAGAATAATATCTTTTGGGATATCCCAAAGAGAATATAAACTATCTATATTGGAAAATATAAGTTTATAATGTAAAAAGTCATTTAAATCCCTTAAATGAGGAATATAAGCTGCAGTGGAAGCAAGCAGGTTGTAACTATCTGCCGGCATGCTTTGTTTAACGGCATCCAGCTGATCAAACTGAAATTGAGTGCGTATTGCTGTTGCAGATGCAATAGGAGAGGTAATCTCTGTATCATGGTAATGAGAGGATTTTCGTTTAATTGTGAGGGGTTTGATAGCTGAATGATATTTTATCAGAGCCTTAATATATTCAATACCCAATATATTATTTGGATTTTCGACAGCTTCTTTTATTTGATCTGTTAAAGGGTAATCATATTTTGTCTGAGAAAAAAGCTTAATAATCGCAGACTGCCTGGCACGCGGAAAGCTGTACCCTTGCGATAAGTAATCTTTAATCAGCTGGGATAATTCGGCTGGTTCATGGGTCAAGACCCCGGCTAAATCCTGCAGGATGCGGATATCCCCTATTTCGCTCCCAAATGAGATTACATTAACTAAGCCGGTTTTATTTAAAACAGATACGGCAGCTTCGCAGAAACGTTCAGCACTGGAAGATGCATAGGTTGTAGGAAGTTCAAGGACCATGTCTACGCCCGCAGATAAAGCCATTTGCGTACGTATGAATTTATTGCGGATGCTGGGAGTCCCTCGTTGGGTAAAGTTTCCACTCATTACAGCAATGACAAAATCGGATTCAGTTATTTGTTTTGTTCGATTAAGTTGATACAGGTGTCCGTTATGAAATGGATTATATTCGGCCACAATTCCGGTTACATACATAAATAATCCTCCTAAATGATTGTCTTGTATGTATTCTATAATAAAAAATTTGTTTGTTAAAGGAGATTTAAGTAATAAAATTTCATTTGACTCTTGTATACAATAGATACATTGCATATAATAGTAACTGAGGGTAATTCGATAGGAAAAATTTGAAAGGGGTTTATATATGTCTTTTTTAGAAGTCATTAAGACTAGAGCAAGAAGCAATAAAAAAACAATAGTTTTACCGGAAACTACAGATTTAAGAACATTAAAGGCAGCACAGGCAGTATTGCAGGAAGACCTTGCAAATTTGATACTTATAGGCAATAAAGAAGTTATAGATAAAAAAGCTGAAGGGCTTGACCTTAGTGGTGCTGAAATTGTAGATCCTCAAAGTTTTGAAGACATGGAAAAATATATTGAGGCATTTGTAGAACTAAGAAAAAGCAAAGGGATGACTTATGATAAAGCCAAAGAGCTGCTAAGTGGTGATCCATTGTATTTAGGCGTTATGATGGTTAAGCTAAAACGTGCAGACGGCATGGTAGCAGGAGCGATTAATTCAACGGCGAATGTACTTAGACCATCACTTCAAATATTAAAGACAGCACCAAATACTAAGCTTGTATCTTCATTTTTCGTAATGATTGTTCCAGATTGTGATATGGGAAGCAATGGAGCATTTGTATTTTCAGATGCAGGACTTAACCAAAATCCAAATGCAGAAGAGCTTGCAGCCATTGCACAAAGTTCTGCAATCAGCTTTAAACAGCTTATAGGAGAAGAACCAATTGTAGCAATGCTTTCTCATTCTACTTATGGGAGTTCAAAGCATACAGATGTGGACAAGGTAGTTGAAGCTACTAGAATCGCCAAAGAAGCAGCTCCAGATCTTAAAATTGACGGAGAACTGCAGTTAGATGCAGCTATTGTTAGAGAAGTTGGTCAGGCAAAAGCACCAGGAAGCAGTGTGGCTGGACTAGCTAACGTACTTGTATTTCCAGACCTTGATGCAGGGAATATTGGTTATAAATTAGTACAGCGTCTTGCTAAAGCTGAAGCCTATGGACCTATTACACAAGGGATTGCGAGCCCGGTTAATGATTTATCACGTGGATGCAGCGCTGAAGATATTATAGGTGTTATTGCAATTACTGCTGTTCAAGCACAATAAACTTGTTCGGATACTATAAACAAACTAATTTTAAGGAGTGTATAAAACAATGATCGTATTAGTAGTAAACTGTGGAAGTTCTTCACTTAAGTATCAATTATTAAACATGGAAAACGAAAGTGTTATTGCAAAAGGTATTTGTGAAAGAATTGGTATTGATGGCTCATTTATTAAGCATACAACAGAAGGACAAGAGGGGCTTAAACTTGAAACAGCTATACCTAACCATAAAGTAGCTTTTGGAAAAATGATAGAGATGCTTACAACAGGAGAAACAGCATGTATTAAATCTGTAGATGAAATAAAAGCTGTTGGACATAGAGTTGTACATGCAGGTGAAAAATTTAGTTCATCAGTAGTTATTACAGAGGAAGTGATCAAAACGCTAGAAGAATGCTGCGATTTAGCACCACTTCACAACCCAGCAAATTTAGTAGGAATTAATGCCTGCAGCGAGCTTATGCCAAATGTAAAAATGGTAGCAGTATTTGATACAGCATTCCATCAGACAATGGATAAATCAGTATATATGTATGCTATTCCACAGGAATATTACAAGAAATATGGTATTAGAAAATATGGGTTCCATGGAACATCTCATAAATATGTTTCAGAAAGAGCTGCAGTTATGTTAGGAAAACCTTTAGAAGAAACAAAAACAATTGTTTGTCATCTTGGAAACGGAGCAAGCGTATGTGCTGTTAAAGGTGGTAAATCTGTAGATACATCAATGGGATTCACCCCGCTTCCAGGACTTATTATGGGAACACGTTCAGGGGATATAGATCCAGCTATCATCACTTTCCTTATGGAAAAAGAAGGCTTAACAGCTAAAGAAGTAGATGCTGTTCTTAATAAGAAATCTGGAGTTCTTGCATTATCAGATATGTCAAGTGACTTTAGAGAAATTGAAGATGGTGTAGTTGCGGGTGATCCTGTTTCAAGATTTACAATGGATGCATTCCAACATCGCCTTGTAAGTTATATTGGGGCCTATGCAGCAATTATGAATGGTGTAGATGCTATTGCATTTGCAGGAGGCTTAGGTGAAAATAATGCCATTATGCGTGAAGAAGTTGCAAACATGCTTTCTTGGCTTGGCGTTGAAATTGATGTTGAGAAAAATAAATGCAGAGGGGTTGAAAGAGATTTATCAACACCAAATGCAAAAGTTAAAATGCTTTTAATCCCTACAAATGAAGAACTTATGATTGCTAGAGATTCAGTTGCACTGCTTAGTAAATAAGTGATTGACAAATAATCCTCATATAGGTATAATTACAGAAGTGTTACTTAATGGAGTGAAAAAGATGAAGATTGATATCCATGAGCTTACAAATAAGTCAGAAGTATATTTTGCAGGTGAACAAGCTGTATCGCTTCAGGGGCTTAATTTATCTAGTCATACAGACAGTAGTCTTGTAAGTGTACAAGGTACTGTAACCAAAAAAGGTAATAGATATTTAGTAAGAGGGAATATTGCATCTGTAATAAAGTTGTTATGTGATCGCTGCACTAAAGAGTTTGAGTATCCTATTCATGCAGAGTTATGTAAAGAGTTTTCAGCTGACTTTACGCAAGTAGATGAAGAAGACGATGTTATTCATGTTACAACATCCAGCATCGACCTATCAGATATTATAGCAGAAGCAGTTTATCTGAGTCTGCCTATGAAGTCTTTGTGTGATGAAGACTGCAAAGGCATGTGTAATGTATGCGGAAACAATCTGAATGAAAAGAAATGCTCCTGTGAAAATGCAGATATTGATCCGCGACTGGAAAATTTAAAAAATATTTTTCACCCTCAAAGTGAAGAGTAGTATCAAGAGGAGGTGTTAAAATGGCAGTGCCAAAAAGAAAAACGTCCAAGGCCAGAAGAAACCAAAGAAAAGCGAATTGGAAACTTTCTCCACTTAATTTAGTGAAGTGTTCTAAATGTGGTGAATTAATGATGCCACACCGTGTATGTAAAGCTTGTGGTTCTTACGCTAATCGCGTTGTTGTAAAAGTAGATTAATCCTGTAGAAAAGGCAGCTTTTAGCTGTCTTTTTGTATATTTAATTTCAATATAGAGAAAGATAAAGGTGATGACTATGTCGAAAATAGCAATCGATGTAATGGGTGGCGATTATGCGCCAGAAGAAATCATTAAAGGGTGTATAAAAGCAACTCAAGATATTTCTTGTAAATTAGTTTTAGTTGGAAAAGAAGAAATCATTAAACAGCAATTATCCGCCTATACATACGATCAGTCTAAAATTGATATTATTCATGCAGATGAAGTGATAACTATGGAAGAATCCCCAGTTGTTGCGATTAGGCAGAAAAAACAGTCCTCAATGGTAATCGGTCTAAAACTCTTAAAAGAAAAGCAAGTCGATGGATTTATAAGTGCTGGAAGTACGGGCGCGCTGCTTACAGGTGCGACTCTTATTGTAGGAAGAACAAAAGGAGTAGAGAGACCTGCTCTTGCACCTATTATTCCTACTAAAACTGGATATTCTTTATTGATAGATTGTGGGGCCAATGTAGATGCAAAACCAATCTACCTTAAACAGTTTGCACGTATGGGAAGCATTTATATGGAACAATGTCTAGGTATAACTAAGCCTAAAGTGGGTCTTATTAATATAGGAACAGAAGAAGAAAAGGGAAATCAACTTACAAAAGAAGCCTTTAAGCTTTTAAGTGAAGATCAAGATATTAACTTTTATGGAAATGTAGAAGCTAGAGAAATTCCAGAAGGAAAAGTAGATATACTTGTTTGTGATGGATTTGTGGGAAACATAATTCTTAAGTTTATGGAAGGTTTTGGAAAATGGATATTATCTATGCTAAAAATGGAGTTTATGCGTAATTTAAAAACAAAATTTGCAGCCTTACTACTTAAAAAAGGAATTTATGATCTCAAAGAGAAATTTAACTATTCAACTAAAGGTGGTGCACCATTTCTGGGTATTAATGGGTTAGTAGTTAAGACACATGGAAGTTCTAAAGCAGGAGAAATATATAGCACTATTCTTCAAACAGAAGCATTTAT
>CALJNR010000103.1 GCA_937981575.1 uncultured Clostridia bacterium | reverse complement strand
GTTTGATTGGTGATAAGCGATTGTGTAATGCCTTGGTTAATGGCTTTTGTTGCGACTGAATTAGCTTGAATCTTGGCCATTGCGAGCACAGTGGGAATGATTTGTCTGTCAAGTTGGATATAAGTTCCTAAAATTATGGCAATAATAATAATAATAGCTATAACCCCTTGAATTTTATTGGGTGAATGATGTGGGTGTTTGTGTTTGTAGGAGCTTTTATTTTTATAGATCATTTCTGGCATAGTAAGCCTCCTAAATAGTGCTTTGTACAAATTATATTCGCACTATCTTGTACACATGCTATAAATAAATAGGTTTATTATATATTTCTGGTTTCATTTGATATATAATAGATAGGATGCTGTTATTTAAATTATACTTTGCTCGTAGTCAATATATTTGATATAATACGTTATTGAGGAGGATGGAGCATATGAATTACTCAAAAGAATCCAGAATAAAATCAGAAAAACAAAATAATGATAACAAAAAGAAGATGCGTAAAAAAAGTAAGATAGTTGTTTTTAGATTAATATTTATGACATGTATTATCAGTTTATTTGCTATAGTCGGTGGGGGATTAGGTGTTTTTATAGGGATCATTAAAAGCACCCCCGATGTATCACAACTAGATCTTAAGCCCACTACTAACTATACATCTTTTGTATTTGATTCAAATAGTAAGCAAATAGATAGTTTTTCAGGCGCAGAAAATAGAATCTATGTGACGCTAGATAATATTCCAGTCTATTTACAACAAGCTTTTGTTGCACTAGAAGATGAACGGTTTTATGAGCATAATGGGATAGATATGAGAGGTATTTTCAGAGCGATTTTTACCAATTTAAAGAATCGTGGACTTAGTGAGGGTGCAAGTACTATCACGCAGCAGCTTATTAAAAATAATATTTTAACCTCAGAAAAAAAATTCACTCGAAAAATTCAAGAACAATACTTAGCGATAGAATTTGAAAAACTCTATAGCAAGGACTTGATACTCGAGTATTACTTAAACACGATTGCACTCGGCCACGGCGTAAATGGTGTACAAGCAGCAGCTAATCGCTACTTCAATAAAGATGTTAATGACTTAACTCTTGCTGAAAGCGTTGTAATAGCTGTTATTACTCAAGCACCTACTAGATTTAGCCCTATTTTAAATGAAAAAAATAATAGAGAAAAAGTTCAAATTACTTTAGATAAAATGGTAGAGCAAGGCTATATTTCAGAAGAAAAAAGACAGCAAGCTTTAAACGATGATCCTTATACTAATATTCAAAAGGTCCATCAAGAGTTTGTCGAAAAATCAAGCCGCAGTTATTTTGTTGATGCTGTAATGCAAGAAGTTATTAACGATTTGCAGTCTCAAAAGGGCATGACATCTACAAAGGCTAATAATCTTATTTATGGCGGAGGGCTTCAAATCTATACAACACTTGATCCCAATATGCAAAATATTGTAGATAAGCATATTGATGATGAGTCGTTATATCCTAAAGAAGCTTATGAACTTAAGTTAAATTACAGTGTCAATGTTAAAAAAGCAGATGGCAGCGTCGTTAAACTCGGAGGCGATGGTCTTGTAAAAAGCGAAGCAGATATTGATAGTTTTAAACAAACTAAGCTTGCAGATTGGGGTATTACATCACGTGATAAGATAGAAAAAGAAACACTTCTTAAGATGCCTCAGCCACAAACTGCTTTTATCGTTATGGATTATACTACTGGACAAATTAAAGCTTTATCAGGTGGGCGTGGTGATAAGCAAGATCGTGGCTTTAATCATGCAACCCAAGCTAAAAGACAGCCAGGATCGACCTTTAAAATCCTTGCTGCCTACGCGCCAGCCATTGATACTGGCAAACTCTCACCTGGTTCTATTTTAATAGATGAACCATTAAATATTAAATTAGACACTGGCACAAATTGGGCACCTAAAAACTGGAATGGGAAATTTGAAGGCCCTACTTCTGTGAGAAGAGCTATTTATAACTCTATGAATATATTAGCTGTAAAAACACTTCAATTAGTTGGACTTGATACAGCTTATGATTATTTATTAAACTTTGGATTTACAACACTCTCCTCTACTGATAAGGTTTATTCTCTGCCTCTTGGAGGGCTTACACATGGTGTAACTGCTTTAGAACTTAATGCAGCTTATGGCGCAATAGCTAATGATGGCGTTTATTTAAAGCCCATCCTTTATACAAAAGTTTTAGATAAAGATGGCCATATACTTCTTGATAATTCTGCAGAAGCTACTCTTTTGAAGTCGCATCCTGTTATGAAAGAATCTACAGCACATATGTTAACAGATATGATGCAAGAGGTGATTACGGCCGGTACTGGCGGAAAACTAAGAAGTACTTTTAAGAATATGCCGATATCTGGAAAAACAGGGACGACCTCTGATGATAAGGATCTTCTATTCTCAGGCTATACCCCATACTATGTAGCAACAATATGGACTGGACACGATACACCTAAAAAACTTAGATATGGGTCTACTGGAAGTTACCATTTAGATATATGGGGTAAAATTATGAACGAAATCCATGAAGGCTTACCTTATAAAACTTTTCCTAAAGTAAGTACTTCTAATAGCGGTGTTTCTGAAGTTCAAATCTGTACATTATCTGGAAAATTAGCAACAGAGCTTTGTAAGGCAGATCCAGATCATGTGGTTAAGACAGAGTTTTTTAACAGTCAAAATGCACCTAAAGAAGTATGTGATATACATGTGCAAGTTAATATCTGTACAATATCTAATAAGATCGCAACAGAATATTGTCCGATAGAAAGTGTCGTTAAAAAAACTGTGACGCGTGATGCTAATGG
>CALJNR010000102.1 GCA_937981575.1 uncultured Clostridia bacterium | reverse complement strand
TTAACCACTTACTGCTCTTGTATTTACAATGGGAAGGGTAGTTCATATAATAAAAGCGTGGGGAGTGAAAATATGAAAATACTTATTGAAGTTGATAAACACATTAAAGAAAATGAAGTTATTATTAGGTGCAATGAGATCAGTGAAGAGATTAAAGATATTCAAATTACACTTAATGATAGACTGTCTCATAAGAAGCATATAACTTTTTACAAAGGGGATACGGAATATTATCTTTCGCTGGAAGAAGTTTTGTTTTTTGATACTGAAGAAAGTGGTATTTGTGCACATACCACTAACAACATTTATCAAGTAAAATATAAGCTTTATGAACTAGAAGAACTATTACCGGGATATTTTATGCGGGTTTCAAAATCAACCATTCTAAATGTAAATCATATTTACTCCATAACACGCAGCCTATCATCATCAAGCAAGGTTGAATTTCAAAATACGCACAAACAGGTGTATGTTTCAAGATATTATTATAAACCTTTAAAAATCAAACTATTGGAAAAGAGGAAATGATATGAAGAAAGAAAGATATTTTTGGGGAGCTTTGTTTATACTAGCAGGGGTTTTTATGGTTGTAAGCAGACTCGGGTACTTCCCTAATGTCAATGTATTGAGTTTATTATTAACAGTATTTTTAGGAGCAGTTATTGTGAAAAGCATACCCCGGCTTAATTTTGCAGGTATTTTATTTCCTTTAGCATTTATTGCCATCATATATGATAAAGAATTAGGAATTACGGCAATTACTCCGTGGACAGTTCTTTTGGCAGCGCTTTTTGGCAGTATTGGGCTTTCGATGATTTTTCACAAGCATATGAAATGTGTTCATCATGATCACCAGCATGAAGATTATAGCTTTGAAAAGATTGATATAGAAGATGAAGGTCATGTTGTATATAAAAGTGCATTTGGCGAGAGTGCAAAATATGTCAATACGGATAAGTTTGAGAAAGGGGACTTTGAGTGTTCTTTTGGAGCCATGAAAATTTATTTTGATCATGCAATGATGAAGAATCAAAATGCTATAGTAAAACTAGAGGTATCTTTTGCAGGAGTAGAACTATTTATCCCCAAAAGCTGGAAGGTGGAAGATCGAACCAGTGTATTCTTGGGCGGCGTAAGTGAAAAAAATAGAAGTTATGAAGGGGCTACAAATACATTGACATTAGTTGGTGATGTGAGTTTTGCAGGAGTAGAAATTATCTATGTTTAGTTAATACGCGCTGTTATAAATTGATGGATTAAGTGAGAATATGAAATGGGTAATATTCATTACAAAAAGACCAGCTCAATCTGGTCTTTTTGTATGCTTTCTAGAAGTTTTACAGTTGTATTCAACCTCTCTAATGTTAAATCTTGCATAACAGAAATCTTCTTCAGGAAAATGCCATATGGCTTCACCATAAGTCGGCAAGTTAAAACCATTTATATTTTTATAATTTGAGATAGGGGTAGACCATCTAATATTTTCAAAAGTTTTGCCAGTGGGCGAATAATACCTGTCATCGGAAACGAAATTAATCAGCTGACCTGTTTCATTAAAATAAAGTTTAGCAGATATCTTAATGCCTTCGTTATTAAAGACAGCTTTTACGGTTAGCGCATCTATAGGTTCCCACTGAATCCTTGGATCAATCAGTGAAGCGGGAGCTAAAAAACACATATCGTTTAAAACAGTAACTGTTTCTGCACGGTCCATTTCTTTTCCGCGTCCTTCAACAACTGTAAGCAAGCCGGCAGCCTGAATAAGCATAACAGCATTGGCGTTTTTATAAGCATGAAGGCCGATGACGGGAAGGCCTGACATGTTTAATTTCAAAAAGAACAATCGTGTGATGTGGTCAAAAAAGCTATGCTGCTCTACTTTGACTGCTGCCCAATCCTTTTCTTTATCTGGTTTCAGACTCCCATCAATCATTACCCTTAGACTTTTAACTTTGTTTTTTCCTATTACGCCTACATATTTAAGGTAATTTTGAATGGGCTGAGGCAGGTGAGCAATGTCTTCTGGAGTCAGTATAGAATCTGGTAATGAGCCTGTGCGTGCTAAGCCTTCATCAGTTTCAGATTGATACCACCTATAGAGGCGCCTTGAATAATAAAATAAGAATACAGCAATCATGAATAAGCATAACGGAAACAGCCATCTCAAAGTAGTCATGTCCATAAAATTCCTCCCAATAAAAATTTTATAAATAGGTTAGCATAAATGCTTTTGCAGCTCTGATCTATAAGTATAAGCGGCTAAATAAAAGAGTAATATATTACGTATAATTATAACATATGATGTTTTTGATTGAATGTCAATACATTGAAAAAGATATTATGTATAATAGTATAAGTACCTTAAGAAGATGAACATTTAGGGATGTATATGCCAGGGTGAGAACGTGGATAATATAGTATCTCAAATCAGGAGAAAGGTATGGAGTCGATATTCTAATTAAGAAAGTGAGTTATAATGATGAGAGTAATGTATGATGAAATGAAGACAGTGTTTTATCAGGTGCTCATAAAAATGGGGTTTAATGCTGAACTTGCTATGGAAAATGCTAAGCTGTTTGCAGAAAATAGCCTGGATGGGATTTACACCCATGGGTTGAACAGATTTCCAAGGACTATTGATTATATTAAAAAAGGATATATAAAGATTAATGCAGTTCCCGTAATCGTAAATAGTTTTGGGGCTTTGGAACAATGGGATGGGCAAATGGGAATCGGGCCTTCAAATGCTAAGAAGGCTATGGCGCGCGCTGCTGAACTTGCGTCATCATATGGGCTGGGGTGTGTGGCCCTTAGAAACACAAATCACTGGATGCGTGGCGGAGCCTATGGGCTTCAGGCTGCAGATCTAGGCTGTATAGGGATTTGCTTTACGAATACAATTCCTAACATGCCCCCATGGGGTGGAAAGGAAAATAGAATAGGCAATAATCCATTTATTATATCAGTTCCCACAAAGAACGGTCATATCATGCTTGATATGGCTGTATCCCAATACTCATTTGGTATGATAGAAAGAATGGCTAAAGAAGAAAAAATGCTCCCGGTTCCGGGGGGATATGATGCAGAAGGTCATTTGACAAATGATCCTAAGCTTCTTTGGGAATCACAGCATGTATTGCCCATTGGTTTTTGGAAAGGATCAGGCCTTTCTATTATGCTGGATATGCTTGCGGCTATACTATCTCAAGGCAATTCTACCTATGAGATTGGCAAACTGCCTGCTGAGTTTTCTATTTGCCAGATATTCATTGCATTTGATATTAAAAAGTTTGGTGATACTTCAGCTATAGAAAAAATGATTGAAGATACTGTTTCTTACATTAAGTCTTCAGCCCCTTTGGAAGACGGCGGGAAGGTCTATTATCCTAATGAAAGATCAGTGGCAACAAGAAATGAAAATTTGGAAAAAGGGATTCCCGTAGATGAAAGCTACTGGGATGAGGTTCTCTCTTGCTTATGACAAAAAAAGAGTAGACTTTATTTAATGATATAATGGATCTAAATAGACAAATTGAGGTGCCTTTATTAAAAAGATTTTATAGTTTTTAAATCTTTTTAGAATTCGTGGATTTTAGGGGTAATGCATTATTAAGCAATAAAAATAGATAGATTGTATTGACTTTGACGTCACGGCGCGCTTTATACTTCAGATGAAAGGAGGGGAATTTATGGAGCTTATAACAATAAGTCAAGTTTCAAAAGATTATAAAGTCTCTACCAGAACGCTTCGCTATTATGAACAGATAGGGCTTTTAAGAAGTACTAAGAAAGAAGGCTATGCCTATAGAGTTTATAATGAAGAAGCTATTTGCCGTTTGCAACAAATTATTATTTTAAGAAAACTGAGTATTCCATTAAAGCATATTGCACATATATTAGGAGATAAAGAAATACTGACAGCTATTAAAGTATTAAAGGAAAACATTAGTATCTTAAAAGATAAAATAAATGGTTTATCAGCTATAAAAGACATATTAAAGAGCCTTGTTAAAGAACTGGAAAAAAAGCAGCATGTTGAGGTGCGTTTTAACCTATTAGATCATTATGTTATACAAGAAGTTGTGGATTCCCTTTCCTTAGAAAATTATCATTTTAAGGAGGAAAATGAAGTGGAAGATTTAAAGAATGCCGTGAATAACTTAAACAAACTTAATAATGTGAGGGTTGTTAAACTGCCGCCCTTTACAATTGCAGCAAATCATTACATAGGAGAAAATCCTGAGGAACATGCAGGAGAACAACTGGAGCAATTTTTAAAACAAAGTAAGTTGTATGAGAGGAAGCCAGATGCACGGGTTTTTGGATTTAACCATCCCAATCCATCAGAGCATAAATCGCATTATGGCTATGAGGTTTGGGTTACAATTCCAGATGACATGGAAGTGCCGAAGCCCTTTGTAAAGAAACAGTTTGAGGGAGGATTATACGCAGCTCACATGATTACATTAGGGAATTTCCATGAGTGGGAATGGTTAAGTAATTGGGTAAATAGCGATAATCCGCTTTATGAGGCAAACTTGGCAGATGACAATGGAGAAATAATGGGAGGGGCATTAGAAGAACACTTGAATTATGCCTATTATTCAAGTCTAAACTGGCCAGAGAGTGATGCGCATCAATTGGATTTGTTGTTTCCAATCAAGTTAAAGAAATAAAAATAACTTCTGAAGCTAAACAAAGTCTGACATTAACAGGAAGATGTTTGCTTAATGCGGGCACAGAAATATATTGAGGAGCCAGATTGTATTTATTTTTCACAGATTTTTTGAAACTGGGGGTTCATCTATTTTGAATTGCTATAGTTATATTTCACGTCCAAAATATTAAATTTGGCATAGTAAAAATCTTCCTTGGGGAAGTGCCATATTGCTTCAGCATTGGTAAAGACAGGAAAATATAAAGACTGAGATGAGAATCAGATTGCCCCAGATCTTATGTTGCAAAAATTAGGAGAACTAGCGAGTTGATTCCTAAGAGAGAAAGTCTTTCATCTTCATGTTAGGCGTCCTGGTGATTGGGATGAATTATATTTTAGAGACTATCTTAAGGCCAATAAAGCAGCAGCTAAGGCTATGGTGAGTTAAAAATGGCATTAAAAGAGAAGTATGAATATAACCGAGATGCCTATACAGAGGCTAAGACGGAGTTTGTTATGCAACATACTGTCATGGCAAGACAATCCCTAAAAGATAAATATAATCCCAATAAAGGGAAGTGATACATATTTTTAGCCATCTACGGGAATGGACTCTCTATTGATTTCTAGTGCTATTTTTCTTGTAAAAAATATAAAACAGTGTACAAAATGAGCATCATGCCTTCAAGTGGTGTACTCTCTTCTGTGCACCTTTTTTTGATTAAAAAATTTTTAATAAATATAAAAAGTGATGAGAGAAATAGGAGCACTAGAACGTAGTAATTAATGAAAGACCTACTAGCCAAGGAACGGGAGGTGAAAAGATTGGAATATTCACAAAGTGCACTTGTGGAAGGAATTAAGGCTAAAGATGTATCTGCCTATAGTTATATGATTAAAAAGTATACAAAATCAATTTATTGCCTGGTCTATCATATCTTATCTCCATCTATGGGAAAGGAAGATATTGAAGAATGCGTGGCGGATGTATTTCTAGATGCCTGGATTAAAATTAATCAGTTTGATGAGGAAAAGGGAAATTTCAGGACGTGGCTTTTAATTTTAACAAAATATAAAGCCCTTACATATAAGCGCAGAAAATTAGCTGTACATAGTATTGATATTACGGAAGTTCAAATGGAAGACAGTTATAACCTGGAGAAACAGTTCTTTTTAAGGCAGGACCAGGAAAAGGTTGTAGAGATAATTAATTCCTTCAATCCAATAGATAAAGAATTGTTTTTTAGAAGATATTTTTTTGATGAAAAGATAAGTGATTTAGCAAAAGCTTTTAATCTATCCAGATCGGCTATAGATAACAGGCTTCTAAGAGGCAGAAAAATTATCAAGGAGGCGTTAAGCTATGAATGAAGACAAACTCATGCAACTATTAAATAGTTTAGATGATGATCTGGTGGATAAGGAAATCGATAAACTATTAGAAGGAGTGGAAATAGATATGAAGAGCATCAATGAACAGGCGCATAAGAAATTAAATAACCAATATAAGAAAGCAAACAGCAGAAAAAGACATTTTTATCTAGCAGCAGCCTGCCTGGGTATACTAAGTGTAACTACCCTCTATGCTAGGGATATTTCGGAGGCGATCATGTCATTTTTTAATAAAACACCAGTCTATTCAACAATTGTAGATGGAGATGCCTATTATTTAAAAGAAAGCTGCACTTTAAATGAGCATCTTACTATAGAAAGCATCATGGTCTCAGAAGGAAAGCTGGATATGGAATTAACCTCAGATTTAAGTTTGGATAAATTAGGGGACATTCATATTATAGCTAAGGATAATCCAAGTATCGTTTATTTCCCAGGAGGATACTCTTATGAAGATAATAAGTATTCATTTAGTTTTATGAACGAAACCGAGCAAAATTATAATATTACACCTTTTAAAGAGTTTGACTTTATTATTGCAGGCAATACTTATGAGGTTTCATTAGATGAGGCTGTAAGTTTTGATGCAAACAGCAAAATCTATACGCCTGATACTGCAAAGATTAGCGTAGAAGGAGTAAACATTGGAGCTAAAATTATTGATAGTAATGGCAAAGTAAATATACAGCTCATTACTTCATTTGAGGATGAAAAATTAAAGTTAAGCAGGCTTGGTAAGCCAAAAGAAATAAGTTCCCATGGGACATTTGAAAATTTAGGGGAACGTGGTACGATAGGAAGCAGCGGCAGCTCAGAAGTAGAGGCGCTTTATGTATTAGATGAAGCTGGCAATCACTATACACTGGATATTCCAAAAGATTCAAAAGGCCGCCCAGTAACCTTGTTTGAAACAAACGCACCAAAAGGCAAAGCATTAACGCTTAAATTGCCTGCTATCATTGCTTCTTATCATGAACAAATAGATACACTTCAAGTTAGTATTCCAAAAGAAGGAGAAATCCTTATTAATAAAGAAATTGATTTTAAGATTCAAAAAGCTAGAGTGAAAAGTATAAAAAGAACATCACCAACATCAGCAGAGATAGAATTTGAATTAAATACTGGCCTAAATGATAAAATTAATCTAAGATCATTTAACTTTTACAGTACGAACCTTCAAAAAATAACTGCTAAGTTTAATAGCAATAAAGCTGTTATGACTTTGGTGTTTGACGAGAAAGTCGCTCATGCAGACCTTGAAATAAGCTATCCATATTTTGTGATAGATGGGGATTGGGTTATTGATATGAAATAATGATGAATAGTGTAGAAGAGACTGTTCTTAATGAAATGGGGCCCTATTTATAATAGGAGATGAAACGATTGATAGATAAAAGTAGAGACAAAAGCTTAACAGGGGTGTGTCTCGAAGAAAGCGTGTTTATCACTTAAGAGCAAATCAATGCGGCCAAGGGCAACATATTGAAAGTACTCCTATTATGATAGGGACTATAGGTATAAGATTCCGGGAAAGAGTCGTTATAGAAAGCTTTACATCATGTAAACACAATAAAAACTAGGATCAAACACTTGCTTTAAAGAGGCAGGTGTTTTTTAAGTTGTTTCTCTATAAACTTACTGGTATCATAATAATAATAGAAACGACATGCAAGCTTGGATGGC
>CALJNR010000101.1 GCA_937981575.1 uncultured Clostridia bacterium | reverse complement strand
TCCTAAAATAAAATATATTTTTTAAAAGGATAGACTATCTATATTTTACATCAGATAGTTTATCCTTTTTTAATAGTTAAGGTATAGCATTTTCTCTTTATTATGAATATCTAACAAAGCTTATATAAAAAGGCAAAACCCTATAAGCAAAAACTGCCAGATACAAGCTTAATCATACGTCACGCTCCGGTTCGCACCGCACTTGACGCCCTTTTAACTCCTCCTTATAATGAGCTTAAATTGACGGTATCCACGATCTCTTTACTCAATTTCAGTTATTTCCATCACCTATCGTCATGACTACAAAGTGAGGTGAATGCAATGAAAAAGAATTTGTTTATGATGCTGTTTCTTTTAACAGCTGCCTTATTGTCAGGATGCCTGACAAATCAATCTGCAAAGATTATTAAAACATCTGATCTCGCAAAAAAAGAACTCACTATAGCAGCTGCCTCTGATTTAAGCAGAGCTTTCACCGAACTTGGCGCAGATTTTGAATCAGCGCATAACTGCATTGTTACTTTTTCATTTGGCTCCACTGGCACTTTATCTGAGCAGATTACAAATGGTGCGCCTTTTGACCTATTTGCTGCTGCAAATGAGAAAGTTATCGAAGACTTAGATAAAAACAACCTTATCCTCTCTGATACTAAATACCCCTATGCTTTAGGACGTATCGGCATTGCTGCGCAAAAAGACAGCACAGTTTCAGTTGTTACCTTGGCGGATCTATTGAAACCTGAAATCAAGAAAATAGCTATTGCCAATCCTGCCCATGCCCCTTATGGTCTTGCAGCCCAAGAAGCTTTAACTGCGGCTGGATTATGGGACGAATTAGAACCTAAGCTTGTTTACGGCAAAAACATCTCCGAAGCCTTATCCTTTATAACTACCGGCAATGCTGACGCTGGACTGATCGCTCTTTCTCTTCATGATGAATCTAAGCTTAACTTCAGCCTGATTGATACTGCGATGCATCAGCCTTTAAGACAGACTATGGCAGTTATTAAAACCACCAAAGAAGAAGCTCTTGCGAGAGCATTCATAACGTATGTTAACAGCTTGGAAGGAAAAGAAATTATGAGCAAATACGGCTTTGCTGCTCCGGAGGAATAGCCTATGAAAGCCATCAATCTCTTCCCGCTTTATCTATCTTTTTATGTCGCCGTTACTGCTTCTATAATAAGTCTGTTTTTAGGCCTTCCCATTGCCTATCTTTTAAGCAAAGGGCGAAGTAAAACGACTGATTTTATAGATACTTTAACGAACCTTCCCATTGTGCTTCCTCCGACAGTGCTTGGCTATTATTTACTTGTTTTATTTGGCAGGCAGTCGCCTATCGGCTTGTTTCTAGAAAATACTTTTGATATCATGATTGTCTTTACCCCTACTGGTGCTGTCATTGCTGCCACAGTTGTATCTATGCCCTATTTAATCAAATCTTCAAAGACTGCTTTTATGGAAATAAATGAAGATTACCTGAATGCTGCAAGACTTCTAGGCCGCAGTGAATTTAGTATCTTTTGCACAATTGTTATGCCAATTTCATGGCGTGGCATCGCTTCTGGTGTGACAATGTCTTTCGTAAGAGCTCTTGGCGATTTCGGAACAACTCTAATGGTTTCAGGAAGCATCCCTGGCAAAACCATGACTATGCCCATTGCAATTTATGATGCGCTGCAGGCAGGTAACAAAGAGATGTCTACCCTTCTCGTTTTAATTATGACCAGCATTGCAGCTTTTGTACTTTTTACGATTAATAGGCTGGAAAAAAGAATGGAAAAGAGGTGATCATGATGCTTGAAATATCTTTCAAAAAAACCTTAGGTCATTTTATACTGGAGCCTTCATTTCAAGCCAAAAAAGGTGTTTTAGGCATATTAGGCCCTTCAGGCTGCGGAAAAAGCATGACACTTAAAGCAATCTCTGGGCTATACTCCCCCGACCTAGGTACAATCACATTAAATGGCCACGTACTCTTTTCTTCTAAGAACAAAATAAATATTCCCCCTCGCCTGCGAAATATCGGCTACCTTTTTCAAAACTATGCTTTATTTCCGCACCTTACTGTCCATCAAAACATAGCGTATGGCATCAAGGACCTGAAAGCCGATTTAAGGAATAAAAAAGCAGCTGATATAATCTGCCGTATGCAGCTCGAAGGACTTGAAAACCATTATCCTCATCAGCTTTCGGGCGGGCAACAGCAAAGAGCTGCTCTTGCTCGGACACTTATCAAGGACCCCGATTTACTGCTGCTGGATGAACCTTTTTCAGCTCTTGACAGCCATGTCAAATATTTGCTCGAAAAAGAACTCATCAGTATAATCCAAAAGCATTATAACGGCATTGTACTTCTTGTTACCCATAACATTGAAGAAGCTTACCGCATTTGTGACCATATCATGGTTATGGATGAAGGCCAAATCTTTCAGATAGGTACCAAAGATGAAATTATCTATACCCCCGCAAACCTTACCGCTGCAAGGATAACAGGATGCAAAAACTTTTTGGATGCAACTGTTTTAGAAACTCATGAAGATTATTATATCCTTAAATCCCATGATCTCTTGTTCAAAGCTGCTAAAACTGATCAACCTATAAACAAGCAAATGACTGCCGGAATCAGGGCCCATCACATTAAAATATCTCCTATGCATCGCTGCTTAGAAAATACATTCGAATGCGATATTATCGAAAAAATCGAAGGGGTTTTCTCTGCCACAATACTTGTAAACTGCTGCGGCTGCCCCTTGCAGGTAGAAGTATCAAAAACTTCATGTCCACATCTTTCAGAAATTAAATATAACAAAATAAAACTTCATATACCCCCAGATAAGATTTTCTTGATAAATAATGCATAACAAAGAAACTGCTTCCTATTCACAAAAAACAACAAGTGCACTTACTTTTTATTTACCGCCTGATAATATTGAGGGACTAATATTTAGGGACGGTTCTCTAAAAATCACTTAAATATGACTTTTAGAGAACCGTCCCCATATCATCTTTCACTTAAATAAGGTTATGAAAATGAATTTACGCCTTATTTTCCCAACTATACATTCAAATTGATTATTTTATAATGATTGGTTTTCCTTCCTTACGCCATTCTGCAAACTCAGATACAGCTGTAAAAAGTACATCTGTTGATGAATTGAGTGCCGTTTCGCAAGAATCTTGAATAACGCCTACAACGAAACCTACACCTACTACCTGCATTGCTACATCATTTGGAATACCAAACAAGCTGCACGCAAGCGGGATAAGCAGCAGCGAACCTCCTGCTACACCCGAAGCCCCACAAGCACTTACAGTAGAAACTAAGCTTAAGAGGAGTGCCATGCCAATATCCACTTGAATGCCTAGTGTATGAACTGCCGCAAGGGTTAACACTGAAATTGTGATAGCTGCACCAGCCATGTTAATCGTCGCACCTAGTGGAATTGACACTGAATACGTATCTTTGTCTAATCCTAATTTGTCACACAAGGTCATATTAACTGGTATATTTGCTGCTGAACTGCGTGTAAAGAATGCTGTAATTCCACTGTCTTTCAGACACTTCAGTACAAGTGGATACGGATTTTGGCGGATACATATAAAAGTAATAATCGGATTGACCACTATAGCAACAAAAACCATGCAGCCAACTAATACAACTAACAGGTATCCATATCTAACCAAAGATTCTAAACCATTTGTAGCAATTGCTTCAAATACAAGCCCCATAATACCAAGTGGGGCAAACCCGATGACCCATCTTACTATTTGAGATAATGCATCTGAAATATTGCTTATTCCCACTTTAGTAGAGTCAGAGGCATTTTTTAGAGCAAGCCCAGCAAGTATTGCCCAGGCTAATATACCAATGTAGTTGGCATTAAAGAGTGCCCTTACCGGATTATCAACAATATTAAAGAGCAATGTTCTTAAGACTTCATCTACTCCCCCCGGCGGTGTCATATTCTCGACTCCTCCGCCAAGTACCAGCTGTACTGGGAACGTAAAACTTGCTACAACCGCTACAACTGCAGCTAAAAACGTCCCTATAAGGTAAAGAAGAATAATGGACCGCATATTAGTCCTTTGCCCTCTCTTATGCCCAGATATCGAAGCCATTACCAAGAAGAATACAAGTATGGGGGCAACAGCTTTTAATGCCCCTACAAATAATGCGCCAAAAATAGTAATTGGACTTGCTAAATCCGGCACCGTTACAGCTAAAATGATACCAACAATTAGCCCTATAATAATTCGCTTAACTAAACTCAATCGATTCCATTTGTTAATCCATTCTCTCATTTTATCTCTCCTTATGAATAATACAATTATTTTGCACTCATGCAAACAAATTAACTTGTATAAAATTGTGTGCAATCATCCTGTTTTCTATGCAAGTTCTCTAAAAACTGATCAATATATAATTTTATGATTATAATTTAATAACATAATTTGGGGACGGTTCTCTAAAAATCGTCATAGTGATTTTTAGAGAACCGTCCCCAAAAGTTTTAATAACTGATTAGCTTATAATGTTACGCTTTAATTGCATCCAGAGTGCACTAAGTTTTCATTTTTCATCTCTATTAAGAATCTATTATAATAATTGGCAGCAAAAATCGGGGACGGTTCTCTAATAATTGCGAAAACGCAATTATTAGAGAACCGTCCCCAAACCTATAAAGCCAAGGTTTATAGGTACCTTGATATATCTTTTATCAGAATCTAAGATCTAAAAGTCATCTTTTTTAAGTTTATTTAGGCTTAACGGATAAAGTTTGTATAGCACTTATTTTCTCTTTGCGGCTCTTGAACTATCTCTTTTCCACTTTCAATAAGCTTCATGAGCCATGCCATATTTTTACCCAATACCCTCATAATCTGCACGCCTTCTTCATCCTGCAGTGCTTCACCTGGGCGGGTACCATGTATAACGTTCCAGTAATTTGCCCCTGGCATAAGCATTTCTGAATAATTAATATAATGATTCAGCTGATCAAAAGTTGTGACTCCTCCTGAACGTCTCACTGCCACAACTGCCGCTCCTACTTTATGCCTCAGCATGCCATCATTAACACCAGCAACATAAAAAGCCCTGTCTAAAAAGGATTTCATCGTTCCAGCAATGCCGGAATAATGTACTGGCGAACCTATGATAATGCCATCTGCTTCTTTCATTTTCTGAATCCACAAATTGACATCGTCATCAGCATAAACACACTTTTCATTTTTGTTTTTGGCACACCCGCCGCATGCCATGCATCCCTGCACCAACTGATTTCCTACATGAATAATTTCTGTTTCAATGCCTTGTTTGGCGAGTTCATCAGCTGCTATTTTGATAGCATGAAAAGTATTCCCTTCTTTTCTAGGACTCCCATTAAAAGCTGCAACTTTCATTTGACTGCCTCCACTTCATTTTTATTTAAACTTAATGATTTCATTATCAATACACATACCCCAAACGCATCTTGACCCTTCTTAACTCTAGGTTGTACCTACTTCCTTGAAGTTCGATACACCAAAAAGTATATAGCCCATTCATGCTTCAATCAAGTATGCACTTTTCAGTAAGATATCTTACTAAAAGGTTTGAATTAAAGGCTTATAAGGCAAAAGCCGAATCTATTTTGTATTTTTTATGATATAATGGGTATCAGTACTAAGCCAAGAAGTGGGTGATTCTATGTTAGAATATAATAATAAAAAGTTCGTCTGTCATTTGGATCTTGGGATTGAACTAATCCGCGGCAAATGGAAAGCTGTTATTTTGTGCCACTTAAACGAAGGTCCTAAAAGATTTCTCGAACTGCAACGCATAACCAGTGGCATCAGCCAAAAAGTTCTTAATGAAAAACTGACGGAATTAGAAAATGACGGTCTTATTTTTAAAACTACCTATCCTGAAGTTCCTCCAAGAGTGGAATTTGAACTCACCGAAATGGGCAAAGCTATGTACCCTGCTCTTGAAAGCTTGCAAAAATGGTCCCAGAAATATTTCCCTTTTGAACCGCACATCGATGCCAAACATTAGCTCTTCATCATCAACTTGATATAAGTAGGCAGCACTTTAATCGATCCTATGCCTATTCGTAGTAGTGTTGACACGCCAAAGCGCTTCATCATATATGGCACACTGTTCATCCTTAGATTGATAAACAAAATGACCTTAAGTACTTCACCATAATACTGCCTAAGTGTCATCTTAGATGGTTTCACCGATACCTTGCCAAAACTCCATGACTCATAGTCCGACTCCTCGAATAGCAGTCTGTCTTTATAGCTTTCGTATAACGGAAGGTTCCTAAAAGGAGTAAGCGGGCTAAAGGTTGAAATTTCAGGTTTTAGCTTCTTGATGTATCTTCTAAAGCTCTTAAAGTCGTTTCGGTCCCAGTCTGGATGCAGCATAAATGAAGCCCAGCAGTCAACCCCTATCTCATTAAGGATTTGAGCAGCTTTATAGCTGTCGGCTACTGTAGACTTTTTCTTATACTTGACCATTTCTTCCTGATTAAAGGTTTCATACCCAACGAGTACTGCCTTTAAACCATTTTGCGCCACTCTTTTTATCGTATCTGGATGTGAGCAAATACTCTTAACGCTGGCATAGCATATAAAATTCTTTTGGACTTTACGAGCCTCCAACAGATCACAGAACCTTTCCAGTCTTTCTTTATTGTTCAGAAAGTCATTGTCAAAGATCATAATACTTGGCTCATCAATATCCTGAATTTGTTTGATAATGCACTCTAGGTCAATATCCTGTTCCTTTGCCCCTTCAATACGCCATCTTAAACAAAAATCACAGTTTTTGCTGCACCCTAAAGAAGTCTGCATAATAGCACAAGGTTTAAAGCCTAAGTAGCTATAATGCTTTCTATATTGTGTCGTGGAAGTTCTGTCTGGGACAATATACTCATTTCTTCCAAAAACACCTGTAGACTGATAATTATAAACTTTACTGAGAACCCCATCAATCAAAGGCGGAGCCTCTCCCTTTGCAAGGCAGCTGTATAATGCCTCTAGGTTTTTCCTCGTTGTATACTGAAATACATGATCAATATGCTCATCAAAAAAAGACTGCGGCCTTAAGTAAGCCTGCGTTCCTCCTGCTACTGTGATAACCTCCCGCTTGACCATCTTTGCCCTTCTGGCAATTTCCTTAACCTTATTTACATCAATACAAAGCGATGTAATGCCTACCACATCTGGGCTAAAAGTCTCGCATGTCTTTTCAAAATCTTCCCCGGCGATCATCAAATCTAAAATTCGAATCTCATAAAGGTCCTTTAACACCCCATAAACAATTTCAAGCCCAATAGGCTCAGCGTACATAAACTCACCTAAAGTAACAGCCTGCTTAATTCTAGGCGGCCTAACCAGCAGTATTTTCATCTTTTCCTTCCCCAAAATTCTCCCCTCACTTTATATAATATTAGGCGTTATCTTCTGCTTGATCTGATAGCGGTAAAACAGATTTACTGCTAAGTAGAACATATACATAACCGGCCGCTTAAAAAAGTCACTATGAAACAGCGTACGCTTAACAATACTCTTAATCGTAAACACATCATTATACAGCTTCCAATACGCCTCTGTCAGCTGCTCCGGTGTCATGTTTTTAGGGATATGTACAGCTTCTGTTCCGTTATAGGAATAGATATTTTTGTTATAGATTCTATTTTGCCGTTCCATCTCCTTGAAAAACTCTGTACCTGGTATGGGGGTTAAAATATAGAACCTTGGGACAACTACTTTGTTCTCTTCTATAAACTTAGCCGTATCTCGTATAGACTCTAACGTATCTCCTTCCGCCCCTACTACCATCTCTGTTGAAACATCAATCCCATGCTTTCTGATATTTTTGAGCAGCCTCTTGTACTCATCTGGATCAGCCCAAGTCTTCTGCATACTGTCCAAGCTTGCCTTAGAAATGCTCTCAAGTCCAAAACTTAAAGCCACACAGCCGCTTTTAGCTGCCATGTCCAGCAGTTCATCATCCTCTCCAATTTTAACAGAACACTGAGAAAGCCACTTCATATTTAACTTTTTGATCTGGCTGCAAAGCTGCATTGTATACTCTCTGTCCGCCAAGATATTGTCATCTAAAAGCAAAAACTTTTTAAACCCTAAAGACTTGATCTGTTTAATGTCTCTTATGACATCCTCTACTTCTCTTCGGTAATATCTTGTTTTATACAAGCAGTATACCGAACAAAAGCTGCATACATTAGGACATCCTCTTCCGGCTTGGACTGGCAGAAAGTCTCCTATATTTTTATTTATGATAAGGTCAAATCTCGGCATCGGATAAGCCAGTTTAGCGAGTGGTTTTTGATAAAAAGGTTTGATATCTCCTGTTTCTATATCTTGGAGCACCGTACGCCAAACCTCCTCCGCATCACCAATCACCACACAGTCGCAGTACTTTTTGGCTTCTTCAGGCATAAGACTCACCATATAGCCGCCTAATATCACCGTTTTACCTAATGCTTTAAACTGCTTTGCGATATCCAGCGTTCTCACCACTGCATGCCCCATGCTACTGATGGCTATAACATCTGCATCTGTACCAAAAGGAACTTCTTCTATCGTTTCAAGACATATACTTGCCTCCCAGTCCTTCGGCGTAAGGGCAGCCAAAAGCGGCAGGGCAAGCCCTACAAAATAGAGCTTTTTCTTTTTAATCAGCTCCCCCTTTGAATCATAAGGAGTAGGCTGAATAAACAGAATTTTTTTATTCACTTAAGCCACCTGCTTTCTTATATTGTCCGTATGAGACTTCCAAAAAATTCTTTAGCTGTTTTTTTGATATACTGCATATCTACAAAATCATAAACGCCGCTTTTCTGCCCGATTAAAGCCAGCTTTAAAAACAGCTTATAGTATTCTAGGTAAAAAGCTTTTCTGGACATATTAACAGGTTCCAGTACCAAATGCAAAAAATCCCAATACTGCATTTTGTCTGTTGTCAGCCTGTCTTTGTATTCCTCAAAAGCCGCCGTCCCAGGGATCGGCGTAAAAATAGACACCGAAGCATACTTAAGCGCCATCTTTTCAACCCACCTGTAGAGATTGTCAAAATCCTTTTTAACCGCATGAATATCGATAATAAATAATGCTAAACATTCTATACCGTGCTTTTGAAGCACCTTTACGCACTGCTTATTCAGGTCTTCTGTAGACTGTTTGCTGTAAGCACTAAGCGCTGAGTCATCAATCGCCTCTAAACCCACAATAATACCTTTTGTACCAATAGAACCTAATTCTTCGATCAGTTCTTCATTTTCAACTACAAAATCCGCTCTGCTGTAAAAGATAAAGCTCTTTTGAATCTTTTTTTCTCTAATGAGCGTAATAAATTTCTTTACCCTTTCTTTATTAATCAGAAAGGTATCATCTACAATATGCACTGCATCACATTCTATGCCTTGTATCTCTTCTACCACCAGATCAATAGCTCTGGCTGCATATTGTCCCCCATTTATTTTTCTGCAAAAACAGAAGCTGCACCCATAAGGACAGCTGAATGCTGTCTTAACGATAGCGCAAGGGCTGAAACTCAGGTATCTATACAAATGTTTGTTAGCATTAAAGTGGGACCTGTCCGGAATAGGGAGATCACTCGGATTGATTGGAAGTGTTTTGGTAACAATCCATTCTTTCTCTTTTCTATAGCAGATGCCATCTATTGTTTCTAAATGCGCCTCCTCAAAGTGTGTTCCCAGCCTTAAAATCTTTCTAAAAGGCTCAAGAGAACTAGAGTGTACAATATAATCAACGGACTCTATGTAAAACCTTTCATAGTTAACTTGGGCATGCACGCCTCCGATCATCACTTTTGTCGAAGGATTATACGCTTTAACAATCCTTGAATAATCCAGCATCAAAGCTTCCTGGGTAATATATCCGCAGATTACCACCAAGTCAGGTCTAAAAGCCTTTAATACATCCTTTAGGCTTCTTTTATCAAAAAGGCAGTCAAGTATCTGGGCATTTGCCTCTTCTTCTAAAGAAACAGTGTAAAGGTATTCAAGATCCAAAGGCTCGAGGTTTATCACATCTACATTCGCAATAATATTTAAGGACTTTGGCCTTACGAGTAATACATTCATCGCTCATTCCTCCGAGACTCATTTTTAAACATTTTGATAACGTACTGCATAGTAATTTTAGAGGCACCTAGAGATAACTTTAAGTTCTCTAGAAGTCCATACGCTTTTATCATTTTTATAATATTCCGCGGGTTCATCGTTATTTTGTAATACAGCTTGATAATCTCCCAATAGTATCTTCTAATAGACATTTTGGAGGGTTTAACAGTTAGATGAGCTAAATCCCACTTTTCATAATGGCTTCTCGGGATAATCAACTGATCTTTGTAGATCTCATAAAGGCTGGTCCCCGGCATAGGCGTAAAGGGCTGCAGGTTGATAAACTTAATGTCTATTTTTTTTATCCACTTATATAATCTTTTAAAATCATCAGGGCCCCAGTCAATCCCCAGAATCAAAGTCCCGTAACACTCTACATTATACTTTTTAAGAATATGTATAGCACGTTCATTCAGCTCCACACTGCTTTTTTTATTATACTTTTTTAGTTCTTCTTCACTGCTGGATTCTAATCCTACAATAACAGCCCTAAGCCCTGCCAAAGCAAATGCCTCTATCACCTCTTCGTTGCCAGCTATAAAATCGGCCCGGCCATAGATTAAAAATCTTTTATTTAAATGGTTTCCCCGAAGCATTCGGCAAAAATCCAAAATCCTGCCTTGATCCACCAAAAAGTCATCATCTACAATATAAATCTCCTGTTCAGGAATGGATTTGATCTCTTCGATAATATCTGCTAAATCCCGGGTGAAATACTTCCCATCTGTAACCTCCCTGCAGAAGCAAAAACTGCACTGGTAGGGACATCCAAAAGAAGTTTTCATCAGCGCGCAAGGGTTATGAAACATATAGTAGTATTTTTCCCTATAGCGTTCAACTAGGCTTCTGTCAGGATGCGGATAATCAAAAGTAGTTTCTTTAAGAGCCCGGGGGCTGTTTTCACGCCATACCCCTTCTATTTCGGTCTCGAACTGCTTATTTTCTATAGACTCTAAAATAGCAGCGAAAGTCCTCATGCCATTGGCACAAATAATATAATCGACATTTTCATTTTTAAAATCTTCCGGGACAACCTCTGCGTGAACGCCGCCTACAACCACCTGAGCTTCAGGGTATGCTGCTTTTATTTCCTTGGCATATCTTTTGACAACGTTCACATGAGCAATGTAGGATGTAATCCCCACTACGTCTGGCTGATATTTGGTCATAAAGTATGATAAAGGCTTGTTTTCTAAAATCATATCGACGATCACTACATCGCATCCCAGCGGCTTAATATAGGCCCCTATATACTCGAGTTCTAAAGGTTCACAGATCATCACATTCTGAAGCCCTATCGTTTCTTTATCAGGTTTAGGACGCACCAGCAAAACTCTCATGACTGCTTGCCGCCTTTTTTGAATACAAACAGATAAATCCCAGGCATATAGCTCTTTTCTTTGATTCTTCTAACCCCCAATAAGCAAAGTTTGCCTTTAGCCATCTCTTTTATCTTTTTTACAGATAAGTACTTTGCACTGCCGGTCGTAAATTTTACAAAAAACATAGCAATTGTATCATAGGCTGTATTAACAGAAGCCTGGGCAAGGAACAAATGTCCCCCTTCTTTTAAAAGACTGCCGAACTTATTAAATACTGCTTCCTGATCTGAGTAATAAGGAAAAGAATGGGAACAGACAATGATATCAAAGTGCCCATCTGGCGCTGAAAAGTCCTGAGCACTTGCATTTACATACACAGCATCCTTATTCTGCTCCTTGGCTCTTTCTAACATCTTAGGAGAAACATCAACGCCCATATAGCTGATTTGAAAGCCTTTAAATGCCTTCTTCATTTCTCTAATGAGCTGACCGGTACCACAACCCATATCCAAAATACGATATGCCCGATCAGGCTTTATGACTCTTCTCATTTCATGAATGATTTCTCTTCTTGTAGGTGAAAGAGAGTATTTTTGTACCCATAATCTTTCATATTTATCTGCCCAAAAGTCCCATATTTTTATACTCCCCATTCGTTGTCCTCCTTAAAGACGTTGAATTTTAATGTAAGCGGCTGATAACTTAGGTTTTTAGAAAATAATCTTATCAAAAACCTTATGACCAAACTTGGATGATAAACATGCATATATTTTGTCTGCTGCCCGCAGCCTATTTTCATTTTGGCATCTTCAGCGGTTTGCCCCATATCTATCACTGCGTATCGGTTTTCGATGCCATACTTCACGATAAAGATCAGCATATTCATATATAGGTCATAGATAGGGTTTAGCTCATAATCCATGCCTCCAAAAACAAAAAACAGTTCCTTTTCATGACTGCTAAGCTGCACGAAAGCAATCGGCTTTTCTGCAGTATAAAATATATAAATCCTTGCTGGAATCTTTCTAAAAAAATCTATACTTAATTTCTCTAGTTTATAATTTGACTTTTCATAAACACTTTCATACAAAGCATACATTTCTTCATCAAATTGGCTGTTATCCTCCAGCTTTTTAATCTTGATGTTTTCTCCTTTTTTTAGTGCCCGATTCAGCCTGTATCTGTAGTGGCTTCTTAGGCTTTTCATATAATCATCAAAAGTTCCCCACCCTATTCTTAGTCTGCAGGTAGGCAGCGTTTCTCCCCGAATGAAGCATCTGTTAAAAAAGCTATGATCTGCATTTAAAATAATGCAGGCCTTTTTTTCTCTTTTGATATAATGTACAAGTTCACAAACATCTGATTCTTCTATTTTATATCCAGCTTTAGATACAGAGCAGGGGATACCGATTATATTCACTGTGAGATCAAAATGCATCTTGGCGTAAGAAAAGACATTAAGTTTAAGCGTATAGATTATAAAGGCACTTCTATTGTTGATGAGTACATACCTTTGGCCGCAAGGGTTACTCCCCTCTAAAAGCGTTAAATACTCTTTTGTGATATAAGGGATTTCACTTAATAGACTATCCCATAGCTCCGGAAGGTCCGATGCCTTTTCAAAAATATTTATCATCTTATCCCCCTACAACACAATTTCGTATACTTTATAATGCTTATATTCCTCATTCGCCCATTTTACCCCAAAGTTTTTGGACTTAAAGTTAGTATCTAAAATCCAGCTTGTTTCATAGGCATCGTACTTTCCTTTGGTTCTTTGGTAGCATGCGTAAAACAAGCCGAGTATCGCTCCAGTGTTATGAAATTTAGGGAGTACCCCAATCTCTACAATCTTATATTTTTTGATCCTATGGGCAAACAGCTTGTTTTTTACAAAGGTTGATAGGCCTATAGCTTTTCCTGGTGCAATAAGCTCATTATAATCAGGATACCAAAGAAGAAACCCAATGGGCTTTCCGTTTTCTTCTGCAAAAATCAAGTTCTCTTCTTTCAAAAACAGCTTTAGGTCTTTAAAAAGCTCATAATCCTCTTCATAGTTTCGTTTAAAATAAAAAGGATGGTTTAGAAAACACGCATTATTAAGGTCAGTATAAAGCTTCATCTCATTCTTAAAGTCTTTAAAGTTCATAGGCCTAAAGGTAAAATTTGAACAGACTCTTTGGATAGCCCTCTCCTGTCCTTCCATATTAAAATCCTCCATCTTTCCCTTGAAAGATGTTAATACATAATCGCTTGTTTTGTACTTATCAAAATACTTTATGTAATAAGGCGGGTTATAGTTATTGCCAAAGCTTAGGGGCGCATCAAAATGATCCTGCAAGATCCCAAGACCATAGTTAACGTGTCCGCTAAGCCCGATTGTCATCTTAGAAATCTTCCGCTTTTGGCAGAGGGCCTTGCCATAGTCAATAAGCATCTCTACTGCTTGGTCATAATTAGGAAGTGCCTCAAAATAAGTGAGCTGAAGTGTTTCTTGATAATAATCCGCATGAATGAAGGTCACAGCAGCAACAATCCTGCCGTTATCATACACCTTAACAGGATGAACATAAGCATGTTTACAAAATGCGTTTTTCTTTAAAAGAAAGGATTTCAGTAAAGAAGAAGTGGTATCTTTATAAAAAGGGTTATCTTTATAGATAGACCGGACAAAATTTAAATAGTGTTTATAGTTATCAGCGTTGCATTCTATGATATTCATCATTTTACCCCCAAAGCGCAGGCCACAGGCTTATCTTTTGCCTATGCAGCCTATCTCTATAATTATTGTACAATACTTTAAGCTTACTTTACAATTGTATGAATGTACCAATCTAAATAAATACTCAGAAAAGTCAAACACATAAAAAAGAGGTACACGACCTCGGTTTATAAAAAACCCTCTATCGTGTACTTTATATCTTGTGAATATGAGATTAAAGAAATACTTCAGTCCTTCAAACCTTTAATGTATACATAGTAATTTATGATTCCTATTATAAAACCTACGATCAGTGTCATTACGATAAAACCGACGAATAGCCTACTGTAATTGTATATATGCAGAAAAAGCAGCATGATATTAAAATAGGTTAAATAGAATATGCTATAGTTATGAGTACATTCTCCTTTATACTTCACCCTCAGAACTAAAATATATGTAATTAAAATAATGGGAATACTTGAAGTATTTTCCCATCCTACCAAGATTACTGTATTCAATATAAAGGTAATAGCACCTATGCTCATTAACTGATCTAATGTTATTTTTGTTCGAAAAAAATTTGTCAGGTTACTCATGTCAATCACACTCCCAGCCCTTTTACCCTTCCTCTATTACTTACCTTAACAGGTGAAAGCCTTTATTTTACTAGCCATTAAAAGCAAGGATTAAAACATCTGTTCTTCTTAGTATAGTCTATCAAGAAATTTCTTCAACAACTTTTACGTCATCTGTACTATTTTTCTACCTAACATGTATGTATATGTTTTTGAAGACAATTATCGCTAAATCTATTATTTTAATGCCTCTTCTTCATTTTAGTGTGATTCTGCAACTAACTACTCCATCTATACTCTTGACCACAGCTCTTTAATAGACTATAATTTGATTAACTGAAAAGCGTACAAAATGGGGTTCACCACCGAAAGGGTGTAAGTCTATTTTGTGCGCTTTTTTTCTTTAAAATTTAGAAAGGAAATGAAAAGATGAAATTCAACGGAACACTTATTCCCCTGGAAAAGGGTCAAACCTTGCTTGATTTTTTAAAGGCGCAAAACTATGATGTAACCAAGATTGCAGTAGTACTTAATGATACTATCATTCCTAAAGCCACCTATAATGATGTGATGCTTCATGATGAAGATACTTTAGAAATTGTGAGATTTGTAGGAGGCGGCTGATTTATGAAAATAACTTTAAACGGCAAAGAAATAGTGATAACCTGCGAAACAATTTTTGAAATACGCAAAATGCATGGACATGAAACAGACATTATTATCTTAAATGGTTTTCAGATAGATCATAACTGCAAAATATCACACGGTGACATATTAACCCTAATCCCTAAAGGCGTTATGCCCAAAGAAGATGAACTTGAAAGTATGATGATGGCAAGACATACGCCTACCGTACATAAAAAGTTAAAACAAGGCAAAGTGGCTATAGCAGGTCTTGGCGGCCTTGGTTCTAATATTGCAGTCATGCTTGCAAGAATAGGTGTAGGGCACTTACTTTTAGTAGACTTTGACAGCGTGGAGCCCAGCAATCTTAATCGTCAAAACTATACGATAAGCCACTTAGGCCTGCCTAAAACAGAGGCTCTCAAAAAACAAATTAATGAAATCAACCCTTTTATCACCATAGAAACACAAAATGTACGGGTAACAGAAGATAACGCCGCAAAGCTTTTTAGCGGTTATGATATTGTCTGTGAAGCATTTGACCGCGCTGAGGCAAAATCCATGCTTGTAAATACCCTTCTTAGTGAGCTGCCTTCTGTTAAAATTGTTGCAGCTTCCGGTATGGCTGGGTACGATACTTCTAATTCGATTTGCACCTCACGGGTGATGAATCGTTTGTATGTATGCGGCGACCTTACAAACGAAGCTGAAATTGGAAAAGGTCTGATGGCGCCAAGGGTACTCATCTGCGCCGGGCATCAGGCAAATATGGTGCTTAGATTATTAGTTGGAATAAAAGATGTATAAATGAAAGGATGTATAAAATGAGTGATAAGTTAGCAATTGGCGGACATGAATTTGAATCAAGATTTATTTTAGGATCTGGGAAGTTTTCGTTGGAGCTTATTAAAGCGGCGATAGAAAGCGGGGGAGCTCAAATGATCACCTTGGCGCTGCGCCGGGCAAATGTAGGCGGCGAAGAAAACATACTCGATTATATCCCCAAAAATGTTAAGCTTCTTCCTAATACTTCCGGTGCAAGAACAGCTGAAGAAGCTGTAAAAATTGCCCGTCTGGCAAGAGAAATCAGCAACAGTGATTTTATTAAGTTAGAGGTTATCCGTGACTCTAAATATTTAATGCCGGATAACTATGAAACGATAAAAGCTACAGAGATTTTAGCCAAAGAAGGCTTTGTTGTTATGCCTTATATGTACCCTGACCTCTATGCAGCAAGAGCGTTTGTAGGTGCAGGAGCTGCTGCTGTGATGCCTTTAGGTTCGCCGATCGGAAGCAACAAAGGGCTTTGCACAAAGGAATTTATACAAATCCTTATTGATGAAATCGATCTGCCGATCATTGTAGATGCCGGTATTGGTCGTCCGTCTCAAGCCCTTCTTGCAATGGAAATGGGCGCAGCTGCTGTGATGTGCAATACCGCCATTGCCACAGCCAATGATGTAACACTTATGGCAAAGGCCTTTAAACAAGCTGTTGAAGCTGGCCGCACTGCCTACTTAGCAGGCCTTGGAAGGGTCCTGGATTTCAAAGCTGAAGCCTCCAGTCCTTTGACAGGGTTCTTGGAGGGGTAATCATGTCATCTTTAAGTATAAACTCTATGGAATATTTAGAAGGAATGGAGCGTACTGACTCTGACATTCTGGAAAAAGTAATAAGCTGTACTCAAAAATATGATTATAGTAAGTATACCGCTGACGATGTCAAAAAAGCACTTATAAAAACTAAGATATCTGCTGAGGATTATGCAGCACTCCTCTCTCCGACAGCTCTGCCTTATTTGGAAGATATGGCACGAAAAGCCCTATCCCAAACTCAAAAACACTTTGGCAATGCTGTCTCTCTTTTTACCCCGCTGTACTTAGCAAATTACTGCGAAAACCACTGCACGTACTGCGGCTTCAATGCCGAAAATCGAATCAGCCGCGGCGCACTTTCTCTTAGTGAAGCAGAAGAAGAACTAAAGGCGATTGCTGCTACCGGCTTAAAGGAAATACTACTTTTAACCGGAGAATCAAGGCATAAATCTGGACTTCATTATATAGGGGCATGTATTCAATTAGCAGCTAAATACTTCTCGGCTGTCGGTATTGAGATTTATCCTTTAAACACCGAAGAATATACCTACCTCCATGAGTGCGGGGCTGATTTTGTTTCTATTTATCAAGAAACTTATAATACAGACAAATACGCAAAAGTTCATCTGAAGGGTCCTAAGCGAATTTTCCCTTATCGCTTTCATGCGCAGGAGCGGGCACTGCTTGGCGGCATGCGCGGCGTTTCTTTTGGCGTCCTCCTTGGCCTTGATGATTTTCGAAAAGATGCCTTTTCTGCAGGCATGCACGCCTATTTTATTCAGCAAAAGTTTCCTCATGCAGAGATTTCCTTCTCAACGCCTAGGCTAAGACCTTATATTAATAATTCTGTCATGAGTCCTAATGACGTTCATGAAAAACAGCTTTTGCAGGTTATACTTGCCTATCGCCTATTTATGCCCTTTGCCGGCATTACAATTTCCACCCGTGAACGATCAGGCTTTCGTGACCATATCATTGGGATGGCAGCTACCAAAATATCTGCTGGTGTAAAAGTCGGCGTAGGTGGGCATAACACAAAAGAAAAGGGCGATGAACAATTTGAGATTTCCGATTCCCGAAGTGTCCGCCAGATCCACGAAATGATTTTAAGCCGTGGCCTTCAGCCTGTCTATATTGATCATATAAGAATCTAGACCACCTATTCAGTAAAGCGTGCAAAGAACACACGTATCTGTTATGTATAAAAATTGGATTCCTTGTCAATAGACAAACTTTCCGTTTTCACAAGCAAGCGTGTAAAAAACATAGGCGCATGTGAGCTAGGAAAATTTGCTCCATTGCCAGCACGACGAACTTTCCCTGCTCATAAAAGGAGAGCCTTAGGCGGCTCTCCTTTTATAAGATCTCTTACTTATATTCTTTTCGTTTCTTAATCTTTTGTGCTTAACTGGTTTTGGCAAACCTTACATCATCGTTTTATGGAAGCATGACAGCATCTATTACATGAATAATGCCATTTTTCCCAACAATATCTGTTACGATAACTTTAGCCCCATCGATAAAGACTGAGCCCTCTCTTACTTCTATTTTAGCCTTATCCCCGCTTACCATACTTACTTCCTGGCCAGCAAGCTTCACGGCATCTTCAGCTTTAACACGATCTGCAATAACATGATAAGTTAAAATATTTCTAAGCTTATCCTTATTTTCAGGTTTTAAAAGTTCCTCCAAAGTGCCTGCTGGAAGCTTGGCAAATGCCTCATCTGTTGGTGCAAAGACTGTAAATGGTCCCTTTCCTTTTAGGGTATCTACTAAATCTGCTGCCTCAAGTGCTGCTGTTAGTGTTTTGAACCGCCCATCTTCTGATGCTATCTGAACAATATCTTTTGTCATCATTATTTTCTGTTGTTCTGATGCAGCCATTCCTTGGGTATTTGCAGCGCAGTTGATTTCACATGCCCTGCATTTATTTTGTCCCATCTTTATCTGCTCTGTATTTCCTTTTGAGCTTTCGAGCACATTCTGCGTATTTGCAAACAAAGTGCCTTGCATCACTAAGGCCATGGTTACTAAGGTTATACCAATACTAACTTTCTTTTTCATCACAAAACTCCTTTACTATTAATCGGTTTGTAACTTTTAGTCAGCCTTAGTATGTCCATTTAAGATGTAACTATGTTAGATCGCTGTCATTTGAATATATTTCCATTCTCAGCCACTATCAAATCTCTTATAATATTTTGGGATTCCGGTTTTTGGCCTATACTAAGTTTTATGTTAAAGAGCACGAAAGGCATATAGCCTAAGTTTCATATCCTCTCTCTTAAAAACCATTTTCTTCTCTCTAAAAACTTTTAATTTGTCTTTTCTAAAAAATAGGTACACATAAAAACAGATGATACTTTTCAAGAAATACTTGATCAAATATCATCTGCCTCTTTTATTAAGATCTGCCTATAGCATCTGAGCACTAAGGCATACCTTTATTTCATTTATATTCTATTTTATCTTCTTATTAGTCTTGGAATCCAGACAATTCTTGTTGCGCAGAGTTTAAAGAGTTGATTGCTTGCTGAATTCTATTTTTGTTGTCTTGTTTTTCTGCTGAACTTAGAGCCTCTTGTAATAAATTCACACTTGACTGTACAGATGACACACATTGGTCAACACATTGTTTAGCTTTTCCTGCCATGTTATATACCTCCTTTTATCGTTTATTCAAGGATAGTATCTTCAAAAAATCAATTGTTATACTCTAGCAGCTTAATTTAATCCTTATGCAATTTTTTCATATTTTATTTTAATATTTCTTAAAGCACTTCTATTTGAACTATACGAAAGTTCAGGTTGTCTTAATCAGCTTATCACCTGCTTAAGCCTCCGAATTCCACCATAAGGCTTCTCTATTATACCAAATGTCTCTAAAAGGATTCTGGCAGCTCATACCGCGAAAGGATTTACATCATCAGATTATTAAAAAACGTGGCAGCTCAGAATATAGCTATCTATTATCATTTTCTTTTTTAAGCAGAGCTTCTAACTGCTCTTTAGCCTTATTGGGCAATGCATCTATTAGATAGTTGCGGTCTTCTTCCTGCATTGCCTCATATAGCTCTTTGATTTTTTCATTTGTTTTTTCAATCTCCGCCTTTAGTTCTCTGGCGGATAATAAAGAGCAGCCAGCTCCCCTAATAATGACCTGCTGCAAACCATCTGACGTTGCAACTGTTATATTATACTTTTTTTGATTGATATGGGCGAATTTTTCAATGTACTGATCAGCCGTTTGTGCTTCTTTGGTATACACCATATGAATGTTATGGTAGTTAATGATTTCTTCAATATGACCCTCCACACGGTAGGCATCAAATACAACAATAACCTGGCATTTTCGAATGCCTTGATAATTACTTAATGCGTCAAGTAATTTGATTCTGGCCCCATCCATATTATCCTTTGCAAGCTCTTTTAATTCAGGCCATGTAAAAATAATATTATAACCATCTACAAGAAGATACTCTTCTTTCATTTCCTGTTGCTTATTGACGTAGTTCACAGATTCATAGTAGCTTTCACGAGCTGTTTTTGGCTTTTTCCAGACAGACTTTTTCCCTCTATTGGCATAAAAGGTTCCACTAATAATGCGATCGATCTCATCTAAATCAATCCATCGCTCTTCATTATAGCCCCCCTCGTATTGGGCCGCTTCTTCTTTTAAATCTAAATCCTCTTTTTTCTGTAAGAAGCTTTCAAGATGCATATAGTGCTTTACCTGGTCCCAGTTCACTAAAAAACCTGACCCCTGCGCACAAAATACAGAGCCTGTTGGATTATCTATGTCTCTTTCAGAATCATAGCCGATACTTTCTATAACTTCTTGCGCATTATGACATGGTGCGTACCCTTTTAAGCTGCAGAATAATCTGCCATGCCCTTTGGTATAAGCTGCCACATCTTTTTGATAGTTTCTCATCGTAACAACAGGCGCATGACCTACAAGAACGGCCGTCTCCCCATTTGTTTCAGAAATTTCGCATAGGCCATGCATTTTCTCAATATCAGTCATCGCTCTGCCTACCATCTTTTCAGGCAGTTCCATTTGAAAAGCATAGTAAGGCTCAAGCATTATAGATTCTGCCTCCTTTAAGCCTTGGCGTACTGCTCGGTAGGTTGCCTCTCTAAAGTCCCCGCCTTCTGTATGCTTAGTGTGCGCCCTGCCTGAAACTAAAGTTATTTTCATATCTGTAATCTCCGAACCTGTCAAAACCCCCCTATGGGATTTTTCTTCAAGATGCGATAAAATAAGCCGCTGCCAGCTTTTGCCCAGTACATCCTCACTGCACTCGGCCCCAAACTGCAGCCCGCTCCCCCGATCTCCTGGCTCTAATAATAGGTGCACTTCTGCATAATGCCTAAGGGGCTCAAAGTGCCCTACACCTTCAACTACGTTCGCAATTGTTTCTTTATAAACAATGCTTCCTGCATCAAAGGCCACCTCTATTCCAAAGCGGCTTTGGATAAGACTTTGCAGGACCTCAGTCTGTACTTCTCCCATAAGCTGCGTTTGAATCTCCTGCAACTCTTCGTTCCAAACGATATGAAGCTCCGGCTCTTCTTCTTCAATCTGACGGAGATTAGGAAGCATTACTCTAGGGTCACAGCCTTCTGGAAGTATAATCCGATAGGATAGTACAGGTTCCAGTAGAGGAGCACTTGAAGCTTCTTCTATCCCCAAACCCTCTCCTTGCCTAGTGCAGTTTAGGCCTGTTACTGCACAAATAACGCCTCCTTCCGCCTCTCCAACTGCTTCGAATTTCTGTCCAGAATAGATACGAATCTGATTAACCTTTTCTTCCCAGATCCCATTACTTAAGACATCTTTCACCTTAAGCTTTCCGCCTGTGATTTTCATATACGTTAAGCGGTTTCCTTGCTCATC
>CALJNR010000100.1 GCA_937981575.1 uncultured Clostridia bacterium | reverse complement strand
CCACCTACTGGCTCCTCTACAATATCATCAATAATACCATACTCCAGCAAATCCCGAGCCGTAATCTTCATAATTCCTGCAGCTTCTTTTGCTCTATTACTATCTTTCCATAGAATACTTGAAAATCCTTCTGGTGAAAGAATGGAATAAGTCGTATTGGTCTGCATAAAGACTCTGTCTGCTACACCAAGGGCCAATGCGCCACCACTGCCACCTTCTCCAATAATACCAGATATAATAGGTACTTTGAGTCTTGCCATTTCAAGAAGATTTCGGGCTATAGCTTCTCCTTGACCTCTTTCTTCTGCACCAATACCACAATAAGCTCCTGGTGTGTCTATTAAGCATACAACAGGTCTGTTAAATTTCTCTGCTTGCTTCATAAGCCTTAACGCTTTTCTATAACCTTCTGGATGTGGCATACCAAAATTTCTTTCGATATTTTCTTTTGATGTGTTCCCTTTGTTTTGAACAATAATCGTCACTATATGCCCATCTATTTTACCAATACCACCTACAATAGCTTTATCGTCTTTAAAAGCACGATCTCCATGAAGCTCTATAAAATCTGTAACGATATTATCAATATAAAACTGACCTCTTGGTCTTTCTATTCTCCTTGCGATCTTCACTTTGTCCCATGGATTATATAATGTTCCTGCTTTTTTTTCTAACTTATAAACAACCCCTTTGAGCCTTGTTATTTCATCTGTAATCTCTGGGGTTTGATCTAATTTACCAAGCTGATTAATGGCTTCACCAAGTGCTTCTATACGTTCTCTTATATTATCCATTTATTGTTCCTCCCTTTGATGGAGTTGTAATAAACGCGCCAGTGTTTCTCGCATTTCTTGTCTTTTAACGATGGCATCTATCATACCATGTTCTAGTAAAAACTCTGCGCGCTGAAAGCCCTCGGGGAGTTTTTGTTTAATAGTCTGTTCAATGACTCTAGGCCCTGCAAATCCTATAAGTGCACCAGGTTCCGCTAGAATGATATCGCCTAACATAGCAAAACTTGCTGTTACGCCTCCTGTAGTCGGGTCAGTAAGTACACTGATATATAAAAGTCCGTTATCATCGTGTTTAGCTAGAGCTGCACTAGTTTTTGCCATTTGCATCAAGGAAAAAATACCCTCTTGCATCCTTGCTCCTCCTGATGCTGTAAACACGATAATTGGAAGCTGGTAAAGTGTTGCATATTCTATAGCTCTTGTCAGCTTTTCACCAACTACAGAGCCCATGCTTCCCATCATAAATCTTGAATCCATAACACCAATAACTGTTTTTTGACCTTCTATTTCAGCTACTCCTGTTATCACAGCTTCTTTTTGATCTGTTTTATCGATATAATTAACTAGCTTTTTTTCATAGTCTGGAAAATCTAATGGATTAACACTCATAATATCTTTATCTAGTTCATTAAAAGTTCCTTTATCTGCGAGTGTTGCAATTCTGGCTTTAGGAGAAAGAGGATAGTAATAAGAACAATCTGGGCATGATCCTAAGTTATTTTTTAAATCTGTTCTATAGATACTTTTCTTGCAGCCTGGACATTGAATGTAGATGCCTTCTGGTATCCCTGTTTTTTTAGGTTGAGGAGCTGCGGTAGCATATTTTTTTGATCGCTTAATGAAATTATTCAGCATCGTTATCCTCTCCCTGTTCTAATATGGCTTCTAAGTTTTTTTCAATAAATGAAGTATCAAAGTTGCCTTCTTTAAAGGCCTTTGTATTAAGTAGCTGATACTGGAAGTAGATATTTGTATCTAACCCCTCTATAACTAGCTCTCCTAGGGCTCTTTCCATAATACTGATAGCTTCTTCCCTGGTATCGCCATACGTAATAATCTTTGCAAGCATTGAATCATAAGTAGGCGGCACTTTATAGCCTTGATACAACCCAGTTTCTATTCTAACGCCTCTACCTCCTGGAAGATGAAGCTGTGATACTGTTCCTGCACAAGGTCTAAAATTCTTATGTGGGTTTTCAGCATTAATACGACATTCTATAGCATGCCCTTGCAGCTTAATACCTTCTGTGGTAAGCGTTAACTTCTCACCTGATGCAATTTTAAGCTGCTGTTTAATAAGATCTACACCAGTGATCATCTCTGTGATAGGGTGTTCTACTTGAATACGCGTATTCATTTCTATAAAATAAAAATTTTCATCCTTATCTACAATAAACTCAATAGTCCCTGCATTCTCATAGTTAACTGCCTGTGCAGCCTTAATAGCTACTTCGCCCATACGTTCTCTAAGTATTTTACTTAAAAAAGGTGAAGGTGCTTCTTCTATAACCTTTTGATGTCGTCTTTGGAGTGAACAATCTCTTTCTCCTAGATGAATAACATTGCCATAGGCATCACCTAATATCTGAAATTCAATATGACGTGGATTTTGCACATACTTTTCCATATACATGCTGCCATCACCAAAAGCATTGCTGGCTTCACTGCTTGCTGATAAGAATGCCTTTTCAAGCTCACTTTCTTCCCATACAATACGCATACCACGCCCACCACCACCAGCGGAGGCTTTAAGCATGACAGGATAACCGATTTGGTTTGCAACCTTTTTAGCTAGCTTTGCATCTGCTATTTTTCCATCTGAACCTGGCACAACCGGTACATCCGCTCGTACCATCATTTCACGAGCCTTTGATTTATCTCCCATCATGCGGATCATATCAGCTGTAGGTCCTATGAATTTAATGTCACACTGGCTACATATCTCTGCAAACTTAGCATTTTCTGATAAAAAGCCAAAGCCTGGGTGAATAGCCTCTGCTCCTGTTAAAACTGCTGCACTGATAATGTTTTCTATATTAAGATAACTGTCTTTAGAAAGCGGACTCCCTATACAAACTGCTTGATCAGCAAGCTTAACATGTAAAGCTTCTTGATCTGCAGTAGAGTATACAGCTACAGTTGCTATACCCATTTCCTGGCAAGCTCTTATAATACGAACGGCTATTTCACCTCTATTAGCAATAAGCACTTTTTGAATCACAACGCATCACCTCTCCTTAGCCTATAGCAAACATAATTTCTGCTTCACATACTTTTTTGCCCTCTACAGTCGCTAGTGCTTTGCCAATACCCATAGGTCCTTTTTGCTTAATAATAGAACACTCTAGCTTTAAGGTATCTCCTGGTAATACTTTGTCTCTAAACTTAGCTTCTTTGATAGATGCAAGAAAAGCAACTTTTCCTTTGTTTGCTTCTTGAGATAAAATAGCAATGGCACCTACTTGTGCTAATGCCTCTACGATAAGAACCCCTGGCATAACAGGTAGTCCGGGAAAATGTCCTTGGAAAAAAGGTTCATTCATTGTAACATTCTTATACCCTATAACGCCTTTACCATCTTCTAGTATTTCAGCCTTATCTACAAGTAGAAAGGGATATCTATGCGGTAAAATCTCCATAATTTGTTGAATATTTAGCATGGTTTCACTCCCTTAACTTATTTAATGACAAATAACGGCTGAGCATACTCTACCATTTGTTCGTTGCTGACTAATACTTCTACTATTTCACCTTCTACTTCGGCTTCTACTTCATTCATAAGTTTCATAGCTTCTATAATACAGATGACATCACCTTTTTTAACTTTAGAACCTACCGTTACGAAACTTGCTCCTCCTGGAGTGCTTGATGCATAGAAAGTTCCGACCATCGGAGAAGTAATATGTTTTATCTCTGGGCAGTCTTCTTTTTTAATAACAAGACTATCACTTTCATTATTAATAGCAATAGTTGGGTAACCCATAGTTGGTTGAACGACTTGTGGGCTGGCTACTTGAATGATCTCTTTTTCTTTTTCAATGTTCAGTTCAAACTGTTCACATTTTAGAGATAACCTAGTAAGGTCAGCTTCTTTAAATTCACTTACTAGTTGTTTAATAATTTCAATATCCATTTATACTTCCTCCCACTTTTTCACTATAATACTTGCATTATGCCCACCAAATCCTAATGAATTACTCATTGCGTATTTAACTTTTGTCTGTCTTCCTACGTTTGGTACATAATCCAAATCACATTCTTCATCTGCAGTAAGATAGCCAATTGTTGGCGGAACAAAGTCTTCTTCTACAGCTTTTACTATAGCAACTGCTTCTATTCCCCCTGCTGCTCCTAAAAGATGCCCTGTCATAGACTTGGTGGAACTAATAGCTACTTTGGTATTTTCTCCAAACACTTTTTTAATAGCTAATGTTTCTATTTTATCATTATAAGGTGTACTTGTACCATGAGCATTGATATAGTCCATTTCATCCGGATTAATCCCAGCTTCTGCAATAGCTTCTTGGATTGCCTTAATTGCTCCCTCGCCATCTGGCATAGGTGATGTAATATGGTAGGCATCTCCTGTTGCCCCATACCCTACTACTTCTGCTAGAATATGTGCACCTCTTTTTGTCGCATGTTCTAAAGTTTCAAGTACTAAAACACCTGCACCTTCTCCCATAACAAAACCATCTCGTTCTTTATCAAATGGAATAGATGCTCGCTTAGGATCGCTTGAACTACTCAGTGCTGTAAGTGCACTAAAGCCTGCAATAGCAAGTGGGGTAATACTGGCTTCTGCGCCCCCTGCTATAATAACATCGTTAATGCCAAGTTTAAGGGCTCTAAATGCTTCACCAATTGAATGCGTCCCAGATGCACAAGCTGTTACAACTGTTGAACATATTCCTTTGGCTCCTGTATAAATAGATACATTGCCTGCTGCCATATTAACAATAGCCATCGGTACGAAAAGCGGTGATACTCTTTTAGGGCCTTTTTCTCTTAACTTTTTTGCTTCTTCTTCTATAACCCCAAGACCACCTATGCCACTTCCGATAATAACTCCAACTCTAGTGGCATCTTCTTTTGACATATCAATCCCTGATTGATCTAGTGCTTCTTTACTTGCATAAATAGCAAACTGTGAAAACCTAGCAACTCTTCTTTGCTCTTTTTTAGCTATATGTTTATCTGGTTCAAAATCTATGACTTCTCCCGCAACTCTTACTTGCAAGTCTTCTAAAAAATTAGCATC
>CALJNR010000099.1 GCA_937981575.1 uncultured Clostridia bacterium | reverse complement strand
TTCCTGTCACAAACCAAAATTCATAGTTTTTCATAAAACAACTTCACCCCTTCATGTTATTTACTTAATCTATGTAAGTACTTGATAATTCTATTATAATATGTGTTTACTAAATTATCAACTTGTTTAGTAAATATATTTGTACCTTGTTTACTTTTTTTGTTTACTATGTTTTTTGCTGCTTTTTCATCCAATGATCTATTGATATGCAAATACTTATTTCCTAAGCAACAGTTATGCTTAGGTCAGCTGTCAGGGTATCTTCAACAATCGGCGGTTATCTATCAGAAGCAAGATAGGGCTGAGTATCTCTATGAATTCATACAGATACTCAGCCCTATCTAAAAATATGGACTATTTTGTTTCGATTTTAAAGTCCTTCTATGAAGTTTTATCTTTATTCATTATTTAAGATGATCCACAGCAGCTCTTTCGATTGAAAGCCCCTGGGTGTAACGCTTCATAAATACTTCAAAGCCTTTTACATCCTTAGGATCTGGACCTATCTTTGTACCAGCTTTTCCAGCAAACACCTTCTGCGTTAAATAATCTTCTAATGTCTCATTTTCAGTTTTGTTAAGCCTATAAGCAGCAAGCAGCGCAATTCCCCACGCCCCGCCTTCACCGGCAGTTTCCATAACAGAAACCGGCGCATCTATAGCTGCAGCCATAATCTTTTGCCCTACACCTTGGGTTCTGAATAAACCGCCGTGTCCTAAGATTTCATCAACCTTAACCCCTTCTTCTTTAAGCAGAATATCCAAACCAGTTTTTAGCGCCCCTAATGCTGTAAATAGATGTACACGCATGAAATTAGCTAAATTAAACTTACTTTCCGCTGAACGTACAAATAATGGACGTCCTTCTTCAAAATGTGTGATATGTTCTCCTGAGAAATAATTATAAGCGAGTAAGCCGCCGCAGTCTGAATCGCCTTCAAGTGCCTTATGATATAAAGTTGCAAACAGCTTATCCATATTGACTTCCATGCCCATGGCTTCAGAAAACTCTTTAAACAGACCAACCCATGCATTAAGGTCAGATGTGCAGTTATTGCAGTGAACCATGGCCACGAGACTGCCAGAAGGGGTTGTAACTAAATCTATTTCCTCATAGGCCCTTGATAATTCCTGTTCGAGCACAATCATTGCAAAAACAGAAGTCCCAGCTGAAACATTACCCGTACGCTGTGCAATACTATTCGTTGCAACCATGCCTGTTCCCGCATCCCCTTCCGGAGGACAAAGCGGAATGCCCGGCTTAAGTGATCCAGTAACATCTAAAAGTTTTGCCCCTTCTGCAGAAAGGACACCAGCATGCTCACCTGCTACTAAAACCTTTGGCAAGATATCCTCCAGTTCCCACGAGAAGTTATTAGAAGCAATTAATTCATTGAACTGATTGATCATTTTTGCATCATAGTTTTTTGTATGACTATCAACCGGAAACATTCCCGATGCTTCACCAATACCTATAACCTTTTGACCTGTCAGTTTCCAGTGGACATATCCTTCTAAAGTTGTTTGAAAACTGATATCAGTTACATGCTCCTCACCATTTAAAATAGCCTGATAAAGATGAGCAATGCTCCATCTTTGAGGAATGTGGAAGTTAAAAAGTTTAGTCAATTCTTCTGAAGCTTTTTCAGTAATAGTATTACGCCATGTGCGAAACGGTACTAAAAGTTCGTCCTCTTTGCTAAAAACCATATAACCATGCATCATAGCACTAAAACCAATTGCACCAATAGTTTTAAGCTTTACGCCATATTGCTGTTTTACATCACTTGCCATCTTTTGATAACTGTCTTGTATACCTTTCCAAACCTCTTCTAAGCTATAGGTCCACATATTGTTAACATAGCTATTTTCCCAATCATGACTTCCAGAAGCGATAGGCATATGATCTTCATCTATCAGAACTGCTTTAATTCTAGTCGAACCAAGTTCAATACCAAGCACTGTTTTCCCATCGATAATAGCATTTTTGATATCATTTGTTGCCATAGTTAATTTGAGCCTCCTTATGATTTAAACTTCCAAAGCATATCGCTAAGTTGAAGTTCTTTTTTAAACTGTGTAATATGTGTATCTTTATTAATAACTACATATTCTATTCCCATCATATCTGCCCAGTCAATCAGGTCTTCTGTTGTTACTTCATAGGAGAAAACTGTATGATGTGCGCCACCTGCATAAATCCACGCTTCTGCTGATACGCTCATAGAAGGCTGTGGTTTCCAAAGCACGCTAGCTACTGGTAATTTTGGCATTTTTTGTGGCAGTTCAACAGCTTCTACTTCTAGGATAATAAGTCTCATTCTGCCGCCCATGTCAATAAGAGATGCGCATACAGCATCACCTGGCTTGCCTTCAAATACAATTCTAGCAGGTGCTTCTTTACCGCCAATTCCTAGCGCATGAACTTCTATTCTAGGTTTATCTGCTGCAATAGTTGGACACACTTCTAACATATGTGCACCAAGTATCATTTCATTACCTGGTTCAAAATGATAAGTATAATCCTCCATAAAAGATGTCCCTTTATTATTAGCTATAAGTTTCATGACTCTTGTAAGGGCTGCTGTTTTCCAATCTCCTTCTCCGCCAAAACCATAGCCTGCTTGCATCATTCTTTGCGTTGCAAGACCAGGTAGCTGTTTCATACCATGAAGCACTTGGAAACTATCAGTAAAAGCCCCAAATCCACCTTCTTCTAATAACGCTTTCATGGCGATTTCAATTTTCCCTTGATATCTTATAGATTCATATGAATCTTTGTGTGCAAGTACTTTTTCATCTATTATATATTCAGTTTTATAAATTTCCATGAGTGCATCTACTTCTTGCTCTGTTACAACGTTCATACGTTCTACTAAGTCGCCTATCCCGTAAGAGTTAATAGACCAACCGAATTTGATTTGTGCTTCTACTTTATCCCCTTCGGTTACTGCAACTTCTCTCATATTATCATCAAATCTTAAAACCTTAAGATCTCTGCCCATAAAAGCAACAACTGCTATATTCATCCATTTACCAATACGTTTGACTGTTTGAGTATCTTGATAGTGACCTGCAATAACCTTTCTTGCGATTCCCATACGTGTTGCAATAAATCCATGTTCACGATCTCCATGTGCTGATTGATTGGTGTTCATAAAATCCATATCAATTGTATCCCATGGAATATCTCTGTTAAATTGTGTATTTAA
>CALJNR010000098.1 GCA_937981575.1 uncultured Clostridia bacterium | reverse complement strand
AAACCACAGGCCATAGATTACCTTTATAATTGTATTCAATCCCAAGTAGGTATTGGTGATGCAGCTGCCATCCATTATAAAGGCCTCTCTCTTCTAGAGGCTGAAAAACTCTTTAGCAAAGCCGTGTATGGTGAACTTTGCAGCGTGGATGGCTAAATTAAAGTTGCAACAGAGTTGTTAGGTAAATCTAACTTCAATATATCCTCTACTCTCCATAGATATTTACATCCTTGTCACACTTAGTCGAATCCTGGAATACTATATAATATCTGTGAAAGGAGGAGTTCATATGTATAATTATCCATATAGCGCTGGCTATGCAAATCCTTATTATGCCTCATATCCTTATGGTGGCGTAGGCCCTTATGGTGCACCTTATCCTTATAGAGGTGTAAGTCCTTATGGTGCACCTTATAAGTACGGCGGTGTAGACCCTTACTATGCAGCATTTGACTTTTATTTCCCTGGACACACTTTTAAAGTATGCCCTGCCCCTTGTCGTCCAAAATGCTGCTAAAGTGCCCTGCTGGATCTTGTTTAAGCTATTTCTAGTATTTACAAAATGATGATACAGAGAAAATACTTGCTCTGATAACAGACGCCTCACAAAGTAAAAAGTGAGAGGAACAGCTAACTGTTTAGTTGCTTCCTCTCACTTTTTTATACATTCTTTCAATTTAGCACTAAATCAATAAAGGAAGCGCCTCCAGTATATTGTATAATATTTATAATACTCAACCAAGTTTAAATTTCTTTATTTCCTTAACCTTTTATATTTCCTTTAGCCTAAGTCCTTTTAATACAGAGACCTTTCTTCTTTGTTATTTTTAGGTTATACTTTAATAAAAATATAAACGGAGGTTTATTATGAATGCATTAATCGCGCTAGTTATACTTATATTTGCCATCTTCTTTTCATTTTCAGTTGGTGTCCTTGTAGGCATCCTTATACAAAAAAATAAAAAAAGATAACTGCTGCTGTTTTGACATTGGATCCAGTTGTTTCTACTGCTCCCATTGCTGTCACATCTGTTTCTCAGCTTGAGCATCAAAAAAACGATACGCAATTATATTGATCGCCTAAGATCTATGCATAACAGGGTATTTCAATTGGTTCAGCTTATACTTAATACGCCTCCAGCAAACCAAAGAGACCTCAGGCAAAGTCTTACTGCCATTTATCGCGAAGTAAACGCTATCCGCCGAGAAATGAGAGACTATTTGTCCTATGTTCAGCCTTCTGGCATGCAAAATAGAGATATATTGCTTCTCTTTAACGCTCTTAATCATATCAGCAACCAACTGTTTTATTTAGATCAGTTATCCTCTGAAGCAAGCAACGTAGAAAAAGTTATGATTTTAGAAAACTTTTTTCGTGCAAGGTCAGAGCTTCTGATACACTAAATGCAGCTGAAGCATTTATTTCCGAGTCATAAAATATTCTTTGATTAAAGATTTAGGCTAAGCTGCTAACCCTAAATCTTAATTATTCATGCTGTTTATACCTATCCCATTTTATTAATTAATAGGTCTCAAAATAGATCTTTTTTGATTTATAAACAAATACATATTCCTCTCCGAAAATGGTTATTTTAAATACATAAGTTTTAAATTAATAGAGGTGTTACATGAATAATAAGTTTAGATCTAAGTCACTAGTGTCCATTATTTTATTAATCATAACTTTATCTACGCCTTTACAAGCTTCTCCTTCTGCTTTAAATGAACCTGTTCCTCCGACTGCAGCTGAGCATCAAAAAATAATCACCCAATTCATTAGTGAAATTAGAGCCATACAAAACCAGGTATTTGACATAGCACAGTTTGCGCTTAGCGGACAACTTTCACCTCTGCAGACCATTACCCCAAATATACAAGTTATTGATAATAACATTGAAAGGCTTAACAGAAGAATCCAAGACTATTTACAAACCATTCCTCGTCTTGGAATTCAAAATCGAGATGTATTACTTATTTCCAATGCACTTAATCTTATTAAAAATGGTTTATATACATTAAATTTATTAACTTCAGCTACTACAGATATACAGCGGGTGACCTTATTAGATGAATTCTTTCGTTCCAGGATTGCAGCTAAAGATACACTGAATACAGTTGAAGAGCTTCTAACTCAAAATTAGCCTTTTAAGAGTCCGAGATCCCTAAGCATCTCAGGCTCTTTTGTTATTTTTATCTACAACCCATTTTACTCATCATTTTTTTCCAGGACATAAAAAAGTTTTTGGAGTTTATACTTAGTTGCAATTTCTTTTATTCTTGTTTTCAAACCAATTCTCTACTTTATGTTTTTATACGTACTCTGTATTAAGCAAATTCTTATGATTTTGTAACTAATTAAATTTATTATTTACTTAAAATAAATAATAAATTTAATAATAACTAGTGACACGAAACCGAAAATGCACTATAATATGCTTAAAATATGTTGCTAATTCATTCTAAATTTGTGATATATGCATTATTTTTTAACCATACTCGCACCTATTTAACTTAAATAAAATTTAAATATGTTTATGTTTTTAGGTTAATAATTATCAATCACACTCTTAAAGAGTAATGAAAACAACATATTTTCAATAAAAGATCAAGGAGGAATTTATATGTTAACAAAAAAAGGTTTAGCTTTTTTATTAAGCCTAGCCATCCTACTAGGAATGCTTCCTAGTCAAATTGCTGCTTCTGGAACAACTCCAGCTATCATTTATGAAAATGATTTTTCAAATGGCCAAGAAGCTGAGGCAACGCAAATATTTGGTAATGATGTGCTGGTTTTCACCCCTAATTTTTCTGATCCTAGCGGTGTAAGTGGTTCGTGGGAAACTATTTTCCAAAAAGAATTAGGCGCCACCTATAATGAAAAAATCTATTCTGGAGCAACCTTAAACTTTGATTTAATTCTTCCTGCAGATGCGGAATATGGTGGCTTACTCAAAGCACAGGCTGTTACTAAAATGGGAGACGGCTGGACCTGGATCCAATCTAGTACTATTCCTGAGTTTAAGTCAGATGATTTTTCTGATATCGAAAACGGCTATAAACGCGCTTTGGTTTCTATTCCTTTTGGAACAGAAATCGAAGAAAATCAAGGTTTAAAAGCACTCATCCCTTGCCTTGCTGCAAGTTATTGTGACTACACGGGTGAAATTTACCTCGATAATGTGCGACTTATTAATGGCTCGCCAATGCAAAATCAACAAACTATTTTTACCCATGACTTTTCAAATGATGCTGAGGCATTAGATTTTGGTGATTTTTACGCCGTAAAATTCTCTGTTCAAGGAGATATTTCAAACAACTGGCAGAGTATTTTTCAGTATGGTATAAGCGCAGACTATAGCGATAAAATTTACAGCGGCGCAATCTTAAGCTTCGACTTAATTCTTCCAATAGATGCTGCTTATACCGGCTTACTTAAAGCGCAGGCTGTGACTAAGATGGGAGAGAGCTGGACTTGGACTCAATCAAGCAGTATTCTAGAACTTAAATCAGATGACTTTTCTGATTTAGGCAACGGCTACAAACATGCTGCAGTTTCTATTCCTTTTGGAACGGAAATCGAAGCCGAGCAAGGCTTGAAGGAAGTCATTCCTGGGCTTGCTGCAAGCAATTGTGATTACATAGGTTATATTTATCTTGCAAATGTCAAGCTTATCAATGGAACAAGCAGCGGCAACGATCCTCTAGAAGAAGTTGATCCCATACGTTTTACCTTTGATGATGCATCCAGCTTAATGAACTGGACTGACGGCGGAAACTGGGACTATGATGGTGGACTTACATTATCACATACCCCTGAAATTGGTGAAGGGGCACTATCCGTTACTCTTGACTATTCTAAAAACAGCAGCTCAAGCTGGAGTGAGGCTAAAATAAAATATGATTTCCCGCAAACCATCGATTTAAAAGGGTATACAAAATTTACTTGTGATGTGATCTATGATCCATCTAAAATGTCAGGGGGCAGCTTTAAATTAAAGCTTAACGCTGGAAAGATAGATGCAGACTCTGTAGTAGAAAAAGAAACAGATTATAGTAACGGACTTAAAAAAGCCACTGTTACTATCACCTTCGGGAGCAGTGAAAATGCTGTTGCTAATTTTATTGTAGGGATTGTAGGTTCAAATGCAGACTATAAAGGCGAAATATACCTAGATAATATGACTTTTGATCAGCTAAGCCAAAGTGATTCTCCTTATGTAGATGCTTCCAAAACGATTGAAATGCAGATACCTGTCAGCGTCAGCACTTCAAGTATTACAGCGAATAATACACACCAAAATACATTAAGCCAAGTATCGCTTGTTGATGATAGGGCTGTTGCTAATGCTTTTAAGCTTTATGCGTATCTTGATGCTATTGGCAAAACAGACAGTGTGTTATTCGGTCACCAAAATGATATCCATCATAAGACCGGCAATAAAGGACTCAGTTATTCTGATACACTGGATGCGACAGGCTCCATTGCTGCTGTTGTAGGAATTGATACCTTATCCTTAACAGGAAATGAACTTGGAACTTGGGATATGACGCAGCAAGAACGTATTACAGCTTGCGCCGATATGACCAAGGAAGCTGTAAGTGGTGGTGCCATTATTACCCTTTCAGCCCATATGCCAAACTTTGAGATTATCCACAACCGTGTTAAAAACCATGTTCCTGGGTCCTCCAGTCAAAACAGTGTAGGCATCTTATCTGATAGCAGCTACAATTTTTCTGGCTATACCCCTGGCACTTTGTCCGGCGATATTGTGAAAAGAATTATGCCAGGTCAAGATTTAAACTACTTATACACTGCCTATTTAGATATGATAGCTGATTATGCGAAAGTACTCGAGCAAGATAACATCCCGGTTCTTTTCAGACCCTTCCACGAAAACACTGGAAGCTGGTTTTGGTGGGGTGCAGCTTTCTGTGACAAAGAAGCTTATAAGAACTTATTTAGGTATACAGTAGAATACCTCCGTGATGAAAAAGATGTACATAACTTCCTTTATGTTTACAGCCCTAGCGGCGATGCTGAAAATACAGCTGAATTTGAACTTAGGTATCCCGGAGATGATTATGTTGATATGGTAGGCTTTGATATGTACCACCAGTATCCAGCCGTTGGTGATGACTTTATCAAGCAGCTTAAATCGCAGTTAAGTATTGTAGAAACCTTTGCCAAAAACCATAATAAACTTTTTGCAGTTACTGAAACGGGTGTAGCTAATGGCAAAAATGCCCTTCTCTTAAAAGATAATCCACGAAAAGACTGGTATATTGAAGTTTTGGATGCCATATCCCCTTCAACTGCTTCTTACTTCTTACTATGGGCTAACTTTGGTTTGGATTCAGGCTACTATACCCCTTTTGTAACGAGTAAATCCGATGCTAAAATAACAGGTCATGAAATGTTGGATAACTTTATCGATTTTTATAATGACGGACGTTCTGTATTTGCAAATGAAACAGGAAATTATCAAAACCTTAATGTGACTGCAGCTGTTCATAACAACCTGACAGGCTACATCACCAATCCTGTATCCGGCAGCAGCATAGAAAAAGGAATTATCCTAGAAGCCCGCGTACGCAATGCAGGCGCACATGCAAACGTAAGCTTTGCAGCAAAAAACAAAGCAGGAGATATTATAAAAACCTGCACAGCTGTTTTAAATAGCAAAGGTCAATATACAGGCTCTTTCACTGATGAAGAGATAAGCGCCCTGGGGCAAACTGTTGGAACGATCTCGCTTATGATTAATGGTACTTCTTATAATACTATCAGTGCTAAATTTAACTTAACCGATGTTGCCAAAGACCCTGCTTTAATCGATGATTTCGAAGGCTATTATGGTGAAAACAGCTTGCTTAATTCATCTTGGAGCACAGGCAAAGGCACAGGCTGTATACTTAAGGCTTCTTTGAGCAGCAATGCCTACGAAGGCGACCAAAGCATGGAATTTAAATATTCTTTAGTATCAGGCGGCTATGCAGGCTTAACCACAAGTCTCAAAAACCCTGACTGGTCCCAAACAAATGCGCTGCAGCTGTGGACTATTCCAGATGGCAAAAAACAAAAAGTTGTTGTCCAGCTTACTTCGGCCGGTAATGTTTTTGAAGCTTATCTGAACGAATATGCAGCTTACAATGATACTACTTCACCTGTTTTAGTTATCATTCCTTTCACGCGCTTCGTAGGCCGTGATAATAAAAATGCAGTATTTGATAAAAATGCAGTAGAAAGTTTTGGCCTATGGTGCAACGCCATCGTTTCAAAAGGCGAATCACAAGAAAGTTTTTACATTGATTCAGTTCTTTACTATGATAGTATCAAAGCAGTTAAAACAGACATAATAGATGTGACCTTCAAACCAGCTGCAAAACCTGTTTCAGGAGGAAATGGCGGTTCAGATACCCCAGGTGGTTCGGGCAGCTTTGGCGGTTCTAGCGGATCTGGAGGCGCTAGAACTACCCATAGCTTAGCAAATACGGAAGTTCAAACCACTTTAAAAGTAAATAATAACGCACAGCTCTTAGAAGAAAGAAAAATAAACATATCACTCAGCACACCATCAATCAGCTCAGCAAATGCCATTAATGCCGTTGTAAGTCAAAACAGCAGGCTGACAGCTCTAGATAGCAGTTTACTCTTTGACCTAAAGTTTACTAACAAAGACGGAAAGGCTGAAGCCCCTTCTGCTCCTGTTAAAGTCGTATTTAACCTCGGCGGCCTAAAAGCAGATAAACCCCTTACATTAGTGCACTTTGCTCAAAAAGCTGATAACACCATCGTAGCTGTGCTGTTAGGCGGCGATTATGATAAAGAGCACAATACCTTTACAGCGTATGTGCCAGCAAGCGGAAATTACGCCATTATGTATGCTGCGGATATGGTTCAGATCAAGTTATCTATTGGCAATCCATCAGCTGTTATAAATGGACAAACGCGCACAAATGATGCTGCGCCATTTATTGCAGAAGACAGCACAGTTGTTCCTATACGTTTTATTGCAGAATATCTTGGATCAAAGGTGAAATGGGATCATAAAACCCAGCAGGTTATGATTACCCACAATAATAAAACACTGTTTCTAGACTCAAATAAAAGCTTGGCAGATGGCGGCCTCATCCTAAAAGGTCAGCGAAGCTTCGTCCCTCTTCGTTATATCAGCGAGCAGTTCGGCGCATATGTTATATGGGATGAAAAACAAAGAAGTATCTATATCGTTAAATAAAAATCACCCCACTTTCAGGCTCTTCTCTGAAAGTGGGGATTTTCCTCAATACAACTAACTACTTTCTCTCTAAAGTACTCTAATTATATATAAAGATAAATTGATAAAAAGTGTAATGTACTTCCCAAAAGTACAAAAAGATGCCATATAAAATGATGGTATTTAAACCAGTTAAATACATAAAACAAAACACCTATGCTATAGCATAAGCCACCTGCCGCCAGTAAAACAAATCCTGCAAATGATACTGCTTTAAAAAGCGCCCCCGCAAAAAAGATTATTGTCCACCCCATAACCAAATAGATAAGTACATGGATCTTAACAAATTTTTCAATATACACTGCTTTAAAAACTACACCAAATATAGCAAGCCCCCATTGAATACTGCATATCACTATACCCGTTGCGCCGCCAATTGCAAGCAGGCAAAAAGGCGTATAAGTTCCTGCAATTAATAAGTAGATAGAGGCATGGTCCATCCGCTCAAATATATTTTTTACCTTTCCTTCAGGAAAAGCATGATAGAACGTTGAATTTGCATAAAGTACAATAACTGAAACTGAGTAAATAATCATGCTTACTGTATATAACGGATGATCAAATCTTCCTCCTTTTATCACCAATAAAATTAAAGCTGCAATTCCAAGCAGCACCCCTATTCCATGGGTAATTGAATGTGCAATCTCTTCTCCCAGTGAAAAATGCTTCCTAACCATGACTTTAATAAACTTATTCATTGAACCCCTCCACAAAACCTATTCATGATCTCTACCCCATTCATTCTCAAAGTTCTTATAGAGCGCTT
>CALJNR010000097.1 GCA_937981575.1 uncultured Clostridia bacterium | reverse complement strand
TCTGTATTAGTGAGTTCAGATTTTTGGGAAGGAATTGATGTGCCAGGTGATGCTTTAACATTAGTTGTTATTTGGCAATTGCCGTTTCCAAAATTAGACCCATTAATAGAAGCACAACGAAAAGCAGTAGAAGAACAAGGGCTAGATCCTGCCGTGACAGTGGACTATCCTGAAATGGGACTTCAGCTGAAACAAGGTTGTGGTAGGCTTATTCGAACAGAGAAAGATAAAGGGAAAATTATCTTCATGGATGAAGTACTGGGCACACCATGGGAAAAGATTGTTAGAGACGCATTACCTAAGGGTGCTATCATTGATATATTTTAAGAAAGCAAAATACGAGGACTTTCGGATCAAACTGAAGTTTTACTATGCGTTTCAAGGCTTCAAAGTTCTTTTTGTAAATGTTGTAAATTCGCAGTTTTTCACCTCAAATTATGGTCTTAATAACCAAGTTGATTTATAGTCATTACTTGTATATAAAATGACAGCGCGGTGAGGATGACGAAGAATTACTTAAAGAAATTTATTAAATATGCAAAGAAAGTTTTTCATATAGAAGATGCCTTAAAAGCCCTAACAGATAGAAGGAAAAATCCTCTATCCCCCCGTTATTAGGAGGGATAGGGGCTTTTTACATTTTAGCAAAAGGGTGGATTGTTCTCATCTTTGGTACTTTTAAAATGTCATTGATAAAATCAACGTAAAAAATAAATATATAATATATTGACACCGCCACTACTGCGTGATACTATATAGTGGTAGTAAGTATTGCTTAATACAAGTAATACTAGATAGTGGAGAGGTGATTAAATTGGAAAATATCACAGAAATGTTAAAGGGTGTGCTGGAAGGCTGCATCCTTGAAATCATCAGCCATGAGGAAATCTACGGGTACGAGATCACTCGGCGGCTGAATACCCTCGGATTTTCGGACGTTGTGGATGGGACAGTTTACACCATTTTGGTGCGACTTGAGAAGAATAAACTCGTGGACATAGAAAAAAGACCATCCGATATGGGACCGCCGCGAAAATTTTTCACGCTCAACGACGCAGGGCGTGAGGAGTTACGGAGGTTCTGGGAAAAATGGGAATTCGTATCATCAAAAATTAACGAGTTAAAGGAGAAAAAACAATGAATTTCTGGGAAAGAATTACAGGAAGCGATATAACAAAAGAATTGAAAACTTTTGAATCGCGAGCCAAAAAGCTTCCGACTGATTATCAAGCAACATGGGAAGAAATTAATGCCCATCTTTGGCTGCACTCAGATTTCACCGGTCGCAACCTCATGCCAATTCTTGACGGTGTGCTTGGCCTGCTCGAAGAAACGGCGGCAGACGGTCAGAGTATCCAAGAGGTTTTTGGTGACGATATCCAAGGCTTCTGTTTGGCGCTGGTCGGCGAAGAAGGGGCAAAGTCTTTTCGCGACAAGTGGCGCGAGCAGCTCAACAATAATATCGCCAAAAAATTAGGAAATAGGAGGATAAAATGAGCATACAAGATATCATCGAAGGCAAAAAAGAGTGGCGAGCACATGTAGCGCGTGTCAAAGCGCTCCCGAAAGATTATCAGATTATTTATAAAGAGATTCAAAAATATCTCTTTAAGGTCGGCCCTGCCCAGCTAACCGACGGGATAGGTTTACTCTCAGGGATTATCGATCTTTTTGAAGAGGGTTCGGCCTTTGGGAAAGGCGTGCTCGAAGTGACGGGCAGTGACGTAGCAGCTTTCTGCGACGAGCTCATCAAAGATTCAAAAACTTACGCTGACATCTATCAAGAATCTGTTGGCCAAGAAGTTAATAAGGCCGTAACAAAGGTTACGGATAAGACAAAGTAAAAGAAAGGGACGAGAGAATACTTTTTCAGCCACATAGGTGTTATATTTAGACGTTCTCAAGTAAGGGATGGTAGAGTGTGTAAAAATGAGTGGATACTATGCCCGGTCTGTGGCAACAAAACAAGGATCAAGATGCGTGAGGATACGGTGCTTAAAAACTTCCCGTTATTTTGTCCCAAGTGTAAACAGGAAACAATAATCAATATAAAACAACTGAATATATCAGTTATCAAAGAGCCAGACGCTAAGACGCAGAGCCGATAACATGTGAGTGAAATCACAGTTATCGGCTCTTTTTTTATAAAATATGAAAGTTCGTCTTGCGAGCTACAGACCAAACTTTCCTATTTCACAAGCGCGTGCGTTTTTAGCACGCTTTCTTTTGAACTGCTCAAGCTGCATTGAAAGGATTAGACGCAGATTTGAGTAAGGTTACTATATTGTGAAGGAGAAAAAGAAAATGAAAAAAAACATCATACAAATTAAAGGGGTAAAGAAAGCTTATAAAGATGTAAAAGTGCTGGGAGGAGTAGATTTGGAAGTAGAGCAAGGAGGTATCTTTGCATTACTAGGTTCTAATGGAGCAGGAAAAACAACGATGATTAGAATCATGGCTACTTTACTTAAAGCAGATGCTGGAAGTGTTGCGATCAACGGTTTTGATATTGTCAAAAATCCAGAGGACATTAGAGGTTTTATCAGTCTTACTGGTCAGTTTGCTGCCATTGATGAAATTTTGACTGGTCGTGAAAATCTTCAAATGATAGCAAAGCTTAGACATCTTAAAAATCCAAATCAAATAGCAACTGAGTTAATTAGACGTTTTGACATGTCAGAGGCAGCAGACCGCAGAGTGGGGACTTATTCTGGAGGTATGAAAAGAAGAATTGATATAGCAATGAGTCTTGTGGGCCATCCAAAGATCATTTTCCTAGATGAGCCAACAACAGGTCTTGATCCAGAAGCACATTTAGAAGTTTGGAAGATTATAAAAGAGTTATCAGCTGCAGGAACTACAGTATTCTTAACGACTCAATATTTAGAGGAAGCAGAACAACTCGCAGATAAAATCGCTATTCTTCATAGAGGAAAAATCATTGCTCTAGATACACTAGAGGGATTGAAAAAATTATTTCCACCTGCAAAAGTTGAATATGTTGAGAAACAACCTGCATTAGAAGAAATATTCCTAACAATCATTGGTAAAAAGGAGGAGAAATAAATGGAATCTACCAATAAATATTTTTTCAAAGATATGAGTGTTATGTTTGGACGTTCTGTGCGTCATATTTTTAGAAGTATGGATACAATTATCACAGTTAGTATTACACCGATTGCGATTATGTTATTATTTGTTTATGTATTTGGTGGTGCAATCGAAACAGGTACAGAAAACTATATTGATTATCTTTTACCAGGTATAATGTTAATGACTATTGGTAGTGGGATTGCATATGTAGCTTACCGGTTGTTTACAGATAAAGAACGTGGCATCTTTGAACGTTTTCACTCTATGCCTATCGCTCGTTCTACAGTATTATGGGGGCATGTATTAACTTCATTAATTTCTAATGGAATTTCTGTAGTACTGATTATACTTGTTGCATTATTGATGGGCTTACGTTCTTCAGCAGGAATCTTAGAATGGTTATCAGTATTTGGAATCCTAGGAATATTTACACTTGCTTTAACTTGGATTGCTGTAATTGCTGGGCTTGCTGCTAAAACACCAGATGGTGCAGGCGCATTCTCTTATCCAATCATCTTTTTGTCATTTATCAGTTCTGCCTTTGTACCAACAGATACTATGCCTTCAGCAGTACGTGCTTTTGCAGAAAATCAGCCTGCAACGCCCATCGTAGAAGCTATTCGTAATTTATTAACAAACAAACCAGTAGGAAATGATATCTGGGTTGCCCTTGCTTGGTGTATAGCAATAATAGTTGTTGCTTATATCTTTGCAATGAGAATCTATAAAAAATTATAACCTGTCCTTATGCTAAGTACAGTTATTACTCCACAGGGATAGAATTCACTCAAGGGAGCATATCATAATTGGGTGGTTGCATTGGTACTGAAGCAGAAATCAAAGTGCTAAGAGAAGCTTTGAATAACTAAGACGGTTAGATAGTGTGATTGTTATTGTTTTTCTTAAGCAGGGATGATATTCCAAACATGAATTGGAGCAGGTTGGATTTTTTGTTTTTGAAGGTAACTTCCGCAAATACTGCGCCGCCGATAATCAAGCCTGCACCAAGTACTTGGATTGGCTGTAGTATTTCTTTTAAAAACAAGACGGAAAAAACAACAGCTGAAAGAGGCTCTAAGTAGCCACAGATAGCGATCGTCTGTATAGGCAAATGACCAATAGAAGAAAAGTACAGGTAACATCCAATCCCAGTATTGATTAGTCCAAGTATGAACAGCAAAGTCCAATCACCTTGAGAAACGTGAATGATAAAGCCTTGCCGTAGGCCTGTAAAAACAGCTACAGTTAAGAAACTGACAGTGAGCTGGAGCATGGAATTTTTCATTCCTGTTAGGCTATGTGCTTTTTTATTTAAAATGATCATAAATGCATACATGATGGCAGACGTACCTGCGCATAAGAGTCCCCATCCAGTTTTGCCATCTTGAATCGCCTGTATGTTTATAAATAAAGTCCCGCAAAGGACGGCCCCAAATCCAGCGGCTTTGGGCAGTGTAAACCTTTCTTTAAACAGCCAAGGGGAAAGAACCATGACAATGACTGGGCCGCAGTAATAGGCAAGTGAGGCGAGACTGACGCCAATTTGTTGATAAGCTTCATAGAGGAACATCCAGCTTACTCCCATTGCGATCCCTGATAAAGCGAGATAAAAAAAGTGCCGCTTGTTTTTTGAAATGTCGATTTTATGACCGGCTGATTTGAATAAGGTTATGAGCAATAAACTGCCTATGAGTGTGCGTAAGAAGACGATTTCATAGCTTGTAAGTGAAATATAACTTGCGATGATCCCATTAGACCCAAAGAGCAGCAGTGAAAATAGGTATCTGAAATAATTTAATTTTTGGTAAGTTTGTTTTTCCATCTCATTACCCTTTCTATGTTGAAAAAATCATGAACTTAGTGTATCATAACTCTATCTATTACAAAAGCGAATGTTTTTCATGTATCCTATGATAAAATCAGATGTTGGAGGTATGTGTTATGGACATGAATATTCAAAAATACATGGCTTTTATTAAAACTGTGGAATATGGCAGCTTCACAAAAGCAGCTGATGCATTATCTTATTCTCAATCTGGTATAAGCCGAATGATTAGTGATTTAGAAAAAGAATGGAAGGTTTCACTACTCGAGCGTGGGCGTACAGGGGTACGTTTAACCTCAGATGGTCACAAGATTCTTCCTTATGCAAAAAGCGTATGTGAAGAATATCAAAAGCTGCAGATGCAAGTGGATGAATTAAACGGCCTGCAGTCAGGGCTCATACGTATTGGGACTTTTTCTAGTGTAGCTACCCACTGGCTTCCGAATATCATAAAGGAATTTCAGAAGGATTATCCGAATATTGATTATGAACTACTACTTGGTGACTACACAGAAATCGAGGCATGGATTCTGGATGGACGTGTTGACTGTGGTTTTTTAAGATTGCCAACTCACCCGGACTTGGAGGTGGTTTTTTTAGAACAGGATCAATTACTTGCGGTTTTGCCAGAAACCCATCCGCAGGCAGGTTGTGAGAAATTCCCTGTGGATTCACTATGTAACTATCCATTTATGCTTCTAGAAAAGGGTGCAAAGGCCGAAGTGTCTGAAATATTTGAGCGAAATGGATTGATTCTAAAAGCTCATTTTACGACTTGGGATGATTATGCCATTATGTCAATGGTGGAGAGCGGACTTGGAATCAGCATATTACCTCAGCTTATACTAAAACGCGTACCCTATAAAATCATTGCTAAAGAACTGGATGTGCCGGCTTACCGAAATATAGGACTTGCTTTAAGGGACAAAAAGACTACATCCTTGGCAGTTAAGAAATTTATGGACTATCTGCAATATAGATAACAATACAAAACCTCTAAACTGTGCTGTTTAAATTATCATCAGTTTAGAGGTTTTATACTGTTTATGAAACAAATCTTAGCATTATTTATTTTCCTTGTAAGCTGCTTCTTCTTTAATTTCTTCTCTCATTCTTTCAAGAGAGTCTCTTCTGCGTTCGTTCTTTTCTTCCAGGGTATTTTTCATTTTAGGATCATCGGTTTTTGAAATCATTTCTTCGGCTAATTGCATATTTTGGATGGTTTTGCCGATGTTGTACTCAATATTTTCTGCATTATCACTTCTATCATCTGGATTATGTTTCATTTTGCGCCTCCTATTTAGGTCATATACTTTTATTAAAGATGTTTAACACAAATAGTATGACCATAAACATGATTTATATTAGAAATGATACGCATTTAGAAAGTAGTTTTATGGAGTAGTTAAAGAATTTATAATCATACGGGCTGCCTCTTTTTTTAAGATATCAAAGTCGATGTGGCTGTGTTTGTAATTTGTTTTTTCTAATCCAAGTAAATCAAGAAGTGTATAGGAAAGATATATTTTCTCTATTGTACACCCAGAAGTTTCTGGATGCTTTTGGAGAACCTCGGCAAATTTTAAAAAGTATTCACTCTCAAAATTGCAAAAATAGGTGCTGATTTCTGGGTCTATTGACATAGTTGTTGTAAGTTCCAGCATGGCGTTTTTGGTGCCGCTGTATAATGCTAAAAAGGCATCGATCATTTTTTCAACTACTATTTTAAGACTGATGCTTTCAGGAATCTCTGCTAACTGATTGATAATGGGGAGTGCATGGGTATTGAGATAATATTCAAAAGCGGCAATATAAATGTCTTTCTTATCTGCAAAGTAGCTGTATAGTGTACCAACAGAAACACCGGCCAATTTCGCTATTTCTGTTGTGTTAGTTTTATAATAGCCATGCTTTATAAAAAGGTCTAAGCCAGCAAGGATGATTTTGTTTTTCTTTTCAATGGACCTTTTTTGCTGGGGTTTTCTTATTTCTATTTCACCCATTTTCACACCTCCAATCAGCCTTGATTATAATTGAAGAGATAACTTCTGTCAACAAATATGAATACTTATTCATATTTGTTGACAAATGATTGGAGCAGCTATATGATATAAACATGAATAAGTATTCATGTTAGAACAGAGGGATAATGATGTGCAATGAGAAAAATGATGTAGAAGAAAAGCTGGCAAAATCGTTAACAGCTGAAAGTACCAATCTGCTGCCGTTCCTGCCTTATTTACTTCAGGACTTATGGGAACTTGGGAGTAATCCTTCGGATATTATAAAGTTGATGCAAAAGCATTTTACTGATTTAGGTAAGAGGAAGATTTTAGATCTAGCATGCGGAAAAGGGGCAGTAGCCATCAGGATTGCAGAAACGTTAAAAGCAAAGGTAAAAGGAGTTGATATCATCCCAGAGTTTATTGAATTTGCTAAGATAAAGGTAATTGAATTAGGCCTTAATGCCTACTCTCAGTTTATTGTGGGAGATATCAATGAAGTAGTTTTAGAAGAGAAGGATTATGACTGCGTGATTCTTGGCGCAGTCGGAGATGTTTTAGGGACGCCAAAAGAAACCTTAATGAAGATGAAAAAAACGATTAAACCTTATGGGTATATGATTATCGATGATGTTTACTTGGATTGTGAAGATACTATCCAAATAAATAATAAAAAACATGAGTATTTAACCTATAATCAGTGGCATGGATTATTTGAGGAGACTGGTATTTCCGTGGTTGATTGGTTGATAAATCATGCTGATCATGAGCAAAATGACTCGAATACACAAGCTATCATTGTCCGTGCTATGGAACTGACTAAGTTATATCCGCAGCACAAGGAGCTTTTCGAAGGGTATATTGAAAGTCAGAAAAGCGAGTGTGAGGACCTGGAAAACAACCTTATCGGAGTGACTTGGCTGCTAAAAATTAAATAAAAAAGTGATGAGAGGATGGAATGAGATGTTTGTTTTGCGCAAATTTGAAGATGAAGATATGGCAGTTATGAAAAAATGGCTTGAGAAGGAGTATGTTTCCAAATGGTTTGGGGATGCATCGGAGTGGCTGTATGAGATTGAGCATCGAAATGATGAGTTTGACTTTATCAAGCATTTTATAGTAGAGGAAAAGGGCATGCCCGTTGGTTTTTGTCAATATTATGATTGGAAGAAGGCCTTTGACGCAGAGGGTCCCTCTGAACCTGATGGAACCTATGGCATTGACTATATGATTGGCGAGGAGCATCTTTTAGGAAAAGGTCTTGGGAAAGAACTGGTCAAATTAATTTGTGATAAAGTCATTGAAGATGAGCCGAATGCAATTCAATTAATCGCAGACCCAACAATCGAAGAAGAAAGAGTGAATGTAACTTCTATTAAGGTTTTAGAAACAAATGGCTTTAAATACAATAAAGAGACAGCAGTTTATAAAAAGCAATTGATTGTTTAAAGACAATGGGGACGCTTCGATTGTCTTTTTAACTCCAATATACTATTCTAAAATAGTGTGATAAATGGCTAGACAAACAAGAAAAAAGAGTAGTACAGGAATCTATCATATAATGCTGAGGGGATAGACGAAAGAAATACTTCTTTAGAATAGGAAGATCGAAGAGTGTTTATTGAAAAGCGCCTAAAAGCTAAAACTAGTGGAAGATTTAGGTTGTATGTATACTGCTTGATGGATAATCATGTTCGTTTACTGTAAGAAGAGAATGAGGAAATAGGTACCAGCATCAATAGGTAAAAAAATAGTTAAAAAGAGCAACAAGATAAGACGCACGAAACGTCCCCATGTCTTCCAGTGGATAAATTTGACGAATATGGTTTGCTAAGGAGTCAAATAAAATAGGGAAGTTAATCGACTGGAATCTATGTAGTTCTCATAAAAAATATGAATCGGTAAAAAATATATTAAAAGATGAAAGGGAGTGTATAGCCTATGAATGGGCCAGATAAGAAAAAACTATATCCAAATGAAAACATAAAAACAGTTTGTTATATAAGTAATTTGCCTAAACGCCCGAATGTAGAAATTGGAGAATATACTTATTATAGTGATAATAAAAAGTCACCTGAGAAATTTTATGATAATATAGAGCATCATTACGAATTTTTAGGAGATAAGCTAATCATAGGTAAATTTTGCGCAATAGCAGAGGGCGTTAAATTCATTATGAATGGAGCAAATCATAGGATGGATGGCGTAACAACCTACCCTTTTAATATCTTTGGTGGCGGCTGGGAAAAGGTTACTCCAACAGTAGAGCAGTTACCATTCAAGGGGGATACAGTGATTGGGAATGATGTATGGATTGGACAAAATGTTACCATTATGCCAGGCATTAAAATTGGTGATGGTGCGATTATTGCCGCTAACTCAACAGTAGTAAAAAGTGTTGAACCCTATACAATATATGGTGGAAACCCAGCTAAATGTATCAAAAAAAGATTTAGTGATGAAAAGGTTGAATTCTTGCTAAAGCTTCAATGGTGGAACTGGGGCGAAGAGGAAATATTTGATAATCTTGAAAAGCTGACAACGGAAACTGGATTAGCGCAATTAATGAATAAATCCCTGGACACCGGACCTTTCTACCACGGTACAAAAGCCGATTTAAAGGTCGGGGATTCGTTGGAACCCGGCTATAGTTCAAATTATGGGGAGCGAAAGAAGGCTAACTACGTCTATCTGACTGCGACACTAGATGCGGCCATATGGGGAGCTGAACTTGCGCTGGGCGATGAACCTGGTCGGATTTATCGTGTGGAACCCACTGGCTGCATCGAAGATGACCCCAATCTCACGGATAAAAAGTTCCCTGGGAATCCAACGCGGTCCTACCGCACCAGGCAACCACTGAAAGTAGTAGGCGAAGTCTTGGATTGGGATGGACACTCTTCTGAGGAATTGCAGAAAATGCGGGATCACCTTGATGCGCTTAAACGGCTTGGCATCGAGGCTATTAACGACTGACCACATGATAGTAAATAAATAGGGATATGTACGCAAAAGGGAATAGAGAATAAATGCTGTACGACTATGACAAGAAATAAAAAAATACATTATTTTCATAGCGCAGCCTTTGTGTCTTTAATAGAGGAAGAACCTAGACTCATCATAGACTTTGAACTCTATAAGGGAACAAAAGATAGCAGTAAAAAAGATGAAGATAAATTTTCCTTCGGTTTTATCTTGCATTTTTACTTATACTTCCTGTATAATTTAATTGCATAAATTCGATATCGGTATTTGATATCGTTTAGCAGAATCATCTTTCACAAAGTTCTGCATACAACACATGTAGAAGTAGTGCTAGCTCCTCTGAAAGTGAAACAATTAATAGACCTGGAAGGAGATAAAAACTTGGAAAATCAAAATAAGATAAGCTGGAGAATCTTTTTAAAAGATGTATTCATTTGCTCATTGGGCGCCTATGGAGGCCCGGAAGCGCATTATGGTGTCTTTACAGATCAAATGGTTATAAAAAAAGGGTACCTAAATGAAGAGGAACTTGTTGAATTAATTGCTTTATGCAGTATTCTTCCAGGCCCAACCAGTACACAGACTATCGTATCTATTGGGCATAAAATAGGCGGGCCGCTGCTAGCTTTTCTGACCATGTTGGTTTGGGCTTTACCTGTACTTATTGCTATGACTTTACTTTCATTTTTATATCAGTTTTTAGAAGGTATGAATATCTCTCATTCTGTGCTGCGCTATATTGGGCCCATGGCAGTTGGCTTTATTGTCGTAGCTGCATTTCATATTGGACGTAAAGTAGTGACTGACAAGATTACTCTAGGACTATTGCTTCTTGGGGGATTAACGACTTATTTTATTCGTGAACCTTGGGTTTTCCCATTAGTTCTGGTCGTAGGGGGCATTGTAAGTATTCTAACTTCAAAAGAAAAAGACTTATGGAATACTGTAAAACTTAATCCTCCCTGGGGCTACTTGATTGCATTTGTTATTTTCACTGCTGGAAGTATTCTGCTCACGTTAGTATGGGATAATCGTATTGTTCATTTATTTGAAAGTTTTTACCGTTATGGTTACTTGGTGTTCGGCGGCGGGCAGGTAGTCGTTCCTGTTATGTATAGTGAGTTAGTAGAAGTTAATCAGTTTATGACAAATCAAGAATTCTTGACTGGCTATGGACTTGTCCAAGGACTGCCCGGGCCAATGTTCAGTTTTAGCGCTTACGCCGGTGGCATGGCAGCTCGTGGCGGCAGCCTGCTTAAGCAAGTGTCAGGGGCTGTTGCCGGGGGCATTGGAATCTTTCTTCCAGGGCTTCTTTTAATTTATTTTATCTATCCTATTTGGGAAAGCTTAAAGAAAATCAAAGGCATAAAGGTTTCTCTGAAGGGTATTAATGCTGTTGCTGGGGGATTAATTACTGTAGCTGCCATCATTTTGATGCAGCGAAGTGGATTTACAATGGATAATATAATTGTTATGCTTCTTACAATAGTCCTGCTGTCTATAAAGAAAATCCCTGCACCATTTATCGTGCTAATGGTTTTAGCTGCAGGATTTCTCATCTAAAGTTATACGCGGGTTATGTTTAACAGCCTCCCTGTAGCCTTTATATTTAAATGGCTTTGATGCTGTCATATTGGTTAAACCTTATCATTATCTGAATAACAGTTAACGATTAAGAGCTCTGGGATAAATAATATCCTAGGGCTCTTTAACCCTTCAAAACAGATCTTTAAGAATATATTCTAAACATTGTTCTACACTTTAATAATCCATTTATGCTTTTATATCTATACTAAAAGGCATACTTATCTATTAAAGCTGTTATAATAAAATAAACCTAAGCAAAGGAGAAAATCGATGCCAAACAAGATTAATGCACTTATGAATGCTCAAAACATAACCTTCAATGAACTATCTGAAAAGTTAAGCATAAGTAAGCAAACTTTAACGCGAAAAATTAGTGGAACTATGGATTGGACTTATTCAGAGATCATGATTCTTACCGAACTGCTTCATATAGAAAATCCTGAGAGCTTTTTCTTTGACTCTTATTAGCTAAGTTCTAAAAATAATCTAAATACCTTGATTAAATTTACGTTATAAGTTAATAAGATTAACAATTCATTGAAAATTCTTTGATTTTAATATAAAATGAGATATAGAACTAGAAACAGATAAACATGATACGTTTAAGGTTAGATAAAACTACACTTATCATGCTATAAAAAACGGGGGGGATAAGTTTGAAAAATACGAAGGGATGGATCGTAACATCAGCAGCAACAGGAATCAACTTAATATTAGGGGTGCTTTATATTTGGAGCATCATGAGTAAGGCTTTAATCAAGGAATTGGGCTGGACAACGCTGGAGGCTTCATTGCCTTATAGTGTGTGTATTGCTTCATTTGCACTAGTAATGATTTTTGCAGGCAGACTTCAGGATGTAAAAGGGCCACGGCTTGGTTCTACACTTGGAGGTATTCTTTTAGGCAGTGGCTTAATGCTTTCGGGCATTGTAAAAGATCCTTTTTTAATGATGTTAACTTTTGGGATTATGGGAGGCGCCGGCATAGGTTTTTGTTATGCTGCGACAACACCTCCCGCAGTAAAATGGTTTCCACTCGAAAAGAAAGGATTAATATCTGGGATTGTTGTCTCTGGGGTAGGTTTTGCGGCCGTTTATATATCGCCTCTTACTCAAATGCTTATTGCAAAAAATGGCGTATCTCAAACATTTATTATTATTGGCATCAGCGCCTTAGCTATATTACTTATTTTATCTCAATTTCTAATAAATCCTTCGCCTGAATATACCTCCAAAATCTCCCATCCACAAGCGCAAGCTTACCAATCAGCGCCTAAAGCAGACTATAGTTGGAGAGAAATGCTTAAAACCTTTGCTTTTTATAAAATGTGGATTATGTATGCTTTTACTGCATCTGCAGGGCTCATGATTATTGGACATATTACAAGTATCGCCAAACAGCAGGCAAAATGGGAGAATGGGTATTATTTAGTTGTCATATTGGCTATTTTCAATACCTTAGGAAGAATACTGGGCGGAATGCTCTCTGATAAGTTTGGCTATGCAAAAGCTATGTGTGTTGTATTTTTAGTTCAAGCCGTTAATATGATCTGTTTTAATCAATATGTTTCCCCTGTATTACTTGCTTTAGGTGTCTCTTTAACAGGACTTACATATGGTGCATTATTTTCTTTATTTCCAGCAGCTGTAACCAGCCATTACGGCACTAGGCATTTAGGTGTAAATTATGGGTTGGTATTTACATCTTGGGGATTTGCAGGAATAATCGGGCCGTTGCTCGCAGGAAAGATTTTTGACAGTACACATACTTATTATGTGTCTTATGTTATATCAGCAGTATTACTCGTTTTAGCAAGTTTTCTAACCTTTGCAAAAACCTCTAAAACTTTAACCAGCTCTAAAATAGCAGAAAAGCTCTCCAAATAAAGTTTATTGATAAAACCTCTTAGATCAATTACTGAGTCTAAGAGGTTTTATATTTAGAAGTCATTAATGTCTGATTTCCATAAGCCATGAATATTACAATATTCAAAAGCTGCTATTGGGCGATCATCTACAAGTTCAAAAACTGCGCTTGCTGTTTCATCTAAACGAAGAAATCTGCGCTGGCGTCCTTTTTCTGTCTGAAGATAAATCCATTCTATATGGTGTTCTTCAAGCATGGGGTGCGGAATACTTCCAACTTCAACACTGACTGTTCTGTCTGATACCGTTACAGCAGGCACATGTTTTTCTGCTGACCCTTCAGCTGTATTTGGAATAAGCTTTGTCATCGGTTCACCACAGCATACCATACGTTCTCCTGAGTCTTTAATCATCTCCGTTAGGTTTTTGCACTTTTTACAAGTAAAAAAGTTCTGTTGTTCTTCCATCATTAATCCTCCGATTATTTCTATATAAGGTTTGTTAACTCCCGCTAAAAGTATTCTTTCATGCTTATGGCTTATTTATGTATAAAAGAAAAGAATTCATCATATGCTTCATATCTTCAAGACTATCTAATCCCTTAGGAAGCTCTATTGAATGTTTAGATACTTTAAGATATAATTTTATCGTTAAATCGTATAAAAATTATAAAAGAAATTTAATGAGAGGATGATCATTTTGGGACAAATACTGATAAAGAAACTGGCTCTAGAAGAAGCCAAAAAACTTGGAATAGAAACTTGGAGCATCTGGGAATGTGAACCTAGCAAATTTGACTGGGAATACGCTGAAAAGGAAACTGCTTACGTTTTCGAAGGAGATGTATACGTCACTGCTGAAAAGGAAACTGTCCATATTACAGAAGGCATGCTGGTATCCTTTCCTAAAGGCATGCAATGCACTTGGGATGTAAGAAAAAAAGTTCGTAAAGCTTACACCTTTAACTACATCATCTAACTAAAAGATTCTTTTATTTTGGGTTTACAAGAATCTTCCTCTTTGATATAATTTAACCAAACATATGTTCGATGTTGTGAGGTGGTTTTATGCAGTTAAGCAATATCCCTATTGAAGCTATTTCTAAATGTGACGCTGAAGGAACTATTATCCCTTTAAAAATCAGACTGAAAGATGAAAATCATAACCTGATAACAGCTCCTATTACAAGCATTGTCTGTTCCATGGAAAACAACTTTGCTGGGACTAAGACTTTGGATTATCGCTGTAAGGTAATGATAACGGGTGAAAGAGAGCAGCTTTTAGAATTACGCTATCATGTGGCAGCCCACAAATGGACCATTCGAAAAATCTTATATTAAAGCGGGGCGGTTATGGATCATTCTATTATTTTTCATCTTGATGTTAACTCTGCATTTTTAAGCTGGGAAGCTGCTTATCGAACGAGTATTCTAGGAGAATCTATTGATTTAAGAACAATACCTTCAGCAGTAGGGGGGGACATTGAAAAACGCCGTGGAATTATCTTGGCCAAATCGATTCCCGCCAAGAAATATAATATTCAAACAGGAGAACCTGTTTTGTCTGCCTTAAATAAATGTCCCCATTTAACCCTTGTAAAGCCTAACTATGACCTCTACATCAAATGTTCCAAGGCCTTTATGTCCATATTAAAGGAATACACCCCTTTAGCTGAGCAATATTCTATTGATGAAGCTTATATGGATGTAACAGGAACAGAAGGGCTATATGGTCCTCCTATCAAGCTGGCTTCTTCTATAAAGGACAGAATTCATAAGGAATTAGGTTTTACAGTGAACATTGGCATATCTTCTAATAAGCTTCTGGCTAAGATGGCCAGTGATTTTAAAAAGCCAAATCTGGTGCATACACTTTTTACCGAGGAAATAGAAGAGAAGATGTGGCCTCTTCGCATAGGAGACTTATTTTTCGTGGGCAAAGCCACAGAAAAAAAGCTTAAACTGCTTGGCATTCATACAATAGGACAATTGGCTAAGGCAGATGTTAATCTTCTGAAAGCACATTTTAAGAAGCATGGGGAAGTGATTCACCAGTATGCAAATGGTATTGACTGTATGGAAGTTATGCACCATGCCCTTCCAAATAAAGGCTATGGCAATTCAACAACCATTCCTTTCGATGTTTATTCTTCTTACGATGCAAAATTAGTTTTACTTTCTTTATGCGAAACGGTATGTATGCGTTTAAGGGCTGATCATATGAAAGCCGGATGTATTGCTGTAACTTTAGTCGATCATTCTTTTCATTATGCCTCACATCAAAAGACTTTAACCTCTGCAACACATGTTACGACAGAAATTTATGACTATGCCTGCAAAGTGCTAGATGAGCTCTGGGATCAGGTGACTCCCCTAAGACAAATCGGCATTCATACCAGTAAGCTGTCCCAGTCTACAGCCTATCAATACAACTTATTTGATCGTTTCAAATATGATAAGCATGAAAAACTAGATAAGGCTATTGACCAAATTAGAAACAAATATGGTGAAGATTCTGTTTTAAGAGCTGGGTTTTTAGGTTCAGAGCTTAACCATATGTCCGGAGGCATTGCCAAGGAGAAAAAAACAGGGATAACTAAATGCTGAGTGAGGAAGATAGGTAAAATCAATAAAAAATAAACAAATAAGATAAAAGGAGAGATTACCTTGGAACTTTCTTTAACAACGCCTGCACTTCTTTTTCCCGCTATATCACTTCTGATGCTGGCTTATACCAATCGCTTTATCGTTCTTGCGCAACTCGTGCGCGATTTATATACTAAGTATACTAAAGAACCTGATATTTCTTTAAAAGATCAAATCCATAATTTAAGGAAAAGGTTAAGCATTATAAGGAACATGCAGATATTTGGCGCTTTAAGTTTTTTCTTTTGTGTGATGAGCATGTTTCTCATCTATGCAGGTGGTGCTTTTTCTGCAAACATTGTTTTTGGCTTGAGCCTTATATTACTTCTTATTTCCCTAGGACTCTTGGTCATGGAGGTTCAAATTTCTATTAATGCACTCAATATTCAGCTTAAAGATTTTGAGCTGGACCACTATAAAGATGATAAAATCCCCCCAAAAGAGTGAAGGCTCTTTTAGGGGGATTTTGTTTACTTATTTAAGATTTGTACTTCCCATAAGAAAAAGGTCTACCGCCTTAGCAGCTTTTCTGCCTTCTGAAATAGCCCATACGACAAGGGACTGTCCGCGTCTCATATCACCTGCAGCAAATACTTTAGGAACAGATGTCTGGTAATGGCAATCCGTTTTTACATTTCCTCTTCCATCAAGCGCTGTCCCTAACGCCTGCAACATGCCTTCATGTTCTGGATGTAAGAAGCCCATTGCAAAAAGGGCGAGATCGCAAGGTATTTCAAATTGACTGCCGGGTATTTCTTGAAGTTTTTCATCCAGCTTAACGGCATGAAGTGTTTTAACCTTGCCGTCTTTACCGCTGAAAGCTGCTGTTTTGACTGAGAAATCTCTGATTCCTCCTTCTTCCTGTGAAGTTGAAGTGCGCAGGAGCATAGGGTAGTTTGGCCAAGGATATTGCTCTGTACGGCCAACTGGCGGTTTTGGCATAATTTCTAATTGATAGACTGCCTTAGCGCCTTGCCTAAGGGCCGTGCCGATGCAGTCGCTGCCAGTATCGCCGCCCCCTATCACAACAACATGCTTATCTTTTGCTGTGATATCTTTTCCAGTAACTGAAAACCCTTGAATACGCTCATTTTGCTGTCTAAGGTAATCCATTGCTACATAAAGCCCTTCAAGATTTCTACCGGGAACTGGAAGATCACGGGCCTGAGTGGACCCGCCGCATAAAACGACAGCGTCAAAATCTTTAAGCAGCTTCTCGGCCGGATAATCTTTGCCTACCCATGTATCCGTGATAAAACTTACGCCTTCATCCTCCATAAGCTTTATACGCCTGTCAACAACGTGTTTTTCTAACTTAAAGTCGGGTATACCATAAGTAAGAAGTCCCCCAATCCTATTTCCTCTCTCAAATACTGTTACCCAGTGTCCTGCTTGATTCAGCTGGTCAGCAGCAGCAAGTCCAGAAGGTCCGGACCCCACAACAGCTATCTTTTTTCCTGTTCGAACAATAGGCGGGTTAGGACTTATCCAGCCTTCTTCATAAGCATGATTAATAACACTTAATTCAATATGCTTGATAGCGATAGGATTACTATTAATCCCAAGAACGCAAGCGGTCTCACAAGGCGCAGGGCAGACTGTCCCTGTGAATTCTGGGAAATTATTAGTTTGTCTTAAGATCTCAAGGGCCTTTTTCCATTGCCCCCTATAAACCATATCATTAAATTCCGGAATGGTATTCCCAAGCGGACACCCCGTTTCTGAGGAACAAAAGGGAACACCACAATCCATACATCTTGCTGCTTGAATCTGCATTTCATCATATCCCAGTGGGATATAGACATCTTTATAATCTCCTAAACGTTCTTCTACAGGACGTTTAGCAAAATTTTTACGTTCATACTCTTTAAAGCCTGTTGTTTTTCCCATTTTATCCCTCCTTATCCTACCTTGTTTTCTTGTTTATCATTTTCAAGAATAGCTTTATAAGCACTAGAAATCACACGATAAAATTTCTTGCTCGCCAAAGTCCAGTCCGCTAGAAGAAGAGCGGCTTTCTCACTGCCTGTATAAGCTGCATGCTTAGCAATCAAATCTTTTACAAAATCTTCATCCTCTGTATCTGATAGCTTCTCAAGCTCCACAAATTCACGGTTTAGCTTGGTGGAAAAAGTATTATCCTCGTCATAAATATAAGCGATTCCGCCGCTCATACCAGCAGCAAAGTTTCGTCCAGTACTGCCAAGTATAACCACTCGGCCGCCTGTCATATATTCACAGCCATGATCTCCAATGCCTTCAACAACTGCACTAGCCCCGGAATTACGTACACAAAAACGTTCTCCAGCACATCCATTAATATACACTTCTCCGCTGGTTGCCCCATAAAGCAGTGTATTGCCTGCAATGATGTTATCAGCTGCTTTAAAGGTTGCTTTTTGGTTTGGTTTAATAATAATTTTTGCTCCTGACAGGCCTTTGCCAACATAATCATTAGCATCTCCCTCAAGTATCATCGTTAGTCCATGGGCGCCAAAAGCTCCAAAACTTTGACCTGCGCTGCCTGTAAATGCATAGGTGATTGTACCTTCTAGCAGACCCTCATCACCATAACGCTTTGCAATTTCGCCGCTAAGCATGGTGCCTACTGTACGGTTAACATTTTTAATGAAAAAGTCAGCTTTTACCGGTGTGCCATGTTCCAGTGCCTTTCGTGCGGTTTCAATTAATTGATGATCGAGTGCTTTATCAATATTATGATCTTGTTCGATAGCTTTACGTCCAATGATGCGTGCTGGCAAATTAGGTTTATACAGTATAGGCGATAAGTCTACGCCTTGTGTTTTCCAGTGTCTTACAGCATCATTTACTTCAAGGACATCCACTCGGCCGATCATCTCATCTAATGTTCTAAAACCAAGTTCTGCCATCAATTCTCTAACTTCTTCCGCTACAAAAAAGAAATATTTAATAAGATGCTCTGGCTTTCCTGTAAATTTCTTTCTTAGCTCTGGATCTTGAGTTGCTACACCAACCGGACAGGTGTTAAGATGGCACTTTCTCATCATAATACAGCCCGATACAACAAGCGGAGCAGTGGAAAATCCAAACTCTTCAGCACCAAGCAGTGCTGCAATCACCACATCACGGCCTGTTTTCAGCTGCCCATCTGTCTGAATCCTTACTCGGCTTCTCAAGTCATTAAGCAGCAGGACTTGCTGGGTTTCTGAAAGCCCTAATTCCCAAGGTACCCCGGCATGCTTTAAAGAGGTGAGAGGAGAGGCCCCTGTTCCCCCATCATGACCCGAAATAAGAATAACATCTGCTTTAGCTTTAGCAACCCCGGCAGCAACCGTTCCTACACCAACTTCTGCCACCAGTTTCACTGAAATACGCGCCAGCGGGTTAACATTTTTAAGATCATGAATAAGCTGTGCCAAATCTTCAATAGAATAAATATCATGATGCGGCGGCGGTGAAATAAGATCAATCCCCGGGGTAGAGTGACGGACTTTACCAATAACTTCATTAACCTTTTTGCCTGGAAGCTGACCCCCTTCACCTGGTTTTGCCCCCTGAGCCATTTTAATCTGCAGTTCATCTGCATTAACAAGATAACTAGTGGTTACCCCAAATCTTCCTGAAGCGATCTGTTTAATCGAACTGCGTCTGTCATCTAAAAATCTTGCTTTATCTTCACCGCCCTCACCAGTGTTAGATCTCCCGCCAATAGCATTCATAGCTTTTGCAATGGTTTCATGTGCTTCTTTACTAATAGAGCCAAAACTCATTGCACCTGTAGCAAAACGCTTAACAATACTGGCAGCAGGCTCTACTGTCTCCAGTGGAATAGATTCACGCTTTTTAAAACCTAGTAAGCCCCTGATTGTACAAAGTGCCTTAGATTGATTATTGATAGTTTCAGAGTATTCTTTGAAAGTTTGAAAATTACCTGACCGCGTAGAATGCTGAAGCTTTGCAATAGCTTCTGGACTAAATAAGTGCTTTTCTCCATCTCTTCTATAATGATACTGCCCACCTTGCTCCAGTGCATCAAGGGGATTACGTAATTTGGCATAACCTGCAGTATGGCGTTTGATCGCTTCCTCAGCAATGATATCAAGACCAATTCCTTCGATACGTGAAGCAGTTCCTGTAAAATACTTGCTCACAATATCGCTGTTTAAGCCAATGGCTTCAAAAATCTGAGCGCTTCTGTAGCTCTGAATAGTAGAAATTCCCATCTTAGAAATGACTTTTAGCAGACCGCCGTTAATCGCCTTGATATAGTTGTAGTGTGCTCGTTCTTTTGTTATATCTTCCAAATAAAGCTTCTGATCTATAAGGTGATCTATTGTTTCGAATGCAAGATATGGATTAATAGCCGTCACACCATAGCCAATCAGAAGTGCCATATGCATAACTTCCCGTGCTTCGCCTGTTTCAACGATAATATTAATATTTGTACGCAGCTTTTCTCTAATAAGATAGTGATTAAGCGCACTTACTGCAAGAAGTGCCGGAATAGGGGCATGATATTTCCCAAGGGTTCTATCTGATAAGATAAGTACATTATAACCTTCTAAAATAGCTGATTTAGCCCTTTCACATAGTATATCAAGTGCTGTTTCAAGGTCGCTTCCTGTGCCTGGTGCCTTAAAAAGAATAGGGATTTTGGTGGCTCTTAGGTGTGCCGTACTAAGCTTACTAAGTTTCTCAAGGTCTTCGTTAGTAAGAATAGGGTGCTCAAGCTGAATAACTGAAAAATCTTGTATTTTGTTACTAAGAAGATTTGCACTTTGCCCTAAAAAAGATACCAAACTCATAACCAGATCCTCACGGATAGGATCTATTGGCGGATTAGTCACCTGTGCAAAGAGTTGTTTAAAATAATTATAAAGCAGCTGCGGTTTATCCGATAAAACGGCAAGCGGGGTATCTGTCCCCATAGAGCCGACAGGTTCTTTGCCGTCTTGAGCCATAGGGGCTAAGATCATCTTAAGATCTTCATGGGTATATCCAAAAGCCTGTTGTCTCTGCAAAAGCGTGTCATGGTCTTCTTTTGGCAAATAAGTAGGGGCATTAAGATCTTTTAAAGTCATTCTGTTACGTTCAAGCCAAGATAAATAGTCGTCAGCTTGATAAACTGTCCGCTTTAGTTCATCATCTCCAATAATTCTGCCTTCATTAAGATCGATTAAAAACATCTTGCCAGGCTCAATCCGCCCTTTATAGGCTACGTTTTCCGGCTCTATTTCTAAAACACCAGTTTCAGAAGCAAGCACAACTGTATCATCTTTTGTCACAACATAACGCGCAGGTCTTAGCCCATTGCGGTCAAGCGTTGCAGCAATCTGCGAACCATTAGTAAACGCAATAGCAGCCGGGCCGTCCCAAGCCTCCAAAGTCGTTGCATGGTAGTTGTAAAAAGCTCGTTTTTCTTTGTCCATACTTGTATTGTTCTGCCATGCTTCAGGAATAAGCATCATCATTGCATAAGTCAGTGAACGTCCTGTTTGAACAAGCAGTTCAAAAGCATTATCAAATGAAGCAGAGTCTGAGCAGTTTGGTGTAATAATAGGAAACAGCTTTTTGATATCGCTGCCAAAGAATTCTGATTTCAAAACACCTTCTCGGGCATGCATCCAATTACGGTTACCATTGATAGTATTAATTTCACCATTATGAGCAATATATCTAAATGGCTGTGCCAAATCCCATGTCGGAAAAGTATTCGTGCTGTACCTTTGATGAACAAGGGCTAAGGCACTTGTAAAAAGAGGGTTCTTTAAATCTTTATAAAAGAAACCAATTTGTTCAGCAAGCAGAAGTCCTTTGTAGACAATAATTTTGCTTGATAAACTTGGTATATAAAAATACCCTTTATTATGCATAGCAGCCTGACGTACTGCTTTTTCCGTAAGCTTTCTTATAATATAAAGTTTTCTTTCGAACACTTCACTATTCAGACTTCCGCGCGCGATAAAAACCTGTTTAATAAGCGGCTCTGTTCCTTTAGCGATCTCTCCAATACTGTTATGGTCAACAGGTACATTTCTCCATCCTAATAGTTTAAGCCCTTCCTCAGCAATAATTCCTTCAAAAATACCTTCGCATTCTAAGAGTTCATCTGATTCACGCGGCAGAAAAAGCATACCAACCGCATAGTCTCCTTCAGCTGGCAAGCTAATTTTGCTCTTTTTACATTCAGCTTCAAAAAATGCATGAGGAATTTGTGTCAGTATACCTGCACCATCCCCAGTGTTTTCATCACAGCCTGTAGCTCCCCTGTGAGTCAGGTTAATAAGAATCTCTAGCCCTTTTTCAACGATATCATGACTTTTTTGGCCTTTAATATTCGCAATAAAACCAACACCACAGTTATCTTTTTCAAGACTCGGATTGTATAATCCTTGTTGATCGGGCAAACCAATTTTTTGTGCCATTTCATCCATCCCCCTTTTTATAAATATCATCACTATCTATAAATACTTCATGATAGATAAAGCCTATTAATTATAAAAATTATTTATTAAAATGTATCTTGAATTGTATAATAGTTTCAAGACAATTGCAATATAGATTCGATAGAAAATCTTTTCCATCCATAGCACCATCTTTTTACAATTCGCTTTCATTGCCTAATAAAGGCCTTTCTACAGCGTCTAAAAGTTTTTGATAAACATCTGGAAATACCTTTTTTGCATTAACAGGTCTTAGATCTTTCGTTACCAATGCATGGATAGTTGAGCCTTCATTGATTATTTTTTTATCAGGCTCTCTATAAATTTTATAGTCAAATTCTATCTTGACCATTGCAACATTTTTAACTTTTACTTCTACAATCAGTTCATCTTCATAATAAGCCGCACTTATATATTTACTATGTAACTCCAATAGAGGAAAAAGCAGCCCTTGTTTTTCCATCTCTGAATAAGTCATTCCCATTTTCTTTATTAAATCCGTACGAGCTACCTCATACCAAATAGGATAGTTGGCATGGTGGGCAATTCCCATCTGATCTGTTTCAGCATAACGTACTACAACTTTACTTTTTGATACCATAAATTCTCAGCTCCCTTACTATTAATAGACAACTTTATTTAACACTTCTAGTTTGATATTACTTTAAATAATTTATGATTTCAAGATTTTGAAGGAAGGAATAATTAACAACACAACACTCTATTGCCTCATTTTTAAATATAGGTCTCATGAAACGAATCCATTTTTGGGAACCTCTGTCTTTACAACTAATCACTTTTTGACAAAACCTAGTGATATTTGTTAAAATATAGTATTGACTTTTTACCTTTTAAAAGCAGATAGGAGAATATACAATGAAATATTTATTGATAGCGTATCCCAAATGCAGTACCTGCCAAAAAGCAGAGGCATGGCTGGATACACATCAAATACCTTATGATAAAAGACATATAGTCGATCAAAATCCTACTTATGAAGAACTAAAAAACTGGGTAAGCCTTAGTAAGCTTCCTGTGAAAAAATTCTTTAATACAAGCGGCATTCTTTATAGAGAGTTGAGCTTAAAAGATAAAATAAATGGGATGACAGAAGAAGAGAAGCTTAAGCTGTTATCTAGTAATGGTATGTTGGTAAAACGCCCGCTTATAATAGGTGAAAATCATGTAGAAGTAGGATTTAACATTGAAAAGTGGGAAAAACTAAATGCATTCCCTTCGATTTAATATACACTGAAAGAATAATAGAGGAGACATTATGATTTATTTGGACTATGCTGCAAGTACCCCCGTTAATCAAGAAGTACTCAAAACCTTTTGTGACGTTTCTGCCTCTTATATTGCAAACCCTAATTCTCCCCACCAGCTTGGGCGATCTGCTAAGTCCAGATTGGATCTTGCGACAGAGCAGATCGCCGAACTATTTGGCGTTAAATCCCATGAAATAATTTATACCTCTGGAGCAACTGAATCCAATAACTTAGCCATTAAGGGTATTGCAAATGAATATAAAAAATACGGCAAACATATTATTACTTCTTATTTAGAACATGCCTCTGTAACAAGTACTGTAACAGCTTTGCAGAATATAGGATATGAAGTGGACTTTGTCGATGTATTAGATAACGGCCTCATAGATTTGGGCCACTTAAAAGAACTACTGCGTCCAGATACAATTCTTGTTTCTATTGGTTATGTAGATAGTGAACTTGGCATTAAGCAGCCTATAGATGAAATAGGAACACTTTTGTCAGAGTACCCTCACTGTTTCTTTCACGTTGATGCCACTCAAGCTGTTGGCAAAATACCACTGTCACTTGCTAAAGTTGATCTCGTTTCATTTGCAGCTCATAAGTTTTATGGACTTGAAGGCTGCGGTGTTCTTATTAAAAAGGAGCCTATTTCGCTTCAGCCTCTTATTCATGGCGGTATCAGTACGACTGTGTATAGAAGCGGAACCCCTATGCCTGCTTTAGCTGCTGCAACAGCCAAAGCTCTTACACTGGTATTTGAAAACTTAGAAACCAGTACTAGCCATGTATGTGCATTAACCTCAAAAGTCAAAGACATACTTACAAAATATCCCAAAGTACACATAAATAGTACAAAAGAGGCTGTTCCTCATATTCTTAATCTTAGCCTGAAAGGAGCTAATGCTTCTGATTTTCAGGCAGAGCTTGAAAAATTCGAAGTATATCTCTCTACAAAATCAGCGTGCTGTACGCCGAATACTATATCAAGGCCGGTTTATGCGGTTACCAAGGATAGAAAACGCGCACTATCAACACTCCGAATAAGCTTAAGCCATCTTACAACGTTGAAAGAGATAGAAGACTTTTTATATTATTTTGATGAATGTTATCGCAAACTACTATGTTAAATAAGGATGAAATTATGGAAAACTACAAAGATATTGAACGAAGTCTTATTAAAAAATACCGCAAAAAAATATGGTCAAAGTTTACAAGAGGGGTTAAAGAATATCAGCTTATTAAAGAAGGAGATAAAATTGCTGTTTGTATTTCCGGCGGCAAAGACTCTATGCTGCTTGCTAAATGTATGCAAGAACTGCAGCGCCATGGGCAGCTTCGTTTTGACCTGGAATTTCTAGTTATGGATCCTGGCTATAACCCTTATAATAGGCAAGTCATTATTGATAACGCAGCCTATTTAAATATCCCCATAAAAATATTCGAAACTCAAATTTTCGATATTGTAGCAAGCGTAGATGAGTCCCCTTGTTATTTATGTGCAAGAATGAGACGTGGCTATCTCTATAAACATGCCAGCGAACTTGGCTGCAATAAAATAGCATTAGGCCATCATTTCGATGACGTAATTGAAACGATTTTGATGAGTATGCTTTATGGTGGTGAAGTAAAAACAATGATGCCAAAACTGCATAGTACAAACTTTGAAGGAATGGAACTTATTCGGCCAATGTACCTTGTAAAAGAAGCTGATATTCTTGCATGGAAAAGACACCATGAACTTCAATTTATCCAATGTGCCTGCCGCTTTACTGAAAACTGTGCCCTTGGTGATAATGGTGGTGGTTCTAAACGCCAGGAAATGAAGACTTTAATCAAAAAGTTCCGCCAAATCAATTCTAATATAGAAATGAATATCTTCAGAAGCATTCATAATATTAATCTCAATACAGTTATTGGTTATCACAAAGGGGATATGCATTATAACTTCTTAGATGATTATGATCGCTAAAATGTATAAAAAAATTCAAAAAACGTATCCACATGTGAGATAGGAAGCTTTTGCCCCTTGGATAGTAAGATGACCTTTCCTGTCTCTTTATAAAAAGGGTAGACTGTCCTAAATTGACAGCCTGCCCTTTTTAGTGATACTTAGTCTTTATGATCCTGTTATTTCTCCGCCGTTTGGATGCAGTGTTTGACCAGACATATACCTCGAATCATCAGAAGCTAAAAAGACAAAGCTTGGGGCTATTTCAAAAGGCTGCCCTGCACGTTTCATAGGTACTGGAAAACTATATGTTCCAAAGGTCTTAACCTCTTGTGCCGAAAATGAGGATGGAATAAGCGGTGTCCAGATAGGTCCTGGGGCCACACTGTTTACGCGAATGCCTTTTTCTACGAGTGAAAGTGCAAGTGATCTTGTAAAAGTTGTAAGCGCACCTTTAGTTGAACTGTAGTCAATTAGGTCAGGCTCTCCTTCAAATGCTGTAACAGAAGTAGTATTGATAATAGAACTTCCACATTTCAAATACGGAAGAGCTGCCTTTGTCATAAAGAAATAAGCATAAACATTCGTACGAAAAGTGACATCCAACTGCTCTTCAGTAATATCTAAAATACTTCTTTGAACATATTGAACAGCGTGATTGTTAACTAAAATATCCATTTTACCGAAATGTTCAATTGATTTTTTGATCACTTCTTTACACATCGATTCTTTTTGAAGATCTCCAGGAATTAACAAGCATCTTCTGCCTATTTCTTCAACCCGTGCTTTGGTTTCCTCAGCGTCTCTATGCTCACAAAGATATGAAATAGCTATATCCGCTCCTTCCTTAGCATAAGCATAGGCTATGGCTCTGCCAATTCCGCTATCTCCGCCTGTAATAACAGCTACCTTTCCTTTAAGCTTTCCGCTTGCCTTATAATATGGATTTTCAGAAATAGGTCTTGGAACCATAATATATTCAAGTCCTGGATGCTGCTCCTGATGCTGCGCTGGAAAAGCTACAGGAACTTCCTCACATTTTACTTCTTCTCCTATATATTTATAAACAGGATACATAACGTTAAGTACCACCTTTCTCATTTTCATTCCATTTTTTTCCCACAATTACTTTATTTCCTATTTCATAGTATATTCTTACAATTCTATGAGTGTGCCATATTATCTCTTTCTTTTACAGAGTTCTTTTAACTTTATCTTGTTATTTTTGGAACATACAAGCACATTTCTACATTTTTTTCATAAAATAACATTGAACATCAGAACTGGATGCAATTTGAAGTTCTGATCTGCTTCTGTATTAATGTTAAAAGGAGAGTATGTTATGACTAATTATAGGCCAGAAATGAATCCCCCTCGTCCTAAATACATGCATGGACTGGGAGCTATGATGGATATGGATAAATATGATTTAGACAAAATGAGCATCATGCAAAAAGATGATGATTTAGAAGGAATGTCTCTTGCTATGGCTTATGTCCCATGGCAAAGATGGAAAAACGTATATGACTTAAACAGAGCCTTAAAAATAGGAACCATTTTCCCTGAACTCGATATGCCTTTTATGGGAATGCGAGGTGACAAAATATGAAAAAAACTGACCGCGAGGAACTATTAAGATGTATTGATACAACAAGTTTTGCTGTTGATGATGTCATTCTTTATCTGGATACACACCCACATGACAAAGCGGCTTTAGAATTTTATGAAAAAGTCAGCGCACTTAGAAAACAGGCTATTGAAGAGTATACAACACATTTTGGCCCTTTAACCAAAGACATGGTTAAACCAACAAATAAATGGACCTGGATAAATGATCCATGGCCATGGGAAATGGAGAGATAACTTATGTGGATTTATGAGAAAAGATTGCAATATCCTGTAAAAATTACAAGCACAAATCCAAAGATGGCTCAAATCATCATGAGCCAGTTTGGCGGGCCAGATGGTGAACTTGCCGCTTCTATGCGCTACTTATCCCAAAGATATGCAATGCCTTATAAAGAAGTAACAGGTATTCTTACAGATATAGGAACAGAAGAACTTGCACATATGGAAATTGTAAATGCTATTATTTATCAGCTGACCAAAAATCTAAGCGTTGATGAAATTAAAGCTTCTGGATTTGATAAATATTATGTGGATCATACGCTCGGACAGTGGCCTGCATCAGCCTCCGGCACACCTTTTACTGCAACGTATTTCCAATCAAAAGGTGACCCTATCACTGACTTAAATGAAGACTTAGCAGCAGAGCAAAAAGCACGAACTACTTATGATAATATTCTCCGCCTCATAAAGGACCCCGAAATAGCTGATCCTATTAAGTTTTTACGTGAAAGAGAAGTCGTTCACTACCAACGTTTCGGAGAAGCTCTTCGTATCGTACAAGATAAGTTGGATTCTAGAAACTTTTATGCTTTTAATCCAGCGTTTGATAAGCCTAAGTTCAAATAATATTTTCCTAATCCCCCTAGGATTAAAACAGCACACTGACCAATACAGCAGATGTGCTGTTTATATTTTATTTCCACTAAAAATCAAAAATAATTATGCGAATGTTAGTTCTTTTTCTACGTCTAGTCTCGTAAATGTTCTAACACTTTTAGCTTTTATCACATTAATTTTAGAATTATTACCAAACAAATTGACTAATTAGACCAAATACTCTAAAATTAATATAACATAGTATATAAGAGGAAAAGTTCAACCTCTATTTAAATATTAAAATTTGGAGATAAGGTAAAAATACTTCTATAAAAATGAGAAAGGTGGTAGGTATATGGCTATTAGTATTATTCTTGCAGATACAGATGAGGATTACATGAGAAGATTAGAAAGTTATATTCTTTCTAAAGGAGATGATATGTATGAGATCATCAAGTATACTGACAAGGCAAAACTCAAGTCGGCTGTAGACGAAGGAAAATATGATATTTTATTATTTTCCCCTGATATGTATGATAAAGGACTGAATTGCAAAAAGGTCAAAGTAGCAATTGCGATTTACGATGAAGATGATTTGATCTTTGAAACCTTTAAACGTTCTATTAATAAATATACTAAGATTACGTCAATGTTAGAATATATTACGTTTCAATATGAGGAAGCTGAAAGAAACAAACCTATTATTTATGGTGTTTATTCACCAGCAGGCGGGGTAGGTAAAACCACTGTTGCACTGGCAGTTGCACTGGCAAGTACCAAAATCGGGCGCAAGGTATTCTATCTAAATACCGAAGACTTAGACAGTACACCATTGTTTTTTGATCCAGCTGCTAAAGATGATCTTCAGCAGGAAGTTAATTTTGAAGATATTGAAAGACTCGGGACACTACATGCGTTTTTACAAACGGACAGCAAAACGGGAATTATGTTCTTTAATAATCTGCAGGAACTTAATGCACATGCAATGACACATGGCGAATTGTCACATTTGGTACAAACTATAATAGATGATGAAATAGCAAGCATTGTAGTTATAGATTTGAATACATCTCTTGATAACTTTAACCATAATGTTTTCGAAATAGTTGATCAGCTTATTCTGGTTGCTGGAACAGGGCAGTCTAACTATAAATTAAATCGTTTCTTGACCTATAATGATGTCATTGATCCTATTAAACACAAGCTCAAACTAGTTATTAATCAAGAAAAGAATTTTGAGTTAGAAACAGATATCGAAATCATTGGAAAAGTGGATACTTTATATTCAGCAAAACCTCTTGCCAATCCACTTGCTCTATCTTCGTACATAGCAGGAAAAGATTTCATTAAATTGGCGTAGTCTGCCTCTGTCAGGCTATGCTGTAAAAGAGCTAAATTTACTCTTTTAGTATACTCCATCAAATGACAATCTCTAATTATTCAAAGATAGTATGCAAAATAGCTTATTTTATTTAAAATGAAAAGAGAGGTTTTTAAAATGGCAAATATTATTGCAATAGCAAACCAAAAAGGCGGCGTTACAAAAACTACGTCAACTTTTAACATCTCAGCAGCTTTAGCGACTCAGGGTAAAAAGGTACTTATGATTGATATGGACAGCCAGGCAAGCTTGACAATATCCGCTGGGTTAGAACCTTTAGAAGTTGAACATACAGTATGCGATATATTGGAAAAAACTCCTGTAGCTACAAAAGACTGTATCATTACATTTGACCACATTGAAAACTTATCACTTATTGCTTCAATTATTGATCTTGCCGTTCTCGAAACTCAAATGTTATCAAGGCCTGCACGCGAAAAAATTCTTTCTCGTGCACTCAGTCAAGTTGAAGAGGATTATGACTATATTATGATTGATTGTCCTCCTCAGTTATCTATTTTAACAATGAATGCACTTTCTGCAGCTGATAAAGTTATTATCCCCGTTAAAACTGATTACCTGGCCTATAGAGGCTTAACTCAGCTGAATGATACAATCGTTGATATTAAAGAATATGTTAATAGTAAAATTAAAGTAATTGGCGTTATAGCCACTCTTTATGAAGCAAATATAAAAGAAGATAAAGAAATTTTAGAAAAACTTGATGCAGAATATAATCTTATCGGTGTAATAAAAAAAGCAGCAGTAGCAAAAAAAGGTATCTATGATGGTTTGCCAGTAGTTTTACAATATAGTCAAGCAGACATTGCAAAAGAGTATATGAAAATTGCTAACATGATTATTTCTGACAAATACGAAAAGGCGGTGTTTTAATGGGAAGTTTAGAAGAAAGAGAAGCAAAAGCTTCAGCAGTAAAAAGAAAAAGCTTTGTGGAAACAATAGCTAATGCTGATAATATGGAGGGCGAAAGCTTAAGTGAATTATCTTACTATATAACAAATGATTTAATGCATGTAGTGACTATTAAATCATCAGATATTGATTATATAGCATGTAAAGCATTGAAATTAGAGTGTCCTGAACATATTATTCCTTTTTCAATGAATCCTGCTGATGATAGTATTCAAATAAATTATCAAATAGGAAATCATAAAGTTAATTTACATAACTTCACAGACACTTTAAAAATCGAACAGGTTCTAGAACTTTATAATAATATTATAGAATACCTAGAAGACTGCGGAAACTTTTTTCTTAATAAAACGGGCTTTTGTTTTGATACAGAATATGTTTTTTTAGATGAACAGAAAAAAAGTATTCATCTTACTTACCTGCCTTCAAAAAAATATGGATCAAAAGAAACTGACCTTAAACAGGTATTCATTGAACTTCTGGAAAAATGTGATGCAAGCAGTGGTGAAAACATTCAGCTTCAGCTTTATAAATATTTTTATAAACCTAAGTTTTCATTAAAAGAATTTAGGAGAATATTGGATTCTTTGCAAGTTCAGCCAATAAAAAAGGTGATGCCTACGGCAAAACCTGAGCCTAGAAGAGAATCTTCTCCTCAGCCTAGATCTGCGCCTCAGCCTCAGCCTGAATACAAACCGGAACCTTTACTCGAAGCTGAGCCTGAACCAATTATTGAATCTTCTTTGTATACAAATTCTGAAATAGCTTCACAGCCTAAGGCCCAAGAAACTGAAAAAGTAGAAAGAAATAATTATGTCCAAGCCAACATTGATAAAATCGTTGAAATGGCTTCAAAGCAAAATTTATCTGACGATACCTCAAACAAAAAAGTGCCATTAGCTCAATCTTTAGATACGGATGAAATAGCCGATTTTTCAAATTCATCTGCTGCTTCAAGACTTTCTGGCGAATCAAGAAGCAACTCAAAACTTGAATTACCTAGGGGCTCTGCAGATTGGGTTGACAGCAAAAGAAAAAATTTATTCAGCAATATCTTTTCAACATCTAAAGACAGCAAAGTGGAGATTCCTCCTCCAGAACCACAAAGCGGAACACGTTTAAAGCTGTTTAATGATAAAAGTAAATATAATTTACCTAAAACCATTGTGATTGACTTTGAAGACAATGAGTTTACACTAGGCCGACGTGGTGATCAATCTGAAAGCCCTCAATCAGCTTTTGAATTCAGCCAAGAAGTTAATCCAATCAGCAGACAGCATGCTAAAATTGAGCAACGTGGAGATAATTATTATCTAATTGACAAGGGTTCTAGAAATGGTACTTTCCTAAATGGAAAGCGTATCGACGCGAATAAGCCTTATCAGCTTTATCATAATGATGTGATTGCATTTGCTATAGCTTTTTCAGATAATAGTATTCGTTATGTCTTTTTAGAACAATAAGCTATTATGTAAAGATTTTGATTACAGTATTAAAGCGCAGCGGGGATGTTCCCTGGCTGCCCTTTTTTATGTATCAAATATTTGCTTAGCCTTATTAAATGATTTTAATCAAGTATAAAGTATAAAAAATATTTTAAAGGATATCGTATAACTATCAAAATAAAGCTTCAGTAAGTCTTTAGCCATTCTTGTTTTTTTAATCATTCAGTGCTAAAATATGGTAAGTAAGAGATATTTTTATATAATGATGAAGGGAGATTTATAAAATGTTAAATGAAAAAGTCGTAAAGTTAATTAATGAGCAAATCAACAAAGAGTTTTTTTCTGCCTATTTTTATCTAGACATTGCCAATTACTATATAGCTAAAAACTTAAATGGATTCGGCAACTGGTTCAACGTGCAGGCTCAGGAAGAAAGATCCCATGCTATGTTATTTATAAAGTATCTTCAAAATAATGGCGAAGAAGTAGTCCTAGATGATATTAAGGCAGCTAAAAGAAATTTCGCTGATTTTAATGAGCCGCTTACAGCAACTTTAGATCATGAAATATTAGTAACTGACTCAATCAATACTATCTATGCTGTAGCATTAGAAAATAAAGATTTTCGAACTACACAATTTTTAGATTGGTTTATTAAAGAACAAGGTGAAGAAGAGCAAAATGCAGATGATCTTATAAAAAAATATGAATTATTCGGCAAAGACGGCAAAGGCCTGTACTTGCTTGATAATGAGCTGGCTGCCAGAGTCTATGCACCACCATCGCTTGTACTGTAATTCGAGATTTTTTTTAATCTGCTTAAAAAAAATCTTGTCATTTAGCCGATAATCAGTTATTATAATTATGGTAGGGGACTTTTGATTAAGTAGGTGAGAATGGACTAATGACTAAGGGACAAGTTGAAGCTAGAATTAGCGAAGCAGTTAGCAAGTTTGAAGTTGAGTTTATGGGCCGAGGTCCTAAGGAAATTAACACTATCATTATACAAGATATTATTATCATTAAATTAAATGGCTTCCTCAGCAAATCTGAAACTCATCTTTCGGAAAATCCGCAAGGAGTTAAACTTATCAAAGATGCACGTACTGCATTATTTGAAAATGTTAGGGAACGTTTTGTGGCTATGATAAAAAAGATCATTGATATAAATATTATCAGTACACATTCCGATGTCAGTACTAAAACAGGTCAGAAAGTCATTGTTTTAGTAACGGATTCTAATATTGAAGAAAAGTTTGCAAACAATGAAAAATGATGGCAGATCAAGCGAAGGATTTTAAATCAGTCGTAAAATAGGCCAGTATATCATAATTCAATTAGTTGAGTTATTTTATACTGGCCTTTTCTATTGAATTGAATACTTTCTCGAATTTTCTGACATGCTGAGTGTAAACATTTCCAAAAACTCTACCCTATAATCTTTCAGTTAGCTTCATATAATGTTCTTAAGCAATAACAATCATTTTTAATCAAAGGTTCTAAATTAGGTGCTTTAAAAAATACTTAAAATAAGGAGATTCTAAAATGAACAAAACAATTCTACAAAAAATGATACTTCCTGATGAACTCAAGAGTATCTTGGAATCAAAAAGTGATATCGTCGTTCCTGAAAGTCGTATTCATTTATACGATCTAGCTTTAGGAAATAGTGAAAACTTAACTTTTGAAGTGGAATATGATGTGCCAAATAAAGGTAAAGTGGTTGAAGTAACTGTTGCCCGCTGCAAAAACGGTGCAGTTGTTAACTATACCGATGAATACATGAGAAGAAGAGATCCTGATTCTATGGTTATTGCAGATAATGGTGAAACTGACAAACCTCAATACAAAAACCTTTATGGTGAAGACTTTAAGCCTCTTCGTGATCTTACCTTTGAATGGCTTAAAGACCAAAATCTTATTGTTATGCCATTTATGGCAGGCGGAAAAGAACTTGGATATCCAGCTCTTTTAGTAGCTCCATTAAATGCTGGTTTCTTCGCAGCCGGACTTGCTGATCTTCAGGCATTTATTCCAGCAAATGAAGTTCCAGATGATTTTAAACCTAGAGCAATTATCTATCTTGCACCTCCTTTTAGACACACACATTTTAATGGCAAACAAGTTGTTGTGCATAATAGACTTGAAAACATGCATGAACTTTTCTCATATAATCTTTATCCAGGGCCAAGTGCTAAAAAAGGTATCTATGGTGTGCTCTTAAATATCGGTGAAGGCGAAAATTGGGTAACAGCCCATGCTTCAACTGTTAAGGTTATTACGCCTTATGATAATGTTATAACTATCATGCACGAAGGCGCAAGCGGCGGTGGTAAGAGCGAAATGCTTGAGCCAATGCATACAGAACTTAATGGAAATATTGTGCTTAGTACAAATATGGTAACTAAAGAAAAAACATACATCGAGCTTTCAGACAGTTCTGAACTTCAGCCTGTAACAGATGATATGGCGCTTTGCCACCCAGCACTTCAAAATGACAGTACAAAACTTGTTGTTAAAGATGCTGAAGAGGGCTGGTTCTTAAGAATCAACCATATTAATCATTATGGTACAGATCCGCACTATGAAAATCTTTGTATTCATCCAAAAGAACCTCTTATTTTCTTAAACTTACAAGGACAGCCAAATTCAACATGCCTCATCTGGGAACATACTATGGATGCCCCTGGCAAGCCATGCCCAAATCCTAGGGTTATTATGCCAAGAAGATTTATTCCTGATATTGTAAGTGAACCTGTTGAAGTTGATGTACGTAGTTTTGGTGTAAGAACGCCTGTTTGTACAAAAGAAGTTCCAACTTATGGTATATTAGGCCTATTCCATATTCTTCCTCCAAGCCTTGCATGGTTGTGGAGACTTGTAGCTCCACGAGGATTTGATAATCCAAGTATATTAGATACTGAAGGTATGAGCAGTGAAGGGGTAGGTTCATACTGGCCTTTTGCAACTGGAAGAATGGTAGATCAAGCCAACTTGTTACTTGAACAAATCATGAATACAACCGGAACCCGCTACATCCTTATTCCTAATCAGCACGTAGGTGCACACAAAGTAGGCTTTATGCCACAGTGGATCGCAAGAGAGTACCTTGCAAGACGCGGAAGTGCTAAATTTAGACAAGAACATATTGCAGAATCAAGATGTGCAATATTAGGTTATTCATTAGAAACATTAAAAATTGATGGTATTAATCTTTCAAAAGGGTACCTTCAAACTAACTTACAGCCAGAAGTAGGCAGTGCTGGCTATGATGCTGGAGCAAAAATACTTGTTGATTTCTTCAAATCTGAGCTTTCTAAGTATTTATCTCCTGAACTTCATCCATTAGGCAGAAAAATCATTGAATGTTGCTTAAATGATGGTACAATAAATGATTATATTGAACTTATGCCTATGAAACTATAAGCATATATAGGAGATTGTGAAATGACAAAAGAACAACTTGAAGCTAAGATATCGGAAACTGTCAATAGGTTTGAAATTGAATATATAGGTCGAACAGTGAAAGAAGTTAAAACTGTAATTATAAATGACCTTATTGTTATAAGACTGCATGGCTTTTTAAGTTGGTCAGAACAAAATTTAGCTGTAAACGATGAAGGCATTGACCTCATAAAGAAACTAAAACTTGTATTATTTGAGAGTGGTCAAGAGCATCTTGCAGCGCTTATAAAAGAAATTACAAACTGTGATGTCATCAATATGTACTCAGATGTCAGCGTAAAAACTGGCGAAAAGGTTATTGTTATAACAATGTCTAGCAACCTTGCAGATTAAAATTAACAGGGGGATTAATTCATGAATAAAAGTTCCAGAGAGAACTTGTTATATCAAGACTTAGTATCCTATAAACCCAAGAAATGGCAGCCTAACTTCCCTTTTAGGGATTATGGTTTAAGACTTGAAGATATTATTCCTGCCTTGTCAGGAGGAATTGGTAAAATTTCTCTTGTAGCTGCTTTTGCAGTAGCATGGGCTAAAGGTTTTAATATTATTGATACTTCATTTGTCACTGAAAATGTGCGTCTTGAACTTATAATAGGGGGATTAATTACAATGCTACTTTGCGCTGTATTTAATCCCTACACGGCGCCGCCTGGAACACTTGCCCCGCTAATCCCCATCATACCAGCAATTGTTTTAGCTGGTGTGCATCCTTTACCACTTAGCTTGCTAATTGGTATATTAGGAATGGTCATATCATCTGCAAAGGGATTTAATAAAATTATTAAGCTTAATGGGCAAGGGACAACGGCCGGTATTATTTTGCTATTTGGTCTCATGGGATTAACAAGTTCACTTGAAAACTTAAGTAGTTGGTCAAATACCAGGGGAGTACCTTATTTGGCAAATATACTTATACTATCAGGTATGATAATTTATATTTTTTTGAATAAAATAAAAGCAAAATATCTTATGATACCAGCTTGTGCTGCAGCGGCACTTATATTATCAGCACTATTCGGTGTTTTTCCTGAATTAAAAACAGGCATAGCTCTTCCTATTCTAAACCCTTCTATATGGTGGCATGAGAAGTGGGGAATAGGATTCGGCCTTAACCTTCATAACTTTATTAAGGCTTTCCCTTTTGCCCTTCTTGCTGTTATGATGTGGCCGATTGATGCCTTAGCTATCAAAAAAATTCAAGAATCAAATTATCCGGAAGAAGCTGAAAATGCATTATTTAATATGGATGAAACTTATATTATCGTATCTATTAGAAATATGCTGGGGGCAGTAATGGGCGGAGGACAAATTGCTTCTGTATGGAGAAGTTTTATGATTCCGCTTGCAACTGTCAAAAGGCCAATAGCTGCAAGTGCTTTAATACTTGGAATAATCAGCATCCTGTTTGGGTTATTAGGTGCCCCTATAGATATTGCTGTATTTCCGCCTCTTTTATGGCTTGTACTTATTGTAGGCGTTTACATCCCGCTTTTGGAGGTTGGCCTAAGCGCTGTAAAGACTGCGCCAAAAGCTCAAATAGCCGTTACATGTATCATTATAGGAATAGCTGTAAATCCTATTATCGGCTGGATAACGGGGATGTTTATTGAAAACTTTAATATATTGGATGTTCAAAAAGATGACCTGTACTTATCAAAAAAAGATAAATGGCTGACACTTATTCTTATATTGGTTATCATTAGTACCTATATCTACACTTACAGCATGGCTGTATAACAAAAAGAAGTTAGTTCGAAAAGTTACCTTTTCGCAGCTAACTTCTTTTTTTGCACCTCTTGATAAAAGGGATATTTCCTTAGATAAATATATAAAATTCAGAATATGGATTATGATAAATCTCGTATTGATTTGAAAATTTCTTTTCTCTGACAATGTCAATGACTTATTATTCCTAAATGATTAAAGTTATTATTAGGTGAATTTCTTTTATCCCTCCACGTCAATAATACACTTTTCTCAAAATTAATGAATTAATGCTTGAACTCCAGGATAATTTGTATTAAAATAACTCTATCATATAAATTTAAACAAAGGCGTTTAAACATTTCTTATGAATGTTTAAACGCCTTTGTTTTTTGAGGAGGAGCCAGCATGAAAAAACATCTTTATTTAATATCTCATTTAATCATTATAGTAATTTGTATCGTTTGGTACAGCTTATTTCCTTTTGGCAGAAATCCAGCATTAGGCGTTATTATTTCTATCATTGTACTCACATTTGTATTTTTACTTCATTCCAAGTTCCGCAAACAGCTAGATCATTTAAAAGAAAATTTAAATCTACATAAGAGTAATTATAAAAAACTAGGGTATGAATTAAATGTAGCATCAAGTCAAGTTTCCTCTGTATCACAGAACCTTTACGTGACTTTGGAAGAAAATAATGCCTTTACTCAGCAATTATATGCCGAAACTGAGGAGATGGCTCATCTAAATACCAATGTAACAGAAAATATTATTGACACTATTTCTTCGATTAAAGAGGTTCTTAGTGTTTTAGATCAGGTTGAATTAACCACTTCAGACCTTAAAAAAATTAGTCTCTCTTCAGGCGAGGTGATTAACACCAGTTTAACTGAAATAATGGATATTTTAAATACAATCAGCGAGATTCAAGTTTCTTCGAGTGCAACAATCACTTATGTGGCTCGGCTGAATGAGACTTCTAAAGAAATACTTAATATCCTCGATACAGTTAATAGTATTTCCGATCAGACTCATCTTCTAGCACTCAATGCTTCTATTGAATCTGCCAGAGCAGGAGAGTCGGGCAGAGGATTTGCAGTTGTAGCTGATGAAATTCGCAAACTTTCTATGAGTACATCGGATGCTGTAAAAGCAGTGAATGCCCTTATCGACAGTATTCAGACCGAGCTAAATGCAGTAAATAAACATGTACAAGATAATTCAAAAAAAGTAGAATTAGGCGTCAATAAATCAAGAAAAATAGAAGGTAGTTTAGAAAAGATTAAAGCTTCTTTTGGTGAAGTTGTAAGGCTTGTTAATGATATTTCAACCTTATCTGTTGAAGAAGTACGTCTTGCCCAAAGCGTTGATAAAAGTATTGGTATAGTAGAATCGGCAGTAGATAAAACGGCAGCCAGTGTTGAATGTGTTTTTGATTCTGTGAACAAACAAAAAAGTAGCATTGAAGATATTGCTGATATGAGCACTAGGCTCAATGAATCTTCAAATACCTTGTCTCTTTTATTAGAAGACTATAAATTTGATGAACTATCTGTTGTAAAAAACGATGCGATTATGCAGTATCTCGGTGAATTTAAAGTTTTTATTCATCAATTGGCTTCTAATGAACAGTTCACAAATCTTGATAAAAGTGTTCATGCGCAAATACTTAAAAACTATATGGAATCCAACCCTTTTATCGAAGCCATATGGACTAATGGACACAAAGGACGATTTGTTGTTTCGATTCCGCCAGCTGGCATCGCAAATGGTAGTGTTAGAGATTGGTTTAAAAAAAGTATTACTGGAGAATATTATGTATCTGAACCTTATATTTCAGCTATTACCAGAACACCATGCATCACGCTTTCAGCTCCTATTAAAGAATCCTCTGGACAAATAAGAGGGGTATTAGGCATAGATATTAAATTAAATGAACACTAAAAGTTATCCATGGTAAAGCCAGTCTTATACAAACAAGACTGGCTTTTTGCCGTTATTAAGGCTAAAGTATTTTAAATAAAGCTATTCTTTTTATCAGCCATCTGATTTATTGGATGTTCAGAAAAGCCACGGATGTTTACATATGTCTTTACACATGTATTGCCATAACCTTCAAAGCATGTTATAGTGATGATATCCGATAGATCGCTTTAACATTATTAAAGATAGGAGTTTACATATTTTATGGAACAGCAGGACATAAAACAAGCAATTTATAAATTAAAACAGGAGCGAAATGCGATTATCCTTGCACATTATTACGTTGATGAGAGTGTCCAACAAATAGCAGACTTTATAGGAGATTCCTATTATCTTAGTAAAGTAGTTTTAAATAGGCCTGAAGAACTTATTCTTTTTTGCGGTGTAAAGTTTATGGGTGAAAGTGCCAAAATACTTAATCCTGAAAAAACAGTCATTATGGCAGATGAATATGCCGACTGCCCCATGGCACATATGATTGATCCTGAAACAATCCTCGATATTAGAGCAAAATACGATGATTTAGCAGTAGTCTGTTATATTAATTCAGATGCTGAAATCAAAAGGTTATCTGATGTCTGCGTGACTTCTTCTAATGCTCTGAAGATAGTAAAAACTCTTCCCCATAAAAACATCTTTTTTATTCCTGATAATAATTTGGGCAGATATGTAGCCAGTAAGTGTCCCGGCAAACACTTTATCTTCCATGATGGTTTTTGCCACGTCCATACCAGCATTACTTCTGAAAATGTCTTAAAAGCTAAAGAAATACATCCCGATGCCAAAATACTCGTTCATCCCGAATGCACAATGGATGTCATTGATCTTGGAGACTATGTCGGAAGTACTGCTGGCATTATTGATTATGCTACACGAAGCTCCAGTGAAAAATTTATTATCTGTACTGAGGCAGGTATATTTTATGAATTAAAACAAAAAAATCCAGCTAAAAAGTTTTATACTGTAGGACATCGTGTTTTTTGTCCTAATATGAAACTGATTTCTTTGGAAAAAGTATATAATGCTTTAAAAACATATGCAAAACCTATAGAACTTTCAGAATCTATTATGTCAAAAGCCAAAACCGCACTTGTTAATATGCATCGGCTGGCTGAATAAGAGGTGATATGATGCAGGAATATTATGATGTCATAATTGTTGGAACAGGAGCAGCTGGACTTTTTTGCGCTCTCAACATCGATACTGCCTATAGCATTCTAGTCATTACCAAAGACAGTCTTGAAAACAGTAATTCCTATTTGGCGCAAGGTGGAATAGCAGCGCTCAAAAGCACAGAGGATTACACAGCCTATTTCGAAGATACATTAAAAGCTGGAAGATATCAAAATAACGTCATGGCTGTAGATATCATGATAAGATCTTCAAACGAAATCATTCAAGATCTTGTCCACTTGGGTATTGAATTTGATAAAGCGGGCAGCAGCTTTTCTTTTACGCGTGAAGGAGCTCATAGCACGTCCAGAATCTTACACCATAAGGATATTACAGGCAAAGAGATTACTTCGAAGTTACTTCGTCAAGCACAACTTAGGCCCAATATTACACTTAAGCCTTTTCATACTTTGATTGATCTAATGACTGACAATAACAGCTGCAATGGCGCCGTTATCTCTTCTGAAAGCAGCTTGCAATCTGTTTATGCCAGTATAGTGGTCCTTGCTACTGGTGGTATAGGCGGTCTATTTAAAAATTCTACTAACTTCCCGCATCTAACGGGTGATGGATTAGCTATTGCGCTTGGGCACGGCATTGCCGTACAAGATGTCCACTCTATTCAAATTCATCCAACAGCCCTCTATACAACAGGAACTGAGAGAAGATTTCTCATTTCTGAAGCTGTCAGGGGAGAAGGAGCCCATCTGCTGAACTTAAAAAAAGAACGTTTTGTAGATGAACTTCTTCCAAGAGATAGGGTAAGTATGGCTATCGAAAATCAAATGAAACAATCTAACAGTCCTTATGTTTATCTGTCAGCCATACATTTAGGGACCAGAAAAATCCATCAGAAGTTTCCTCATATTTATAAGCGCTGTTTGGAAGAAGGGTATGATATGACTAAAGATCTGATCCCCGTGACGCCAGCCCAGCATTATTATATGGGAGGTATTAAAGTAAATATGGAAGGTGAGACTTCCATGAAGTATTTATATGCAATTGGCGAAACGAGCTGCAACGGCGTTCATGGTGCCAACAGGCTGGCAAGCAATTCTTTGCTTGAGAGCTTGGTTTTTGCCAAACGAGCAGCCGTCAAACTCGCTAATACACTTAAAAGCGACTCACCAGCCCTTCCTATTCAGGCATCTGTGCAGAAGTATAATCTAAAAACGCTTAAAGAAGACTATCACATTGCTTTGCTTCAAGAAATTAAAAGAAAGGATGAGAAATTTTATGAAAGATGGTGTACTAAAATGTATCAATGTGGATGATCACTTACTTAGATCACTAAAAGAGGACATTCCTAGTGAGGATATTACTACGCAGGCTGTTATGCCAGAGCCTTGTATTGGAAAGGCTGATCTTATTAGCAAACAAGACGGCATCTTAGCCGGAATAGATATATTTAAAAGAGTATTTGAACTACTAGGTGAGGTGACGTTTGAAACAAATTATAAAGATGGAGACTTTATATATGCTGGAACTTCTCTAGCTTCCTTAACCGCAGATATCAAAGTTATTTTATCGGGTGAAAGAACAGCCCTTAACTACCTTCAGCGGATGAGCGGAATTGCTACATTAACTCATGCTTTAGCTAGTGAGTTAAAAGGTTTCAAAACTAAGCTTCTTGATACAAGAAAAACAACTCCTGGCATGAGGCTGTTCGAAAAATATGCTGTAAAGGTCGGCGGTGGACATAACCATAGATTTAATCTATCTGACGGCATCCTGATTAAAGATAATCATATTAATGCCGCAGGCGGCATTAGGCAGGCTGTTAACTTGGCAAAAACTTATAATTCATTTATCAGAAAAGTTGAAGTAGAAGTCGAGAACTTAGAGATGGTACAAGAAGCCTTAGAAGCTGGCGCAGAAATCATTATGCTGGATAATATGCCTCTCGATATGGTGAAAGAGGCGGTTTGGCTGATTAATGACCGTGCAAAAATCGAGTGTTCTGGCAATATTTCAAAGTCTCAATTACGAGCCATTGCACAAATAGGGGTAGACTATATATCCTGTGGAGCGCTGACACATTCCGCCCCTATCTTAGATTTTTCACTTAAAAATCTAGCCCGGGTACATATGTAACTATAGAATGCCTAAAAAACATAAAATATGACAAAAGTAAATAATCTATTCTTGATAAATAAAAGGTGTCCTCTCTTTTAAAATAAATAGGACACCTTTTATTTATTACATAAATTTATTTAGTTAATATGATCGCTCTGAAAACCTTCTCTTTTAATAGAATGTTTTTTAGCTGTACGGTTATGATTTTTACCTTCTTCTGAAGTGAGCGGCATTTGACCGTTACTTTTTTTAAGTCGTACTTCTTTTTTATCAATTTGACTATCCTTTGCCATTTAAAACAACTCCTTTCATCTTTAGTTTAAGTTGTTTTAAGTCATTTCTTACCTAGTAATTTTTTCTTAAAAAGCTAAGTAAAAATTATAGCTTGTTCCCGTCAATAGAAATGGTAACAATGTTGAAAGGAAGGATTTTTCTAGCATTTAATAAAGCGTTTTGAGTAGCTGTTACAATTCCTGTACAGCAAGGCACTTCCATACGTACGACAGTAACGCTTTTAATATTATTTGCAGTGAAAATCTGTGTTAATTTTTCTTCATAGCGTACCTGGTCAAGTTTTGGGCACCCTATAAGTGTAATTTTATCTTTCATAAATTCTTCGTGGAACCCTGCATAAGCATAAGCTGTACAATCAGCTGCAATGAGGACATCGGCCCCTTCAAAATATGGAGCGTTTGGCGGCACAAGCTGTATTTGACAAGGCCATTGCCCAAGTCTTGAAATATTTTCTGAAATAGGTTGAGCTTCCAGAACCTTTTCTTCTTTTTGTTCTCTGACTAAAGCTTTTGAACGGGTAGAAGGGCACTGAAAAGGCACATTTGGCTGTGGTTTGCTTTTAGCAATACGTTCTTCTACAGCTTTTTCATCAAAAGCTTCGGCTTCTCTTTCAATAATTTGAATGGCATCTGTTGGACAAGCTGGCAGACAATCTCCAAGTCCGTCGCAATAAATGTCTGAAACAAGTTCAGCTTTTCCATTAATCATTTGAAGTGCACCCTCATGACATGCTGTGACACATAAGCCGCATCCATTACATTTTTCTCTGTCGATTGTTACTATTTTACGTTTCATCTATACTCACTCCTTTAAGGTTAATGTTTTATTTTTGATAAGTTTATTATATAATAGAAAAAGTATAAGTGCTGTAACTATAGTTACAAAAAGAGGTGTCAGATGAACGATATTAAACCTATTCTGTTAAATACAAAATTATTTCATAATGTCCTTCCTGAAGAATTAGATATTCTTATTAACAACCAAGATATGGCACTTAGCCATTTCAAAAAGAACAATTTTATTATTTATGCCGGCGAAAAAATAAATAGTATCGGAATTGTCATAAGTGGTCACATTTTAGTAACTAAAGAAAATGTATTAGGCGAGCGTATTATTATGAGCGTTTTAGGAAAAGGAAGCTTATTCGGCGAGATAGGGGCCTTTTCGGATCGCGAAGAGTGGCCCGCTACAGTTATTGCACAAGATGATGTATCTATCTGCTTTATTAATAAATCAGTATTTTTTGCCGGATGTGTAAAAAACTGTCGAAGTCATCAAAAAATTATTTTTAACATGCTTAATATCATTTCTAATAAAGCTATGATGCTAAACCGAAAGGTTGAATACTTAAGCTACAAAAGTGTAAGAAGCAAAATAGCTGCTTTTTTAATGGATGAATACAAAAAAACGAAGAGCTTTACTTTATGCCTGTCTATTAATCGTAATGAACTCGCTGAATTTTTGAATATAACAAGACCTTCACTGTCTCGTGAGCTCGGCAATATGAAATTAGACGGACTAATCGACTATCATAAGTCTACGATTAAAATTATAGATCTTGAGGCACTCTCTCAGCTGTAGCCCATAAGGAATAAAGTCTATTTATTATCCAATTATATGATATCAAGAGCAGAAGAAGAAAAAGGAGAACAATCCATGAGCAAACGTCAAGTAATCGATATATCTACTGAAGAAGCACTGCGCCAGACAGACATTATTCACATCCTAGCGCAGCACCTTAAAGATAAAAATCTCAAATACTGCATCTCAACCTTTGGCTGTCAAATGAATGCCAGAGACTCAGAAAAAATTGAGGGTATGCTGGAAGAAATGGGCTATCAAAAAACTGCAAAAGAAAGTGAAGCTGATTTTATTATCTATAATACATGCTGTGTCAGAGAAAATGCAGAAATGAAAATTTATGGGCGCCTAGGTGCCTTAAAAAATATCAAGAAAAAAAATCCTAATCTCATCATTGCCCTTTGCGGCTGCATGATGCAGCAAGATATTGTCCTTGATACGTTGAAGAAAAAATACAGTTTTATCGATATTATTTTCGGCACATACAATATTTATAAGCTGCCTGAACTCATGCAGACACGCTTTGAAACCAAAGAGCCTGTTATTGACATTTGGGATTCCCACCAAGATATTGTAGAAGACCTGCCAAATACAAGAAAGCATGCCTTTAAAGCTTGTGTTAACATCATGTATGGATGTAATAACTTCTGTACTTATTGTATTGTCCCTTACGTAAGAGGCAGAGAGCGCAGCCGTGAGCTAGATGATATTTTAAATGAGGTAAGAGTATTAGTTGCAGATGGCGTCAAAGAAATCATGTTTCTCGGCCAAAACGTAAACTCTTACGGCAAAACTTTAAGTACACCTATCAGTTTTGCCAAGCTCTTATTAGAGGCCAGTAAGATTGAAGGGCTAAAGCGCATTCGCTTCATGACTTCACATCCTAAAGATTTAAGTGACGAATTAATTGAGGTTATTTCTAAATGTGATAATGTCTCTAAAGGCATACATCTTCCTATTCAGTCAGGCAGTTCTCGGATTTTAAACGCAATGAATAGAAAATACACAAAAGAAAGCTATCTTGATCTGGTTGAAAAGCTCAGAGCTGCTGTACCTCATATTGAAATTACAACAGATCTTATTGTTGGATTTCCTGGCGAAAGCGATGAAGACTTTTTAGATACTTTAGATGTTGCGGAAAAAGTCCGCTACGCAGGTGCTTTTACTTTTATTTATTCCAAACGTACAGGAACGCCTGCTGCATCTATGGAAGAACAAGTGCCTGAAGAAATTGTAAAAAACCGCTTTAATAAGCTTTTAGAACTTACCAAAGGGTATATTTATGAAAATATGAAAAAATATGTCGGCCAAACTGTTGAGGTGCTTTTTGAGGAAATCAGCAAAAATGATAAATCTGTACTGAGCGGCCGAACGGATACAGGCATACTTGTTAATGTTAGGGCTCCTGAAGCCTTTATTGGAAACTTTGCAGATGTTAAAATTGTGGATACAAAAACCCATTATTTGATTGGCGAATTAGCGAAATAGTTAAGGATGATAAAAATGAATGTTACACCTATGATGAAACAGTATCTGGAAATTAAAGAAAAACATAAAGACTGTCTGGTTTTTTTTAGACTAGGAGATTTTTATGAAATGTTTTTTGAAGATGCCAAAACAGCTTCCAGAGAATTAGAAATTACACTTACGGGCAGGGACTGCGGCTTAGAAGAAAGGGCGCCTATGTGCGGTGTTCCTTTTCATGCTGCAGATAATTATATTGCAAAACTCGTTGAAAAAGGTTATAAAGTAGCCATATGCGAACAAGTAGAAGACCCCAGCACCGCTAAAGGGATTGTGAAAAGAGACGTCGTTAGAATTGTCACGCCAGGAACTATTTTAGAAGGCAGCGCCGTTAGTGAAGGCAGAAACAACTATATCTGCGCGATAGTCTGCAAAAATAACAGTTATGGACTGAGTGTCAGTGATGTGACAACAGGGGAGTGGCGAGTTACTTCTATCAGCGACGCCCAGCATACACGAAAACTTTTAGATGAACTCGCAAAGTTTTCACCTTCTGAATGTCTTTTAGATCAAGCAACTTATAGTCATCCAGAAATTTATCCTTTTATTAAAAACAGATTTGCATGTGTTATCGAGGAACTTCCGAGTCACTACTTAGATGATGATTTGTCCCGAAGTCTCCTTATGAGACATTTTAAAGTTGCTTCTTTAGAAGGGATTGGACTTGTAAATGATGGTGCAGGTACACTCGCTGCTTCATGCCTTTTAAACTATCTGATTGAAACACAAAAAAACACACTTTCTCATATGCAGACTATAGATGTTTATAATGTAGATGCTTATATGCTTCTAGATGCATCTACCAGAAGAAATCTTGAGCTTACTGAAACACTTCGTGAAAAAAAGAGAAAAGGATCGCTTCTCTGGGTACTTGATCATACAAGAACAGCAATGGGATCAAGGTATATCCGCAAGTGTATCGAACAGCCTCTTATTCATGCTGATCAAATTAATGAACGGCTGAATGCAACAGAAGAATTAAAAAGCAACGCACTTTTACGTGCTGATTTAGTTGAAGCACTTGAACATATCTATGATATCGAGCGGCTGATGGGTAAAGTTGCCTATGGTACTTGCAATGCCAAAGATCTTCTTTCACTTAAAGAATCTCTTTCTGTGCTTCCAGATATTTATAAGCTGCTTAAGTCATGTGCTTCTTCTAAATTAAATAGACTTTACCACCGCTTTGATTGCATGGAGGATATCTTTCATATAATCAATACTTCCATTTCGGAAGATGCTCCGCTTTCTTTAAGAGAAGGCAACCTGATAAAGGATGGCTTTCATGAAGACGTAGACCGATTAAGACAAATCAAAAAAGAAGGGACTTCATGGCTTATGGCTATTGAGACCCAGGAAAAAGAAAAGACAGGCATTAAAAATTTAAAAATTAAATACAATAAGGTATTTGGCTATTTCATCGAAGTTACGCAGTCTTATCAGCACTTGGTGCCTGATTATTTTATACGCAAACAAACCCTGGCTAACTGTGAGCGTTACATTACAGAAGAACTCAAAAAAGTTGAAGAAGAAGTACTAGGGGCTGATGATAAACTCAGTACTTTAGAATACCAGCTCTTTACTGTAATCAGAGAAAAGGTCTTGTCTCAAATGGACAGGCTGCTGGCTGTATCCCATCAGATCGCTCAGCTTGATATGTTTTGTTCACTGGCAGATGCAGCTGATAAATACCATTATATTAAACCTGAAATTGATGATCAGCCTGTCATTCACATTAAGGAAGGAAGACATCCTGTAGTTGAAAAAATGCTGGGAGAGCATAGCTTCATTTCAAATGATGTTTACCTTGATAACAGCGACCATCAGATCATGCTACTTACAGGCCCCAATATGGCTGGTAAATCTACTTATATGAGGCAGGTTGCACTTATTGTCCTCATGGCACAGGTTGGTTCATTTGTCCCGGCCGAAAGTGCGAAAATAGGCGTAGCAGACCGAATTTTTACCCGTGTTGGAGCTTCTGATGATTTAGCTTCCGGTCAAAGTACCTTTATGGTCGAAATGATGGAGGTCTCAAATATTCTCCATAATGCTACACAAAACAGCCTTCTCATTTTAGATGAAATAGGCCGTGGAACAAGTACCCTTGATGGTTTAAGCATTGCTTGGTCTATTATTGAACATATTGCTGACAAAGAAAAACTTGGTGCTAAAACCCTTTTTGCTACCCACTATCATGAACTTACGGATCTTGAAAAAGACCTGCCATCTCTGAAAAACTACTGCGTTTCGGTAAAAGAAATGGGTGAAGATATTATTTTTCTTCATAAAATTGTCCCTGGAAGCGTAGACCACAGCTATGGTATTCAAGTTGCAAAGCTGGCAGGTGTGCCTTCTATCGTTTTGGAGCGTGCCAAATCTATCTTAAAGGAGCTTGAACAAGGTCAGGGCAATCATCTGAATATCAAAACATTATCTCATGCAACTGCTGAAAAACCAATAGAAGAGTGTAACGCTAAGCAGGCTATGCAGCTTTCCTTGTTTGAAAATCAGCATACCGATGTTATTAATGCATTAAAAACTTTAGACATTATGGAACTGACGCCTATGAAAGCGCTTCAGGTTCTATATGATTTACAGAAAAAAATCAAGTAGCTAAGG
>CALJNR010000096.1 GCA_937981575.1 uncultured Clostridia bacterium | reverse complement strand
TAATTTTTCTTTACTGCATGAAATAGTATCTAATTCTTAGTTTAGTTTGGCGACGAATACTAAGGACCTTAGTTATTATTTCCATTTCTCATACATTATACCATAAATTTTGAGAATGACTAGACTGTTTTAAAATTTTTCAGTTATGTTATACATTATTTGATAATTTTTGCTACTAAAACTCCATTTTTGCTTGAATATATGCTACTAAATGCTCAATGTCTATACGTTCTTGAAGCATAGTATCTCTATCACGTACTGTTACTTTTTGGTCTTCTTTGGAATCAAAATCTACTGTAATACAAAAAGGTGTTCCAATTTCATCTTGACGTCTATAACGTTTGCCTATAGAACCAGTTTCATCATACTCGACATTAAAATGTTTTGAAAGCATATCATAAATTTTTGTTGCTTCTTCAGATAGTTTTTTAGAGAGTGGGAAAACAGCTGCTTTAACTGGTGCTAGAGCTGGATGGAATCTAAAAATAGTTCTTGTATCTCCATCTTCGAGCTTCTCTTCATCATAAGCCTCACAAAGAAACGCTAAAGTTACCCTGTCTGCCCCTAACGAAGGTTCAATACAATAAGGAACATATTTTTCATTCGTTGTTGGATCAAAATAGTTCATATCTTCACCTGAGTGCTCTTGATGTTGCTTAAGGTCGTAATCTGTACGGTCTGCAATACCCCAAAGTTCTCCCCAACCAAATGGGAATAAGAATTCTATATCTGAAGTAGCATTACTATAATGTGAAAGTTCTTCTGGTGAATGATCTCTAATACGCATATGATCTTCGCTAACACCAAGAGTAAGTAACCAATTTTTGCAGTAATCTTTCCAATAATTAAACCATTCTAAATCTGTTCCTGGCGCACAGAAAAATTCTAATTCCATTTGCTCAAATTCTCTTGTTCTAAAAATAAAATTACCTGGAGTAATTTCATTTCTAAAGGACTTGCCTATTTGTCCTATTCCAAAAGGAACTTTTTTACGGCTTGTACGCTGTACATTTTTGAAATTTACAAAAATACCTTGTGCAGTTTCCGGGCGCAAGTAAACAATATTTTTAGAGTCTTCTGTCACTCCTTGGAAAGTTTTGAACATTAAGTTGAATTGGCGAATGTCTGTAAAATTATGTTTATCACAAGTTGGACATGCTATTTGATTCTCATCAATGAACTTTTTCATTTGTTCATTGCTCCATCCATCAACAACTGCTGCTTCTCCTTTTGCTGCTAAAAAATCTTCAATAATTTTATCTGCTCTAAAGCGTTCTTTACATTCTTTACAGTCCATAAGTGGATCGCTAAACCCGCCAACATGCCCTGATGCTACCCATGCTTTAGGATTCATAAGTATTGCACAATCTACACCAACATTATAACGACTTTCTTGAATAAACTTTTTCCACCATGCTTTTTTTACATTGTTTTTAAACTCTACTCCTAATGGACCATAATCCCAAGTGTTTGCAAGTCCTCCATAGATCTCAGATCCTGGGTATACAAAGCCTCTTGATTTCGCAACTGCTACTATTTGCTGCATATTTTTTTCCTGCATAATCTTTCCTCCTTATTATTTTTTTGTAAAATAAAAAACCCTTCATCCCTAGCAAGGGACGAAAGGTATCTTCCGCGGTTCCACCCTTATTGAATGCAAATATGCATTCCTCTTTCAAAAATATTACTCCAAAGTGCCTTTCATAAAAAAGTAGTAATTGGCTCACACTATCCCAACTTCGCTTAAACTTCTTATTTTTATTACTTCTCTTTTTCATCGTAATCTTATATTTACCTACGCATTTAATTTAACAAAAACCTATACTACTGTCAAGTACGAAGCTACATCTTATGATGTCATTTTATAATAATTTCTAAATCTTCTCCTTCTAACTCTTTTTTATTGATTTTAGTAATACTACTTATCTGAATAATCTTATTAAATAGCTCCTCTTTATTCTTTATTTGATAAATGATAATTTTTCCCGGGACTTCATCCAACAAGTATTGATACTGAAGCTCATAATTTCCAATATACTCTTTAATAAGTTCCAAAACTTTTTCTTTTTCAGGCGTTATAACTTCCCATACTTCTAACAGTTCTTCTTGGATTTCTCTACTTTGTAATATACCTATAGATTGCTCATCTATATTTTCCAAAGAATCAGGAGCCTGTGCTGTTTTATATTCTGAATTTATTGTCTCATCAGCAAGCATGATGTTTTCTTGCATCCTCACGTCTGCTACGCTTTCAGCCTTTGCAGATTCTGACTTTTTATAGTTTACTATTTGAGACTCATCTATTAGAACGACTACTATAAATAATGCCGCTGCAATACTTACACTATATTTCATCCACCTTTTTAAACGCATATTCTTTTCTTTAGTTTCTTTATCTTTATAGATACTTTTCATAATACTCCCGTGTAACGTGTCTGGCACTTCAACATCTTGTAGTGTACTTATCTTATCTAATATCTCTTTCAAAATCTCTAATTCTTCCCTGCAAGACGGACAAACTTTCAAATGCATTTCAACTTCTTTTTGTTCTTCCTGGGTTAGCATATGATCACTATAGGCTGATAATTGTTCTATACATTCATGACATTTCATCGTTCACCCTCCTTGTTACCTTTTTTGACGAAAAAAGATTTATAAGGTTCCTTATTTTGCTGTAGAATCTTTTTTAATGCTAATCTTGCTCTAGATATTCTTGATTTTACTGTTCCTAAAGAAATACTTAAAATATCAGCAATTTCATCATAGGCATACTCATGAATATCTCTAAGTATAATCATTACCCGATGTTCCTCTTTAAGTTCACTTACTGCTTGTTTTAAAATTTCTTGTAATAATTTATTCTCTACTATGTTTTCAACATGTTCATGTTCAGAAGATTTATTAATAATCTTCATTTCATTATCTTTCTCAGTTACTTGAAACAAAGAAATATGTCTTCTATTTTTAGTCTTGCGCAGCTTATCTAAACATTCATTAGTAGCAACTCTATAAATCCATGTACTGAGCTTTGATTCTCCTTTAAAATGTTGAAGTTGTTTCCAGATTTTAATACAAACTTCTTGAGTAGCATCATAGGCATCTTGCTCATTTGTGAGTATTCTC
>CALJNR010000095.1 GCA_937981575.1 uncultured Clostridia bacterium | reverse complement strand
AATTTCAAATCACTTATTTGATCTATGATGTTATTATATGTTCCCTTCATCTTCCTGACATTACCATTTCGTGTAGTGTATCCTACTACTTTCGTACCATATTTATAGACATAAAAGAACGCGTGCAAAACTTGCACGCGTCCAACGTTTAGCAAAGGGGCAGGGGTAACTTTTGGGCTGACTCGGGTAGGCTGTGGGTTGGCGTGGAAGACCAAAAGTTATCCCTGCCCCTTGCGGACCTTATACATCTTATATTTCTCTCATACACATCTTACAATGCTCAACTTACAGCTATATCTTTATTCATTTTAATGATGTATCCTCACTCCGTCTCCATTGCCTGGATGCAAATAAAGCAGCCTCAGTTCGGTGAGTAAGCCCTAATTTGCTAAGCAAACTGCTGATATGCTTCTTGACTGTATTTTCTGTAATAAAAAGCTTCTCTGCAATCTGCGTATTCGTAAACCCCTTCCCCAGTTCAGTAAGCACTTCATATTCTCTTTCTGTAAGTAGCTCCCTCCAGGACACACTGCCTGACTGCTTAGTTTGCTCTTCCACTGAGCTGTCATAAAACCTTCTTCCCCTGCTGATACACTTTAACCCATAAAGAATGTCCTCAACATTAGAATCCTTTAAAATATATCCCTCTACATCTAATGCCTTGGCTTTAATAAAATCTCCCTTCCTCGAAGAAGACGTTAAGACTACAAACTTCGTAGCAATATTCTCATTTCTTGCTTTTTCAATAAGATCCAGTCCATTTACCTTATTTCCCAGATTAATATCCAAAAGCGTAATATTAGGCCTTGAAATCCTGAGTGCCTTCATAGCTTCTTCTATGTTCGATGCTTCTTCAATCCTTTCAAAAGATTGTTCAACGGCCAGGCTGGCAAGCAGCCCTTTTCTTACAATGTGATGGTCATCAACAATTAATAGGATCATATCCTTTCCTTTCTCTATTCCTCTACGCCTTACTTGATACATTCATTTCTATGACTGTGCCTTGCAGCGGCCTTGAATAAATGGCTAAATCTCCCCCTATAGCTGCAGCCAAATAATACATATTCCTTATGCCTAATCCTAGAGTCCCCTGTATCTTCACTTGTTCAAGATCAAATCCTCCCCCATTATCTTTTATGAATAATTGAATTTTTCTTCTCTTCATATTCAGCATAATTTCAATAACTGTAGCTTCTCCGTGCTTAACGGCATTGGCAATCCCTTCACATATTACCCTGTACAAGGTCGTCTGCTCCTTAGTCGTTAATTCTCTATGATCTCCTTCTTCTGTTAAAACGATTTTTATATTATGCAAACTAGATATCTCCTGTATGTAACTGTTAAGCCGATCCTTAAACCCATTTGTCCCGCCTTTATAAGAACTTAATCCATATATCGTTTTCCTAAGTTCAGTCATTGCATGATTAATGCTTGTTCTATTAACATCTAATTCTTCTGCTATATGAATGCTTTGCATATCCTGAACGGATTTGGAAAGCGTAAATAAGTTGCAGGATACTGCAAATAACTTTTGCAGTACACTGTCATGAATTTCATTAGCTATTCTATTTTGTTCCTGTTCAACAAGCAGCAGGTCATTCATTTCCTCCAGATTAAACTGCTGAAAAAGCATGCCGCTTAACTGAACAATAAAACTTAACTTCTCAAGTATCTCACTATCTTTCACTATTAATATCCCAAAGGTTTTATGAGAATAATTGATAGTAATTACAGCATACGTTATATCATTTAAAATGAACTTCCAATTTCCAGGAATTACTTTCTGCTCATGCCAGTTGCTAACAGCTGCCTTAAAAATAGCTTCTGCCAGTTCCTCATTCATCTCCCTAAAATAAAAATCATATTCATCTTGCTGCTCGTTGAATTTAATAAATAATACCCCTTTGATCTTCAAAATCTGTGTTGTATAATCCAGCATCAAATCAATAAGACTTTTACTGCTATTTTGAGAGCTGAATAGATGAATAGCTTCATAAATTTTGACCACATATTCAAGTGTCTCCTCAACCCTTAAGTTGGACTTTTTAAGTTGCTCATTGACATACATAATTTCACTACTTTTTTGTTCTATTTCTGCAGCGTAATTTACAAAAACCTGAAGCCCTCCTGTCACTAATATAATCCCTGAAATAGTATTAAGATCAGAAAGAAGAAGGCTGCCTCTTGAAACAATAATGCTCCCTATATAAACAGACATATTAATCCAGGATAAATAACTACCAATTTCTATTGCAGCTACAAAAACCGTGTTAAAAACATACCATACATAAGGGCTGTGAGCTCCACCTGATAAAATCAGAAGCAGGCTGTTTCCTATGGTTTCAACAAGTATCAGCCAGCTTATTTTCTGCGTACTTCCTTTATTTTGTCCATATAAATAATTCATAATAACCGATGTAATGGTCATGCCTAGGATGATAAAAATTTTCTTAGCAACACTATGTTCATGTACTGTCACAACGTAAAAATAAGAAGTTATTATTAAAGAAATATACCTATAAATAACAACCATTTTTGATGTACTGACCTTTTTTAGTTTAGCTTCCCCTTCCATGATCAAACTCCTGATACTATACTGAGACAAACAATGCACTTTATAACAGGTTTCATGTTTTAAGCTGCCCCCAAGTCCTTACTGCTACAATATATTTATTTCATTTTCCACAAAACTATACCTGTTAATGTTATAACCAGCCCAACCGTATAAAGCGGGCATCCTAAACTCTTCTCTTCATCTTCGATTACCGCTTTTCCTGATGGAATTTCTTCATCTGGCAAAACAAAATTTTCCTCATTAGAATAAGAGCTATTCACGCTATGATCTTGTATTGCTAAAGTCGTATTAAAGCTTTCTCCAATCATTACAGCAAATCCTATATTACTTAGCATAAGTCCAATAATAAGTACTATCCATATTAGCCTTTTACTGTGCATCCCCTTTACCTCAGCTCTTTAAAGTAATCCCTATTTTATATTATCCAGCAAGAGCTTAGTTCTTCATGCCCCTATCGTATACTCTTATATACTACTTTGGTAGTAAGGGGCGAAGATTGCAAAAACAGCCAGAATACCTTATCGGTCCTCTGACTGTTTATCTTTTGTACGGTGCTCTATTAAGCACTTATCTTTCAGCTTGCATCACATCATTTAAATTGGGGATGGCCTGTATAGCGCCATAGCGCTCTGTTGTTTTAGCCCCTACTTTGTTAGCTATAGCTACTATATGTTTCATCCTATCCAGGTTAAGCATCACTTCTTTAGGATTCTTTTCTTCAGCGATCTGTGCTAAAACAGCTCCTATGTATGCATCGCCTGCGCCTGTCGCATCAACCATCTTAACAGGTACACTAGGAATGACTGCTTTGTCTTTAAGAATAGATACTACCGATCCATCCTTTCCTTTTGTAATCGTTACTGCCTTTGCTCCAAGATCATGAAGCTTATCAATCATTTTTTCTTCATCTGTTTCTTCTGTAATAAGACTTCCCTCTTCCAAAGATACTTTAACAATGTCCGCAGACTTGATAATCTCTTTGCATCTTTGTCTAAATAGATCTGGCTGCCCCCCAAAAAGCGCCTCCCGATAGTTAGGATCAAAAGAAATAACTTTATTATTTTCCAGTGCAAATTTAGTAAATGCAAGGTATGTATTATACAGTTCTCCCCCTAAAAGCGCCGTGGCACTTCCTAAATGAATGATCGAACTGTCCCTAAAATCTTCAAAACAAATATCTTCTGCCCTTAGGTTTTCATCTGCCCCTCGTATAAACTCAAAATCTCTTTCTCCATCGGCTGTTAAGGAAACGAAAGCTAACGTCGTGGGATAGGTCTCATCTTCTAAACAATAGTCAGCTTCTATCCCTAAACTTATAATCATTTCTTTTAAAAACCTTCCAAAGCTATCTTTTCCTACCTTCCCTATAAAAGCTGCTGAAGACCCCAGCTTTACAATAGCCGCACATGCGTTAGCCGGCGCTCCTCCTGCCTTCTTTATAAAATGCTCTCCCTCTTGAAGCTTTGTATCTCTGTCGTCACAAACGAAATCAATAAGTAACTCCCCTGGACAAATAATTTTAGCCATATGTATTCTCCTTATGCTGCATTTATACTACATCTATACTGCTGTTTATACTGCCTTGTACTTCTGTCTATACTACAATTATACTTTTAAATCCTGAAATAATTTATAAGCTGCTGAAGCCTTTTCGCTTCATCACTTAAACTATCCGCTGTATTTGAAATTTCTTCCAACCCTGCACTTTGTTCTTCAATAGCTGCTGATATTTCTTCAATAGCTATTTTAGATCGATTAGATTTAACTTTTGTTTCTTTAATATTCCCTGCTATATCATTAATTTTACTGTTAATGTAGATAATCTCATCTCGATTAACTTTTATGTCTTCTTGAATGTGATAAGAAGACTGATCAATATTTTCTAGGTCATTAATAAGTGATTCTGTTAAGGACTGGCTTTCGTGAAGCTTATTTGCAGTCAGCTGAATGCCGCTATTAAGCTGAATAACTTGACTTAGAAAGTTCTGGACTTCTTTGCTTGCCTTATCTCCAAACTGTTCTGACTGTTCACTAAGCAGTTTCACTTCATCCGCAACTACTGCAAACCCCTTCCCCTTTTCTCCAGCCCTTGCTGCCTCGATAGACGCATTGAGCGCAAGCAGCCCTGTCTGCCTCGAAAGACTGTTCATGTTTTTAATGATATTTTCCATAACGGCTGATTTTTCTTTTAGCTCCAGCATCGTCCTAGAAGTCTCTTCGATATATTTTGTGGACTCTTCAATAAGATCAATATATTTATTGATTTGATCATAGCCCCTTTTAATATTTTGTGTAGCCTTTCTACTACTCTTCATGATTGATTCTTCGTTAAAAGTTAACTTCTCTGAACTTCTATTGATCTCATGACTTAGCTTATAAATTCTTTCAAATGCTTCATCCAGTTCAAACATCACATCACATACGTTGATAACTGCTTTCGAAATACTTTCACTGGCCTTAGTGCTATCTAGCAGATAAGTGCTCTGATTGTCAGAACTTTGGGTAACACTCTCAGACATTTTCTTAATCTCGGTAATAGATTCTTTGAATTTATCATGAATTTTGTTAATATCAAGTGTTAGATCGTTAAATTCATCTCTTGTCTTTATTTCCAGCCGATCTATAAGCAGATCGCCTTTAGCTAAACCTAGAGCGTAGCCTGAAAGTGCTTTTAATGAT
>CALJNR010000094.1 GCA_937981575.1 uncultured Clostridia bacterium | reverse complement strand
GACAATAAAAAATGCTAAGAAAAAGAGGACGAGTGATGTATACGAAGCAAGAGTTAAAAAACATGATAAAAGAAATGGGTATAGAGCCTACAGATACCGTGCTCATTCATTCATCCATGAGATCAATCGGTGAAGTCCTAGGCGGCGCAGATACCGTACTTGATGCATTCATGGAATATTTAGCGGAAGGTTTATTAATTATGCCTACACATACCTGGGCGAATATGAGCGAGTCTCATAACGCATATGACCCAATGAGGGAACCCTCCTGCGTTGGGATATTAACCAATTTATTTATGAAGAGAGAGGGCGTTATTCGTTCGTTACATCCAACGCACAGCATCGCTGCCTATGGTAAGGATAGTAAAGAATACGTCAAAGGGGAAGAAGCGGTAACGACGCCCTGTGCAGTCGGTGGATGCTATGATCGTTTAAGAGAAAGAAATGCGAAAATCCTTTTATTAGGCGTAAACCATGCTCGTAACACATTTATTCATGGGGTGGAAGAGATTTTACAGGTACCAGAACGTTTGACAGAAAAACCAGTACTCTTTAAAATTGTAATGCCGGATGGCAGCTTAAAAGAAAGCCACATGTATCGCCATTACAATCAAACAACGGCGCATATATCAGCGGCATATAGTAAATTGGAGCAGGCGTTCTATGATAATCATGCAGCGCATCAAGTCAGGTTTGGAGATGCGACTTGTATTTTGTGTGATGCGAATGGGATCTTCCAGGTTACAAAAAAGGTATTATCCCATCAGATTAATTGCTTAATGGAATTAGATGAGATTCCAAAAGAATGGTGGACATAGTCAGCAATAGGAACTAGACTCATGCTCACTTTGAACCCAAAAAAGCCCCGCTATATTTTATATAGGGGGCTTAAGTCAACTTATAGACGGTTATGCGTTGTATTTCAATTAATACTTCTTATCGGCGTAACCAACCCATCCACCTTCGAGGACAAGCGTTTTATCAAATTCGCCTACTTTGAAATCAATCTCTTCTGAAGCGCCTTCAGAACTTACGATGATTTTATCATTTTCAATATCAATTGTAATGGATGTGTTTTTGCCAGCATAGGTATCAAATAAATGCGCGATTTTTTCATTGGATAATTCAATAGCCATCATCCCGCAATTATACATATTTTGTCTAAATATCCTAGCAAAATTTTCAGCAATGACAACATTGATGCCATTTACTTCTAAAGCCCAAGGCGCATGCTCTCTTGATGAACCACAGCCAAAGTTTTCTCGTGTCACAATAACAACTTTATCTTTAATGTCTTCTTTATTGTTAAAACTTGGCAGTGATAAGTCTTCTAATAAATAGGGGGTTAATGCTTCTTTTGTAATTTCAGTTAAATATTTTGCTGGAATAATTTCATCCGTGTTAATATCACTTCTATCTAAAAATAATACTTTTCCACTAAAATTCTTCATTTTATACCTCCTATACCTAAGATTTATATAGATTTGAGTTGACAATTTTACCTTCAAGCGCTGTAGCCGCAGCAGTTGCTGGACTCATCAAATGGACCATGCCGCCTTTACCCATTCTACCATTAAAGTTACGGTTTGTTGTAGAGGCACAAACTTCTCCATTAGCTAGTACGCCGTTACTCATTCCAAGACATGCACCACATGTTGGATTGGTTACGCAAAAACCAGCATCTTGGAAAATTTCGATAATCCCTTCTTTTAGAGCCTGTGAGTAGATAGCAGGTGTTGCAGGACTAACGATTCCTCGTACATCTTCACTGATTTTATTTCCTTTTAATACACTAGCTGCTTCTCTTAAATCTTCTATACGTCCATTGGTACAGCTTCCAATATAGATCTGATCAACTTTCGTTCCTGTCATCTCTTTAACAGTTTTGACTTGATCTGGTTTAGAACCGAAAGTTACCATTGGTTCTAAAGCTGTAATATCATATTCACAAACTTTTTCATAGACAGCATCGTCATCAGATTTCCATTTTGAATACTCTTTTAAAGCTTCTTCTTTTGAGCTAAACTCATCTTTGATAAAGTCCCATAAGTATTCAACGGTTGTCATATCTGGATAACATACGCCGCTGGTGCCGCCAGCTTCTATAGCCATATTACATAACGTCATACGCGATTCCATAGACATAGCGTCAACTACTGGTCCTGTAAATTCTATAACCATGTTAGTCGCACCGTTTACTGTTAATTCCTTAATAATAAACAGAATAACATCCTTTGCGTATACGCCAGGTTTCATTTCACCATTTAAAACTATTTTTATTGTTTTAGGAAAGTGGAAAGCACAAACACCTTTTAAAATACCAACTTCAAGGTCAGTCGTCCCTACACCTGCTGCAAAAGCACCAAATGCTCCATGTGTACAGGTATGTGAATCCCCCATAATTACAGTAAAGCCAGGTCTCACAAACCCTTTTTCTGGGAATATAGCATGACACACACCATTTTTGCCAACATCAAAAAAGTCTTTAATGTTATGACGTTTTGCCCAGTCTCTTAAGATTTTGCCTTGTTCAGCGGTTTTTGAATCTTTAGCAGGTGTTACGTGGTCGATTACTGCTTTTATTTTTGTTGGATCAAAAACTCGGTCCATACCCCTCGCCATTAAATCAGTAATCGCTATAGGAGTCGTAATCTCATGACAAAAAACTCTGTCTAATTTTAAAACGTGTGTGTCAGGGAATGGCATATCTACCCTATGTGCATCAAATATTTTTTCTGCTAATGTTTTACCCATTTTATTCTCCTCACCTTCCATATATTATTATCAACTACTATCATTATACATGATTCTATAAATTTTACATCTTTTAATTTCAGTTTTTCACGCTAATAGGTCATGTGAAAATTATAGAGAAGCACCCTTAATTGCAAGAATAACCTAAGTTGCAAGGTGTTTATCTGAAAAACAAATAATAAGTCTTAAATAGTATTATACAATGCTGTATAATATAACTCAAATAGCAAATATTTATATTTATTATAACGGGAGGTTATACTATGCCCATCGATATGGAACTCTACAGAGTATTTTATACCGTAGCCAATACTAAAAGTATTTCAAAAGCAGCAGAGCAATTATTTATTAGTCAGCCGGCTATTAGTAAGTCAGTAAAGAAATTAGAAGATACGCTGAATATTTCTTTATTTGTACGTAACTCAAGAGGGGTGAGACTTACAAGCGAAGGAGAAATCTTATATGGTCATGTCAAAACGGCCATGGAAGAATTCTCCATCGGTCTCAATGTTATAGAAAAAATGAAACACAATAAATACGGTTTAGTAAAGATGAGTGTCAGTACCATTCTTTGTAAACATATTCTACTACCTCACCTTAAAACGTATATCAATTCAAACCCGCATATAAAAATTCAAGTCCTTAACCGCTCAACTTATGAAACCCTAAAACTTGTGGATCAAGGGGTCATTGATTTTGGTCTTGTCAGTCTTCCATTTAATTGCGAGAACTATCATTTTATCAAATTGATGGATATTCATGACATCTTTGTTGCTTGTCGTTCCTATATAGATTCTTTTGAACTTAAGCATTCAGATATTTTTTCTTCAGGTCATTCGATTATGCTGCTGGAAGAAGATAATATTACGAGGAAATATATTGATCAATACATGGTACTCAACAATATTACCATTAAACCTGAGATAGAGACTGGGAATATGGATATTCTTGTTGAGTTTGCAAAGTTAGGACTTGGCATTACTGTCCTCATTAAAGAATTTATCGAAAAAGAGTTGTCGGCAGGTGATTTAATTGAATTACCGATTAATCCTTCCATCCCTGCAAGATCAGCTGGGATTGTCTACCGTAAAGAAATCCCTCTTTCAATCGCATCAAATGCCTTTATTCAGCATCTCATCAGTCATTTTAGAGAAGTGTAATGAGATAAAGGTAACAGGCAGCTGAAGTGAATGCTGAAAAAGCTTTAGAAGGCATTTTTTAAAAATTAGGTTGTTTTTGATTTTAAAGCATTATATGATGACTTCAGACATCGATGTACTAAAAAACAGGAGATTATGAATTATGATAGATCCAGCCTATTATCAAATGATTTTTAAAAGGAAGTCGTTTAGAAAATTTAATGATACCCTTAAGCTCTCTCAGGATGAATTACGGGATATTGATGAAAAGGTTAAAGATTTAATACCGCTTATAGATACTATAGATGTTAAGTGCCGTATTGTGCAAAGAGAAGAAACGACCTGCAAACGAGGAGAGTATTGCTTACTGATATACAGTGAAGAAAAAGAGAACTTTTTATTAAATGTTGGTTATATGTTTGAACAATTGGATTTATATTTGGCATCCAAAGATATTGGAGTATGTTGGTATGGAATGGGAAAAACACAAGTGACAGGGTATGACAACTTAAAATTTGTGATTATGATAGCTTTAGGGAAAGCTTATCCTCATGAGTTTAGAAAAGATTATACAAAATGCAGAAGAAAAGAAACACAGGAAATTTGGAATGGCGCCTTAGGATTAGAAAGAGTAGCTGAAGTTGTAAAATATGCTCCTAGTGCCTGTAATACTCAGTCATGGAGGGTTGTTTGTGAGAAAAATCAATTAAAAGTATATAGGATAGCAAAAGTTAAATCTATTATGCCTAAAGATAAAGTACCGTTTTATAACACAATCGATATGGGGATTTTTCTGTACTTTTTAGAGTTAGCTCTGCTATATAATCGTCTTTCTTTTCAGAGATTGCTCTGCCAGAAGGAGGGTGAAGCTGAATTAATACCTGTTGCTCTATACAATCTTAAAAGAGCCTGAAGGATGAAGTTCCCAAGGCTCTTTAGAGGTTAATTGTGTGAAATAAGTTCTTCAATGGTATTAAGGGTATCTTTTGCAGCGATTCTGGAGCGAAAGAATTCATCCAATAATCCAATTCTCTCTACACTTGTACTTGTAGCCGTTAATAAGCTTATAGTATTTAGTCGGTTTTTATTGAAGTTTAGAGCGTTTAAGAGAAGTAATACATCTCTATTTTGGTTGCCAACACTAGGAATAGTTGTTGAATACTCTAAAATTCTTTGACGAATTCTTTCAATGCTATGAGCAATCAGACTGATATTAGGGGCAAGGGACCGGGGGTCTGTAGTTTCAGGATTAAGGGCGAACTGTGCCACATCAAACACTTGATTTTGTACGTGTCTTATTTCTGAAATAAACTCCGTAATTTTTCGTAGATGCTCGGGTGGAGTGGGGCCAACAGGCGTAGCGCCACTTACTATCATGGGATCATCTGCGGAAACAGGGGCAGATATAAAGGCAGTAGATAAAATAATTGATAAAATAATGGGTATTAATAATTTAGGCTTAAGTTTATTATTCATGAAACACCTCTAGTTATTTGAAACCTACGTATTTAAAATAACCAGTTACAAAAAAGAGTATGTATTACTTTAGAACTTAATAAAAATGAGTATTGGTGAATCCATGAATGTACTTTATGCTTTCTTCTGCTTTTTCATAAAATAATATTCCGTGTTTCTATCGATATCAGCTATGATTTTTACCAGCTCGTCCATTGGATAGGTGAAGTTAGATTCTACCCATCTGCTAATGATTGCAAGGCATCCCTGTACATGATAGCGGATATTGTATTTCAATTCTTCACTTATTTCAGAGTGATTCCATTCCTTACACCAAGTTTCAAGGCACTTTTCCTCAAATAATATGTTCAGACGACCGATAAAGCTGCCCTTCCCGTTTGACCCGAATAGCATGTGGCATAATTGCTTATTCTCCATTATGTATTCAAACAATATATTATAAAAATAGCTGGGAGGTTGTGAATAGTTCTGCATAATTATATCATTCAGTTCTACGACTACAGCATCCTCCATCTGTTCATAAAGATCATAGATATCTCTATAATGAGCGTAAAATGTGGCCCTATGAATTTTAATAATCTGGATAGCTTTATTGATTTTATGAGTGAAGTCCAACATGTTTATATAAAAGCATATTATAAGAACAGTGAGTTTTTTGTAGGGGAGGAGAATGGAAAAATTAAAAGCTTTGCTATTGTAGTGCCCCCTCATAGCTCAAATATTAGTCTATTTAAGTATTTTAGCTCTGGGGCATTTCATCTATTGAAAAAAGTAAGCTTTATCAAACTCCTGAAATTTTTAAATGTGCTTGAAGAAGGACACAGGCCATGCAGCGGGGTAAAAGAACATTCTTGGGTATTGGAAGCTTTGGCAGTGGACATATCCTGTATAGGTCAGCAGCTAGGGAGCAAAATGCTCAATGAATGTATTATACCCTATATTTCTAAACAGAGCTGCGGTACTAAGCCAGAGGCCTTTATCACTTTTACTAATACAGAGATTAATAGAAGGTTTTATCTCAAAAATGGCTTTACAGAATTTGATTATACAACGATACAGAGTAATGGCATAGCTATTGGCAATTGGAGTTTTCGGATGACCATAAATCCTGTCTGACTGGAAACTAATCAAAATGAGTTTTTAGCACTGATTTGAGCTGGGGATACATTCGCATATATTTTATAAACATAACATTACAACCAGCTTAGGTGGCCCTCTTTTGAAAAAAAATCCCCTCTTAGAATGAGAGGGGGGGCTACTTGTTATTTTTACGTGATAAGTAAATGATTAGACTTACAATTACGGCTATAGCAATTAAAAAAACGACTCCGATAGATAAAATTAATAAAAGAAAACTAATTGACATTGTATAAACAACCTCCTTCATATGGTTGTATTATACATTAAGAATATCTGGCAGACAATTCCGAACTTTATTATTAATAAAAAAGGATTTAGAGAGTGTAAATCAGCTAAATCCTTAATTGAAAATTCGAGGGTCAGTAATAAATGTTTCAGCTGCACTGAGCGTATCAATAGATGCTTGTCTGGAACGAAAGAAGTCACCTAAAAGTAAAGCTTTTTCAACATTACTGGTTGCATAGGATAATTGCTCTAAATAAAGAAGTTGATTACTCGTATGATTAAGGGCGTTAAAGAGAAGTAACACATCTCTGTTTTGTGTACGAGTAGTTTGTATAAGGGATAAATAGTCACGCAGTTGTCGGCGAACAGAATCTATCTCCATATTAATCAAGTTAATACTACGCCTTAGAGCATCAGCATCTTTTATAGGAGAATCAAGTGTAAGTTGAATTAATTGAAAAGCTCTGTCATGCATAGTTCTTATTTGATTGATATATTCCTGGACGATGCGACGATGGTCACTAGGAGAAATAGGTTGTGCAGTTTCAGGGGGGACAGGAAGTACTGGATCAATGGGTAAAGTAAGAGCATTTAGTGAGAGATAGGTAAAAACGAAAGTTAGCAGAATAACTCGTATTAATGATTTTGATCTTTTTGGTTTTTGCATGTTATACCTCAAGGTGATTATTAGATATCAAGCTAAGTAAAACTTTTATCTATAAGATATGTATTTATTTAATTAACCAGAAATCTACACTAAATAAAGAATAGCTTCAGGCTGGAAAGGGAACTAAAGCTATTCTTTAAAAAGATAACGTTATTGTGAGCTTATATCAAATGCAAGATCGTTATCGTTAAGAGTATTATTAGTAGATACTAATATATTATACATGCAATAATAAAAGTTGATTTTGAAAATAAATAAAAGAGGCTAATAGTAGCCTCTGCCGACTGAAAGCATGTATATTGAAAATCCTATAAAGAGTAAAGCTGCGCATAAGTTAAATATAAGATAGCCATTTTGTTTAAGCTTATAAGCATTATAAGCAAAAAGCAATTGCTGAATACCTATGCCAATATAGACAATTCCAAAAGATACTAGTCCTAACATATATGGAATAATCGTAGCAACAAGAAATAGTCCGGTATAACAAAAAACAAATAGCTTATATTTTTTACTATAATATTTCATTATTGTTCCCCTTTGTTTTTTGATAATTCTAACATATATAAATAAAGAATAGAAGAATTTAATAAAATATAAAAAATAAATACCCCTAAAAGATGTCTAGTTTTCCGCGAGCAATCCAGTGATAATGTATAATTATAAAAGATATGCACAATTAGACTAGAATTATTTAGAATATGTGATAAAATTGTAAATAAAAAATAGATTGAAAAGGGGGTAGTAAATTGAGAAAACAGTTAAATGTTTCACTAAGATTAAAACTGACTATTGTTGTTCTTCTTGCAGTTATATTTTCAACAGTAGGTATGACCTCTATCCTGATGTACTCATATTATAAAAATAGTCTTGAACAGATAAGAATCGATGGAATCAATATGGCAAAAAGTAATGCAGTTGCTATTGAGAATGTTGCTATAGCCACTAACAGTTTGGACGAGGTTCAAAAGTTAGTTGAGAAAATTGCAAATTCTAACGGTATGGCGTATGCATTGATTATGAGTAAAGAATTTGAAGGAGTATGTGACAGCAATAGAAGTGATATCGGCAAGAAATATCCTGATGACCCCGTAGCAGCATCTGTAATCAATGAAAAAAAAGAAAGCTCTGATTTCTGGGTAAGAGACACAGGTGAAAAGGTTCTGGATGTTCAAGTACCTGTTGATTTTAAGTTAGATGGGAAAGAAATTGCTTCTGTTGATATAGGTATATCTCTTAACCATCTTAATAAGACACTAAAGGAATTCATAGTGAAAAGCATGATATTTGCATTTGTTTTAATAGTCCTCTTTACCCTCCTGCCGCTTGTTTTTATAAACAAATTCATTTTAAAGCCTTTAAATGAGGGGATAAAAGTATCTAAGGCTATTGCGGAATGTGATCTTACAATTGATGCTTCAGTGAAAAATAATGATGAAATAGGAATGATTGTACGGGCTATCATCCAAGCCAAGAATAAGCTTAAAGAAATAATCGATGAAATACTGCAATCTGCATATTTTGTTGATACTTCAAGCAAAGCGTTGAGTGATGCTATAGAAAGCACTACTGCTGCCTCAGAGAATATAACTAATAGCGTGAGCAGTATGTTAAAGGATTTTTCTAATAACGCAAGCAGCATATTAAGTACTTCTACGGAAGTGGTAGCCGCTGTTGAAAATAATAAAGCAATTGTTGAGGTTGCAGCAGTTGTAAGAGAGTCTACTATGCAGTGTAAGGAAACAGCTACCCTTGGCAAGGCATCAGTAGAAGATATAGTAGGAACGATCAATGAAATAGCTGTTTTATCTGAGAGTGCAAGACAAGTTATTTCAGATCTTAAGCTTGAGACAGAAAAGATAAATGGCATAGTTAATATTGTAACTCAAATATCTCAGCAAACAAACCTCTTGGCACTAAATGCAGCTATTGAGGCAGCAAGAGCAGGGGATGCAGGAAAAGGTTTTGCTGTTGTTGCAGACGAGGTTAAGAAGCTTGCGGAACAAACTAATTCATCTCTCGGTGGTATCACTGAGCTTATCAATAGTGTTCAGCAGAAGATAAATAATGTTGTTGATGTTGTTGACGGAACTACAAGCAAAGTACAACAAGGGGTAGATAAGGCTAAAGTTACAAAGACTAATATGGATGGTATTATTCAAGAAATAAATAATATGACTTCTCAAATTGACAAGATATCGCAGGCTGTTAATGAGCAGAAAAGGTTCATTGAAAGAACTGATAGGCTAATGAATGATATAAGCACATCAACTAATTTTTCAGTTAGTACTTCTAAAGAGATTAATGGAATAATGGAACGGCAATTATGTTCTTTTGAGGAGATAGGAGCAACATCAGAAGAACTTCATGATAGGGCTGAAGCATTGAATAATTTGATAAGACAGTTTAAAGTTTAAGCTTCGTGGTTATAACCTAGGAACTTCTGATAACTCATCAGAGTTCGTGGGTTATTTTGCTTTAAGTATAAATAAGACAAGCAAAATTACTTTTAGGCTGTTCTTTTAAGAAGCTTTGGGCTATAGCAATTCTTCTGAGGAGCAGACGGGGCACTTAATGCTATAAAAATAATTAGGTTGTATTAGTAAATTGATTATGTTAAAGTTACTATATAAATTCTCAATTTTATATAAAAATAATAGTTATATGGTTTTCTAGGGTTCCGCAGTTTTGACTGGCAGGTCCGAGAGAAAACGCACAGTAAAGAGTGTACACGGAAGGATAAAAGCCTAGGAGATATTTAAATAATATTTCTTATGGCTTTTTTTACTTATTTAAAATTAAGCCTGGGAATATTATTAAACGAGATAACTTGGGCATTTCGTTTTTAGATAAGTGTTAATAAGGAATCTGAGTGAAGGATAAAAAAAGCTCTAGAAGGCTTTTATATGATGTAGGGCAATTTTCCATAAGTGATTAGGTTAATACATAAAAAATAAATAACGGAAAGAGGAGAAACAATTGAGAAATAAAGGGATCTACGGTGTTATATATGCAGTTTCAGCATACATATTATGGGGCATTCTGCCTATATATTGGAAGCTGATAAATAGTGTGGCTGCAATCGAGATTTTATCACATAGAATTTTATGGGCTTTTGTATTTACAATTATTATTATAGCTGCAGCCAAAGAGTGGAAAGCGTTAAAGCTTATTATGAAGGATAAGAAGCAAATGTTTTATATATTTATTGCGTCCATTTTGATTGCCTTTAACTGGGGCTTATATATATGGGCTGTCAATTCAGATAAGATTTTAGATGCTAGCTTAGGCTATTATATCAATCCACTATTTGCAGTGGCTTTGGGAATGCTAATATTCAAGGAAAAGTTAAATTACTGGCAGCTAGGAGCACTTCTCACTGCTTCTATGGGCGTCATCATCAAAACCTTACAATATGGTAAAATACCATGGGTTTCATTAGGTCTAGCTGTTTCTTTTGGCTTATATGGCGCCATGAAGAAGTTAATTAGAACGAACTCTATCGTTGGATTAACGCTTGAAACCACTATGCTTGCTCCGGTTGCTGCAATATACATAGGAATAAGACAGATGAGCGGGGTAGGTGCTTTTGGCAGAGAGGGCATAGGCGTCATACTGCTCCTTATAGGATCAGGTATAGTTACAGCTGTGCCACTACTACTATTTTCAAGTGGAGCCAAAAGACTTCCTTTGTCAGTGCTTGGTTTCACTCAATATATTGCACCTACAATAAGTCTCTTAATTGGGATTTTTGTGTTTCATGAAGTGTTTACTACTGTGGATATGATGAGCTTCGGTTTAATATGGATAGCATTAGCGATCTATTCTTTTTCTCAAATGGGGTTATTTAAAAGGCAAGGAGAGGGAAGTTTAGTGAAAGATTGCTAAAGGCAATGAAAAAAGAATGGCGTTATTGCTTGAATATCAGGACTTTGTTATACTATATCGGTAGGGTTAGGTGTCTAAAAAAGACCTGTTGATGGCACCATTAGAATTATATGGAATGATACTTAAGGAGGCAATAAAATGAGTGAATGCATTTGCAATAGTTGTAAGAATCTTAAAAGTATTATCAATGAAAATGATAGCGATGAAAACGGTATCGCTGAAGAATATGAATGTGAATATGGTTTGCCATCTGAAAGATGTTCGGATTGTGAAGAGGAGGCATGTGAGTTAACATGCGAGCACTATATTAATGAGGGTGAAGAAGATGAATTTATCATTTCAAAATGTATAAGCTGTGGTAAAGAATTGAAGACTGCATCTGGCAATAATGAAGATGGAGAAGTATATTGCGTTACTTGTTATTTGAATAAATAAGGTTGTAAAGACACGGGGACGTTTCGATCGTCCTCTTTTTTAATTTTAGGAATTTTAAAAGGTAAGGGGGCTGGTGGTTAAAATAGCAAGAACGTAAAGCAAATTGATGCAGTATTAAGGATAGGCATATACTTGTATTAATGAAGAAGGTAAACGAAACGCCCATTACTGTTTTGATGAAATGGCATCAGGAGGTTCCTGCTGGTTTCTATACAGAGTTTTTTAAAAAAGTATAGCACTTTCGCTATACTTTTTCGTTTGTTAGAGCATTGATAGCAGGAAGATCTGCTGGGGTCCATACTAGGGATGAGAGATTCTCTCTTTTTAGCCAAAGAAGCTTTGAATGTTCGCGGGCCTTGGGAATGCCATCAATAATATGGCATTTTGCTGTAATAAGATGGACAATAAACTTTTCGTATTCGTGGATATTTTCATTAAAGGTCTCTAGGTATTTAACTTGGCAGCCAAGCTCTTCAAAGATTTCTCGCTCTATGGGGACTGAAATAAGTTCCCCAGCTTCCATTTTGCCGCCGGGAAATTCCCAAATATTCGGAAGGCTCATTTTGGGGGATCTAAGGGCGCAAAGGATTTCTTTGTTTTCATTTTCTATAATTGCACCAACGACTTTAATTGTTTTTTTCATAGGCAGCACCTCGGTATAAGTTTAACTTACTTATAAGATGGAGTAAAGGGAAATACATATATATCAGAGTACGTTTTCTTTGTATGGGCAGGTCAGAAATGCCATAAGTATTTCTAAGGGCTGAATTGAGTATAGTTTCTATAGTTAAAGTGTACAAAATACTTAAAAATATTAATGGATTACCGGGGGCGTTTTGAACAAAGTTAACAGAAAACAATAGAAATGTCTTGCGATTTAGATGCCTTAACTGATAGACTATTCTCAGTAAGTCGGCCGGCTTAAGGGTATTCATTTAACTCTTTGTAATGAAGATGATCATTTAGAATAGGAGAAGTCTATGGAAAACAATTATATTGAAATAATAGGCGGAAGTGAGAATAACCTTAAAAATATTCATTTAAAGATTCCAAAGGAAAAGATTACTGTCTTTACAGGCGTATCAGGATCAGGGAAGTCCTCTATCGTTTTTGATATTATAGCTCAAGAGTCCGGCAGACAGATGAATGAAACGTATAGCAGCTTTGTGAGAAAGTTTCTGCCGAAATACCGTAGGCCAAAGGTGGATGATGTCAAAAATCTTTCCCCTGCTATCGTTATTGATCAGAAAAAAATCGGCGGGAATGCACGGTCCACATTAGGGACAGCTACAGATATTAATTCGTTACTCAGGCTATTGTATTCCAGATTTGCAGTGCCAAGTATCGGATATGCTAATGCCTACTCCTTTAATGATCCGCAAGGCATGTGCCCCAAGTGTGAGGGAATTGGAAGGATCATTACGCTAAATGTAGATGCGGCGTTAGATCAAGATAAATCATTAAACGAAGGGGCCATTTTACTTCCAGGATTTAAGGTGGGATCCTATTACTGGAAGGTTTATGCGGAATCAGGATTTTTTGATATAGATAAAAAAATTAAAGATTTTTCAAAGGAAGAGTTTGAAAAATTAGTTTATGCCCCCGCTCAAAAGGTAACAGGACAATATACATTAAATGATATGAATATAACTTATGAAGGATTGTCTGAAAGATTTTTAAGAACGACTGTTAATACAGATAAAGACGCAACGAAAGCAAGCACAAAAAAGATCAATGATTTTGGGATGAGCTGTGTCTGCCCAGCTTGCAGCGGAAAAAGGTATCATGAGCTCGTTTTTACATCAAAGATAAACGGCTATTCTATCTATGATCTGACGGATATGGAACTAGAAAAACTAGCCGGGATTTTGTTGGAATGGGATATCCCAGAAGCTAACCATTTAATTCAGGATATTATTAATAAAGTTCAGAGTTTATGTGATATAGGTCTTTCCTATTTAACGTTAACAAGAGAAACAACCACTTTGTCCGGGGGTGAATCACAGCGGGTTAAAATGGTCAAGCACTTATCAGGCAACCTGAATGGACTATTGTACATTTTTGATGAACCAAGTACAGGCCTGCATCCTCATGATGTTAATAAGATCAATGAGCTGCTCGTTAAAATTCGCGATAAAGGCAATACTGTTTTAATTGTAGAACATGACCCTGATGTTATTCCCATTGCAGATTATATTGTAGATGTGGGTCCGGCAGCGGGCTCCCATGGCGGAAACATTATGTTTAGCGGAAGCTATGAAGATTTCCTGAAGTCAGATACTTTGACTGCCAAATGTCTTTTGGAGCAATTTAAAGGGAATTCATCAAAGCGCTTGCCTAAGGAATTTTATAGGAGTAAAAAAAGCAGTCTGCATAACCTTAAAAATATAAGTCTTAATATCCCAAAAGGATTATTTACAGTAGTTACAGGGGTTGCAGGATCAGGGAAAAGTTCTCTGGTGAATGGCGTATTTGCAAAAGAGTTTCCAGAAAGTATTATCATCAATCAAACGCCGGTTCATGCTACGGCAAGGTCCAATTCAGCGACATACTTAGGGATAATGGATGAGATCAGAGCATTATTTGCAAAAGAAAACGGCGTAGATAAAGGATTATTTAGTTATAATTCTACTGGGGCATGTCCTGTTTGCAACGGAACAGGTTTCAGAACGCTTAATATGTCGTTTATGGATGTTATGGAAGTAGAATGCACAGAATGTAACGGGACCCGTTACAAGCAAGAGGTGCTTAAATATCTTTATAAGGGTAAGAATATTGTAGAGATTATGGACACAACAGCAGAAGAGGCTTTAGAATTCTTTAATGATTCTAAAATAAAAAACAAATTAAAAGGGATAAAGACAGTTGGGCTTTCGTATCTGACCCTTGGACAATCCTTGGATACTTTATCAGGAGGCGAGTGCCAAAGACTAAAACTTGCCAAAGAATTAGGTGCTAAAGGCAATATATATATTCTTGATGAGCCTACAACAGGGCTGCATATGTCGGATGTCAAAGTCATCTTGGGCATTATCAATAAACTTGTAGATAAAGGCAACACAGTGATTGTAATTGAACACAATACGGATGTGATCAGGCATGCTGATTGGATGATTGATATTGGCCCTGAAGGGGGAAGCCGAGGCGGCCAGATTATTTATGAAGGGAACCTAAGCGGCCTGCAAACCTGCAGGGAGTCAGTAACGGCTCAATATGTTTAATAAATGACTAGGTTTTAATAAACCCTACACTGTACAGGTAAATAAGAAGAGCAGCACTTGCAGGCAGCAAGGTAAAGCTTACACGTGATGCACTCAAAAATCCTCAAACAACTTAAAAAATGAGTTGTTCGAGGATTTTTAATTTATAAGAGATAGTACATAAGGGCGCTACTATAATCTACTAGCTCTAAGTTTAGAGGGTGTACATCCGAAAGATTCTTTAAACATGCGGTTGAACACCTTATAATTGGTAAAACCATGGCGTTCTTGGATGCTTGTGATGCTATCATCCGTAGTCAGAATATCGCTGTGAATATGGGTCAGCCTGACTAAGTTAACATATTCCATAAAAGTAAAGCCGGTGTATTTCTTAAAAGAACGACAGAAATATTCTGGATTGAGTGCCACT
>CALJNR010000093.1 GCA_937981575.1 uncultured Clostridia bacterium | reverse complement strand
TTGTAAAATCATGAGTGTGGTTGAAACATGCAAACGTAAAGACATGAGCGTGTTTCAAAACATTATCAAAATATTCGAAAATGCACCGGCTATATTCTAGCCGGTTTATCGGTCGTTAGTTGATTTAGGCTGAATAGTAACGCAGAATAATTTATTATCACTCAAGGCTATAGTATTAAAGCGTTTAGAGTTGTGCTAAAATACATATAGAAGTATAAAAGTAGGAGGCCTGTTATGAAGCTTTCAGAGTTGAATATTTATTCAAATATAGTCATTCAATGTCATGATAATCCAGACCCAGATAGTATAGGAGCAGGATATGCTTTATATAAATTTTTTAAATGTCAAGGCAAACAAGTGAGGTTAATTTATAGTGGAGAGCTTAAGATTACAAAACCCAATATTTTAATGATAGTTGAAGAGTTTAATATTCCTATAGAATATGTAGAAAAAATAAATATAGAGGGACTACTTATAACGGTGGACTGCCAATATGGAGCAGGCAATGTTACAAAACTTAATGCAAGGCATATAGCTATCATAGATCATCATCAGCCAGAGGTAGAAGAAATAGACAGATCAGAGATAAGAAGTTTTTTAGCTAGTGCATGCACGCTCGTATGGGATCTTATAAATCAAGAAAATTTTAATGTCAATGAACATATTGATGTTTCTACAGCCTTATATTATGGGCTTTTTAACGACAGTGGAGGATTTACAGAACTCAATCATCCGTTAGATAAAGACATGCTAGATAGTTTAAAGATAGATAATAGTGTTATTAGAAAATTAAAAAACTCTGTATTAACGTTACGTGAGCTTGAGATTGCAGGAATGGCACTTATACGACACTCCTATAATGAAGCTAATAAGTTTGTCGTTGTAAAAGCACAAGAATGTGATCCTAATATACTAGGATTTATAAGTGATTTGGCTCTGCAAGTAGATAGTGTTTATGTCTGTGTAGTTTATAATCAAATCAACAGGGGGATTAAGTTTTCAATCAGAAGCTGTGATAAAGAAATAAGGGCAAATGAACTAGCAGCCTATTTATCAGAAGGTATAGGCTCAGGTGGGGGACATGTAGAAAAGGCTGGCGGATTTATTAGCCAAAAGGAGTTTGATGAAAAACATGCTCATCTTAATGCAGATGAATATTTTTTAAGAAGGCTTACAAAATATTATAAGTCTTTTGATGTGATCTATAGTATGAAAGACTATCTTAGTGTAGAAGACATGCAGCTTTATAAAAAAAGAGTAGTACCGGTTGGTTTTGTCCCTATAACAGATGTGGTAGCTGATAATACACCTATTATTATAAGAACCCTTGAAGGAGACTTAGATCTATTGGCAAACGAAGATATTTATGCGATGATAGGGATAAAAGGAGAGGTATATCCTACAACGAAAGAAAAGTTTAGAAAAAATTATACCATTTTAGATGAGAGGTATAACTTAGAGCTCGAATACTTTCCGAGTATAAGAAATAAAAAAGACAGCAGTATCATACATTTAAATCAATATGCTAAAAAATGCATTTCAAAAGGTGAAAGTTATATTTATGCTAAGCCTTTAAAAAAGGCTGTTAAAGTCTTTACTTCGTGGGATATTGAAAAATATATGTATGGAAAGATTGGAGATTATCTAGCTGTTAAAAAAGATGATAATCATGATATTTATGTGATAGAAAAGGATATTTTCAGTAAGACGTATGACCCGGTTATTATAAATTAAAAGCGTACAGCCTAAAAAAAGGTTCTTTCTGAACTTTGGGTATTATAGGACATATAAATGCACTGGCAGTTTAAGATAGCTGCCAGTGCATTTATATTAAAGTAAATAAACTAAAATCTTCACTTTGAGGTAGAAATGCAAGTTTGCATTTCTTTGTGAGGTTGACCAATCCGCTTCTTCCGTATACAATACGTTTAAGCAGTTTGAATTTGTTGTTATTTCCTTCAACAAATCCAGAGCTTACAGTAAGGGATATTGCATTCTTGACGGGATCAATATCCTTTTTTATGCCATTACAAAAAGCCTTTATTTCACTGTATTCATATTTTTTTAAAAAATATTCCAAATTGTTTGGTTTATTGCCCATTATTGTGCCATGAAATTCTTTAAAAATAGATTCCACCCGAGTGGCTACCGGATATTTATCTTTTATCATATCGATATACATGCCTACTTTTTCATCCTTTTTAACTTTAGGATTACATGTTAATAAATACTTTAAGATTTCTGTTCGCTTTAAAACGATAACTTCCGGAGGAATAACCAGTTCCTTTAGATTCTTGGCATTGAAAGGCGTTCGATTAGGGAAGTTGTTTTTTCCTATGACATAAATATATTCTTCTAGCCGTTTGCGTTTACTTTCATGAAAACAAGGCTGTCTCAGTATATAAAAGTATATCGTCTCATTACTGTGACCATCATCCATCATTTTAAAAATGATATTCAACCAGTCATTCATGTATGAGTCCCGTTTTCTATAGTTTTTTGGAAAATCCAAACTGTTAATCTCAGTTTCTGACATTGCCACATATTTTTTCGCTGTGGATACTGATATTTGAAATTTTTCTACGATATTCTTCATACTTTTCTTTTTCAAACTGTTCCAATAGTCTTGTATTTCACGGATTAATTGCTGTTTTTTTTTCGGCTTTCAGCCTGCTCGACGTACTGCTTTGTAGTAAGTAAATGTTTTTTATTATCATATATACGTTGAGAACCATCTGGATTCTTCGGCAGTGTATTGTCGTAATTTAGTGAAGCGATATGTTTTTCGTCAGGGTTTTTTTCCTGTAATACTTTCTCAGGCTTATTATCTAGTATTTTGCCATCCCGGATATAGACATTGGATGGCATCTCTTCTTTGAAAATATCTTTCAAATATCCAAGAAGGTTTTGAAGAAGATGAAAACGGTCAGCTACCTGAATGCATTCAGGTAGAATCTCATTGATTGCCGCAGCATAGGCACTGGCACGATCTCTGGCTACTAGCCGAATCTTTTTGTGACCTTTTAGCCATTCTTTCAACGTGTCTGCATCTCTGCCATTAAGAAGAGCTATCAGATGATGATCTTTTAAATCATAGATAGCAGTAGCATATGTCTGTCCTTTTCGAATGGCTACATCGTCAATACCCACAGCCTCCACATCTGGATTATCGACAAACTCAATACGATCATACAGGCGTTGGATGGAATCGTTACTTATTTGAACGCCCAGGAGAGACAAAACTTTACTAGCTCCCTCATTGCTTAGGAACATAGATACGCCAAGTATAAGAGCATTCAAAGAGTCTGTACGTACCTGTGAGGCTTTTGCAAACGGTAAATCTTCCATAAAGACTTTACAGTTGCAATCAGCGTTCTGGCATTCATACTTGTACACGTTCGTGTGTAAGTATGTCTGCTTGCAGTGAATGGGGGTATCCTGCATAGTGCGTTGATATGTTGCGTGTAGAACATTACTTTCTTTGCCACATTTAGGGCATTTGCAGCTATGTGGCTTCGATTTCGCATAAATATGTAAGGTCTTTTGATCCTCGCTATGATCATATATAAAATGGTTTTGGTCTAAAAGGAACGAATAATCTTGTGTTTCATGATACTTCATTTCACCATCACATCCTTATACTTGATACCTTATTATACCACAAATACCCAAATATAAGAATCGTTAAACCAAAGAAAAAGCAGGTTTTTTTATACCTGCTTTTTCTTTGTATACCTAAAGTTCAGAAAGAACC
>CALJNR010000092.1 GCA_937981575.1 uncultured Clostridia bacterium | reverse complement strand
TGGAGGCTCATGGTCAAGGGAACCGTGGAATAAATGTGGAAGATTTAAATAAAATATGCCTGCAAGCCACACAAAAATTCCCCACCTTGGGGTGAGAAAAAATCTTTGCAAAACTGAGGAATTTTCTCTTGCAAAAAACACGTCTGACATATCTACTTCAATAATTCCTAGTCTATTAAAATATACATTATATAAAATTATTTTGTAATAATTTGATATAGGATACTTTAGTGGATACTTTAATAAGTTATCATTTATTTGATAAAGTAATTCTTTCACCTCTTGATCTTCTAAGTAGCACCAGTTCTGAGTAATTTTGAACAATGGGTCCGATGGATCTTTTATTTGCTCTTTCAGAATTCTTATGTAGCTTTTAACTATATCTATAACATTATCATTAAAGACATTCCCCCTTAAAACTAACTCATCCACAAATTTGAATCCCTTAATATAACTGTTATGGTCCCACATATCTCCTAAACGCAGCGACTCTATACTATTTTCATTAGTCCACTTAGGCAACTCCCCTCCACTTTTATAAAGAATAGAAAAAACTAAAGTATACTTAAATATCTCATCTAATATATTTTTAATATCCATATCAAAGGCACTATTTAATAATCCTTTACTCAAAATAGCATATTTATCAATTGCAAATAACAATGTTCGAATATTTATATGCTCATAATAGGTTGTTTTTTCAATAATAAAATTCTTATTTTTTATGACTACTTCTTTAACCGCCTTATCAGTAATATTGGTTTTTAAAATAGTATCTATAACATCATCAATATTAGGCCTAAAATGAAATGTTATACCAATTAATTTCTCTTTGACTTTTTTATAGATTTCATTTTCTCTAAATAGTATATCTTTTCTTCTATTTAATTCTTTAATATCAATTTTATCACTACTTGATTTATTATCTTTTTCAAAAGGATTTTTAGAAGGTGCCTTTTGAGGAAATTCTAAATTTGTATTTAAAGCAAGCATAAATTTTAGTTCCTCATTTATAACTCTATGTCCTCTTATGATTTCCTTCTCATTAGCTACAATAATCGTTTTTACACCATCATGTTCTACGAAACTATTTATATACCCTAACACTTCATTAATCTCCATATTACATCTTTCAAGATCATCAAAAATGAGTGTACAATTCTCTAATGAAAGAAAATCATTAATATCTATTAAATTGCCTTCAAAAGAAATACCATTAAAACTCAATGCTCCTTTTAATGCTACTTTACCAATATTTGACACCATATTAAACTTTTTATTTTTTAAAGCAAAGTTGAATGGTAATGTTTCGATCCAAATTTGGCGAGTTAAATCTTCTTTACTTGCAACTCCGTAAAGAGATATATAAATAATTTTCTTTTGTTGCTTTTCTGCTTTTAATTTTTCGTATTCCCTCAATTCTTTAATTAGAACTTTATTAATAAAATATGTCTTTCCACACCCCCATCCTCCATCAATCATTACAGCATAATTGTAGCTTGTACCATCAATATAATTTTTAATACATTCTACGAGTTTAGAATCTGAAACAAAGTTCTCTATTTCATATTTTTGCATTTTAATCACTCCAAGATAAATAATCCTTTTTACACGGTCTCTTAACCTAAACAAACTTTATTTCCTAATAAACCTATTATTCTTCCAGTGAAAAGTCTCAACTATATCAAAGCATTCATCACTTAATTTAAACTTTCAAAACCCTCCATCAAATTCTCTCTACAATATTATTTCTGTTTATAACTTAGTACGATTGTCACCTAATCCCCTATATTTCTCCGCCTCTGGTCTATCCCCAAAGGCCTTTTCACATCATTGCATACACTTAATAAAATTATAGAGGCCGAGAAATGTGCTTCGCTTCTTCGAAAGCTTGACCCCAAAACAGGAAATGTGAACTTAAGTGCAGTGTTATACTAGTGTTCAAACTTCCTTTCTGAAAGACTTATATTAAGTCGAACGTATTAATTCCTCTTACCATATGATTTATATATCGATTTCTATCTAACTTTTTGCTTTCATCCACTATATTCTGGCAATCATTAAATATTTGTTCTCCATGACCAGTTAAATCAATTATTACAGATTGATTCATACCTTCAAGAATCATGTTAATAATTGCATACTTCTGTAGCCCTGTTTGAGTAAATGGATTTTTCCCCAAAATGGTTGTACCAATATAATCTTCATAATTATTTTTAATTGTGTTTAACAAGTCTTGAGTCACTGAATTAGTAATTGCGTTGTTAGTCTCAGTAACAAACAACCATTCTGAATTCAATCTTTCATCTTGATTTCTAAAAATTAGATAATCATCAAAATCCTTTGCTAAAGAATATGGTAATTCTAAATAAATATAGCGCTCAACTGTACGTTGGTAATTAACTCTTAATGTACGCTTTAAACTATCATAATCAGATAATTTCATAATTGAAATTCTGTCAAAACTTAATCCATATAATAATAATAATTTAGTTATTACTTTTGCCTCATAAGATCTTAATCTATGTGTTTCGTATTGCTTAATAAAGGAGTTAATAAATTCAAAATGCAAATCGTTAATTGGAGGATATGCTTCTCTATTTTTTAACTGAACATTCATTTTAGTGAGTTCTATTTCAACTTCATCTGCAAGGCTTACAAAGGGCTTTAATCTAGCTAATGTAGTATTCGAATATATATCAAATACTGTTTCATCAAAGAAGCGATTTAATGCAATTAAAAAATCATCAATTGCTGACTTACTTTCTACGTTTTGATTATTAATTATGTAATATACTGTGCTCATAATTAAATCATTTCTAGTAAATTCATCTTGAAAAAGCCTCTCAATGTTATTGCAATAGCTTTTCCTTTCTAAAACAAAATCTACAAAATAATCTCTTAACTTGGGTATGTATTGATTATACTCAAATGTGGTTAATCTCTTACCAAAATCAATGGTTATTAGCTTAAATAGTTCCTTTTGCATATTTTCCCCTCCTTGTATTTCTCAGTGCCATGTTTGAACTTTCATATAATATCCTCACACTTAAGGCGTTCCTCAGCCCTAGATAGCTCTTATCTTGAGCTGAGAAATGTGCTTTGGCTTCTTCGAAGGCAAACCCATATATAGCCAAAGCGAGATTGAATACATTGTTACCTGAAGTCCGCAATGTCATCTTTAAAATCATATCATTTTATTAGCTTTGTCAACTATTAACATTTCTATTTTAGTTGGATGTTCTGCACTCTCTCCTCTTGAACTAAAACTACACATAGGACATTCAAATGAATACCCATAAATAATATCATTATATTTCAATAATGTAGAGCCGCATGTTGGACACTTTGCTTTTAGATCGGTAACCTCCCATGACTTTTTATATGTATTAAACTTCCACTTCCATTTCCATTTCCATTCCCAATTCTTAAAAATATCGCTTGTATAATCAATATAGGTTGGACCTAAAAACTTATTTTGTTGCATTTTATACCAAGTGTTTTTAAACAATACAATAATAAGAATACCTACAAGTAACCACCATAATTCTAACTTCAACCGCATTATTAAAATGAATTTCTCTTTGATTAAAACCAATAAGTTCTCTAGCGTACTCAAAATAGGCTTATCCTTTACAATATCAATAATCATTGTTAATATTACGCCAAATGCTGTAGATCCTAAACTAATAATCCATGGTGAATTAATAACTTTTTTCAATCTGATTGATACCTCCTACTAAACTAGTGATAATTTTAGATAACGTCTCCGCATCTCCGACGCATCTGAATTGTAGCCTCAGAGTCCTTCTTCGTAGCGGTGCTTGCACCTATTGGAGAGGTGTGCGTAGTGAACGGAGATACATCGTCAAACGAAGAAATCAATACAGACACGACATAAATTCAAATGCTGTTCATTATAATTCATATTTACCCCGATATACATCTTTAATATTCAACAGCTTCCATTCTTCAGTTAATCCAGCACTTGTTACATTTGCAATGACTGTAGCCCTTATTACATTTTTTTCTTCTAGTCTCATTTCTTTTACCTTTTGAACATCTGGTAATGTAAGATCTAAAACAAATGGAAGCGGTATGACTTTTTGACTATCAATATCAACTAAACTCATTTCTTTAAAATCGTCATTCTGAATATCAATTTCGGCTATATAATAAAGAGATTCAAAAACAATAGCGCTTTTATTTGGTGATATTGTTAGATCAATTCCTTCAACTGCCTTGAGATAGTTACGATTTTTTAGTTTAAATTCTTCAAAAGAAAACTTCTGTTCAGATATAGTCTTTTCTAATATATCTTCAATAGCCATTTCATGCCTCTCTAAAACATTTGAAATCGCAGTCTTATAATGATTTAGGATACTAATAGCTTTACTTTCAAGCACTTTCAAATTTAAATCTTTAAATTTTTGATTATAATGTATGCATTGATTCCTTAGTATACGAATACCATTTAAATTATTGTATAACTCTTTATTAATTACACTTTTTTCTAGAAGTGATTTAAGTCTTATTTCTTGTGATAGGTTTTTATGATTAAGATTATTTGTTTCAGCCAGATATTTCGAAAACTCTTCCGCAGCAATACCAATTAAAGCAATACAACCAGTAAAATTACTAAAACAAAACAATTCTTCTGCTTCTTTTAGCAAGTCAAGAAACTTCTCATTTCCACCTAAATAGCCAATACTTTCAAGTTTCCACCAACGTTCAACTATTGCATTGATATCACCAGCTATTTTATCAATGATTATCTTTCCTAAATGTTCTTTATCTCTATTCTCATATGCTTGTCTCGTAAGTTCATCTTCCTCTGAATAGCTTGTCTTAATAAAATCAAAATACATATTCTCCACCCCCTTCAATACAGCAATCGATTCTTTTGACTAAGTTCTCGAGTTTACGAAGTTCATGAACCTTAGGTAGCTCTTATCTTAGGTTCATGAATTTGGGTGCAGCGTAGCGGAACCGTAAACTCCTTGTTAGCTGATGGGGTGAACGGCAACCTACGAAAACTTAGAAATTCTTAAATCCCTCTCTTTTGCTAATTCTTCAAATGTAGTAATATTAGTCTTTATTACAACCTCACAATATTCCATAATTGTAAACATAAGAAAATTCAACAACGCATTGATTTCTTTACTTGTTCCAATAAGTTCATATAACGATTTTCCATTGTGAACTACTTCTGTTCTAATGTTTTTAGATATGTCTACGAATTTCTGACTTAAGGCCTGATACTGATTTTTGTTTTTTGAGGTAAATGCTAATATGTATGTCTTTACTTTTTTAAACTGAACATACTCATTATCAGCTAACATTTCTAACGTGGTCATTAAATATATAAAGCTTACATTAATATCATTTATATATAGTGCTTCACTAACTCTTGCTAATGCATATCTACAATTTAAATAAACCTCATCTTTTCTTGTACTAAAAAAAACTTCTTTATACAAGTCATCATCATATAAAATAAAATCTACGTCCAAACCAATACCTGGTTTGATATAAATTTGATATACTCTACCAAGCATCTGCCTACTTAATTCTCTTTCCATATCAACTACTATTCCTATTCTGAACGTATCAATAATGCCAGGAATACCAGGGAGTAACTCCTTGATAGTAAAGTGGCAATGACATATTCTTAAATAATCTAATGCTCGATCTACTTGATAGCATATTTTCTCAAGAAAAATAAATTCATCATCTGGAATACACTTATCAAATATCTCTTCATCATATTCATGTTCTAATATTGCTACGGCAAATTTACTATAATGCTGAAAATATTCATCGTGGCAAATTCGCAATATATTTGCAACTTCTTCATAAAGTGGATGTTCTTCGAATTCAAACATCTTCTTATCAGTATTTAAAAAGTCGCTGGGAATTAATATCACTTCTCCCAAAGTTATAACATCGTATAAAACTAACCCTTGAATTGGAATTAAAAATTTCATATATATTGTCTCCTTATAATTAATAATTCACTGTGTTAGCTGACGATTAGGATTGTATCCAAAGTTGAGCACACAACTTGTTATATTACTATTCTTTATATGCTCAATTTCGGATACCATTATATTTCTGTAACTCAGTTCGCTTTATATGCCGTATTTGAGGTATTCCCAAAAACATATGTAATAATATTCAATGCTATTTAAATTATAAATCATTGTCTATATAATTACAATTTATTATAATATTTTATATTTAACACCACATATGCACAATTCATCTACTAAAATCCTCTTTTTCTCCACCTAAAAAGACCTGATATACTTACATATCAGATCCCATAATTTTATTTCGCTGTTAACATCCCTCAAAGCTCCTCTAGCGCTCTCTTCCCTTTCTCAATGAGAAAGGCTATAATCTAATTAAAACTGCAAATTAGTCCAGCTATTTCCCTCAATATACTTTCTTCTTACAAGCTGCTACCACATCGGCTTCAAACCAACAATGGCCACTTCTATGCTTTCTATATGTTTCTTCAAAGCCCTCAGATTTTTTTATTTCTCTTCTATCACTTGCGCCGGCCCCTACTGCAGCTTCAATAATCCTATTTCCTTGGCTTTTATAATTAACAACTACATGTCCCTTTTATACTACTTTAAATAACCCTTAATCGCCTTTAGAGCTTTAATTAAGAATAATGTTTCACCCTGCTCCTTCACTGATTAAATACCCCATCTCCTAAGAATTTAAAACAGGCTTTTCCTTAAATCTCATCCCTTCAAAGAAACTATGTATTTTTAATTCAATGCTATGCAGCTCCTCATAGTACGTTGTCTTGGAGAGATATAACAGGTTAGCAACTGCAACTGCGCTTAAGTGTCTTTCATACCTTAAATTTATAAGGCTCTTTTCTCTTTCTGTCAAAATGGTGAAGGCTATATGATACTGTTTAAACTCTTCCTCAAGCTCCTTCAGTTGCCTGACCGACTCCGGATCTTTCGTCCCTTTCAGCAAGCTTTGTTTGATCTGCAGCTCTCTTTTTTTATTGTTAATGACGGTGATAAAATGTAATTAAATAACGGTTAAAAAATGTGTTTTTATGGGCCTATAAATTAAATAACGTCCTAAAAATTATCCTCCCCCACAAAGCATGAAATTTATTTACTATGCAGAAATTTATCGTCAGCCAATGACTAGCGGGGGATTTAGTGTTCGGAAGTTGCCTCTGAAGTATTCCGTTAAGAAAATCTTAGCGACCTATTCAAATGGTCTTTAGGGAGACTGTCTGAGCCCGTGAGTGTAGTTCTCATGGGCGAGTTTCGACCGTTCATTTGAAGAGGGCGCTTAGATTTTTAGGAAGACGTAAGCGGATAACTGGAGGACACTAAATCCCCCGCGCGCCCATTTGTTGTCCCTCAAAAAACTGGATTCAAAATCGCTTATAACATAATTATTATAATGTTATACAGCACCCTTTTTTATGCTTTTACCTCTACTATCGGAAGCTTGTTTTTCGAATCATAGGCAACATTAATCTGATTATCACGCATATCCTGCAGTTTAATATAGTTATTGCCATCTTTATGAATAACATGAACTTCTTTTATAACACCATTAAGCTTGATTTTAGTCTTAGTAACCACTTCCTCAGCTCCTTTCAGACGTTCATTCACTTGTGCCTTAAAACTTTCCCACTCTTTAGGATTTTCAACAAAGTACTTAGGACATATTTTGCCTGTAACATCATAATGCCTTATGATATCTGTCAGTGGGTTAAGGGCGTATTTTCTGCATAAGTGAACGAGTAATTGTATTAAGCTCTCTGTAGTCTTTGCACTAAATTTTCCTGTCCAGTCTGGATGGCAGTTTTCTATGCCTATACTATACCCGTTTGCACTGTTTGCATGGTAGGCTACTTCTGTTTCCGGAACACATAAAAGTATTTCTCCTTCAAGGCCGACTATATAGTGTGCGCTCGCATATTTTTTCCTATCTTTTAGGGATTCAAAATAGTTGCGGTTCGCAATAGCTGTTGACCCCGCGTTGCCTACCCAATGGACTACAATTTTTTCAATGGCTCCTATTGATGTTCCAGGACGGCTGTATGGATTGACTGTCAGCAGCTTTTCTTCTATTTTCATGACTTCACCGCCCGATTAAGCTCTAATACAGCTGATTCGATAAGCGCATCGAGTTCATCCGGCGTCAGATGAATCCCCTTGTTTTTCAGGAATTCAAGTACATAAACCTTTTTATTAAGCCCCTGCCCGCTTTCTTGGAAAATCTGTTCTGCTGCCTGCACAGCTATCTTAGCCCATGACAATGCATTTAAATAATTGGCGGCTCCCAGCTTTGCTTTTAAAAACGGCACGAAATAATAAGCTATGACAGCACCTATAACTGTAATCAAAGCACTTGCAATCTGTATAAATAATTCACTAGTCATCGACATCATCCCCTCTTCCTCATATTTTTTATAACTATCAATAGCTGCCCACGTTGACTTAGATCTCTAGTAGCGTTTCAAGTATGCATTAAGCTGCATAGCTGAACACTGTCTTACAGGTTATCCCTGTAAAAAACGCTGATATCTGTAGTAACTGCGTTCGTTCGTTTCATTCAGCTCATCTTAATACTATAAAATATGCAAAAGACATCGTTTGTGTCCCCTATATTGCAGCTGCATCCGTAAGTTCTATTGCCTATTGATCTTGAACGCTGTCTATGTATAAGTCCTATTATATTTCTGCTAACCACAATCTAGTGTATACTATAAATTTCAGAATGATAGTGTTAATGGCTCATGTCTACTACAAAAAAGAGCCTATAGATATATTAATCCTAAGACTCTTAATAGAATATATTCATGCTTTATATCAGCTTCATTCTTTACGTCATACTAAGCCCCTACCTGGGCATCTGGCCTTTGTTCCAGCCAATGTACCAGCTTATCATATTGTTCTTTTGTCAAATCATTAAGACTGTCTAATTTAGAAAGCGCTTTAAGACCATTGGCATCATAACCTTTTTTGATCCCTATAGCATAAAGCCTTGAAAGCTGCTTAGGGGTCACTTTATAGTTGCCGCCTTTAGCTGCTGATGTTTTATCTATACCGCTTGCAACGTTTCCATCATCATCTTCATCTTCTGTAACAATCCCTAGCGCACACTGTAGTGAATATCTTCTTAGATAAGTGACTGTTGCCATAGACTGCTGTACATTGCCTGTTATCTTAATCTGAAGCGGTTCAAATTCGATAAATTCTCCGCTTTCATGAAGAAGCATAGTAGATACACTGATTACATCTCCAGTCATTGTACCATTGGTGTTTTGCATAAATGATAACCCATACTCGGCTAAAATTGGTCTTATGGCGCCTACAATGTCTTCAAGGGTAGTGTAATTAGATTTAAAAAATGGATTAGCTGCGGTCCTTTTAAGCGTTTCAACTTTGCTTTGAAACTTGACAATTGCGCCTGCAATATGCTTAATACTTTCTGACTTGTTAATCATCGCTGTTTCCTCCTTTTAAAATAAATAGAGAGCACTTTGGAAATAAAAATATACTTAAGTCATCTGTTTCTATTCTTAGAATTTCCGTTCCTCTTACTTTTTAATAAGGTATTTGATGGAGGAATGTATCTCATACGTAGAATTGGATCCGAAAGGAAATGATCTGGCTTTATATTGTTTCCATAACATAAAAACAGCTTTTTAATAGAAGCGTATCAAAAAGCTGTTTTTATATAGAACACTTATTTCTTCTGTGTCATTTTTACTGGAACTAAATCAGGTGTAATTTCTTTTGAGACGTATTTGTTTTCTTCCATCCATTTCAAAAACATTTCTAATGCTTTATCTGAAGTTTTCATGTCATGAAAAAGAACGACCTTAGGTTCTTTATGAGATGTCTTCATGTTTTTAACTGTTGTGTTAAAAGCCTTGTAGGGATTGTTATAAGCCCAGTCTTTTGAATCAATATTCCAGTCCCATATGCGGTAATTATTACTTACCAGGCAAATATACTGGTTTTGTGTGAGATGTGGGTTGCTTCCGAAAGGCGTTCTTACCAGACAGCTTCTAAAGCCGACTATACTTTCAAGCGTAGCATTGGTCTGCTCAATTTCATTTAAGGGCCCCTCTTGCCCACAATAAAAAGTATGAGGCTTATGCGTCACGCCATGCAGCCCTACTGCATGCCCTCTTTCTACAATATGTTTTACAACTTCCGGTCTTTCTTTCATTTCTCCGTCCAACATAAAAAAAGTAGCCTTCATCTTATATTGATCCAGTAAATCCAAAAGTTTTTCGGTATAGGGGCTGGGCCCATCATCAAAAGTAAGATAGATTACTTTCCTGTCATCTGACGCTTCTGACTTATCTTCTTCTTTAGGTCCTTCATTGCTTGTAATCGTAATAATAGGACCATCTGATTTAAAATTTACCTGATAACCAAAGTACTCAGCGACTAAACGCATAGGGACCATAATATCATTGTTTTTGCTGACCACCATATAACGCTCAACATCCAGCCAGTCTGCAGCAATTGTATTGTCATGAAGATTCAAAACCATGATTTTTTCATCTTTATTAAGCTGCAATTGCCCTATTGCATTCATCCAAAATAAATCAATATGGAGTGCAGGTTCTAAAAACTTCACTGAAATATAAGCTGTCCCATTAACTATATCAACTTGCCCTGCATCTCTTGAAACAAGTTTATCATTAACAACTACGGATATCTCTTGTTCTTTAGCATAAATGGTATAGCCAAACAAGCAAAAAAGTACTAATAGGAGTATAAGATTTTTTTTCATTTACATCACCATATTGTTCTGATTAGATTTTTTATACTCCATTATTATTAACACTTTTCTTAAATAAATTCTTTCTATGTAAAAAAACAGTCTGCTATGTCTAGAGACTGTTTCGGCTTAGTAACACTTTTCGCATGGCATTCTGCTGCCTGCATCTTCTATCGTACCTTCTATTGGACTTTTCATCCCTGAACACGCAGGAACCTTGTGGTATTTTTTTCCGTTTTCAGTAAAAAAGACTTGCTCTGCTGTTTTTGCTGATGCTTTTGCCTCCTGTACCTTTTGACGGCTTTCAGATTGCTCAGCTGCTCCCTGCTTTTTAGGTGTTACCCCCTCTCCTGTTGAAACAAAAACAATATGTCCCATTTCATCGGTTCGGTAAATGGCAATTCCTAGTTCACTTAGCGTCTCCAAGGTCTCTTGATGCGGATGATTATATTTATTGCCTTTGCCTGATGTAATAACCGCATACTGCGGATTCACCTTTTTAAGAAATGTTTTATCGCTAGAGGTTCTGGATCCATGATGCCCTACTTTAATAAGATCCGCACTTTGTACATCTATCGTCTTTTCTATTTCCTTATCTGCATCACCCATGAAAAGAATCTTATCTTTACCATTTGTATAAAAGAGTACAAGAGATGTATGATTAACATCTTTTGAATGCGCAACGCTTAGCACTTTAAAACTTGCATTTCCAAGTTCAAAAGTACTTCCTAAAAGCGGAACGCTTGGTGTTAGCCCTTTATCCATCATTGCTTCAATAAAATCTCTGTAGGTTTTTGTCTCTGCCTTGCCATTGCCTACATAGATATTTTCAATGGGTATCTCACTGATAATAGCATCTAGCCCACCGATATGATCTGCATCTGGATGGGTAACAAATAAATATTTTAATTTTTCTACGCCCTGCGCTTTAATATAATCTGGAAGCCAATTCTCATCATCATTATCTCCGCCATCTATTACGGCCGCCTGATTTCCTTCAATCACGAGTATGGCATCTGAATTTCCAGTATCTATAAAATGAATTTCAGATACGGCAGATGCTTTTTGACCTTCTCCGCAGCCTGTTCCCAAACTTATTAATACAATTAAAAAAAGAATTTTAACACTGTAAATGATTCTAGTATATGTTTTATTCATCTTTGCCCCTATAGTGTTTATAGTCACCTGCTAAAATGGCATATCTGTTTACATCTTTGTAAATACCCTCTTTGACCACCTCATGCCTTGCGGTCCCTTCCCATATAAAGCCGCATTTCTCCATAACCCTGCTTGACGCTGTATTTGTACGAATGCACCTCCCTGCAACCCGCTCAAGTTCAAGTTGGTTAAATCCAAAGTCCAGCAGCTGCCACACGGCCTCTGTTGCATACCCTTGCTGCCATTTAGCGGAATCAATAAAATACGTCATTTCACCATGGTTATTCTGCTTTGAAATATTAACGATTCCTATGTTTCCGATATAATCTGCTGACAGCTTATCAAAAATACCAAATTCATACCCTAATCCGTACTTCATGTTTTTTCTGGTAAAGTCTATCCAAAAGTTAACATTTTCTCTGGGATAAGGATGGGGTATATTGATCGTTGTCAGATAAATTTCTCTTTGGCTGACAACTTTAAAAACACCCTCTGCATCTGCGTCATTATAGGGTCTTATCAAAACCCTTTCCGTCTCCATCCTGTAATAATCACTATTCATATAGTTTTCCTTCTTTATCGATAAATCCATTTAATTAAGCTTAAAATCAACATGTGGGCAGGATAAAAAACATAAAAAAAGTACTTGAATTTTCGAACTGGCTCGTCTTTTACCAATAAAATAATAAAAAACGCAGGAACTCCTAAAAGCTGAATCCGAACTTGTTCAGGACCCCCTAACACATATAGCGAAAGGGTCGCTGCAATCAGCATAAGAAGCGTCAGCCCAATATTTTTTTGCAGGAGATAAAACTCATAAAATACCAGAACCAAAAGTATCCCATAGGCTCCATAATCACACTTTAATAGAGTTACTAAAATAAGTATCCCCATGATAAGTGCTAAATGGGTAAACTGGCTTTGTGTGGTCCGCTGTCGTATGCCTTTGTAAAGTGAAAGTACCATAAGCGCACCTAAAAAAGTAAATCCAATATTAAAATGCATAAAATCAAAATATCCTGGCCCAGTTACATACATCATCAGCCAAAAAGGAATCTGGGAGATGACAGCAAATAAAGTCATACGCATCATGTATTTTTCTATAGAGCGGGTTTTATAATAGCCTTGTGCTATACAATAAGCAAATAGCGGCATAGATAACCGCCCAATCATTCTAAGTTCAAAATGCTGTGGAAAAAAAACCATTCCTATGTGATCGATCAGCATGAGTAATGCTGCAATAACCTTTATCATCGCTCTCACCTTTTTTATATTTATTATAGCCTGCCTCTTAAACTTATGCAACTTACGCCTATATTTAAAAACGCCTATAACATAAGTTATAAGCGCTTTTTAACATGATTTAAAAACTTCTTGATCTGCTTGTTGCCACTAAAAACTTCATCTGCGGCCCCTGATGCAATAATTTCCGCCATTTCATCTTTAACTCTTTGATCAATACAAGCTAAATCGATTTGAATATTTGCAAGTACAATGTACAAAACCATTTTTTCAGTCTCATCCAGCATATCTTCATACTGAATTAGGATTTGACTTGTAGCATCTTTAATACTGCAGCCTTCCTCCATATAACTGTCCCATTCTTCTTGTATGTACTCCAAAAATTCGAATTCAATGCTGCTTAGGTCAATCATACTGACTTCTCCCTTATTGATCTATCTATTGTATGTTTATTAAGCAGCTCTAATAAATATAACAATAAATTTACAGCTTTTCAGAAACCTGCTTATAATAGGCGGCAAAGCCCTTGTCTTTTTCAAGTACATGCTCTGTAATCCAGTCTATGACTAAATTAATAATATGAAGCAGCTGGCTTTGCTGGTCTTTGTCTATAGCTGAGATATTCATTTTCTGAAGTTCATCTATAAAATCTTGATGTTCTACCCGATGAGAAAAATATTTAGGAAACTTAATCTCTTCCATAATCTCCTGCTCTGCAGCAAAATGAAAGGCAACATAATCTGTTAAATTATTAATAATATCAATAATTTCATCAAATTTATCTATGTTATTTGACATCAGTAAAAGCTCCTCTGCATCTGATGCTATTTCAAATAGTTTTTTATGCTGCTCATCAATGATAGAAATGCCAATCGCATATTCCTCTTTCCACTCAATCATCCAATCACCTCTCGTCTTTATTATAGCTCAAGTATAGCGCAGCTTAACTTTTATATCTATAGTTAATAACAACAAATATTTTCCTTCTTGTTTCTCTTAAATAATCTATTCTACCTATTGTATTTTAATCATTATTATTATATAATTAAAGTCATATAATAATAATTATCATTTGGGGTGATTCCGATGTTAGAACTTACAAATATTTTAAAAGATCACAATCTTAAAGTAACGCCTCAAAGACTTTCTATTTTTAAAATGCTGAAAAATACTACGGCTCATCCAAGTGCAGAAACCATTTATACAAGTATTCATGAAGAATATCCTACGATGAGTCTTGCAACTGTTTATAAGACCTTGGATGCATTAGTAAAACATGGCTTAGTTCAACAATTAAACGTTGGTGAAGACAGCTATCGCTATGATGCTGACACACTCCCCCACCCGCATATTAAATGTACATCATGTCATAAAGTTGTAGACATGTACCGCGTAAAGAGTGTAGAGCTGCTTAGAAAAGAAGTCGCTGAAATGACCCAGTTTAAGCTGTCTCATGAACAACTATACTTTTATGGAACTTGTCCGGAGTGTCAAAATCATACCTAATAGAAAGCAAAAAAATAAGCCGTCTCTGCGGCTTATTTTTTTGCTTTCTAAATAATTTTAGCAACAAAAGCTTCTATTCTTTTAAGTGCTTCTTTAAGTTCATCAACTGAATAAGCATACGAACATCTTATAAATCCTTCACCATACCCGCCAAATGCTGTTCCTGGCACAACAGCTACCCTTTGATCTTTTAATAGTTCTTCACAGAATGTCTCACTTGAAAGGCCTGTTTTCTGAATAGATGGAAAGACATAAAATGCCCCTTCTGGTTCAAAACAAGATAATCCCATCCCCCTGAAACGATCTACCATAAGCCTTCTTCTTTTATCATAAGCACTGCGCATCATTGCCACATCTTCATCGCCATTCTTCATTGCTTCTATTGCTGCATACTGACTGGTAGTCGGCGCACACATAATCGTAAACTGATGCATTTTAGTCATCGCCTGGATTACTGCCTCCGGTCCTAAAGCATAGCCTAAACGCCATCCTGTCATCGCATAAGCTTTGGAAAATCCACTGAGAATAATTGTTCGGTCATACATCCCTTCAATGTTTGCGATTGAAACATGCTCCTTACCATAAGTAAGCTCAGCATAAATCTCATCAGAAATGACAACAATGTCTTTATCTCTAAGCACATCTGCTATCTTCTCTAAGTCTTCTCGTTCCATAATCGCCCCCGTAGGATTATTAGGATAAGGAAGGATAAGGATTTTAGTCCGGGGAGTTATGTATCTTTCTAGTTCCTCTGCTGTCAGCTTAAAGTTATTATCTTCTTTTGTTGGAATAACAATCGGCGTTCCCCCAGCAAACAATGTGCAAGGTTTGTAGGACACAAAGCAAGGTTCAGGAATGAGTACTTCATCTCCAGGCTCGATAAGTGTTCTAAGTGCAACGTCAATGCCCTCGCTTCCACCAACCGTTACAAGCGTCTCCTTAGTTGCGGAATACTCTAATCCAAATCTTCTTTTCATATAACCGCATATTTCTTGCCTAAGTTCTAATAACCCTGCATTTGCTGAGTAAATGGTTTTGCCTTTTTCCAAAGAATAAATACCTTCTTCTCTAATATGCCAGGGGGTATCGAAATCAGGTTCTCCAACCCCAAGGGAGATAGCATCGCCCATTTCGTTAACAATATCAAAAAATTTTCGTATACCTGAAGGTGGAACCTCTTTAACTTGTTTTGAAATCATTTGTTCTATATTCATGGTGATATAATCATCCTCTCATCTTTTTTACTTTCTTCAAAAATAACGCCATAATCCTTATATTTCTTAAGAACAAAGTGAGTAGCTGTACTTAGTACTGACTCTAAAGGAGCCAGTTTCTGCCCTACGAACAACGCTACTTCTTTCATTGTTTTCCCTTCAATAATAACCGTGAAGTCAAAACCTCCGGACATCAGGTAAACAGCCTTTACTTCCTTGAATTTGTAAATACGCTCTGCAACTCTGTCAAAGCCTTCTCCTCTTTGAGGCGTTACTCTAACTTCAATAAGTGCTGTCACAATATCTTTTTTGTCTGTCTTATCCCAATTAATAAGTGCACTGTATCCGCAGATAATCTGCTCCTTTTCCATGGCTTCTATATCTTTCTTTACGGCTTCTATATCTAATCCTAACATTGTGGCTATGTCACTGGCGGTATATTTACTATTTTCTTGTAAGAGTTCTAAAATCTCATTTTTCATATAAATATCTCCTTTATAAATGATATAAACATTATTATAATGAATTATACGTATATATTCCAGTATAATTGTATAATTAATGATAATTTATGGATAAATAAACCTAAAATCCGCTCGAATGCTTATGTAACTGACATTTTGCAGTAAGCTGAAGCTTAGTTAAGCCATAGCATACTGCAAAATGACCGCTTATATCTCTTATGCTTTACTTTTAGGATTGGCAAAAAGTGCTGCAAGATAGCCAAACACCACGGCCGCGGTAATGCCGGCTGCAGTTGCCTTGATTCCCCCTGTAAACGCACCCATAAAGCCTTCTTTTCCTACCTCTTCAATCGCTCCTTTGGCTAGGGCATAGCCAAAGCCTGAAATAGGAACAGCTGCTCCTGCACCCGCAAAATCAATAAGCGGCTGATATAAGCCAAGGGCATGAAGGGCAGCTCCAATAAGTACAAAAGCAACCATTATCTTTCCTGTTGTAAGCTTCGCCCGATCAAGTAAAATCTGTCCAACTACACAAATAGCGCCTCCTACGACAAAGGCTCTTACATACTCCATAATATCCATAAGCCATCCTCCTAATCGATTACTATGCTGACTGCGTGAGCAACGCCAGGTATAGTATGTCCTTGCTGTGTACTCCCAGGACTCATCAAAGCACCCGTAGGGACTAAAAGCAGTTTTTTAATATTGCGTTTTATAAGCTGAGAATAAAAATATCCTGCAAACACCGATCCGCTGCATCCGCATCCGCTGCCGCCGCAGTGTGTATCTTCAGCTGCATCATCATAAATAAGCTTTCCGCAGTCATTTATTACCCCGCTTAGATCTGTTCCAAGTTTATTGGCAATATCAACCGCAATATCCAGTCCGCAGTTGCCAAGATCCCCTGTAACAATGGCATCAAAGTCACTCGGTTTTTGATTGGTGTCTTCGAGGTGGGTAAGAATAGTATCAATAGCTGCCGGTGCCATAGCGGCTCCCATATTGAAGGTATCCTTAATGCCTAAATCAACCATCTTGCCCGGCGTAACAGCCTGGATCTTAGGCCCTGTTCCTGAATTTCCAATAAGCACAAAGCCACTGGCAGTAGCTGTCCACTGCTGAGTCATTGTCCTCTGTCCGCCATATTCCAGGGGAAATCTAAATTGTTTTTCAGCTGCGCAGTAGTGACTGCTGGTACCTGCCATCACAAGGTCTGCCATTCCACCCGCCACAGTCATTGCTGCGAGGCACATAGATTCTCCCATTGTAGAACATGCGCCGTATAATCCGAAGAAGGGAATATTAAAGTCTAGCAGTCCAAAGGTACTTGCTATGACCTGGTTCTGTAAGTCTCCTGCAAATAGGTATTTAATATCCTGAGGGGTTTTATTCGCTTTGCTGAGCAGTCCTTGAACAGTCTGCCGAATCAACTTGCTTTCAGCTTTTTCCCAACTGTCTTCTCCTAAAAGTTCATCTTGAAGTTTGTTGTCGAAATACTCTCCTAAAGGACCCTGAACTTCTTTTGGTCCTGCACTTGCATAAGCACAAGTAATAATCGGAGGATTATCAAATGTAATTGTTTGTTTGCCTATATGTCCCATCTAGGTCCTCCTAAACTAAATAATAGATAATGCCTACTACAACGCTTGCTATTGTACCAAATACAATAACAGGCCCTGCTACAACAAATAATTTTGCACCAAGGCCGTAGATATAGCCTTCTTTTTTAAACTCCATAGCAGAGCTGACCATAGAGTTGGCAAAACCCGTAATAGGTACAAGCGCTCCGGCTCCTGCATATTGACCGATATTGTCATAAACATTTAAAGCAGTTAAAATAGTACTAAGGAGTATTAAAGTAACTGTCATAAGCATTTTAGCATCTTCTCTTTCCATGCCGTAAAACATATACACATTAGTAAGCGCCTGCCCGATTATGCAAATCGTTCCCCCAACCCAAAAAGCTCTTAAAGAGTTTCTAAGAACATTGTTTTTAGGTGAGTGTGATTTTACAATCTGCTGATACTGGCTTTTAAGCTGTTTAATATTTGCCATAAACTGCCTCCTTTAATTAAGTTCTGTAAAGATAGGGTATAACCAAAAATAGAGCATGCCTATAAGTTTCCCCATAGCTAAAGCATATGCCATCAAAAAAACACCTTTTTTAAGCTTTATTCTCCTGTCTGTAATTGGAAAAATATCTAACACTTCTGCCAGCGCAATAATGAGAACCCCTGTAAAAATTCCGAAGGAGAGTCCTGCTATTGCAAGAATCAGATTAGGTGCGGGAATAGTGATGGACCATATGGATAAAATACTTCCCAGCAAAGTTCCTGCCATGATCGCATTACCAAAAACGATATGATGCTTAGAGGTCTCTGTTCTATGTGCCATAATTGGAATAATGCCTATGATAGTAATGAATGCTATAATTCCTCCGGCAAAAACAACGCCTGTCCCTGCTCCTATCAAGATTAGAAGTCCTTTAGATACTATTTCCTGCATTATGGCTGTCCTCTCTTCTTACTTATAATGCTGTCAATGAGGCTGTCTTCAACCCCGTCTTCATACTGGCTGATTTCTACCTGCATAGGACTTGGATCATCTGTAAGCTTCTTTCTGCCCACATGATTAAAAAACGTCACAATCCCTACAGCAATGCCAATGGAATAAGGTATCGTAATCCATACAGGATTTTCTACCTCTTGGCCGGTGAATATCCTGTTAACCACAACAAACGCTTTATCAAGCGCAGCATCTTTGGTATAAGCCATAATTGCAATTCCAGCTCCGAAAAATATAATGGTACTGACACAAAGGGTTTTGATCCACTCAATCAAAGTATTTTCTTTAGCAGCCTTAGGATGGTACTCAACCAGAACGTCTATCTCGCCGACATTTTGCACACATACATCTGGATAAGCTGCCAGAATAACCTTGATAATATCAATAATGGTAATAAGATATTTTTTTTGTTCGGATGGCTTAGGCACCTTAAATACCAAAAGGTCACTAATAGGCCCTTGGATATCTGAAGCAGCTGTGATATCTGCAATGTCTTTAATGTAGACAAGGCTCTTCTCCTCTATTGTTGTCTTCTTAAAGGGTTTAATATAAATCGTCTGCTGCTGCATCAGAACTGCCTACTTCCTTACTTACAAAAATGCCATTTTGATAAGTCACATAATCTGTGTAATGAAAATAAAAATAAGATGTAATAATGCCTCCTAGTGCTAAAACGCCGCAGACCGTAATAATAAATAAAACCTTTTTCACACGCTTGCCCTCCTGTTAAAACCATTTTGTGCATTTATAGTTTAACCTTTTATACTGTTATTATGCGTTAAATCTGTATCACACCCATGATTTTAAATCCCTTTACAAAATAAGCAGCAGATGTGTATAGCATTAACTTCTCCATATTAAAAAGAGGCATGCCTAAATGCATACCTCTTATCCCTTAAATTATTTGTTTTTATTGGCTAAATACTGTGAAACAGCTTCTACGTCTTTATCTCCTCTTCCAGATAAATTAACGATTACTACTTGGTCCTTACCGAGCGTTTTTACATACTTCATTGCATAGGCCAGCGCATGGGAACTCTCTATTGCTGGAAGTATACCTTCCATTTTGCTGAGCGTTATAAGTGCTTCAATAGCCTCATCATCTGTAATAGCAGCGTATTTAGCCCTTCCGATTTCATTAAGATAGGCATGTTCCGGCCCAACACCAGGATAGTCAAGTCCTGGTGAAATCGAATATACCGGAGCCACCTCTTTATTTTCATCCAGAATGCATAAAGTTTTCATACCATGTAAGATCGTTGGCTCTCCCTTTGTAATCGTTGCTGCATGGAGCGGTGTATCCAGCCCTTTACCAGCTGCTTCAACCCCAATCAGCTGGACTTCTTCATTGGGAATAAATTCAGCAAAAGCTCCAATCGCATTACTTCCCCCTCCTACGCAGGCAATAACAGCCTCTGGAAGTTTTCCTTCTGCTTCAAGAATCTGCTCTTTGGCTTCCTCACTTATTACCTTTTGAAAGGCTTTAACAATAGTTGGATAAGGATGCGGACCTACAGCAGAGCCTAGTACATAAAATGTATCATCTGATGCATTAACCCATGCAAGTATCGCTTCATCAACAGCTTCCTTTAAGGTTTGCGTGCCTGATTCTGCAGCGACTACTTTTGCCCCAAGCATTTCCATTCTAAAAACGTTAAGTGCTTGTCTTTTCATATCTTCTTTGCCCATATAGATTGTACATTCCATACCCATTAATGCTGCTACGGTTGCAGTTGCTACCCCATGTTGTCCAGCCCCTGTCTCTGCAATAACCTTTTTCTTGCCCATTCTCTTTGCAAGAAGCATTTGTCCAAGAACGTTATTGATTTTATGCGCGCCTGTATGGTTAAGGTCTTCTCTTTTTAGATAGATTTTTGCACCGCCGCACATTTTGGTAAGCCGCTCTGCAAAGTAAAGCGGTGTCATTCTTCCAACATAATTTTTTAGATAATAATGAAGTTCATTTTTGAACCCTTCGTCATCTTTATACTTTAAAAAGGCTTCTTCAAGTTCTTTTAATGCCTCTTTCTGTTTATCTGGTACATAAGCGCCTCCAAAATTTCCAAATACATCTTTTAACATGGTTTATTCCCCTCTCTAAATTTTTTGAACATAAAAAAACCACATCATCCCCTTTGGGACGATGTGGTATCGCTGTGCCACCCAAGCATTGCATTTAAATAGAACTATTTAGAATGCGTTTAGGATACGGAATACCTAAGTACTCGATATCTTTCCCCTGTAACGTGAGGCCACGGCTAAAGGCTACTTGATCGTTCACCCTGCATCTCCCAAACCCATTCACTACTTTCTCCTGTACTGGACCTTTCACCAACCGCCAGCTCGCTTGGACACTCAAAAATAGTTACTCTTTTTGTTCATAGATTTTAAAATTTATTACTTTTTTATATCATATACTTAAAACACTTTATTTGTCAATCACCTTTTTAGTCTTTACTGATATTTTATAAAACCTTGCTTTTTACGCTCAATCATTTCATCAATCCGCATGATATATTCCTCTACATTTTTCACATTAGGCACCCGGTCTATGCGTTCACCGTTTTGGTAAACGATCTTTGTTATAGCTCCTGCACCCAACGCCAAAATAGTCTGCTTTTCTTCCATAATCTCAATGTTGTAAAGACATTCCATTCCTGTTTTTGCATATCCTACATTTTCAAAGTTTCCAAGCATATTCTTCTGTCTGTATAAATAATAAGGATTAAGGCCCATCTTTAAGAGATACGTTTCACAAAGACTCAGCATAAGCTCTATATTTTGTGCCTCTGTCAAAAGATAGCGCTCTGACTCTTCTTTAAGCCTAGATGCTCTTTTGACGGCCATCGTATGCACAGTAATACTGTCTGGGCTTAATTTCTCAAGCTCTTGCAAGGTATTTTCAACATCTTCTTTTGACTCCCCTGGAAGCCCTAAAATAATATCCATATTAATATTGGTATGTCCGCATTCCCGGGCTAAATGAAACACAGTGCTAATGTCCTCTACACTGTGTTTTCTGCCGATTACATCCAGTGTTTTCTGATTCATGCTCTGTGGGTTGATGGAAATGCGGCTCACGCCTAAAGCTTTCATAATCCTGAGTTTCTCTTTCGTAATCGTATCAGGCCTGCCGGCTTCTACAGTATATTCTTCTATGTGCCTTAGATCAAATCGGCTTTTAATATGGGTAAGCAGCCTCTGAAGCTGATCTTCATTTAGACTTGTCGGTGTCCCTCCTCCAACATAAAGACTTCTTACAGGCACATGCTTTTTAGCTTCTGCAATATAATCTATTTCTTTAAATAACGCTTCCAAATAGTCTTCTACTAACGTTTTCTTTTTATCTATCGCATAAGAGGTGAAAGAACAGTATACACATCTGGTCGGGCAAAAGGGTATACCTATATAAATGCTTACCTCATCTTTTTGATTACGCTGCAAAACATCAATTTCCCGCTTAGCCACTTCAATGAGCAGCTTAATTTTACTATCATGTACCCGGTATTCACTTTTTAAGATTTCACCAATTTCAGCTTCTTTCTTGTTTTCAGCTAAGTAATCATGAACAATCTTAGTTGGTCTTATGCCAGTAAGTATTCCCCATGGCATTTCTTTTTTTGTAAGCTCACAAAGCGTATCGTAAACAAGCTGCTTTAAAGCTTCCCTAACTTGACGTTTATGCTTTGATTCATCCCGAATGAGTACCAGCTTTTTTTGACGCTCCCTAGCTAGCACCCCCTCTAAAAACAAATAAACGGATACCGTTTCATCATCATATATTGTTTCAATCAAATACTCATTTTCTATATAAGGCATAAATAAATTAATAATATTTTTTAATTCGTATTCTGCATGATGCCCTTTGCATATCAGTTGTATTGTTGGATTCATATTTATCCTCTTTGCTCCTATCTGTTAAAGAACGGGTTCGCAGCCTTCTCTTTTTTTACAGTAGTACTAGGACCATGTCCAGGGAGTAATACTGTATCATCCGGAAGTGTAAATATTTGTGTTTTAATTGTAGTCAGCAGCTGATTCATATCTCCTCCTGGATTATCACAGCGCCCTATGGATCCATTAAAAATAATATCCCCTACAAAGGCTATATTCTCCGCCAAAGAGAAATAAGCTGTGCCATCCGATGTATGCCCGGGCGCATAGATTACTTTGAGATTCATTTCTTGGTTTGCCTCAAGGCAGATAACATCTCCATGACTGACATATTGATCAGCCTCCAGTGTATACCCCATGCCATATCTGCCGGATAGATTCCATAATGCATCCCGAAGATACGCCTTTCCTTCTTCATGAATAACAACAGGGGATCCTATCGCTTCTCTAATAGCACTGACAGCGCCAATATGATCAAAATGTCCGTGGGTAAGAAGAATCTTTTCTATAACCCAGTCTTCCTGTTTGATTTTAGAAAGTATACGCTCTGGCTCATCCCCTGGATCAATCAAGAAACCATGTCCTGTCTTGCTGTCAATAAAAAAATAAGCATGCTCCTGCAGCATTCCAACTGTCAATGTTTGTATCATCATATCCTCCTGTATATAAATAATGACTGTAATAGTATTTAAGTTTACTTATTGTCCATCAACCTCGACCAACCTGCCTCATCTTTTCTATTCTATACATTATGTTCATTATGCCATTACAGCTACTTGTTATTTTGGTTTATAACAACATACTTTATAATTATTATTTTTAGCTTATTTTTTTCCTATCAAACGTCACTTTTCTCGGCCCATGAAAATGGGATATAAGACTGACTTATATCCCTGGCATTAAAATAATTTTGCACTATCTAGCAGGATGGTAACAGGTCCATCGTTAATAAGGCTTACCTTCATATCTGCCTGAAATACTCCAGCCCTAACCGGAAAATCCTGCTCTCCTAACTTTTTCATAAAAACGTTGAACTTGTCCTCTGCCTCTTTAACACCTCCAGATGCTATAAAGCTTGGCCGCATACCTTTTACAGCATTGCCGTATAGTGTAAAGTTCGGGACAATGAGTATTTCTCCCTTTACATCCTGAACAGACAAATTCATTTTCCCTTCAGCATCTTCAAAAATTCTAAGCCCCATTATTTTATGAATGATATACTCCATATCTTTTTCTGTATCATCTGCCTTAATTCCTACAAGGACTAACAGTCCATGGCCGATTTCAGACGTTTTTTGCCCATCTATAGTGACGGAAGCTTCTAATACTCTTTGCACAACTGCTCTCATATCTGCTCCTCTATGAAGATACTCTGATAATTTCTAATACATCTCTTAACTGTTCAATTTTCCTTGTCAGTTCCTCTAATTGATAAATATCTGTTATTTCTATTTTAACATTGAATACAGCATTGTTTTTTAGAGTCTTGGCATTAAAAGATTTTACTGGTAATTTCATATCCGTAAGGATTTTAGAAATATCTACAATAATACCTAAGCGGTCAAGGCATGTAATTTGGATCTCTGTCACATAAGTGCGTTTTGCAACTTCTTGTTCCTTAAGCCACTCAGCATCAATCAGCCTGTCCCGTTCTTCCTCGGGCATATAATGAATGTTTACACAATCTTTGCGGTGGATTGAAACACCTCGCCCCCGTGTAATATACCCAACAATATCATCTCCCGGCAAAGGCCCGCAGCACTTCGAAAAACGTACAGCTATATCTCCGACCCCTTTAACAACGATGCCGCTGGAATGCTTTCTATTTTTATGCTGATTTGTACTTGCAGGCTCCTGATTATGGGTCTGAAGGATTTGCTCAGGGGTAATAAGCTCTTTTTTCACCTTAAGGGTTTCATCAATGAGCTTTTGAATAATCTGTCTTTCTTTCATGCTGCCATACCCGATGGCCGCGCATATGCCTTCCCAGCTTTTCATCCCATATCTTTTGCATATTGTATCTACAACAACGGAATCTGTCAAGTAAGATAATGTATAGCCTCTCTGCTTTGCAGCAATTTCTAAAAGTTCCTTGCCCCTTGTGCTGTCTTCTTCTTTAAACTGTTTACGGAACCATTGATTAATCTTGGTTCGGGCCTGTGTGCTTTTGACAATATTCAGCCAGTCCCTGCTTGGACCTTTAGAGTTTTGTGCCGTCAATATTTCTACACGGTCTCCATTTTTAATAATATATTCAAAAGTTACAATCTTTCCGTTAACTTTTGCTCCAATCATCTTATTGCCTACATCACTATGGATATTATAAGCAAAGTCTATAGGTGTTGACCCTTTAGGAAGCGTAAGCAGTTCTCCTTTAGGGGTAAAGACATACACCTGATCTGTATAAATATCAAGATCCAGTTTCAGGGCATTCATGAACTCCTGATTGTCACTCATATCTCTTTGCCATTCAAGAATTTCTCTCAGCCACGTCAGCTTTTCTTCAGACTGGTCCTGTATCGTTCCATCTTTTTTACCCTCTTTGTATTTCCAGTGGGCTGCAATACCGTATTCTGCCGTTCGGTGCATTTCCTCCGTACGAATCTGCATTTCAAAAGGTGTTCCTTCAAAACCCATCAAGGTAGTATGCAGCGACTGGTACATATTAGGTTTTGGCATTGCGATATAGTCTTTAAACCGCCCGGGAATAGGTGTATAAAGCTCATGTATGATGCCTAACACGCCGTAGCAGTCTTTAACAGAATCTACAATCGCCCTTACAGCAAAAAGATCATAGATTTGATCTAAAGTTTTACTCTTGTTAACAATTTTTTTGTAAATGCTGAAAAAATGCTTGGGCCGCCCTTCTACTACAGCTTTAATACCAGCTTCAGCAATTTTAACTTTGATTTGATCGACAATATCTTCAATATACTGTATGCGTTCGATCCTTTTTCTTGCTATTTTATGGGCTAAGTCATAGTACATGTCTGCATCAATATAACGAAGTGACAAGTCTTCAAGCTCCGCTTTGATCTTACATATTCCTAACCTATGAGCTATTGGTGCATAGATATTTAAAGTTTCTTCTGCCTTTTCTTTTTGTTTCTTTGGGGGCATGTACTTTAATGTCTGCATATTATGAAGCCTGTCCGCAAGCTTAATAAGGACAACCCTGATATCCTGCGCCATTGCCAGAAACATCTTACGGTAATTTTCCGCTTGTATCTCTTCTTTTTGCAGCTGTTTATTCTGCGTTGTATATTGAATTTGTCCAAGCTTTGTAACCCCATCTACTAAAGAAGCTACTTCTTTATTAAACAGGCTTTCGATATCTCCCAGCGTATAATGGGTATCTTCTACCACATCATGTAAAATCCCTGCAACAATCGACTCAATATCCAGTTCTAAATCAGAGAGGATATAGGCTACCTCTAATGGATGAATAACATAGGGCTCTCCCGATTTTCTAAGCTGATTTTCATGGGCCTCTTTTGCAAGTGCATAGGCTTTTTCTACCATTGATAAGTTATCAGAAGGGTGATATGAACGTATTCTTTTTATCAACTTATCAAAAATTTCATCCGGCATCGTCTACCCCCTTATGTAGTAAACTATAATTATTATATATTATAGACATATTGGTTTAAAAATTCAATGGTAATATACATAAACTTATCACATGCATCATATTTTGCCAACATTTTTTTGTGCAGGTCTTAGCTGAAAGCGCTAAAAAATTTATCTGATAGCAAATAAGCAAAGCCATATCGCTTTGCTTATCTATAGTTATTAATATTTTAGTAATGAAGCCACTTCATAGCCTTTAAGAAGTTCTCGTCCACCAAGTCCTTCCAGTTCAATAAGATAAACGATTTTAGCTACTTCTCCGCCCAACTTTTCAATCAGCTCTATCATCGCTTTTGTAGTTCCCCCTGTTGCTAAAAGGTCATCTACTATAACAACTTTTTGTCCTTTTTTGATGGCATCCACATGAATCTCAATAGTTGATGTGCCGTATTCCAGATCATAGGTTTGAGAAATATGTTCATATGGCAGCTTTCCTGGCTTTCTTACCGGTACAAATCCTTTATTCATCTTATAGGCTGCTGGCACTCCAAATATAAACCCTCTGGATTCGGGACCTACAACAAGATCAAATTCAACTGTATCTATTTCACTCACAATACTGTCTATAGATTGCAAAAGTCCATCAGCATCCTGCAGAAGTGGCGTAATGTCTCTAAATAAAATCCCTTCTGTTGGAAAATCTTTAATATCACGAATTAGTGAATATAAATCCATCATCATTCCTCCTAGAATAATATATTTTATTTAATTAATTTGTAAAATACTTTCTGAAAATCGCTGCATATTTCTATATATTGCCGAACTTTCCAATCGCGTTTTCCCTGTTGGGATAAGCTCATAATAGACTATATCTTCTTCGATTCTATGCTTTAAAATACCTAGTTCGTTGAAGATCTCAAAAATCTGAAACAGCTTATATTCTGTCATCTGATAAGCACTTAAGTTTACAATTGCCTTATGTATTGTCATATATTCAAGGGCATTGGCTTTAAGCAGCTTATAAACCTCACTGCAGTCTTTATGGGAGGGGATCATCCTGACAAGCTGATTTTTGTGGCGATTAACTGTTTCATCTGAAACCATAAAAACCTCACCTGCCGTTTGAAAATCCCATTCATAATTTATACCTGAATGATCACTCTGAAGCGGATTCACACAAATTACTTGGTCGTCTTTTTTTAAACAAGCTTTATTATAACACACCTTCTGACTGAAGTTAACATTTTTCGAGGTATTTTTAATCATTTCATAGACTTTATAAAATCCCTCTTCCGTATAGACATTAATCATTTTAGCATCCTCTAATGCATAATCTGCTTTTTTAAGCTTCATCTTCCGGCTGTCTATTTGAAAGGGGTTCTTAAGTGCATGATATAGAGATGTATAATATCGGCTTCTTAATAATTCTTTTTCTGATGATTGGACATCTTTGATGTGAAGCTGAACACTTACCCGCCCATTCCATACATTCTTGACAATTTCTCCTCCTATGATAACCTCTTCCCCAACTGACAGATAATCTGCAAGATATCCTTTGTAAAATCCAACCCCTTGAAGCACCTGCTGACCTTCTTCTATCGTTAAACGGAGATGTCTGTCTTGCTGTCCCATTGTCTGGACAAACTGAACCTTTCCTCTAATACTGAATAGAGGAACAGGATTATGCGCGCCAAACGGTTCCAATTGTTCAAGGGCTTCGCAAAAATCTATACCTACATCACGAATACCGAGTTCCAGGTCTATATCCATTGATGGTACAAGCATATCTTCATCAATAAGCTGCTCCGCGCAGCTGTTAATAAGCTGTTTAAAGTCATTAAAACATTCTGCCTGCAAAGATAATCCTGCTGCCATTTCATGGCCTCCAAAACGCAGAAGAAAATCTTTAGCATGCTGAATAGCCTCAAAAATGTTAAACCCTTCTATGCTTCTTGCTGATCCTGAGAATACCCCTTCTTCTTCTGTCAAAACAATAGTCGGCCTATAGTACTTTGACATAATTTTTGAGGCAACAATGCCTATTACCCCATGATGCCACTCTTTGCCAGCAACAATAATTACCTTTTCACTTTTCACATCAACGTTATCTTTAATGTACTTTTCTGCTTGTTCAAGAATATAAGATTCCATGTCCTGTCTTTTCTTATTTTCTTCATCTAAGACTTTTGCAAGCTCAGCTGCTTTTATTTTGTCCTGTGTTGTAAGCAGTTCAACCCCTATCTTAGCATCGCTCAGCCTGCCTGCTGCATTGATCCTAGGTCCAATTTGATAGGCGATCATATTAGATGTTACTTTTTGATGAGTTTCCCCATTACTGATTACTTTAATAAGTTCCCTAAGTCCTAAGTTGGATGTATTTTTCATAGCTTCAAATCCTAAATAAGCAATGGTTCTATTTTCATGAATGAGCGGCACCACATCTGCAATGGTTCCCAGGGCAACCAAGTCCATATACTCCCAAATCATTTCTTCTTCTTTTTCATAAAGAGCTAGTGCATGAATAAGCTTGAAGGTTACTCCAACCCCCGCCAAAGCCTCAAAAGGATATGTACTATCCTTACGCTTTGGATTGATAATACAATAAGCATCCGGCAAATCCACCTGACACTCGTGATGATCTGTTATGATTACGTCTATCCCTAAGGTATTTGCAAATCTTAGCTCCTCAACTGCAGCAATTCCTGTATCTACGGTGATAATAAGATCAGCATACTGGCTGATACTTTCAATAGCCTGCTTATTAAGCCCATAACCTTCTGTCTGTCTGTCAGGGATATAATACGATACACAATAATTGGCACGTTTCAAAAACATATATAAAACTGAAGTACTGGTAATCCCGTCAACATCGTAATCTCCATAGATGACTACATGCTTGTTTTGGTTTTTAACCCTTACAATTCTTTCTACAGCTTTTTCCATGTCATTTAACAAATAAGGTGAGTGAAGCATCTCTTTCGTTGGATGCAGAAAGCTTTCTATTTCCTCTATTCCATCTATGCCTCTATTATTTAAAATCTTCTCTATAAGATTCTCACACTTATTCTCTTTATTCTTTCTCCACTTGTATCTGTTAGGCAGCATATTGATTCACCTCCTTTAAAGTCTTTACCATTATAACATACTTTATTATATTATTTGATGAATTATTTATCAAATCACTATACACTTGGATTAGAATTATGCTATAATGTAGAAGTTATTTATTTTAATAGGAGTGTTGTCATGTCGGAAAAATTTCAAGTAGGTCAGATTATTGAAGGAACTGTGACAGGTATTAAGCCATTCGGAGCATTTGTTTCATTAGATGAAACAACTCAAGGCCTAGTTCATATTTCACATATTACCCATGGTTACTTAGCAAACATTAATGATGCTATTAAAGTGGGGGAACAGGTAAAAGTTAAAGTCTTATCTATTGACGGAGAAAAAGGGAAAATTTCTCTCTCAATTAAAGAAGCAAAAGAAAACAAACCTACATCTTTTAAAGCTCCAAAAAAAGAAAATCCCGTTGAAAGTTTTGAGAATTTAATGAAAGACTTTCTTAAAGTTTCAAATGATCGTCAAGCAGATTTAAATAAGCGTTTAAACCGATAATGAATTTAAGGCACCATCTCCAAGATGGTGCCTTTTTGCTGATTTATCTGCCAAATAAGGTTTTAAGATCTGACTTACTGAGCGGAAGAATCTGATACTGCTCTTTAACTTCTATATTTAAAGGCTGATTTAACAGCTGTTTATTTTCAAGAACAGCTTCATAAGTCTCTTTTGTCTCATTAAAACAAAATGTTCTGATATCCCCTTGCTCCGTAATCACTTTTTGATTTCTATCATATAAAATATAATTAACACCATACAGCTCTGTATCCTTAGCGAGCCTTTCGGCATAATGCGCACTGCGCTTAAAACAATAACTATCTTTCTGCTCGTTCTTCTCATCTCTGATTAATAAATAACTTCTCATCCTTCATCCCCCCATAGTTTCTATAAAACACCTTTTATCAGTAAAGGTTGTCTACTAAAACTATATGCGGAGACTTTCTGATGTATAACAAAATAAATAAAGATTATTTTTCTGGTATATACCCTATTATATCTTTAATAACTTCAGCAGCTATAACGAGTCCTGCCACTGATGGAACAAAGGCTACAGACCCTGGAATATGCCTTCTTTCAACGCATGTTCTGTCTTTATTCGTACAAATACATTCCGTCTTGCAGCCACCTCCAAGTTCAATAGGTTTAATCGGCTTTTCTTTTGAATAAACGACTTTAAGGCGTTTTACGCCTCTTTTTTTAAGTTCATGGCGCATGACTTTAGCCAGCGGGCACATACTCGTTTTATAAATATCCGTTACTTCCAGCTGCGTAGGATCCAGCTTGTTGGCGGCTCCCATGGCACTGATAATAGGTATGCCCATCTCCTGGCATCTTAAAATCATATCAATCTTAGAGGTCACCATATCGATCGCATCAACAACATAAGCATAATCAGCACTCAGCATCCGATCCGCACTTTGTGCGTTATACAGTTCTCTGAAAGTCACTACTTCTGTTTTAGGATTAATGTCTAAAACTCTTTCTTTCATAACCTCTACCTTTGCTTTGCCTACAGTTTTCCTTGAGGCATGTATCTGTCTGTTAATATTAGTAAGACATACATCATCATCGTCTACTAATACCAGTTTCCCAACACCGCTCCTTACTAAAGCTTCAACAGTATAAGATCCAACGCCTCCAATGCCAAATACGGCTACAGTACTCTCTTTCAGTTTGTTTAAGCCCTCTGTTCCTATAAGCATCTCTGTTCTTGAAAATGCATGCAACATATTTTATGCTCCTTCTACACTCATCTTTTTGTAAGTATGTTATTTCAATCATCCTTCAGATCATTATTCTTACTGTACCCCATGTGCTTTAAAAATAACATATATCTTAAAGCCATTTCGCCCTATACAAAAAAAATATATACCATAGATTCCTATAGTATATATCTTTTTATGAGCCATCTGGGACTCGAACCCAGGACCCTCAGATTAAGAGTCTGATGCTCTACCAACTAAGCTAATGACCCATACTTGTTATGTCTTGCCTTTTCGGCTACAAAAAATATTATATCATAATATTGCTTTCTGTCAACTGAATATTGCCTAATTTTATCACTTTGGTACAAACTCTTTATAATAATAAAGACTATAGCTGCACATACAGGCTATAGTCTCTTATTATGCTAACAACTGTAAACGTATAAAACAGCTCTTTAAACTTTGTTTAATAATTTAAGTTGTTTTAGGCTTGATTCTTTTATTAGGATTTCTTTTTATCTTTTTAAGCTCATACCATAATGGACTTGCTACAAAGATTGATGAATAAGTCCCTGCTAAAACCCCTACAATCAATGGAAAAGCAAATTGCTTAACGGATTCTACCCCGATAAAGTAAAGGAGCACAATCATAATTAATGTTGTAATAGATGTATTGATTGAACGCCCAAGCGTCTGATTAATACTTTGATCAATGATTTCAGAGTCATCAGCATGCATTTTGCCTTTATTTTCTCTGATACGGTCAAATACAATGATCGTATCATTGATTGAATATCCGATAATTGTAAGCATACCTGCAATAAATGAATTGTTAAGCGGTATACGAAATACAGCATAAACCGTAAGCATAATGAGTACATCATGTACTAAAGCAATAACTGCGCTGGCTCCGAATCTAAAATCTTTAAAACGATACGTAATATAGATTAAGATGAGAATAATCCCAACGACAACTGCCTGAAGTGCACCAAGCTTAATCTCATTACTGATTGAAGCCGATACATCTGTATCTGCAAGCGGTATTTCATCCTGAAAGTTGTATTTTTCTTTGATTGTTGTAAATAACTTTCTTCTTGCCTCAACATCAGTACGCTTCATTGTAATGATAACACCTGTATCTCCTGCTGCTGCAATACGAGGCGCTGTATCTCCTGTAACTTCTGCAACAATTGCTCTTATTTCATTTTTTACATCAGAATTCAAACTGCGTTCGATATTGATCTGTACGATAGAGCCCCCAGTAAATTCAATATCCTGATTAAAAGCTCCTTTTTGACTTGCAGCGTTATAAATCATTGTAAGTAGCCCAATTAGTATAACCACTGCTGATAAAATAAAGAATTTCTTTCTATTCTCAATAAACTTCATTCTCTAGGCCCTCCTTACTCTGCTTTTTTAACAGCTGTATATAGTGCTGGATTTTTTATTTTCATACTAACAAACGACTTAAGAATAACACGTGTTATAACAAGTGCTGTAAACATGGATACAAGAATCCCTATCCCAAGGGTAGTCGCAAAGCTTTTGATGAGCCCTGTTCCAAAGATATATAAAACAGCTGCTGCAATCAGTGTAGTTATATTACCGTCTAAGATTGCACTAAAGGCTTTGCTGAATCCTGCGTCAACTGCCGCTCTTACGCTTCTTCCCAAAGCTAATTCTTCACGAATACGTGCAAAGATAATAACATTAGCATCTACAGCCATTCCGACAGAAAGCAGAAGACCTGCAATACCTGGAAGTGTAAGGGTTGCTCCCAGAGCACTTAGAATAAGAATAACCAGTGCAATATAAAGAGTAAGGGCAATATCCGCTGCTACCCCACACAATCTGTAGAATATAAGCATAAAAATAAGAATTGCAATAAAGCCGAAAAATCCTGCTTTAAGACTTGTATTTAGTGAGTCCATACCAAGCTTTGGTCCAATACCACTTGAATTAATAGGCTCTAATGTAAAAGGTAGTGCCCCGGCATTGATCCCGTCTGCAAGTTCTTTTGCAGATTCTGGTGTGAAGTTACCGGTAATTTGTCCTTTTCCATCAATAATATGCGCCTGAATCGTTGCAAAGCTTAAAAGGGATTCATCGAGCATAATATAAATAGGCTTTCCAATATTGTTTTTTGTAAACTCAGAGAAAAGTTCTGTTCCCTCTTTGTCCATCTCAACACTTACAACCACTTCTTGTGCCTGCGTAGGCTGCGGCGTAGCTTTGACAATATTTTTACCTGTTACAACTTCTTGAAAGGTTTCATCTAAAAATCTAAGCATCCCTGCAGCCCCTATTTCTTCTATGGCTTTCTGGGGATCTTCAACACCAGGAATATCTACCCTGATTCTTTCTGTTCCTTCAAGCGTTACTTCTGCTTCTGTATAACCTCTTGCATCTAATCTTCTTTGAATCATTGTACGGGCTGCTGACATATCCTCAGCAGTTGGCTTGCCTTCCAGTTTAGGTTGGTACACAATGTTAACCCCGCCCTGAAGGTCTAACCCTAATTTAATTGTATTACCTGTAAATGGTTTCTTTTCTTCCGGCTTTGCAGCATCCTCTGCTGCTTGTCCTTCTTCTGTTTCCAGTGCACCATCGGTTGTTATTTCCGATGTTTCGCTTTCTGGTGCTTCAGCTGTTTCTGCTTTTTCTTCTGTTTTTTCGACTTTAGCTTTCTGATTTTTTCCTACATTCATGGCTGCATCATAAGCTGCATAACTTACCCCAGCGACTATAGCCAGCATTAGTATAAAAGAAAAAATACTTTTAAGCTTAGCGTTTCTGCCTTTCATTGTCTTTCCTCCTTAAACTCCTTCTTAAGCTTACAATAAGTTGATTATATAATTACTGCAAAATATAGTCAATTAAAAACCAACATTATAAGATTTTTTATTCACTTTTGACTTATAACTGCTCTGCTTTTATACCAATCGCACATTCCAATCTTTTCTTTTGGAGTTCGCATCCTATTTCATAAACAGCATGGATGTCTCCATGAAAATGATACGAATTTGCTGCGCAGCCTCCACTGCAGTGAAATTTTGCCCAGCAGGCTTTGCAGGCTTCTTTACTGTAAACATTACATCCTTCAAATTGGTTTCTTAGGTCTAATTGCGTAATCCCTTCATCAACACTTCCCATTTTAAACTCTGGAATGCCTACAAACTGGTGACACGGATAGAGTTCACCGTCTGGCGTAACCGCTAAATATTCAGTTCCAGATCCGCATCCAGCCAGTCTTTTGTGTACGCAAGGCCCTCCCTCAAGATCAATCATGAAATGAAAGAAATTAAAGTTTTCTCCTTGTTTCGCAAGACTTAGCATATGCCTGGCGAGCGTTTCATATTCATTACATACTTTTTGAATATCTTCTTCTTGAATAGCATAATGCATAGAAGGCGGTGCCACAACAGGCTCAACGGACACTTCCATAAAGCCTTCCTGTGTGATGTGTTTAACATCTTCTGCAAAGTCAAGGTTATGATGTGTAAAAGTACCCCTGATGTAGTATTGTTTGCCCCCTCTTTTTTCCACCAATTTTTTGAACTTTGGTAAAATAATTTCATAACTGCCTTTTCCATTAGGTGTCGGACGCATATAGTCATTGACCTGTGGTCTTCCATCCAGGCTTAATACGACATTGTGCATATTTTCATTTAAATAATCAATGATCTCATCATTAAGCAGCACACCGTTAGTTGTCATTGTAAATCTAAAGTTTTTTCCGGCTTCTTTTTCCCGGCTTCTGGCATACTCTACTACTTTTTTTACAACTTCAAAGTTCATAAGCGGCTCTCCGCCAAAAAAGTCTATTTCTATATTGTTTCTATGCTTTGAATTTTCAATAATAAAGTCTATAGCTTTTTTTCCAACCTCGAAACTCATTAAGTTGCGTTCTCCGTGATACTCTCCTTCTCCCGCAAAACAATATTTGCAGGCTAAGTTGCAATCATGGGCTACATGAAGGCAAAGAGCTTTTACAACGGGTTCTCTTTCTAAAAAAGCTGGAACAAAATCCTCATAAGTATCTCCAGTATACAGCATCTCTTCTCTTTTCAGCTGCATCAATTCCTCTATCGCTTCTTCAATTTGATCCTGTTCAAATGCATGGATATATTTTTCTATTATAGCATCCTTTGTTAGAACGGGTATGTCATCCACTATTTTATAAGCCAGGTCATCTAATATATGAATGCTGCCGCTATGTATGTCCATAACAATATTAGACTGCTCAAATCTAAACTTGTGGATCATGTGATCATCCTTTCCTCAATAAATCATCTCCGGGCTCTTTTTACCCCTGCGATGCTTGATGTAAAGCTTGTACGCTTAACAGCATAAAAAGCATGCAAAAAAGGCATGCGCACGTGAGCTATGAAAGTTTGGTCATGGCTGGCAAGACAAACTTTCATAGCTCAAAATAAAAGCAGCGACCAGAAGTCACTGCTGCATGCAAAATTATTTTTCGCAAGCTTGATTCCCTACAGTACAAGATGTTTTGCAAGCTGATTGACACGATGTTTGACATTCCCCACATCCACCTTTTTTTGCGCTGCATGGTAAATTTTTAGTGTTTAATGTTTTGATATGTTTCATAATAATTGTCTCCCTCCTGATTACAAACCTGTTTTATTATACCATATGTTAATAGGTTTGCAAACAAATTAAAGGGGTATTTTAAAAGCTATTTTCCATAATTAACTGAAATCATTCCTGCTATAGTACTGCT
>CALJNR010000091.1 GCA_937981575.1 uncultured Clostridia bacterium | reverse complement strand
GAGCTCCGATTCCTGAATAATTGTTTTGCTCAGGAAGTACAATGCCCCCGTATTTAAAGTATCCAGTTTCCTTGAGAGCTTGAGCCCAAGCAACATCCCCACTCACGCCTTCAACTTCGCCCTCCTCAATGAATATCTGTGCAAGTTCCTGAACTGTGCAGTTCGGAAGGAGGGGAGTTGGATTGCCTTTCAGTGCATAGGATGCCAACTGAGCAGCCGTTGCTTGTGTCTTATCCATTATGAGAGTGCCTTGCTCCTTCTCTTCCACTTTTGGTATATCAGGAGTAGGAGTAGGGGAGGGGAGAGGATAGACCTTGTTGCCTTTATCATCAAATACGCCATATCCTGAATATTTGTCGCATTCCGCCTTTGCGTTTTCAAATCCTTTGTAAGCTCCAACCTGAGACTTTGCATCCTCCCAAGATTTCCTCACTCTATAAAGGCCCTCTGAAGGAGTAGGTTGGGGAGCTGTATCTTTTTCGATATATTTTACCCTAAGCATTTCACATATGACCTTGGCTTGAGCTTCAGCAATTCTTTCAAGATTGCTTTCATTTTTCAAGAAAGCTTCGTCCGTTACGTTGTCATGAAACCCATTTTCAGCTAGGAGCACATGAGGCACTCCGGCAGCCACGGCAGAGCGGATGACTCCATAATAATCATATCCCTTTGAAGTGGTTGACTCTCTCGTCTTTGCTCCCCGATCATTGTTCTTCATCAGAGTTGAAACTACCGCCGATAACTTCCCGGCCCATGCTCTGTCGCTTGGGATGCGGAGTGAGTAGAAACATTCTGCACCACGAGCTTGACCATTGGCAGCGTTTGAATGTTCGCTGATAAATACATCGCTACCTTTTGCACGATTGCCACGTTCTGCAAGGTTTGGGTCTTCGTTTTCTGCCCTTGCTAGCTTGGCATCAACTCCGCATCTGATAAGAGCATTTTTCAGGTAGTTTGACAGCTTCCACATTCCGGCATATTGTTAAACGTCAAATTATAACTAATTGAAACGTCATTTTATTTCTATTATTAGTAAGTGATTTACGTCAGATTATACCTATGAAATCACTTTATTAATAAGAAAAAATGATTTTATTAATAAGAATTCTTTTAGCCGGTAGACTACTTTTATAAAAAAAAAGAGTAGCCATAATAGCTACCCAAGTATGTTAGTTTAAATCAATATATTGAGCGGCAGCTTGTAAGGCATGAGCCACAGTTAAGGCATCTACTTTGTTCATAATCTCACATAAGCGTTCAGAGTTCCAAAATAAGTCCTTTAAGGTAGAGAGATGACATCCTACATCATAATCAGGAATACAAGCAAAATTACCATAATTCGTTTTGCCTATAACTACAATAAATCCACTTCTACTTTCAAGCTTAAGCTCATAATGACTTCCAAAGTTAGTTAAGTTAGTTATCATTCCAGACCAGTTTTCTATTTTATTGCCTTTTTTCATTGTACACTCAAATTTAATTGGCATATACAATCCTCCTTAAGAATAACCTACGGTTAACGAAGCGATATTTCATTGGCTGAGGCCATTATTATGTCAGTGTCAATTACTGTTTTCTCGTGCTGCGCACCGATTATCAATGCCTTTGTTAATATCATATTTAAACGTCTTATAGATCCTGAGCAACTTCTATATGCAGCTAAAATGGCATTATTATCAATGATTTCAGAAGAAGCACCTGAGAGCAAGAGTCTAGAATGAATATATTCTATAGCCTCAGTTTCTGAAAGTCCTTCAAAATCATAATTTATTATGATTCTTTGCTTTAATGCCTCATGAATTTGCTTTTCTAAGATGTTATTGAGTATAGGTTGACCTATTAAAACTAGTGAAAAACAGTCCTTTGAGTCCATAGAAAAATTCATAAGTAGTTTCAAATCCTTCAATATATCGTTACTCAAATACTGTGATTCATCCCATACGAGTATGTAATGGAGGCGTTTGTCGCTGCTCATGCTTTCCATATAATCTTTTATACTTTTAAACATGTCTGACTTGCGAGAGCAAGGCTCAAGTCCTAAAGAGATACAAAACTGACGATAAAATTCAGTAGTAGTTACGGTAGTAAAGCAAAGATATATAACCTTTGTTAAATTTGGATTCACTTTCTTCGCGAAACATCTTAAAGCAAAAGTTTTTCCACTACCAGGCGGAGCCGTAAATAATCCAATACCTCTAGTTTCATTAATATAATCAAGTCTTGATATCATTTCTTTTAAATCTCTTGAGATATATGCATCTTTTTCTTTAATTCCTTTTTCAAAAGGGTTTAAGCTCATACCATAAAATTGCTTAAACATATTTAACACCATCCTTTGAATAATCTATATTAAGTGAATTTTTACGCTTAGTTCTACCATTTTCAACCTTGTTTGTTTTTCTAATGCTATACTTAATGTTTTCATAATAAATATAAGCTCTGTCCATGTCATCAGGTAGGTATCGTACTTCAACCTTTTGTCTTATAAATTGCATAGGGACATCATAAGAGGTTTTATCGATGCTTATAGTTGCATCATTATTTACCCTCCGTTGTACACGATTCATAAAGCAATTATCTAGCCATTCACTGTCAGATGCGACCTTTACACGAGCTAAATCGCTCTTATATCTATCAATAGGTCGCTCATTTGTAGAAGAATGAATAGTTATGTTATGCTTATTAATATAGGTGAATAATTCATCATTGAGCTCCGCTAAGGAGGAAATAGATTTTACATCTAAAGCATTTAGCCATCTACTTTTTAATGTTCTGAAATTCCTTTCTACTTTCCCCTTGGATGCGCCATCTCTTACCATTGTGTGGAGTTCTACTATTCCGAGGGAACCACATATAAGACTTAATTGCTCATTTTTGTACGGAGATCCATTGTCAAGGTAAATCTTATTGGGGATTCCATACCTAGCCACAGCCTCTTTAAGTACTTTCTGAAAGTTATAGGAATTATCATTGTAAAAGAATCTACCGCCTACTATTAGCCTAGACTTATCATCTATTAGCATAATTAAATACGTCCTCCTACATTCACCATTTTCAGTTATATAAGGACCATAGCATGTATCGCCTTGGTACATGCCAGTTACAAACTCTTCTTCAAAAGCTTTTCTATCTTTCATATTGATACATCTAGCAGACTTAAGATCATTATTTTTAATAAATCTTTGAATCGTAGATATTGATACATCTTTTTCGTTAATGAAGCCATCTTCGATGAGTTTATGATATATAAGCGTAGCATTAATTTTAGGAAAGGTATTTTTTAGAGCATATATCTGTTCTACGGCTACATCAGTTAACTTTCTAGTTTGTCCTATATCGCTACGCGTCTTCGGTAGAAGGGCATCAAAACCAAACCTATTATAGTCTGATTCCCAATTAGATAGTGTTCCTGGGCTGTACAAAACTGAATTACCGTTAGGTAATTTTACAGGGGTAGTAGAAACACGCCTATAATATGCAATTTTAGATTGTTCAGTAAAAGTATTATTTATAGCAGGGGCTATTAGCGCTAATCTAATAGATGCTATTTCGATCATTTCTTTGTTATTCACTTATCATCACCTCTAAAAAAATGGTATCACACGGGTATTTCAATAACCATTATCATATTAAGTGGTATGTATAAATTAAAATAAAAGAAATATGGTTATAGTTAAATTATGACGTTCCTTGAAAAAACGATGAATTATTTTGCTTGAAGAATTGTATTATGAAGTCCTCAATTTCATCAAAAGAACTTTTTATGACATGTTTTATAAAACTTAAGTTTGAAATAAGCTTGTTCTCTAAAAGACCAAGCCATATCTGCTTATGTTCTTTAAACTTCTTTAAAACTCGATAGAATGTGGATATAGCAATGCCATAATGTTCACACATAGCTTCCACAGAGTGATGTTTATGTACAAGATAGTCATGGATGAGGGATATAGTGAATTTAAAACTAAATGACATATACGGCACAATTACCGAAGGTAGGAGGGCATGGGTATGCTCACATGATGAACATATATATCTAGGAATAGTAATTATATTATCTTGAGCAGTATTATTATCATAAGTCACAAGATGACGTTTGTAAGAAGCAAATGTGGATAATGAATGCTTAGCACCACAAAACGGACATACCAAAACCTCTATATTAAGCGTTTTTATATGTTCATCAAAAATATTTATCTCATTTTCAAAAGAAATTTGTTTAAAGTACTTGCATAGTTGTGAAAATAATCTTATCATAATAATTAGTTGTAAGAGCTATCGCTCTTATTTTAAGGGAAGAACTTTTGCTTTGGTCGGCTAGGGGTTCTTCCTTTTCCTTTCTCTAGTTTTAATAATAAGCATAAAATAAGCTCCTGATGATGTCAAGTCATTAGGAGCTTTTGTTATAGAAATAATGTGCTTATTTAAAAAGCAGTTAATCACTATATAATTATTAGTATTATAGTTATAATTTGACTTAGGAATGCAGTTCTATAAAGCCATATTTTGACGCATTACACCAAAGGGAGATTATATATGACGAAGATAAGCAAAGACTTGTTATAAATAGTATTGTTAATGATATTCCTTTGCCTGCTTTT
>CALJNR010000090.1 GCA_937981575.1 uncultured Clostridia bacterium | reverse complement strand
GGGTTCGATGATGTAATCTTTCGGATTTGATGCAGTTTATCAAGCCATATCATGCCTTGTGCTTTGATATGGCTATTTTTTTACACTTCCAAGAATCTTTTCCTTTGTCTTTTCCCGCCTACCAGCTTCTCATTTGTTCCAATCAAAAATCCGCTCCTAGATGCATCAAGTTCTGGGCACATCTTCTCAACTGGACGGTCGGAGCTGCACTCTTTCTTGATAATCCCCCATGTGCCAGGATCGGTTGACATATTCTACATCGTGATTGACGACAAAAATGCAATATGGTAATATGGTAATATGGTAGTATGGCAATGAATCGTATATTATTGATGAAACTATACTTCAAGGGAAGTGAATATATGAATTTAGAAATAGAAATGCAAATAGATGGAACGACAGTCGGGGATTATGTATATGAAGTCATCAAAAGAAACATTATTAACCTTAACATGGCTCCGGGAAATCGGGTGAGTGAAAAGGAGATTTCTGATCTTCTAAATGTTAGTAGAACGCCAGTCAGAGAAGCTTTTATTAAATTAGCCAAAGAAGGCTTACTTTACGTCCTTCCACAAAGGGGAACTTACATTTCCTATATTGATTTAGATATTGTTGAAGATGCAAGATTTATTAGGGAGTGTTTAGAGAAGTCTGTTCTTAAGATTGCTATAGAAAAGTTTCCAGAGGAGTTGTTAGATGTTCTTCAAGAGAATATCAATGCACAAAAAAATCTAATAGAGAAGAAATCATTCTTTAAGTTTCTCCAGATGGATGAAGAATTTCATAAAACCATATTTATTGGATGCAACAAAGCAAGAACTTGGTCGTATATAGAGCAAATTAATTCAGAATACAAGCGTGTTCGTATGCTTACCTTTATTACAGATGTTAATTGGGAAAACGTTATTGGACAGCATATGCAGATTTTAGAGAGTATTAGAAATCATGATGAACAGATGGGACAGGAAGTAATTAGTTATCATATTAAAAAGCTGATATTTGATCAGATAAAAGTAAGAGAAAAGTATCCCCAATACTTCAAAGGGGATTAAAAACAGATTAGCGTGTAAAATGAGTGATACAATTGAGCTATTCCATGCAATTCTAAAGAAAGAAGAAAGCTATTTTTAAAAAATTTATTCATGATATAATTGACTCAAGTTATACTAGTATGGTAGTATATGATATAGATAAAGATGTGGATAAAAGTTTCTCAGTCATGGTAAATTTTGATCACAAAGATTATTTTATTAATAACTTACTTATAACGTATAAATACCTTACAATCATAATATATAATATAAATTTTACAGCATGGAGGAAAGAACTTTTTTTTAGATTTTAGAGAAAACGTTATCTTATGTTAAGAAAAATAATTGGCATTTATGTAGAAATTTCCTAGATATGGGTACCGATCTAACGAAAAGGCTATTTTAGGAACTTTCTGCAATGCAAATATTAAGTACAGAAAAATAGGAGGGGACAAAATGAAAAAAGGGTATAAAGTGTTATCATTAAGTCTTGCGCTAGTTTTAATTATTGCAGTATTAGCAGGCTGTGGCACGAAGCCACCAGCACCAGCACAAGGAGAAACACCAGCAGAACAACCAGAGATTACTCTTGTATATGCAGAAGTTAATCCACTAGACACGATTGTTGGTCAAACAGGTACTGCATTTAAGGAGAAAGTTGAAGAACTTTCAGGTGGAAAGATTAAGATCGATATTCAGGCAAGCGGCGTTCTAGGATCAGAAAATGATGTACTTGATGCAATCCTTGGCGGCGGTGGAACAATTGATATGTCCCGTATCTCAGCGTTTGCGCTTACAAGCTACGGCGGAGAAAAGTCAAAACTGCTTTCTATTCCTTATACATTTGTAAACCGTGAGCATTTCTGGAACTTTGCTACATCTGACTTAGCTCCTGAATTCCTTCTAGAGCCACACGATAATGGCAGCGGTGTTAGAGGGTTATTCTATGGAGAAGAAGGTTTCCGTCATTTCTTTGCAACTAAACCAATTAATACTATGGAAGATCTAAAAGGTATGAAAATAAGAGTATCCAATGACCCTGTTATGCAAGGTATGGTACAAGGCCTGGGTGCTTCCCCTACAGTTGTATCCTTCGGTGAACTTTATTCTGCATTGCAAACAGGTGTAGTAGATGCTGCTGAACAGCCTATTGCTAACTATAAATCAAATGCATTCCCAGAAGTTGCACCAAACTTAATTCTTGATGGTCATACACTTGGGGCAATCCAAGTAGTTGTTGCAGATGAAGCTTGGGATAAACTTACAGAAGAACAGCAGAATATCCTAATGGAAGCTGGAAAGTATGCATCAGAATTTAACAGAAAAATTTCTGAAGAAGCTGAAAATAAGGTACTAGACCAGTTAAAAGCAGAAGGTGTTAATGTTGTAGATGTTACGGATAAGGCACCATGGCAGCAAGCAGTAAAAGCTGTTGTTGAATCTGCTACAGCAAACAACAAAGAGCTTTATCAAAAGATCCTTGACATGAAGTAAGATTTACATTGTATTAATGGGACGTTTCTATGGACACAGAGGAGGACAACAGCCTCTGTGTCTAAATTTTTAAGGAGGTAAAGTATGCCCGAAATTTTTAATACAATTGATAAGATTAAACCAGCATATGATGTGGCTTATAAGTTTGTTCTTTTCTTATGCAAGTTACTTTTAATAGTAGATATTCTCATCACCATTATGGCAGTGGCTGGTCGTTACATTTCCTTTATTCCAGATCCAGCATGGAGTGAAGAAGTTGTTTTAACTTGTATGGCCTATATGGCAGTTCTTTCTGCGGCATTGGCCATCAGAAGAAATGCACATATTCGTATGACAGCATTTGATAGGTATTTGCCTAAAAAAGTGATACTCGCTTTAGACATTCTTTCAGATCTTGCTGTTTTAGGACTTGCGGTGGTTATGATTACAGTAGGCTGGAAA
>CALJNR010000089.1 GCA_937981575.1 uncultured Clostridia bacterium | reverse complement strand
GGTAAACCCTGTTTTTCTCTTCATCTCTCCTTCACCTCCTTTTCAAACTATTTTACCAACCATCTCTAATTAGAATCCGTTTGTGTTAGTATTATAATCAGCATAAGAAGTCATCTTCTGAGGATAATAAGAATGTAAAGTCCAGGGGAGTGCATTAGGTATATCTTCCTGCCGCAAGAAGAAGTATCTGTTGACGCCTGATAAAACACCAACACTACTTATCCACTTTGCATTCCCTCTGACATACAGGGCATTTACACCTTCTGTACCGTGGGCATCTGATGTAGCCATAATCAAATTATTTGTCTGTGCACCATAAGAGGTACTTTTCTTATCAACCACGATGACGCTTTCTCCGTTTGTTTGCTGGTGGAATCCCATTGCATAGGCATAGGAACAAGAATCTGACACAAGGAGTCCTGCTGTTGGAGAGAGAGAGTCAGTAGAACTCGGGCACAGGAATACCTTTGCAGCAGTGATATACTGGTTTACCCTGGGGTTTCCTGAATCATCCACAAGTCCTGTCAATAGGTTAAATGCCAAAGTAACATTCCCTTGGTGCGTGTCTCCACTAGGAGCTGTTGCTCCTTGCCAATATGGGAAGAAGTCACCGAAGTCCTGTGCATACATATGGAGCGCAAGCCCTATCTGCTTCAAGTTGGATATGCATGCTCCTCTCCTTGCCTGTTCCCTTGCCCTTGCCAGTGCTGGCAGAAGTAGCGCTGCCAGTATCGCGATAATCGCGATGACCACCAGCAACTCAATCAAAGTAAATCCTTTCTTTCTCATACTTTCTCACCTCCTTTCTTATTTTATCACGGTGGAAAGTACACACACTTTCCGCCTTTATATCTCTTTTATATCATATATTTTTATTTTTGTCAAGTTTGATAAAACTACCTAAAATTCCGACATAAGAAAATTTAAAAAAGGTAAGCACCTCTATTCCGATGTTTTTTCAAAATTTTCTTATGAAGATATCTATTAGTTCCGAGTAAATCTTCCAAAATACTTTTAAGATAACGTCCTTTCTGTTTATAAAAAGGGAATAATACTACCAAGAAACCAAAGAACATTTCCTATCTTTTTGCCATCAGTTTTCAAGAATACTACTTCTTTTATTTTTTAACCATTCCCAAAAAGGGGGTGCACGCAATCCTTTCCCTTTCAGCCCAAACCATCCTAATATCTCCTCTACATCAAATACACCAAAATATGGCCAACTATAAATTATTACTCCATGATAAGTAAAATTTCTCGTCAATCTCTCTAATCCTAAATATGCAATACTTTCCCCAACAACTGTCTTGTAGCAATTGATATAGTTATACATTACAAGGGTAAAAATAATGTGAAAATAAATACCATTAAATTTTCTTGATGGTAATTTGTTTATCTTATATCCTTGCTTAAGTTCTCTAAACCCTTCATTCTCTATATAATGCCGTTTCTTGTAAAGATAAATTGCTTGAAGTGGCCCAAACTTCTTATTAAATCTTTTTGAAGATAAAAATGTTATAGGTGTTTGTATTTTTTCCCCTCTATATTTGGTAATAATTCCTCCTGAAATAGGATGAGTATTAAGTGTTTTCTCTTTTTTGTATAATCTTTTTTTCACTTTCTGTTGATGCTTTCCCTCTCCATAAGTCCAGAACCATTGTAGGTTATTAAATCCATATACTTGTGTCTGTTGATCTTGTTGATAAAAATAATCTTTTGGAATCGGTAATTGTTTATTTTTTCTTTCCTGATAATCTTCTGCTCTTTTCTTCAGTTCTTTTGTGACATCCATATTACTTTTACTGTAAATAATAAAATCTATATTGTATCTGTGTTTTAATAGGTATAAGTTTTTTCCATCTACAAATCCTCTATCCATCACTATCAGTTTTATTTTCCCTTTCCCAATATTTTTTATCGCCTGTTCTACTATACTAATAAGATATTGCCCTTCGTTGTGGTTTAATGGAACTACCATCCCTGCTATAAATATTTCCGGTTGGTCTCTCTTTTCTTCTTTGTTTCTGGCATATCTCAATGTTATTAGCTTATATCCCTTCTTCTTTTTCCCTTCTTTTATAATTGTCCCTGTATTTTCATATCTTTTAGCAGAAGACCAAACATAGATAGGTGTTGAATCTATAATATAAGTCCCTATTGGAATAAATTGTTTCTTTGCCAATAGTTTAAATGAATCAGTAAAAAGAGTATCTGTTTGGGAAATTGAAAAATCTCTAAAAAGTTTTCCTAATGTTGTTATGTTAAATGGTAAGTGCTTCCCTTTATTCCTTTTTGAAAACCCTTGCTCAAAATGCACTCCTGTAAATCCTATCATCTCCAAAAGTGCTCTATCCTTGAAAAGCTGTTCATCTATCTGGTTGACTGAATCTAATCCCTTAATTACTTTTAAACTATATGTGGAAAGAAGATAAACAAGGGGTATCATTACACGTTTTCTACAATCCGGAATAAAATCAAATAGTCCAGGGAAATCTATATCTATTAAAAAACAAAATAAACCATCAAAATTACCTAATCCAGTAGTGCTTGCTTTATCATATTCGCCAGTCAATAATCTATCTTTTACTATCTGATTGTCTTTTCTGTAATATGTCCAGTAATTTATCCCTTCTTTTCCTTTATCCATTTCGGAATTGAAATTAAATTCTGTCTTTGATTCTCCCTTAAAAGTGTATCTATCTGTCTATTTATTTTGTTAATATTAGCCAACATTTCGTTATATCTTTTGTAGGTAATAGCAAGGTTGTTAACCTGGCTTAATTTCCATTTCGGCAGATAACGATGATAAATTTTTTCCCCTTCTTTAAAAAATAAGTAATAAAATGGCCCATGAGGTTTTCCTTTTGTACACTTACAATTTCCTTTCTTACAATAAGTATATTGGGTAGTTATCCAGATAGGTAATTGGCTACCTGTATTTAAAAGATGTGTCTCAAGTAGGTGCCTTTCCTTCCGTAATCTGTAAATAGTACTTTTTATCTCTTGCCTATTTGAAATTTTCTTATTCATAAGTTTATATATGTTTATATATCTTATGATTATAACAAAAATAAAAAATCTGTCAAATTTTATTTCCCCCTAGAGCATAACATAACTTAAGTGTCTGTAAATTAAGAACTTATAAAAGAATTCCCTTATGTCAGAATTTCAG
>CALJNR010000088.1 GCA_937981575.1 uncultured Clostridia bacterium | reverse complement strand
GACGCTTCGTTTGTCTTCTTTATTAACAGAATTGTATGATTATCCTTAATACTACATTAGATAGCTTAAATATAACATTTTTTTGACTTCCATTGACTTTTCTATAAATATCATTCTATATTCATTATGTTATGAGGTATTCTGCTTATAAATTCCCTTTAACATAGTACGATATATTTCTATTTGCTTTACGTTCTTGCGATCTGAACCACCAGTCCTCCTTACCTCTTGGAGTATCGCAAACAAAAACGAGGACAATCGAAACGTCCCCGTGTCTCCCCCCGCGTCTCATGTTTCTTTTAATACTTTTATAATACCATCATGTAAAGACCTTGCAACTTGCTTTTTAAATTCTTCTGTCAGCAGGTTTTCTGTATCCGAAGGGTTGATGATATAGGCTGGATCAACAATGACTACTGGTACTTTAATACCACTAAATTTTAGTCTGTTAGGTATTTCTATTATTTCACTGTCTTTATTCTTAGTTACATCAATCAGTTCTTTATGTATGATTTGAGCTGCTTTTTCCCCTGCTATTATATCTACATTTTTATCTGCTAAGGAGTATAGCAGAGTTAATACATCGCTTTCAGACGCTCCTCCAAAATTACTATGAATGCTTACAAAAATAGAAGGATCAAGCTGGCTCACCACTTCTATTCTATTCTCCAATGATATTCCAACATCCTCTCGCCTAGTTAATTCGGCATTAATTCCTGATTCTTTTAACATATTATATAATAAAAGTGATATTTCAAGACTTAAATCCTTCTCCTTTATCTCACCCAAATTAGGGCCGTTATAGATCGCTCCACTATCATCTCCCCCATGTCCAGGGTCAATAAGTATAAGTTTGTCTTTAATAATATCTTTATAGACAGGTCCTTCCTCCAGTGCATTATCAAACTCATTATCTTGTTCTAACCCTTGTATAGCCTCTTCCTTCAAATCTTGGGTTGTCCTTATAGGGTTTATGCTTTCAAGTCCAGATGGATTAGTCAGAACCATTCCACCTATGATTATGCAAAAAATAATAGCTGCTATAGATAGTCTATAGGATCCTTTTTGGAAGTTTTTTATCATTTTTATTCTCCTTTCCAATAAGCTGCTTGCTTCATAAAAGCTTACCGAATAAATTTTGTTATAATTTCTCCTAAATTCCTTAGCTGAATTAATAATGGTCATCCCATAGGGGATGATTTCTCCTTCTTCGATTATCTCCATAACATACGCATCACAGGCAATCTCCCGATCATGTCTAATATACTTAATAACAAACCATAGTATAGGGTTAAACCAGTGAATTAAAACCGCAATAAAAGTAATCAAATTATAAACTAAATCTTTTCTCTTATAGTGAGCCATTTCATGTAAGAGTATATACTGAAGTTCAGTATGGTTCCCCTTAGTATAAATATCTGTTGGCAGATAAATACATGGATTGACGACTCCTCGAATACATGGGGTTCCTATATAATCACTTAAATAGACCGGAATAGGCCTTTTAATATTCAATTTTCTTTTACTTTTCTCTACTAAAGACTGAAGTTCCGGCGTTGAATGCATTCCTATCTTTTTGTATTTACCTTCAAACACAAATAAGATGCTACTAAAAAGTAATGTTAATAATAATACTCCAAACAGCCATATTCTTGAAGATACTTTTATAAGCCTTCCACTTGACCCACTTCCTATTGTGTTTTCCCTCGGCTCTAAAGTATCATATTCTGAAAACTTATGGGACATATGGTTGTCTTCAATATAAAGCTCCTGGTTTGTTTCTTGACTTTCTTCAACATTCCAAGTTTTATAATTTTGAGCATTCTCCTCAGCAGTAATTGGGTTAGAAAGATATTTTTCAATATAGGTTTCTAGAATTACTAAGTTTTTCTGTGGAAATAGATTTAAAATGCTGATAGAACTTTTAATGTTAATAGGTATCAGTAATCTGATAATTAATATCACCCATAGGATATGATGATACCGTATCCCAATCCGTTTGAAATGTGACTTATTAATAAAAAGATATACTATAATAAAAACACTCGTAGTCAACGATGAATATAGTACATGCAAAAAAGCAACCTCAAGAATATCCATTTCCTATATCACCTCTTTTTTCATAAATATACTTACAATAATTCTATTTTTTATTATCCTGGTTTTCATTTTTCTTCTTCTCAAGGATTTTTTGAATTTTTTCAATTTCATTCTCAGATAGAGATTCCTCCTCTAAAAAATTCGACACAAGCATACTCAATGCTCCATCATATACTTTTTCGAGAAATGACCTATTTTCAGTCCTAATGTAATCTTCTTTAAGAATCAGCGGATAGTATTTATAAATACGCCCTTCCTTTTCAAAATCTATTATCCCTTTTTTAAGCAATCTATTTATTAGAGTCTTAATGGTTTGTGCTGACCATCCCATCTTAGGAGACAAAGCACTTATTATTTGTTCAGATGTGCTAGGATTATTATTCCATATAAGCTTCATCACTTCCCACTCTGCATCTGTTATGTTGGGAGCCTTTTTCATAATAGTTTCCTCCTTTATTAATTGTTTACATGTGTAAACGCTAAGTTCGGTTTACACTCGTAAACAGTGTTTGTCAATAAATTAATAAATGTTTTTAATGATTGGTTTTAGTTCTCATTGTTTTAAAAACAAAGGCATTGGTTAAGAGTTTTTATCTTCTCATCCCAATGCACTATATGTTTTTATTATTAAGTTTTTGGCAGAACAACTATAAACCGTAAATCTGCTCAAGTAAAATCACTCTCATCAACTGATGCGGGAAGATTGCTTTAGAGAATACTCTAATTTATTGTCTATGTAGCGATCAAACGTTTTTTCCCTGTAGCCGGATCTGGCATTATGCAATCTGTGAAACGCATATCAAAGCGAACATACTCTAGTTTTTTTTCTTCTAATATCTGTTTCATGCTGCGCTGCATTTCAGACTCAACCAAAGCCCGCTGCTTTTTGTCTGGAACTTCTGCAATCATTTGAAATTGGTTTGAAGAAACCTTTTTAAATTGGTAATCTATAAGTCCTTCAATGCAAAAACCCTCGATAGCAAGTGGGTGAAGAAAGTCTCTTGTTCCATTTTCACCTTCAAACCAAATCAAATCCTCATTTCTGCCTACAATACTCTGAACCCTTGTAAAGGGGTACGAATTTTCTTCATCAGCTTCTTTTAATACTAATTGATCTGAAATCTTATACCGAATCAATGGCTGCACCCTATTGTAAAGGGAGGTAAGGTAAATATTTTCACTTTCTACCTCAATGTAGTTCATATCATCGAATAAGTACATGCCATCGGAATGTTCGCTTTCAACTCCCAATATCAAGGATTCGCTGGCACCATAAATATTAATAATATCTGCCTTAAAAATAGTTTTCATATAGCTTCTCAAATGACTGCCAAGGGGTTCACCGCAAGAGATTATTCGCATAATATCCACGGTAACTTGCCCCTTTTCCACAAGTTCTCCAAGTATTTTGATTGCCGATGGATATCCAATGATAATATTTGGTTTAAAGTCCTTTATCGAAGCAATCCACTCGGTAAGAGGCATTTTAATGTCCAGAAATAATCGCTCCATGTGAAGTCCATCAATCCCTCCACCGACTGCCATTGCTCCGCCGTACCGGCCATCTGTTGCGGCGATATAAGCAACTTTAGGTTTACTAGCTAGAAATTTTAAAACTTGCAAATTAGTCATATCCCATAAAGCGGCACGAATAATGCCTATCAGCATTTGATTCCATGCCTTATCATCATAGACAAAGAAACCGGGTTTTCCTGTACTTCCTGAAGAATGTACAACATGATACTGATCCTTGAATTTTTCTTGGTGTTCCCCTTCCGCTTCATTAAAGCTACGCAATTGTTCCTGACACAAATTGTCAACTGTAACCAGTTTATTAAAATGCTCCATAAAAAGAGTCTTATCAATAGTAGGAAAATCTGAAAGAGGCCTCATTGGAATTTGCTCTCTTGTAATTCCTGCCTTTTCAAAAGTTTCACGGTAGTACTTGGAATGGTCAAAGGTGTAGAGCAATAGTTCACGAAGTTTTTCTTCCTGCAGCTTTTTAATTTGTTTTCTAGATTTTTTTGTATTCCTTCTTATCTTAAAAAAACTCCAAATCAATTTAATATATTTCATTGTAACCTCCCTTAACAGCTGTTCTAATTGAATATTTTGAAGGCGTAAGTGTGTTCATAGTCCTCACGATGATAATAATGCACTTCGCCACTGGTTTGATTGTACACAGTACTCCATTCTGTAGACTCAAATTCTCCGAAGTTGTCCTTACTTACGCTATCTAGCGTATCCCTTACCTGTTCCATGCTCATTACAGGGGTTTGGTTTAATTGATCCATGATGATATCATAACGCGTGTGCGATTGTGCAGTTCCAATGCCATTCTTTTCTCCTTCTGCAAGATAGAAGTTTGTTACTGCCGGGGTTTCTATGACACTCATTTCATTATTTATGTATTCCACAACCACACTACGCCCCTCGGCATCTGCTAAAGCAAAATGTACCATCATTCCCCCAGAAGAATGCATATCATATTGCTCCAAAAGGTCAATAGCTTCCTCTACACTCGCAGCCTTATCTAGCAGCAGGCGCATTGCAGTGGTAGTTGTAATTGACGGTTTGCCTGTGTCTTGGTGAATTGTTGCAGCATCTTGAATCACCAGAACAGCTACACAAAGCCCTTTTTCATTCATACCATCCATGGGTGCATAGAGCGCAGCAATAGTACGTACTGCGTCGGGCAGAAGCTCTGGTACATTCCCATATCCACTTAGAAAGTCCATATTAACTGTAGAAATGGAGGTATATCCATTTTGGGGACTTGCCTGTACGACTAATGCATTGCACGCCTGCCAATCAAAATTTCTTCCAAATAATGCATCCCCGTTAGCGTTATGTACCGCTAGCGTGCTGCAGCCAAAATTACCGTGTTGAAATTCCAAGTGTTCCCCGGAAAGTAGGTTTTTGTTTAAAAACTCTGCTACCTGCGCATCAGAACCTGCACCCCCTTGCTCCAAAAAGACATCAAATCCATAGTCTCCATAATAGGATACGGCAGAAAATCCATCTCTCAATGGTATGACTTGAGCAGTTGGGGTAACTATCGTAATATTAGACTTTTCTATATTCACATCTGCATTGTCGACTGCAGCTTGTACAGACTGCGCTTCTCCAATCTGACTGCTGCAACCAGTAAGCAGTGACAGTATCATTAAAGCTGTTAATATCAATGTTTCAGCTTTTTTTATCATTTTATCCTCCTATCTATAGGCATCTTCTCTCCCAAAAGGTTTTCTACAAGAAAGCCACAAAAACACACGCGCATGAGATAGGAAAGCTTGGCCTCTCGCCACTTTGAGCGAACTTTCCTGCCCCATGAAATAATCCTCCCAAATTGATAACTAAGAAACATCAATCCGAGAGGATGTCTGAAGTAACATGCTATTTATGCTATTCTTCGCAGAAAGATTAATTCTTTCGTGGTGCCATATATACCCCAAGTTGAATATCTTCTATGCCTATGGCCTCGGCAGCCCTTGCTGCATCTTCAAAATAGCCTATTTTTGTATATTCTCCGTTCAATTCTGCATCCTGATAATAAAGTAGTATGCGATCTGAACCATCCATCAAGATTTCACCGGCTTTTACCGACTGTATCGTTTCCGTATTGGTTGGATAGTTTCTAGGCAAGTCATAATATTTATAGGTGCCATCTACATCATAGCAAGAAAGCTGCAGCCATGGATTCCTCTGTATTTCGGATACTAACCTGCGATTGGTTTCCGTGTTATAAAGGATGGCTTTAAGCTCCTGCCCATTAACAATTGAATAAAGATTGAATAGTTCCTTTTCATCAAGCCTATCACTATCGGCATTTGTACTATCATCTACAGATTCTTCGCTCGGAAGTGATGGTATTTCATTAATCATCGAAGCAGAATTGCTGTCACTATTACTAGATGATTGACTGCATCCAGCAAGAATGCTGCCTAGAACCAAACTGACAATCATCATTACTCCTAACTTTTTCAGTAAATATTTATTCATATTATCTCCCCTCTTATGGTGCAAATTTATTCATTTATAACGTACTAAAACGCTTATCAAGTTACGCAAACAACTTTGTTGAAAGTGCTATTGATAGTTTTTTCACTCCACCAAAAGAGCAGTGAAATCTACCTTTTTGATTTTACCTGCCGCAGCATAGGCAAAGATAAAATACAAGCTTACAACTGATCCTGCCGGTAAAAGCATACTTGCGGCTCCTAAATGGGATGAAAAATTGCTTATCCCTGACATTCTTAGTAAAGACGATACAATATCATCTGCAAAAACAGCACTTAACAAAATGCCGGCTGCCGATCCAATCAATGATACAACACCAAACCTAAGAGCAAAAGCAAACTGCAAGTGCTGGGCAGTAAAACCTAATGACTTGTAAATACCGAGATCTTTTTGCTCCATATAAAGCATTTTACTTCCGGTCAGCACCACTACCACGAAAATGAAAAGAGTAACAATCCCATACATGAATACAGTAAGCAGCTGCATCGCTGTAATAATGCTATAAAGCCCAGGCCAGGTATTTTCATGCAAATGAATATTTCCGCCATACCTATTTTCTAAAGCCTGCATCACATTTTGCTGCTGTGATTTATCCTCTAAGAAATAGTGAATACACCACATCCTTGGACTTTCACTTCCAATTTGACGAAATCCTTCTCGGCTCATGCCAATGTTATTGCCCATATCATTTGCGCATTGATAGATTCCTGACACCACATAGCTCTTGCTACGAGCTCGATAAGCTACTTTTATGCTGTCGCCAACTTTTACATTTAAATCTTTTGCTGCAAATTCAGTGATGACAATTTCATCTTCAGCAAAGCTTGAACGCCCCTCTAAAATCTGAAATCGTTTCGGCTCAGAAATCACATTTGCGGTATAATCTATCCCATTTACAGAAACATTGGTCATAGCAAGCAAATAGGAATCTGTAATGCCTGTATAAGAAGCAATAACATCTTCTATTTCCTCTCTATTTATATCGCCCATAACCTGAACCCCAATATCAAGTTCTGCCGGATTAAAAGCGTTCATCATTCCGGCTCCGTCTGCCCCCAGCCATGCATTCATACGCCCTATCAAAGCAATAAAAAATACAAGCAAAATCGTTATCATACACACGCTGATATACTGCCTTTTTGCAGTAACAAGCTGACGCAGCGCGAGCCAAAAACTCAGTCCCTTTTGCCCTATTGGCACAATACTCCTGTGCTTTAACTGCTTATAACCCCCTCTTCTTCTGATCGCAGATAGTGGTGTGATTTTTGCAACCTTGCTTGTTTTAAAGTGGATAAAGCCAAAAAGCAGACACAAGATTACACCAAGGCTCAGCCCGCAAAGCCTTATAGACAAAGCCCCCGGAATCGATACCCCTGTTGTTGTGATAGTCATTTTCAAAAGCTGAGTGATAAGAGCAAGGGATGCTGCTATGCCACTCAGCATGCCTCCTAGAATACCAATCGAATAAAAAAGCAGTTGGTTTTTCCTAAGTGCCCCACTGGTCATGCCCATAGCTTTCAGAATCCCCATATTGACATAGTCCTGCTCAATAGTACTGCTGATACTGTGTCCAAGAATAATCATGCAAACAACCACAAGAACCGCCGCAAATACAATTAAAAAGCCTGTAAATACATTTTGCAGCAGCACCATAAATCCTAAAATAGCATTACTTGAATGAGTAAATTTTATATAACCTGGCAAATTCGTTTCGTCATTCAATAAACTGTTAAACACCGAAGGACTCAAGGTACTGCCCTCTATTTGAAAGATATGAAGCATAAACCCGGCAGATGCTAGAGCGTTAATACTGGATTCTTTTACGATTTGTGCCATATCAAGGTAATCTTCTTCGCCAATCAAAAAGCTTTTCATACCAATCATACTGCTCCCCATAAAAGGATCTTCAAAATAGCCTTTGACTGTAAATTTTTTTTCAACGCCTTGCCTTGCAATAGGAAATTGGATCATCTCCCCAATCTCTACATCAAACATGGACTTTAAAGAAGGCGTAATGTAAATTTCACCTGGTGCAATAGCAATGGGATTTTCTTCGTACCCCGTGAGGCTCTCGGTAAATATTTTATAGGGGCACTGCGCAGGGTCATAGACCACTAATTGTCCCTCGCTGTCAGAATCCATTCCGTTAATTCGGTAGTCAGAATAGATGAGCTTCTGTACTCCAACCCGTTCTACCTCCGAATGCCTGGCGACTTCATCTGCCAATTCTTCTATATCTGGTACATTTGAAACCCAAGCAGTCATAGCGCCGAAACCCAAGCGCTCCATTTCCTGTCGGACATACGTGTTGGAATTTTGCCAAACGGACAGCACCGTACACAATGATAAAGAAATAATAAATATAAGAAAAAAAATACCACATAAGCTTACTTTATGGCGCCTAAAATTGGCTTTCAACAGTGTCACATAGTCCATCTTCTTCATCACCTACCATTCCAAAGAAGACAGCCATGTACTAACCTGCTCTTCTCTATTTCTGGCGTCCTTCCCAGTAAAGGCAGGCAGCGTCATTTCATCTATTATTTTGCCATCATCCAAATACAATAGCCGTGTTCCACGAATGGCTGCATGCACATCATGCGTAACCATCAAAATGCTTTGTCCAGCTTCATTTAGCTTCGTTAACAAATCAAGCGCTTCCTCTGAGTTTTTTTTGTTCAGAGCACCTGTTGGTTCATCTGCAAAGATCAGCTCCGGCTCGTGAATGATTGCCCTTGCAATGGCAGTTCTCTGCGCTTCCCCTCCCGATACCTGAGAGGGCAGTCGGTTTTGCGCCTTTTCTACCTGCATCATTTGCAGTAATTCTCCTGCTCGCTTTTGCACCTGTTTTGCACTGTGGGATTTATTTAAATATCCTGCGACTGCCACATTCTCAAATAGTGTAAGGTTGCTTACAAGATTACTTTGCTGAAACACAAAACCAAATTCTCTTGACCGCAGAGCTGCCATTTGCTTTTCATTGCAGCTGCTAATCTCTTTCTCTTTATAGCACACCTTCCCGCTTGTAATTCTATCAATACCACTGAGCACATATAACAAGGTAGATTTTCCTGCGCCTGATGTACCCATAATTATAGTGAAATCTCCTGCATAAATATCCATACATACTTTGTCAAGCACCCTCTCGGATGCACTCTGTCCGTTAAAGCTCTTACAGATATCCTGTGCAGATATTAAAATCTTCTTCATTTAAAATGCCTCACTTTCTTTTATTCTGCACCTGATCCTTTCTATTAAAATAGTGTGCGGATGACAACCGTCATGCCAAACAATAGGATGAAGCATCCTAAAGAGCAATTGATCACTCGAAGGGCCTTCTCTGTTATACGGCCTTTTAAAGCACCGATTCCGGTGGTAACAAGCACCCACCACATGCAAGTACCCATCACAATCCCGCTTACTAATCCCATGCCCTGCAAGAGATTACTTACCTCTCCCACGCTGAACATAGCAAAGGCCAACACGAAAGTTAAAATTGTTGCAGGATTTGCTAGAGCAATGATAAAAGATGTTGCAAAGAAAGATAGTAACTTTGACGCCCTCACCGTTTCGTGCATAGCAGTCTGCCTCTTTATGATGATTCCTGCCCCCATGGCGCTCACCACTCCGCCTCCTATTAAGCTGATAACGCTTTGGTACTTAAGCAGAAAATCCGAAAACAAAGAAATTCCGAAAACACTCACACAAGCATAAAGCATATCTGCAGTGGAGCACCCCATGCCCGAAGCTAACCCCGCAAGGGCGCCATATGTAATAGTTCTTTTTATGGTAAGAACACCAATGGCTCCTACAGGCACACCAAAGATAATCCCAATGAGCATGCCTTTGAATAGATACTCTGCGATTGTTACCCCCTCCTTTATTCCATTGCTCTTTCCTGCGAAGCATGTGCTAGCTTGTCTATATAAGCAAGAATGCCTTTCTTAAATCGAACTAATCCTTCCTCCAACTGTTTGCGTGGACAGGCAATATTCATTCTCAGAAAACCATTCCCATTTTCGCCGTAAATGTGACCGCTTGAAAGTAGCAATCCAAAATTTTCAGCCAAATAATCATTTATCCTATCTGAGCGGCAGGTTATGCTTTTGCAATCTAACCACAAAAGATAGGTTGCCTGTGCCGGTACAAGTTTAACTTGCAAAAGCTCAGTTTCCAAAAACCTTTGTACGGTTTTCTTATTTTCAAGTAAATAGTTTCTTAAAGCATCCAGCCAATTGGCTCCTTCGGTGAAGGCAGCAATAACAGCTTCAACGGCAAAGCTGTTTGGCTCAGCTACTTCATCTGTGTTCAAAGCACGTTCCACTTTATGCCGCAAAAGCTTATTTGGAATCATCACAGCTGCTGTTTGCAAGCCGGCAATATTAAAAGCTTTGGTAGGTGCAATACATGTAATACTATTTTGAGCACACCTCTTTGATACAGATGCAAAGGGTGTATAGGAATAGCCAGGATCAGTTAAATCGCAATGAATATCATCTGAGATAACGAGTACATTGTACTTCTCACATAGTTCTCCAATACGTTCAAGCGTTTCACGATCCCAAATCTTACCGATGGGATTGTGAGGATTGCAAAGTATCATCATGGTGGTTTGTGGATGAGAAAGCTTATGTTCCAAATCCTCAAAGTTGATATGATAGTTAGCCCCTGAATACTTTAGCTTGCTTTCTAAAATATGACGGCCATTATTCACAATAGAGTTAAAAAAAATGTTATATACAGGAGTCAATAGGAGAACACTTTCGTTAACCGTGGTCATTTTCCGAATGATACTTGAGATTGCGGGAACCACGCCCGTACAAAAAATGAGCCAGTCACTGTTTATGGTGAAATGATGTCTATCTTCCCACCACCCGCAAATGGCCTGCTTCCAATTCTCAGGGACAATAGAATATCCAAATACACCATGCTCAGCTCTTTTCTGAATGGCAGAGATAACTTCAGGTGCCGTTTGAAAATCCATATCTGCAACCCACATAGGGATAACATCTTCTTTTACGTCCCACTTTAAACTGTACGTTCCCAGGCGGCTAAAAGGCGTATCAAAATCATATAACATTTTTAAGTTCCCCCAGTGTGATTTCAGTGTTTGAAGGATTGATTCTATTTTCTTCAAGTATGAGCTGATCAATTTTATCTGCATGAATGATGCCGCTAATTGGGTTAAATACACTATCGATATTTCCGTTAATCTGCACATCAACGCTGGAATATTCAAAGGCAAGTGTGGTATTTAATAACCGGCAATTCTGCATTGTAATATTGTCCATATAGCACATACCTTGTAAGCTCTCTATGGTGCAATTAATAAATGTAATGTTTTTTGCATTCCATCCTAGGTACTCACCAGAAATAAAGGAATCATAAACCGTAACATTTTCACAGTTCCAAAACGCGTCTTTAGAAAGCATTTTTGCACTATGAATGGTAATGTTCTTACATCCATCAAAGGAATAATTTCCAACCAGCTCAAAGCCATCAATTATAATATTGCTGCTGTTCATCGCAAAGTAATGACCTTTTGCAACTACATTTTCCATTTTGATCCCGTCGCAATGCCATAGGGTTTCATCTGCATTGGGAATTGTAACATTTTTAATACTGATGTCTGTTGCCCTTCGAAAGGTTTTCGGTGCTTCTATGATACAGTCTGTCAGCGAAATATGATCGGTATACCAAATGCCTGCCCGCGCCATATCAAACAATATACACTGCTTAAGGGCGATATTCTTGCTATACCACAGAGGGTATTTCCATTTGAACATACTGTGATACAATTCGATATTCGTACTTTCTTTCAAAGGAGATTCGCCGTCCGCAAACGTTGTATAATGAATCGACATATCTTTTGCATGAAAAAGGGCCCGTTCTCCAGTTAAGTATTGTTGTTCGATTTTTTTCATTGTGCTCTCCTTATCTATGTATAATGATTGGATAATGCCATTTTGTTGAATCTGTCAGACAGCTCACCATACGCGCTTTATGCATCTTCATCTGGTCTCATATCCTATTGGGTAATATTGCATTCTTCAAACGTATATATTCCCTCCGGACACACAAAATTGCTGCTTTCTGAGTTCTTTGCATCAACGTTAATGTCTTGTTTGCTTTGTGCAGGCGTAATCATTTCTTCTTCTAACTGAACTATGATATTTTCGCTTTTTTCTAAATTAGAGGCAAATGTCACTCCCGACCCCATCATTGCTATAAGAATAACGCAAAAAACAGTGATCCCCGCCTTCTTCTTTGATGCATCCATGATGTGGAAGACCCGAGCTTTAATGAAACTTCCCTCTCTATAAAAATGCGTCGCCAATGCTGTTTGAAACTTAACGCCATCTCTGACTACCCCAATAAGGGTCTTACCATATTGCTTGCGTTGTTGAAAGCTTGATTCTTGCACAATCAGCTCGTCACAGGAAATTTCGCACTGTGCCGTAATGGCTTTAGCCATCATATATACTACTGGATTAAACCAATGAACTGAAGTTGCCAGCAAAACCACTGTCTTGTACCATAAGTCATTTCTTTTTAGATGAATCAGCTCGTGTCTTAGAATAAATGTAAGCTCATCTAAATCCATTCTAAGAGAGGGCAGTAAAATAACAGGCCGCAAAAAACCAACCAGCATGGGACTGGTAATAATCGGACAGGTCCTAAGCCTTACGTGTGTTCCTATTTTCATTTGCCTCTTTAACGTATCTAAAACATCAATGATCTCAAAATTCGCGATGTCCTCGCTCCACCTATTAACCATTTTGAGAAAACGCACATGTTTCCAGGCATTATAGCTTATACTCAAAACTGCACCGCCTGCCCAAATACTGGCTATCATCCACCACTTGAAAATAGACAGTATCCCGCTCATTTGAACGGCAACTATTTTTAACGGTTCACTAACACTCATGTCGTGTGCTTGCATAACTTGTAAGTTAGGTACATGGTAAGAAAAAATATGTGTATCAATATGTGGCCTAAAAGGGCATAACCAACCCATTACAACTATCAGCCAAACATAATACAGCCAATTTGCAGAATACCTTTTTGCTAGAAGCGGCATAGCAATAATATAGATTAAACATATAGGTGACATAGCAGCAGAGCATTCAAGCAAGGTGATTAAAAACACTTTCATCCTAATCCCTCTTTTCCATAATCCACTTTAATAATTCATCAAGATCGCTGTCCTTAATTTTTTTGTCATTGTATAAAGTAGTAACCAAATTTGCAAAAGAATTTTCATGAAACTTTTTTATAAAATCGCTGGATTCAAACTTTAAATAATCTTCTTTTGTAATAATGGGAAAATAGCTGCGTTCTTTTCCAACCTTTTCTGTTTTAACAAACCCGCGTTTTACTAGCCTTAGCAGCAAGGTTATTACTGTCTGAGCCTTCCATTCCTTTTCTTTTCCCAACTGTTCCATAATAATATTAGTAGTGATAGGCGGGTCATTCGCCCATACAACTTTCATGATTTCAAATTCCGCATCGGGAAGTTTTTTTATCGTGTCCAAAATTCTACCTCCATTTTCTACAATTGTCTACGTTCATATTCTACAGCTGTCTTATTTGAATGTCAACAGTTAATCAAATCTTTTTTATTTTTGCACTATAACACAAAGTAAGATCCTGAAGCTATATCACCTATCAGCTAAAATATATAATATATCCCTTAACTCCTGCTGCATGGAATATTCACCTCCAAACGCTTATGCCCTATATTATTTGAGTGTGTCCCCATGAGAAAGAGCCCTCTCTGACAGATTATCAGAGAGGGCTCCTTATATGCTTTTAGCTTATAACCATTTATTAACATGAATCCTGTTTCTTTTGAAATACAAACTGATTACAACCATATCCTCCAGCACATGTAGTTAATTGATTTAAAACAAATCCTTTATTATAATAAAAATCAAATATTTCTTCAGGTCTTGCAACTTCAAATGGATATCCCCCTACCCAATCAACAAGATCATGCCAAATTGACATTCCCCTATCTTTCCGTCTCTCTTTCCATCTTTTAAAAGGCAAAGGATTCTTGAAGCGAACTAAACTAATTAAGCTGCTTCGCAATTCAAAGAAGGCTCCCACACTAAATACAATAAGATACTTAAATAGAGCAGGAGAAACACAATATAGTTTTTTTATCATCTTCCAGCGTTTGCTGGCTCCTCCTTGATCATTGTAAATAGCAATAAATAGCTTCCCATTATCATTAACTAAAGAAGCAGCATTTTCTAACGCCTGCCACATTTGTCCAGTATGGTGTAAAACTCCCCACGAATAAACCACATCAAATGTTCCAAGTGATTTCAAAAAGTTAGTATCTAATATATCTCCTTGAGTAATTGTCCAACCATTATCCTCCCCAAAATATCTTTGTTTTAATTCCATTGTGCAAGCTACAGAGTTTGGGTCAAAATCAAAAGAATAAACTTCTGCTCCTAACCGCCTAGCGGCTAAGCTGAACAAACCACTTCCCGATCCAATATCTATAAACTTTTTTTTATGTAGATCATTAGTTTGAAGCATTTTTTTTAATGACTTTTCAGCTTCAAGGATTCTTTCATCATTTAAGTTAGTTAAAAAACTCCTCCAATTAGCACCAAATTCAAATCGCTCACCCTTTTTTATCTCTATTTCAAATTGAGACATTATACGACCCCTTTTCTTTAGGAAATTCATTTTATAGCATAAATTATACACTAAAATATACTATTTGAGCCATAAATTTTCTAAATTGTTGATCAAGTGCATATCGACAGAAGTGTCCAATAGATCCCTTAAGGAATGTTCCTCTATTAAGTGAGACTTTAAAGAATGTTGGGATCTTATCCAACTCGTGAAGTTTTTATGCGGCCGTGGTGTAACTCTTCGCAAATCTATAAATAACCTAAACTTCTTAAGAAGTAATAGCATTATCATACTTTATCATATAAAGTTGATTTTATAGGCTTTCTTCATAGACTTTGTCTTACGCGGCACTATATTGACAGCAAACATATAATATGGTAATTTTAGAATAATATTGTCATAAAAATATCAATAGTTAGAATAGTCTGCATATTACTTTTCTAAGAGTATCTAGAACGAATTCTTCATGGGGATTCAATACAGGGTTGTTACGGATAACTATACTTAAAAATTACTTTAGAATAGCATATGAAAGTGTATTGATGGCATTGCTACCATTATGAAGGGGTAAAATAGGTAGGGTATATAGACAGTATAGACAGGAAAGAGATGAAGTAATAAATATATGAATCATTATAGAAAACTAATTTGTGGAGGAATGATGAATGAGTAAAATAAAAGGAATTAGTATTTCTGTTTCTTTTCGAGCAATCGTATGTCTTGTTATTACATTTGGGACATTATTTAGCGGGCTAACACAAGTGTATGCCCATGATTATAGTAACTTTGAGCATATGTATGACTTCATTGACAGCTCTTCTGAAGGATTAGTATGTGTTAAGTTAGGTGGAAAGTATGGCTTTATCGATGAAAAGGGAAAAATAATCATTGCCCTAAAATATGATGAAGCACGTAGATTTAGCGAAGGCTTGGCTCTGGTAAAGAAAAATGGCAAGTATGGCTTTATTGATAAATCGGGAAAGATAACTATCTCACTCCAATATGATGATGCATATAGCTTTAGCGAAGGTTTGGCTCTGGTAAAGAAAAATGGTAAGTATGGCTTTATTGATAAATCGGGAAAGATAACTATTCCATTTCAATATAATGAAGCACATAGCTTTTGCGAAGGCTTGGCTAGGGTAAAGAATAATGAGAAATTCGGTATTATTGATATAAGTGGTAAAATAGTGTTACCGTTTAAATATGATCATATAATCATATACCCGAAGCAAATAATCAAAGTGACAACCCAGGGTAAGCATGGTTTAATAGATATTAGTGAAAACGAAATAATACCAATAAGGTATGATGAAATAGAACATTATATAGATAGTTTTATGGTTAAGCTAAATGGGAAATACGGAACAATTGATATCAATGGGAAAGAAATAATACCCACTCTATATGGTGCTATGTCGTATCGTTCTTATGATAATTATACCTTCTTCATAGCTGAGTTAAACGGGAAATATGGAACAATCGATAAAAATGGGAAAATAATTATTCCATTCAAATACGATTGTATTGAAAATTATTCGGATAAGCTAATATCTGTTCAGGCAGATGATAAATATGGTGCAATCTATCTCAATGGCAAAGAAATTATTCCGACCCTATATGATCATATAGAGTATTACGATTCTGCAGGCATGATAGCATTAAAATTAGGTGAAAAGTATGGACTAATGGATCAAACCGGAAAACAAATTACCCCTTTCATATACAATAATGTGCTCGGTGCACGAAATGTCATACAGGTAGAATCGAATGGAAAGCACGGAATAATAGATCGAAGTGGGAAAGAAATTATTCCACTAAAATATGAATATATGAGGTATCAGCATAATGGTTTTATAACAGTCAAGTTAAATGGAAAATATGGAGTCCTTGATAACAATGGGGATGTAGTTATTCCACTTAAATATGATGATATGGTATATCATAATGAAAATTTTATCTTAGCTAAGTTAAATGGAAAATACGGCGCACTGGATATAGGCAAAAAAGAAAAAATTCCATTCATATATGAGGATATATCTCATTGTGATAATGATTTTATAATTGTTAAGTCAAATGGGAAATATGGAGTAATTGATCAGAATAAGAAAATAATTGCACCTATCAAATATAACAATATTCATTATCGCTTCGGTAATTATATAGTCGTTACGATTAATGGAAAATATGGAGCAATCCATCCAAATGGGAAAGAAATTATTCCAATCCTATATGACGATGTGGAGACTTATTTAAATGCTGATGTGATAACAGTAAAGTTGAATGGAAAGTATGGAATAATAGATCGAAATGGCAAGAAAATTACTCCTATTGAATATGATGCAGTTGGAGGCTTCGATGATACTGGCATCTCTGCCGTTATGAAAGATGGGAAATGGATTTATATAGATATAACAGGCAAGAAAGTAATAAAATAAACCAATATAATGTAAGCCTCGACACTGTAACTATTTTTATATACTTCGGAAAGTCAATCTCCTTCTTGGCAAGAATTATGATAATAAGTCAAGGAGGAGATTTCTTATACCCACTATTCCTAGAAATGGTAAAGGAGAGCATGGATCCAAGATCATATCCAAATATCAAAGAGAGCCCTCAAGGATTGAAGAATAGATAATATCTCTGTAATGCTAGAGGCACCACTTCCAGAGATACGGTATCTTACCACAACACCACAAATAGTCATTCTAGACCTCAGTATTATCAATACCTACAATGCCAAACCTCCATTATTTATGGTAAGGTTCATTATTATTAATCCGAAAACACCTGTAAATCTGCTCAAGTAAAATCACCCTCATCAGCTGATGGGGAAAGGTCATTTTAGAGAAGCTGATCTTTGCATCTGCTCTTTTTAATACTTCATCAGATAAGCCCAGGGACCCCCCTATGATAAATACAATGTGACTCCTGCCATTAAGCCCTAAATCTGCAATACTTGAAGCCAGCTCTTCAGAACTATACATCTTACCATCTATTGCCAGGGCCATGACATAGGCGCTATCTTTAACTTGCTTAAGTATAGCCTCCCCTTCCTTATTTTTTATTTCTATTTCTTGTTTTAGGCTTAAGTTTTCCGGAGCCTTCTCATCCGGCACCTCTTTTATATCCAATTTGCAGTATTTAGAAAGCCTTTTAATATATTCTTCAGCTCCTGCTGTAAAGTATTTTTCCTTAAGTCTTCCTACGCAGACAATATCTATCTTCATCTCGGTTCTCCTCTATACTAAGCGATCTCTTTTACCCTTTATGATAAATGAATATCATTTTTCTGTAAACTCCCCTTACTTTCATCTTTTTTTTTTGATTAGTGTTTTTCTAAGTTTCACTCGCCCTTTTTTTCTATATTATTTAACACAACCCCAAATATTTGCCTCACCTCACTGCAAGGACTTCACATTTTCAAGCTATCAAGGTAGGGGACGGTTCTCTAATTTTGCTTATTTACACTTTTAATGAACATAAATATTAAAGAACCGTCCCCTCTTTTCCTCTTTTCCTCTTTTCCCTTTTTATGAACATGAATATTAGAGAACCGTCCCCAAGTTCCTTTGTTTGGTAAACATGATTATTGGAGAACCGTCCCTTAATCTTTGTCTTTTATTAACCTTTTAAATAAGAAGTTGTTTCTCTCACATGCAGTTTGAAAACTTTGGTCGAAAAAAAATAGGACTCTCTGTCAATAAGAGAATCCTACTTTAGTTAATAGTTTACCATCCCATACCCTTCACGAACAGCCTGTGAATCATTGCTAAAGCTTCTGCTCTTTTTAGGTTGTTATTAGGTCTAATCGTTCCATCCGGATAGCCTTCAATAACCCCTTCTAAAATCTCCGCTTTCATATCAGCTGATATTTGGTCAGCATCTTTGAAACTATCTAAATTCGCAGTTTTAAAATCTTTAAGTTTGCTAAGAGATCTGCTGAGCATCACTGCCGCTTCTGCCCTAGTGATTGGCTTATCAGCATCAAACTTCTCTCCTGTAAAAGGCAATAAGTCTGCCTGTGCAGCAGTTGCAATAGATTGTTTTGCCCAATCCGGGATTTTATCTGAATCGCTATACTTTGCAGTCAAAATAGTATTCGCTTGTGACTCATCAGCATATTTTAACCGTGGATTATGCGGATTAATATTAAGTATCCTGCATACAAATATTGTAAACTCTGCTCGCGTAACACTTTGTTCAGGCTTTATCTCTCTTAATAAGCTGTCTTGGCCTTTTATTGGATACCCTTCTATCATTTGAAGCCCATTCATACGATTAAATACTTGCTCAGCCCAGTGTCCCGAGATATCTGTAAATGTTGGTTGCTTAACTCCGAATACTGCAAACCATCCTGTATACGGCCCTTCATTGATTGCTTTTACCTTTCCTTGGTCAGCTGAGTATGTGGCTAGTGCAACCCATTTTGCCTCCTTGGCATGCCAATAATAAATTCTTGGCTTATATTGTGTTTTGCCTGTTAGCTTATCTGCTTCATACTGTAAAATGATTTCACTCTTTACTTCACTCATCATCACTGGTGTACCTAATGTTATATAGCCTGGCATTCTATTAACAAGTGTATTTGCTGGAAGGTTTTCAATTGCAGGCGCTGTTTCTTTCACTTCCTCTGGTTTTGCTTTATTTGTGGCACTGGCACCTCCGCCACCTCCGCCACTGCTTACTGGCGGCGTTTCATTATCAATAATGTTTAATACTGCATTTCTTAGAGTACCTAGCTCAATTCCTCCCGTAACATTGCTTAAACTCAAAGTTACAGTTTCAGTGCCTTCATAAAGGGTATCATCTAAAATAATGACATCAAAAGTCTTTTCTCTGATCCCCTCTGCCATCTCACTATAATCAAAGGTAATCATACCCGATGTCGTTCTATAGTCTAGATCTGCAAGGGCTGTACCATCTCCTGTTGCATAATCAACGGTATACATGAGCTCTACATTTTCTTCTGCCAGCAAATCATCTATATTCCCTGTAAGGCGCACACCTATTTTAGCAATATTTCCATTAGGGGCATATCCTTCTGCATATTCTGCTGCTGAATAAGATTCTGCACTGAATTGGATTTGCGGAGGTTTCTCATTATCGATAATAGTCAAGTGGGCTAAATCATAAGGAGGTAGTTCTCCAATCCTATCCGCTCTTAGAACGAGTGCAAGAATTTCATCTCCTTCCATAAGATTATCATCTATAATTTGAACTTGAAAGGTCTTAGAAGTTTCTCCATCTGCAAATATGATGGGCTCAAATGAACTAATTTCTGTATAATCTATTCCTGAAGTAGCTGCATCTGGAGTACTTTCTTGATAGGTCCCATAGTAACCTTCTAACTCTCCATCGCTCCCCCCCGTACGTATTACTTCAATTGTTGCATAGCCACCAGCTACATTTTCATCCACAGTAAAGTTCTTTTGTTTAAACTGCAGCGTCCCCGGCTTAGGCTCAACTGCTGTCAGACTCTTGGCTTTGATAAATACTGCTGAATCATATATAGAGTCTCCCCTATCTGCAATGACAAGCTTAATATGATTGACAACACCAGGGTTTACAGATGCACGGATAGGCAGTACCGTAGTCAGACCATCCATCTCTGTATTAAGACTTCCACTCTCATTGTCTCTGTAGAACGATGGATTGCTTGCCGGTGTACTGCCATTTCCATTATTAACTGTATTAATCGAAACTGGCGTACTCGTATTAGGAATTATCGCAACATTATGCGCTGCAGTATTCCCATTTACAAAGAAAGCAAATACATCATTGAACGGCGAACCCACAAATTCGTTGTATTCATCTGATGCGAATACATATTCAAATGTCATGAGATCTGCTTCTGGTACAAAATCAAATTCTAAGACAACTGCATCCTCTGTATCCCCATCTACTATGGCATCTAAGTCAACATCTCCTGGTCTATCATTATCCGTCGAAATACTGCCTGAACTATTTGGGCCAATAACATTTGCTATCTGTCCACTGCTAAGGACAATCCCCTCATCAAACCCGATGATTCCATCCCCTCCAGTAAAAAAGCCTGCTGACCCGTTTGCTCCTGAAAACTGAACATTCGAAATCTGCATGCCTCCCCAAAGCAGATGTTCTACTAACTGCGCCCCATCTGAGCTGACCGTAACCTCCAGCCCTGAACTTGCTGCATAGGTAAAATTTGCCGTACTAAGCGCCATGGCTGCAGCAAGAAAAAGTGAAATAGACTTCTTTCTAAAAACCATTGTTCTCCCCCTCATGAGATAATTTCTAATTCATCATTACCTTATTTATAAGAATCAGCCTTTTCTTAGCTTTCAACCAGCTGATAAAAACTATATAAATAATCAGCAATAAAAAATTAGACAAAACATTTCATCACATATAATCATATAGGGGCAGCTAAAAAAAGTCTTTCAGCATATTGCCGTACTTTCCACATATTGCCTTTTTCTAATAAAAAAATAAGCAAAAAACTGTAGAAGCATTTTCTGCAGTTTTTTGCTTATTTTAATTAATGACTAAGGCTTTATATTGAGAAGGCGTTACACCGATTCGCTTTTTGAACAATGTTGTAAAATGACTATGGTTGTTAAATCCGCACTGAAAACAGACTTGCGTAATTGTAAAATCTTTTCTTCTAAGCAGCTCCTTTGCCTTTTCAATCTTCATGTGAATGATATAATCGTAAGGTGTTTTCCCTGTATGCTTCTTAAAAAGCCTAATAAAATGATAAGGACTTATATCGGCAATTTTTGCTAACATCTCTAATGAGTAATCTGCATAATAGTTTTCTCTAATAAAATCAACTGCCCTTTTTATGCCATAGCTATGGCGCATGTTTTTTTCTTTTCTAGCTAAAACAATATTGCTCGGTAAGTTCCTTAATAGAATGACTGCCAGCTGAGCAGCTAAACAGTCTAATATCACCTGATAACCTGATTGTTGATAGCCATATTCATTAATAAATTCTTTATATATAACAGGAAGATACTGAGGAATAGCAGTTGACTTGTTTGTAAATACAACATTTTTATTGCCTAAAATAGAAGCTGCAATATTACTTAAATAATCTTTCTCAATAGAAATAACATCAAAATAGCAATTGTTCATTGTCGCTTTTGGTCCGTGAAATTGCTCTGAATTAATAGGAAATATCTTATCCTTCTCAAAAATATGTATCGAAGATTCTACTCCTGCAAAATGCATTGTATGATGTGGGATAATAAATTCGTAGCTTGTATGGGCATGCTGCTCTTTCTCTAGAAAATCAATCGCTTTCTTAGGAGAAATCATACACATTCCCCTGCTTTCATAAATATCCATAATATGATGCATTTCTTCAACCGGAGCAGGATAAGGGCCTTCTCCAAAGTGATTCTTGTTGATTACCTTTTTCTCTCTATTTCTTCCCATAAATAACCTCCCCAAAACAAAAACTCATCTTTCACAGGCATTCTGCTTCTTTTAACAAGTGTTAATAAATACTTCCCCCCCGAAAAGTATATTATAAACAAAAGCAACATTATATCCTCAGTCTAAGCTAAGCCTCCCTACATAATTTACTCTAACTACAGGTTTTATGGAGATATACAGTTTTTTAGTTTCTTTTCGATAATATACTTATACTTCTATTGTCTATTATATATAATAATTATTCTAAATACTATAATATTGTTTAAAATATATAGTATCATTTTACAATTCTATCAATATAATTCTCTATATGTTGTTAAATTTGTTTATTGCATAATAAGGCTCGTTCTTTCCAACGTTAGTTGAATTTTCGCATTTTCTCGAACTGGAGTGTTTTGATTCTTAATGTTTCAAAACTACACCGACCATACATGATGCGTTTTATTACCTTTAGCTTATTTACGCTGCCTTCTGCCAATCCACTACTAAAATCGTATATTATTAGTACATGAGGGGACGGTTCTCTAATAATGATGAAATTGGTTTTAATAAACGTGAATATTAGAGAACCGTCCCCTTATTTCTTTAGGTTGCTAGGAATGGGGGGTCTTGTTGCGATTATGTATTTTTTTCATATTTATACATATACTAAAAGCTGAATATAACTATTTAGGAGGCTGCAGCTATGAATAAAAAAAGCAAAGATGCCAATGATAACGCATGGGCAACCTGCCACAATCTTGAAGCAAACAATCAGTCAAACAGCAACTCAGCGACAAAGAAGTCTGATAAAGATAACGAATGGGTTTCAACAAATAAAAACTAGGCACATAAAAAGATGTCCAAGAACTTAAGTGTTCTGGACATCTTTTTATGTGAATCTTACTGTATCTATACCGTTAAAATTATTTTTAAGACTTAGCAGTCCTCATCTTTAGTCTTGCTTTCTCGCCTTGTAATCTCTGCCCCTAGTGCTGCCAGCTTTGTTTCTATTGTTTCATACCCTCTGTCGATATATTTGACATTTGTGATAACTGTTTCGGCATCCTCCGCACGAAGCCCTGCTATAACCATAGCCGCCCCAGCTCTTAGGTCTGTTGCCGCAAGCTTGGCTCCGGTAAGTTTGGATACCCCTTCAACGACTGCCATACGGCCATCTACTTTGATATTAGCCCCAGTACGCTTCAGCTCATCAATATACTGAAAACGGTTGTCCCAAACCCCTTCTATTATAGTGCTTGTCCCTTTTGCTACGCTTAGAAGCACCGCCATCTGTGGCTGAAGATCTGTCGGGAAGCCTGGATGCGGAAGGGTCTTAACATTGGTAGCTTTGAGCACACTTGGCGCAATGACCCTTACATAGTCGTCGCCTTCTTCAATCTTAATGCCCATTTCTATCATTTTTAGACTTACCGAATACATATGCTCAGGTATAATATTGCGCACATAAACATCGCCGCCTGTAATCGCTGCAGCCATCATATATGTACCTGCTTCAATCTGATCCGGTATAGTTGCGTATTTGCCTCCCGAAAGTCTGCTTACACCCTTGATACGAATAACATCTGTCCCTGCTCCCTTAACTTCTGCCCCCATCATATTGAGGAAGTTTGCAACGTCTACTACGTGCGGCTCTTTTGCAGAGTTTTCAATAATAGTCGTCCCTTCGGCAAGGACAGCAGCAAGCATAATATTGATCGTTGCCCCAACACTGACTACATCCAGATAAATCTTCGTACCCACAAGCCTGTCCGCATAAGCTTTAATCATACCATGTTCAATGGTAACCTTAGCCCCTAATGCTTCAAAGCCTTTGATATGCTGATCTATAGGCCGAACCCCAAAATTGCATCCTCCCGGCATAGCCACTTCAGCTTTTTTGAATCTGCCTAAAAGGGCTCCTATTAAGTAATAAGAAGCTCTGATATTTCCTATATAATCCTTAGTTGCCTGATAATCATAAACGGTAGAAGCATCCACTCTCAAAGTATGCGGATCTAAAAACTCCGTCACAGCTCCTAAATCATCCATCGCTTCTTTTACTTTTATAACATCATCTATATAAGGTAAATTTTCTATTTCACTTATGCCATCAACTAAAAGAGCTGCTGGTAAAATAGCAACTGCTGCATTTTTAGCTCCATTAATGGTTACTTCACCCACAAGGCGTCTGCCTCCACGTATACACAACTCGCTCAACCTTAACACCTCTTAATAATTATTTAAAATACTCCGTTACACTCGATACCACATTATATTATATCATTAAACACTCGAAATAAAAAGTTTAATTTATAAAGCCCTAATTAAAAGATTATTTAATCTCTTTATTAGTATAAGCATTAACAAATATAGGCTCATTTAAACCGTCAAATGTGATTTTATATACTGGTATAATTTCCTTTTCCAAAAAATCCATCCCCTCTGTGCTTAGTGCACAGTATCCCAGTGTAATATCTGTTATACGAATCGGCGTTAAGCCATCTAGACTCTCCTCTATACCAAACAGAACCATATCTATCGGATAGATGATACGCCTAGTTTCTGCTTCTTTGAGTGCTTCAACTTCTCCTACATGCATGATAGCTTTTGTAATGCCTTCTTCAGCCATATAAAACCTAACTTGGCTGTCAAAAACAGGGATCCCTTCAAACCTTGGATAATAAACAAGCAGCATTTGCCCCGACTCACTCTGCTGCTCAATATAAGCATTATCAAAAGTTTTGTCAAGGCCAGCCTTTGTAATAAACCAATCGGCCAACTGTTTTGCCTTTAGGCTATCTATTTTCCCCCTTGATGAAAGCGTGTTATTTAAATAGATCACTTCATCATCTGTAAAAACCAGGGAAATGTTATCTTTCGTATAGATTCTACTTGGCTTCTTATACACATTATTATTGGTATTGCTTGAAATTGTAACTTCATCCATATTAGGGCACAGCAAGGCCTTAACCAGTCTTTCCCTCGCTTCTGATGTACTTTCCGGCATAATAACCGTTCCTTTTCGCTTAGGGGCAAAGACTCTTGGAAGCGGCACATCTATGATAATCCCCCGCTGCTCTAAAATAGCTGTGATATTTTCCACCCTATCCTTGCTAAGCACATAAGATGATTTATATTTAACTGCATTAATAATAAGCAAAAGCATATTAACTGCTATAAAAACTTGAATAAGCCTATTTAAAACCTTATGACCGCTCATACCCCTTGCCTCCTCTCTATCAAGTCTTACTTCCCCTTATCTGATTCATTGACTAAATCTATTATACCCCTAAAGCTAGGACTAAAGCTTCATTTAAAAATGTCAAGGCGATGTATTTAGCCTTGACATTTTATGGATAATACCAGTTGTTTTTATATAAGACTATCCAATTCAAATGACTTTTACCCTTAGTCATATCTATAATATATCTGCACTGAACAATATCCAGCTGGTCTATTTCATTCTTATCCTGTACATAGCGTTCAAAAACTTGATCTATAACGGCTCCATATTCTTTAAGCAGCTTCCCCTTAAGTAACCCCGGTTCTTCAGCGGGCTCTATATCAAGCACACTCCATTTTCCGCTTACAACCTGATTATTTTTTATCGTTATCTCTAAGATCTGATCGATACCAAGTTCCTCTTTTACCTTTTTCGTAAGATGCACACCAAATCCTTTATACTTATAACTAAACTTATAAGTATACTCTTCCCCTTGCTGCATAATCTGAGTTAAATAAATGCCTTCTTTTAGAAAATCCGGAATACCGCTGCAGCTCTCAATAAACTCCATTACTTTATTAAGTCTTTGAACAGCATTCAGCTTAGTCTCCCTATTTGCTGATGTAATATTAAATTCAAGCGTTCCTGCTGGTTCATATTTTACAATGGCGCGCATGTTTTCGCTAAAGATAATGCTCCCGTCTTCTCTCATATCCACTTGTTTAAGGAGAGGGTTTGCAAAAAAGGAATTCACATAGCTTTCCAAAAGCTCCAGCTTGTCCTCCCCTTCTTTTTCCTCTATAGGATTATGAATAGTAAGAATTTCATACTCCAGCGGTCTCTCTTTTGTATTTAAAGGGAGAAAACTATTATCTCTTATATACTGCTTTTTATCGGAAGTAATACTCGGCTGATAACCCATTAACCCTCCGGTTATTTCTGGATTATTAAACTTTTCGAGTATCTTCTGATGGGCATCAATTTTTTTGTAGAGAGTCGTCTTATAAATACTGCTTATCTCATTTCCCACCAGATACAAATTAACCTTAGCATCATTATAACTGCTCATATCAATAAATACTTGACGAACACCTATATCTTCAGCTAACTTATCAATGCCGGTGCCGACAAGCTCCTGGATGCCAATCTCCAGATCATATTCATAAAGAATGCCGGGCATACCGAGCAGACTTTCATAAGTCAGGGTTTCATCCGTCTTGATTTTCCCATTCTTAACGGCTCCTTCTATGACATGTTTCTGCTCATTGATAAGCGTACTGTATTCATTTCTGCTCCCATCGATTTTATAAGCTAGCTTGCCGATATTCACCCAAATGGCCTTTGGTGCAGCTAATACTCTTCCATGCGTAGAATCTCTTTTAACTAAAAAATTATGGCTTGACATATCGCCAAACCATAATGTTATTATCTGCCACAAACATAATACAATAAGCATTGCCAGCACAGTTATCTTTACTACAAAATTTCTCATCGTATTTCACCTGTTATTCGTTTTTATTCTTATTGTACTATTTAAAAGGCGTTTTAGAATCTTGAAAGACATTATAGGTCTTAATAAACTCTTTTTTCTCTTCTGATTCTCTTGTAACATAGAAAATCATCTTTTCTTTATTTTTTTTATCTTTTTCGTTCGTATAGATAAGAACGATTTTATTTTCCCCCTCAAGGAGTTCGATAAACTGATTAAACGTTTCTGTAATACCAACTGTTTTTACAGTATATACCGTTACATTCTTCACAAGGGAAATACCTTTTTTATCTAAACTTGTATTGTATACTTCTATCGTAATCTCTGTACCTTGACTGGTCTCTCCCATAACATTCATCTTGCTCTCAAAGGTAGAGGTATTCACTTTAGTAGGCTGGGTGATTCGTACGTATTTGTCTTCGCTTACAATGATTTCAACTTTCTTGTCATCCTTTGTAACGGTTTCAACTTTTACATTTGAAGTTGTTGTAATCACATCTGTTGCATAAACCGTACTTCCAAACAACCCAATACCTATAAAAGCTAAAAACAACATAAGATTTTTTAATCGTTTCATTGCGTTGAATCCCCCTTCCCTTTATATTCATTATATTCATCTTTATTATAGCTTATTAATGTTACAAACTGATTACAGCGTAATGACTTTTTTTTTACATTAAGTCAAAGATTACGTTCTTGCATCCTTTGAATCTCTAGCTTCTTCATATGCTTTGAAATGCAAAGTAACCGTTGTTCCCTTACCAACTTTGCTGTTAATTTTGATCGTTCCATCATGAAGTTCAACAAGTTCTTTAGCTATAGAAAGCCCAAGTCCAGTCCCCCCCATCTTTCTTGACCTTGCCTTGTCGACTCTATAAAATCTTTCAAAGATCCTGTCAATATCTTGGTCCGGAATGCCGATTCCTGTATCTTGAACTTGAATAGCAATGCTTTTGCTCTTAAAAATTTTAACCTGTATCGTTCCTGGATCGATACTATATTTTATGGCATTGGATAAAATATTGTGTAAAACCTGTTTGATTCTTTGTTCATCGCCCAGAATAACATAAGACGCTGCCCCATCCGTTTCATAAACCAGATTATGCCCTTTTTTCTTAATGTGAATCTTTTGGGCCTCAAGGGCTTCTTCTACCAACCCCTTAACATCCAGTTTCTTGAAGTTCAGCTGGATTTGTTTGTTATCTATCCTGGAAAGCTCCAGAAGATCATGAACTAAGGTCGTCATACGGTCTGCTTCTTTATCCATTACGCCTAAGAAGTTCATCGCCAGCTCTCTATCCTCAATAGCCCCTTGCATAAGCGTCTCTGTATAACTCTTCACTGTCGTAAGAGGAGTCCTAAGTTCGTGGGATACGTTCGCTACAAATTCTTTTCTCATCTGGTCAAGCTTTTGCTGCTTGGTAACATCCTGCATAACGACCACTAATCCATCCGCTTCATCTTTTGCACTGGTATAGGGTGCAAAGTGCATACTTAAATATTTATCATTAATAATTGGCATGTCTTCTGCTATGATTGTCTGTTTTTCTGTCAGCAGCTTGTCGAAAGAAAGACTGAGTCCAAGCTTTGGAAAAATATAATCAAAGCGGTGGTCCATATTAAGTGCCCCCAGCATTTCATAACACACCGAATTAGCATGTATGAGTACGCCCTGCCTGTTAAAAGCCATGACCCCATCTGCCATGTGCTCAAAAATCTTTTCTAGTTTGTTTTTTTCACTGATAATCGTCTCCATCGTATTCCCTAGCTGCATCGCCATATAGTTAAAGCTTTGGGTCAGCTCTCCAATTTCATCTTTTGACTCAATCGGAATACGCCTTATAACGTCACCTTCCGCAAGTTTCTTGGCACTTGTTGTAAGCTGCTTGATAGGGGCTGTGATCATCCTTGAAAAAGCAATACCAAATATGCCTGTAATCAGCATCGCTACCAAAGAACCCATGGCAATCGTCTTCATAACTTCCAACATATTGTCATAAACTTGTTCAATACTTGCTGATACATAGATAATGGCTGTTACGCTCCCGGTACTTGGATCAATAACGGGCCTTGCATGATCTGTGAATTTTTTTTGCTCTATAGACTTGCTCGCAAAGTGAATGATGGGCGCCGTTGCTGGTTTTCCGGTGCTGATGGCCCGTATCACAACTTCTGACTTCACTGTTTCTCCCCGCATCAGCTCCGAACTGGTTCCAAAGCTCACCTTGCCATCCGGAGTCAAAATATAGATATGCTCCTTGCCATCAGAGTCCACCTTGTCCTTAATATCTTCCTTAGTGATCGTCTGCCAGTTAAGCCGCACTTCAAGATCTGCCGCTCTTTTTTCAATATTGGCCTGAATCGTTTTATAATCTCTCTCTTCAATGTTGTAAACGATAAAGGTTCCGCTGACTATCATAATAATGAGAATGATTGACAAATAAATCATAACAATTTTTAATTGTATGCTTGTTTTCATATGCGTTATCCTTTAAAGTAGTATCCTATTCCTCGTTTTGTCAGCACATACCCTGCTTTCGAAGCATCATCTTCAATCTTTTCTCTAAGACGTCTTACCGTCACATCTACTGTTCTTACATCTCCGTAATATTCATAGCCCCAAACCTTTTCTAACAAATGCTCTCTCGAGAAAACTTTTCCTTTTTCAAGCCACAAAAACTTTAAGAGTTCAAACTCTCTCAGCGTCAGCTCTAAGGCCTGTCCATTTTTAGCTACTTCATATTTTGAGAGATCCATTGTAAGATTGCCTTCAGCTAAAACGCTCCCTGAGTCATTTTGTTCTTTCTGAACAGCCCCCAAAGTTCTTCGGAGGTTGGCTTTCACTCTTGCAATTAGTTCTCTCATGCCAAAAGGCTTTGTGATATAATCATCTGCCCCAAGCTCTAAGCCTAAAACTTTATCAATTTCTTCAGCTCTCGCCGTCAGCATAATAATCGGGGTGTTTTTAGTCTGCCTTACAACTTTGCACACCTCAAAGCCATCCAGCTTCGGCATCATAATATCCAGCATAATAAGATCCGGATTCTCTTTCTGAATAAGCTCTAAGCCGGCTTCTCCATCATAAGCTGTATATACGGTATATCCTTCTTTTTCTAAATTATATTTAATAATATCTGATATGGCTTTTTCATCTTCTATAACAGCGATTTTACTCATGTTATTCCTCCTTTTTCTCCTCTTCTTTTTTATCAGACAAATCTTCGATTATAATAAGGGGCAGGAGCGGTTCATTCACTCTGGCTTTTACGATATTGCCTATCTTGAGCACCTGTTTTTCACTAAGTTCCGGCGTTTCCTTTATAATGTTTTCTGTTGATACCCCAAACTTATTGGCTATTCCCCACAAAGTATCTCCGCTCTTTACTTCGTATTCTACGCTTTTTGCTGTAGTTACAATACATTTTTCAACAAGAAGATCCTTATTAATCAGCTGGTCTTCTTTGGCAAACACTTCTTTGACCTCTACCTTTTTGCCAAAATCAACTTTCACCTCTTTATTTCCATAATATTTAACTTTCAGAAGCGCTTTAAGCTCTTCCACCTCATTATCTGAAGCTACAATGCCAATGGATTTGCCCTCTACATAGATCTCTTTGAACGCTATCAGTACATCCATATTTTTTCTCATATAAGTAACCAAATAGCTTGGATCAATATAATCTCTTTTTTTAGCTCTGTACCTCATAAGCACAGCATCTTCTTCAAACTTTACATCTGCTTGATACAAAGATTTAAGCTGTGAAATAACCGTTGCTTTTGCTTCTTCAAGAATCGCTTTGTCTTTAATTGCTCCAACAACTTTTCCTTTAATGGTTACTTGATAAGCGTTAGGCCTAAGACCCAAAAATATCCCTATTCCAATGGCCGCCAAAATAGCTACTACAATCAGCTTATTCCCGATCCCTGTGCCGATAAATCTTTTCTTTTTCCGAAGTTTGATGACCTTTTTATTGCTACTTCCTCGTTTCATGCCATGACTCCTTCCCAAGTCTTTAAAAGTATGAATTAAAAAGGATGGGGCGACATACTTTATGCCACCCCTCTTGTTTTCCTTGCTCTTATCCTCTAACTTATTCTATTATCAGGATTCTTTCTGGAACAGCATCCTCTAAATATTTATAGGTTACTACAACATTCATGCCCGTACGGAGCGATGTTCTATGCTCTCTTTTGCCATTTAATTCAACCAGCGCAGTAGCTGGTGTCATCACTCTTTTAATCACCCTGCTGCCCTCAGTCAGCGGGTCATAGTCTACCAGTACATCTATGTAATCATTTTTGCTGCCTATAGCATGCACAATCCCCATATACTTTATTGTTCCAGTATTTCTTTGAATCACCAAAGAAATAACTTCTTTGCTGTCTATCAAAACTTCTACACTTTGACCAAGTCTCAAATCTCTTAAAAAGACATTTTGTCTGTGATTGTTATCATAAATCTCAGTGGTTTGACTAATTGTAAAAGTCTCTAGACCTTCACTGGTTTTAACAGTAACTTCCGGAGAGGCCGCAATACGGATAGCTCTTACTTCTCCGACTATACTCACCCTAATCCCCGTTGCAATAATTTCTGTTATGCTGCCGCCTTCTCTTACTTCTTTGATCTTGTCTCCGATTTTGATATCTTCCACATCTGCTGACTTGCCATTACGTTTAACTGAAACCTTTTTATCTAATACAAGATCAGAAGTTCTTGCAAGATGCTTAATAGTCAGCACATAGCCTTCTAATCGATTCATTTTAGCTATAACTTCCCCCTCTGTCAAAACACTAGATGAAGGATTTGAACTGCTGCCTGTGCCTACTGCCAGTCTCACGATCACCTGATTTGCAATCGTTGCACTCACTGTATCGTCTACCTTGACATCACTTCTACTGATGGTTAAGCCATTACGGGTTACAACGCAGCTCGCATCTACAAGATATGTCTTTGTTGTATCATCTGCCAGCAAAATAGTCATGTCTCCATTCACACCTATTCTTTCTACTGTGCCACTCACTGTAAGCGATGAAGAAGGAGAAGCTGTATCATCTCCCACCGGGCTCTGCAGCTGCATGCTTGTTATGTACTCTGTATTATTTTGACTAGCCGTTACGATAGAGGCTTTTGTTTCAAGCGAAATGCTTGTTATGGCTACTTCTTTACCTGTACTGTCCGTTACTTTTGTTGTATTTTTAATCGCATAATAATTCGTTTTTTGGTCTTTCTCCAGGATCATCCAGTATTCGGTATCCCCTTTAGCGATAATCTTTTTGACTGTAACGATATTACCAGCTGGGGCTTGTGTCCCCGTCCCTGTTCCGGTTGTCTGCTCTTTATATAAAAGGGCATCACTTACCATTTTAGCACATAAAGCTCTTGTTACTTGTGTATTGGGGTTGAAAGCGCCTTTTGCATCTGGTGTTAGAAATCCGATAGACTTCAGATAGGCTACGTGGGGCTTATACGCTACAACAATCATACCGTCATCACTAAACCCTGTGGTTGTAAAGCTCGTTTTGGCTGTTTCTTCTTTTCCTAGAAGTCTTACTGTAAACACTGCCATTTCCTGTTTAGAAATGATGCGCTTCACTTCTTTTTGATCAGCCCCTTTGGTAATAAACCGATCAAGCTCCTGCCTTGTTAAATAACCTCTTCCTAATAAGTAAGCGATTTGCTGATTGTAACGTTTATCCCACGTTGCAAACTTCGTTTCATAGGAAGCAAGTACTGCCTTTTGGTTTTCGTAGTTATTAATAATCTGCTGCTTAAACGTTTCATTAACATTAGTATTTATATTAACATCCACATATCCGGTTGCCTTAGCCAGCACATCGGCTGCTTCGAAATAATTCATTATGTTGCTTGGAAAAAATTCACCGGTACTGCTTGAAAGCATAATCCCTCGTTTTTGCATATCTGCGATGGACTTATAAGCCCAGTGCGTTTGTGTGACATCTTTAAAAGTAGATGCAAAAGTACTGACAGCGCCCAGTACAAATGCGCCACATATAACAGCTATTCTTTTTAAACTTTTCTTATGCATTCTGTCTAACCCCTCCTCGATACCTCAAAAAACTATAATTTGTCTATTGTATTAAATCTACTATAATAAGTCTATTTTATGATAAAACCAATTAAAATACAACCTAAAACCATATATTATTTCCAACTTATGCAAAAAAATGAAAAAGCAAAAAGCAAATGAAGGCTTCTTAGAAGATCCATTTGCTTTTTGCTTTTACACTATATTCTTTTTTCCAAAACGGCTGTAAGCTTAAGTATGCTTTCGGCAAGATGCTCCATTTTGCCCTCTACTCTCATCAGGAGATACATAGATAAGACAATCGGAAACCCTACGTTGCCTATTTGAACCAATAGCTCTTCCATCTGTCTTCCTCCTTTTAGATCCTAAGAAACAGCTGGTCTTTCAGCCCTTCTTAGGATCAGTCCCCAGATGCTTAGATACTGAAAATCGTATCGACTTGCTGCATCACATACTTTGCACTTACTTTTTGAGTAGCTTGATCACCATCTCCATAGGCATTTGAAGCAATGATTCTATCCATTGCAGCCGTTACATCAGCTGATGTAAGGGTGTCATTTGGCTTAGTGATGGTTAAACTGATTTCTTTGTTCCCTGCTGTACCAAATGTAAGGACGAGGGATTTTTTAGTCATTTCCGCCATGATTTTTCTCCTTTCATGAGTTTTTTCTTACAGCATTATTCTGCGATAAGAATCGTTTCTACTACTTTACTAAGGTTTGTGACTTGTTCCTTCTGCAGACTGGCTGCTGCGCTGCCGATTTCATAAAGTGCCTCGTTTGATGCATTTTGACAGCAGTTCGCGATGGTCTGTGACCCCTTCTCCAGTTTCAAAATAAGCTTTACCCCTTTTACTTCTGTTGTTACTGCCATACTCTCACCTCCTTTATTGTTTATTCACTTTTATATATGTTACGAGGCGGAGCTTTCCCTAAAATTATTTTATCAGTTATCTTATTGCAACTAAAAAAGGTACCCTGCTCATCCCGTTAGCAAAAGTACCTTATCTATTCTCTATTTATTTAATTGCTTTAAGAGTGGCTATCTCCTGCCAATTCCTAGCTGTTGCTTGCTCAACAAAACAAAGGTTATCTTTGATAGCGGTTACATCCCCTTTGATATGGGCAATGTCATGCTCCATAGCGTCCTGCTTAGCCTGGCTGACACTAACAGCATGTTCCAAAGCACGCAGAATATGTCCATGTTCATCTAATTGGACCTTTATGCCTTTAACCTCCGTATCCATAGAATTTATTTTGTTTTCCATAGAATCCATTCTGTTTTCCATAGAACCCATCTTGTTTTCCATAGAATTTACTTTTACTTGTATATCCTGCAAAATAGTCAATATCTTCTCTTCCATGCAGTTCACTCCCGTTCTTTATCTTAATACCACCAAACATATGTTCTATGTCCAGTATAACCCAATCTATTACCTATTATTCGTACTAAGTTTAATGCTATTATACCATAAAAGCCTGCATAAACAATATGATCTTAAGCTGTTTAGATACTTTTATATATAGTATGCAAGGAGGATTTTCCCTAAAAAATTTATATAAATCTAAAAATATTATCTACTTTATCTGATTGAATTATCTAGCAATTTATGGTAAAATGTTACTGATTATGCTCTGGTTCTTTTTTATAGGTGAGACTAGTTCTTTCCTTATAAATAAAAATAAACATATATTAATAAATTTACTTAGGAATAGGATGACATGTATGCGTTTTTATCGGTCCATTATTTTTTTATTTGATATTATTATTATCAATGTATGTTTTATGTTAGCCTTGATTCTGAAGTTTGAGGGGGTTATTCCCAGAACCTACGTCCAAAGCTATTTTGGCGCCTGGATTACCTTTACACTTATACAGCTTGTGGCTTTTTTGTCCCTCAACCTGTACAAAAGACTTTGGAAATATGCCAGTATCAAAGAACTTGTAGAAGTTTTTGGCGCAGTGCTGCTTGGCTCTATTGGAATTATGGGTTATGGCCGCTTATCCGGCTTATCCTTCCCTTTATCCATTTATGTGATCTATTTTATGCTGCTTTTAATAGGGATTGGCAGCTCCCGTATCAGTTACCGCATTGTCTCCAAAATCATTCATCATATCCGCATCTCTATCCAGCATTTGAAGGCGCTTGATGCGCCGAAACAAAACAAAAAGGTTATGATAGTCGGTGCTGGCAGCGCCGCCTCTCTTGTCATTCAGGAGATGAATAGACAAGCAGCCGAGCAAAATGCCCTAGTCCTTGCTGTAGATGATGCAAAGCACAAACTAGGGTCTTCTCTTCACGGCGTCCCTATCCGCGGCACAACTAAAATGATCAAAAAACTGGCTGCTCAGTATGAAATCGACGAAATCATTATTGCTATGCCGTCTGTTTCCAAGCAGCGCCTTTCCAAAATCGTAACCGCATGTAACCATACCTCCTGCAGCCTAAAGATTTTTCCTGGGATCAGCGAAGCGATTCATGTGCCTTTTAGCCTGCAGCACCTGCGCCCTGTTAATATTGAAGACTTACTTGGAAGAGAAGAAATCGTCCTTGATAATACCCTTCTCACCAATCATATTAAGGGCAAAACCGTGCTTGTTACCGGCGGGGGCGGCTCTATTGGCTCTGAGCTTTGTCGTCAGGTTGCCTCTTACAAACCCGATAAACTTATTATATTAGATATTTACGAAAACAACGCCTATGACATACAAAACGAATTATTAAGCTCTGGCATGAGCCGGACAAACCTTGAAGTCCTTATCGCCTCAGTAAGAGATGCCGAAAAGATGCGGGAAGTTTTTATGCACTATACCCCAGATATTGTATTTCATGCAGCAGCTCATAAGCATGTGCCGCTGATGGAAACCAGCCCATCCGAAGCTGTTAAGAACAATGTATTCGGCACATTAAATACTGCCCTTCTGGCTAAAGAATTCCGGGTAGAAAAGTTCATCCTCATTTCAACAGATAAAGCCGTTAACCCTACCAATGTCATGGGGGCTACCAAACGGATCTGTGAGATGATCATTCAGTCCCTTAGCAAAACAAGTACCCATACCGAGTTTGCAGCTGTACGCTTTGGCAATGTGCTTGGCAGCAACGGCAGCGTGATTCCACTCTTTAAAAAGCAACTTGAAAATGGCGGCCCACTGACTGTAACCCACCCCGATATCATCCGCTACTTCATGACCATTCCTGAAGCTGTGAGACTTATCCTGCAGGCTATGACCTTTGCCTCTGGGGGAGAAATCTTTGTCCTGGATATGGGAGAACCTGTGAAGATCCTGGATCTTGCCAAAAACTTTATTAAGCTCTCAGGTCTTGAAGAAGGCAAAGATATACATATTGAATTTACCGGCCTTCGCCCAGGCGAAAAGCTCTACGAGGAGCTGCTGATGGCAGAAGAAGGGCTGATCCGAACCAGCTGTGATAAGATCTTTATCGGCCAGCCTAGTGACATTGATTTTAAGGAACTTAAGAAAAACCTAGAAACACTTCGCACTAAACTCAGTGACCCGATGCAGCTGCGTACTACGCTCCGTGAGATTGTGCCGACCTATAGCATAAATCCTCCTGTAGCAAACGAACCCAAACCTGCTCCCACGCCCGTTTCTCACCCAGCAGCCGAAGCAGAGTATGCCCACAGCGTATCTTAAAATGTCAACAGCCCCTAAGCGATTTCGCTTAGGGGCTTATTTTATTTAGAGAGAACTTGTCTTATTTTGATCCTGATCTTTTAAAATACCTTTGCCAAGGGCTATCAGTAACCCTGCCATTAGTCCTAACATCGCTGCAATCCCAATCGATAAAGCAGCTGACTTGATATGCTTATCCATCATAGATCTGTAGCTTGCAGGCACATTCACCTTCACAGCATCTTTAAAGACTTCTGTTTCAAAATATTCATCTACTGTATTATTCGTTAACTCTACAATGTCTGCCATAGCCTTTGTAAGGTATTCAACCTGCGCCTCTACCTCTTTTTGGTATTTGGCAGCTTGGGCAGCGTTTTCCGGTACAGCTGAAGCTTCTTTGTTACGAAGTCTTTGTACAATTTGACTATAGTAAGCAATATCAGTTTTTAGCTGCGCTGCTTCACCCATGAGAACAGATGCATTTTCTACTAAAGTATCATATGTACGGCTTGATTCATTCACTTCTACAGGGGCCATTTCTGCTGTTCCTGGCATCAGCATAATACTTGTGTCTTTTTTGTAACTATTAGCCTGTTCCCTTAGATTTTTAGCCTGTTCTTCTTTTCTCGTCATCTCTAAGGTCTTTTTAGTAATGCTATTTTCATAAATTGCAATCATCTTATCTGCATCTTTTGTCAGCATAAAACTATTAACTAAAGACTGGATGCGGTTAAGCTCCACCCCTTCAAGGATACTGATCTGAGATAAGATATCTCCAAAGGTCATCTGCGTTGCTTTTGCTCTAAAATCAGGCGACTGCGTTGCCTTAAGCCTTACATAATTTTTGATAACACCGATTTGACTCTCAGCCAGCATCACAAACTCTGAATAATCATAGCGGTTAAAATCGATTGTATTAATGGCTGTATCTAAAGCTTTTCTGTCACTATACTTTTCCATAAAATACTCTTTGTAATTATCCATAAGCGTGTTTAAGATCTGACGAGCCTCTGTTTCACCTATGCCGAATTCTCTTGGAATCACTAGATCTATTTTATATTCTACCGGATGATATTCAAGTTCAGTCAGTTTCTCAAGCTTGGATGCATCTTTTTCTGCCATACGGTGGATAATCAGTACCCGATCCATCACGTCTTTCGGCATAATCCCGCTGATAGTTAGATTACGTTTCAGAGCATCAACTGTAATCCCCTTCTCTCCTAATTCCATTTCACTGATGGTTTGATCTAAAACCTGCGCACTTTTAATCTCAGAAATATCAAAGGTTTTGCCCAGAGGGTCAAGCCCTTTATCTACTCCTTTAAAGTTGAAAGCAATAATACTGCTAGCTGTTCCTACATATTCCTGCCTTGCAATAGAAACAACATTCCAAATCGCCCCTGCAACCAAAGCCAATAGTGTCATAAAGACAACAATTTTTCTCTCTTTTATGAGCTTCATCAAAAGCGCCTTTAGATCTATTGATCCCTCATCTGGCTCTGCTTCTCTTTTTAATACCAATTCTACTTTGTGATCTTTATTGCTCGTATCTAAAACAGCCTCAAGGCCGCCCTTTTCATCTCTTGGCACATTCATTCCTCCTTATTTAAGTATAATTTTCATATCTCTTCTATTATATATAAAAGTACAGTTTTTTACAATTTGTTATGAACGGTTTTTACTTTTTTCGCCTTTCGCAAGCACTTCTCAAGCCTCTCAGCTATTAAAGCTGCTCCTAATCCTGCTGCTCCCCCTGCTGTATCTATCCAAACATCTTTTACCTGGCCCCCCCGCCCTGGAACAAAGGTCTGATAGGCTTCATCTATGCAGGCAAAACTGATGACTAAAATCATTGATAAAATAAGGGTTTTACCTAGAGAACAGCCTACTGCTTTTCTAAATAGACTATAGCTCAAGATGGCTAATACAAAATAGTTCAATAGGTGTGCATACTTACGAACCCAAAAATGAAAACGCATATTTTTTGGCAGTTTTATATTGATGAGATTCGCTGCCTTTTGGATAATAGGCTCCACCTTTTCTACAACGAATCTACTCTTCGCTCTTGAACGCGCTGCCGGCTCACTGGAAAAGGCTAAGATCACTACCATCCATAGCAGAAGAAATATATAGACTATTTTTTTGTTTGGCACCATTCCTTTTCAAGCCTCCTGCCCTTACTCAGTCCCCTACCTCTATCCCCTTAGTATTTATTCTTGGTTTAAGAGCTTTCCCCTTCTCTCGTTCTTTTGGCT
>CALJNR010000087.1 GCA_937981575.1 uncultured Clostridia bacterium | reverse complement strand
AAAATACTAAGCTGCAAATGCTTTTTAGAGGACAAAATATATTAGGATATCGTCATTATGCAGATGATGTAGTAGAATATTTCGTACAAAAAAGTATAGCAAATGGTATAGATATTATTCGTATTTTTGATGCGCTTAATGATATACGTAATTTACAAACAGCTGTTAAGGCTGCGCATAAAGAAAAAGGGCATGCCCAAGTGGCTATCGCTTATACAATTAGTGATGTACATACACTTGATTATTATGTAAGTCTTGCTAAAGACATTGAAGCAATGGGTGCTCATTCTATTTGTATTAAAGATATGGCAGGGCTTCTAGTGCCGTATAAAGCATCAGAATTAGTCGGAGCATTGAAGCAAGCAGTGCCAAACTTACCTATCCAACTGCATACACATTATACAAGTGGCGTAGCCGCGATGACTTATCTTAAGGCTATAGAAGCAGGTTGTGATATTATTGATACGGCGATGTCACCTTTTGCAATGGGAACTTCACAACCAGCTACAGAAGTTTTGGTAGCAACATTCAAAGGGACGCCTTATGATACGGGAATTGACCAAGAAGCCTTAACTGAAATTACAGAGTACTTTAGACCACTTAGAGAAGAAGCACTTAAGAGTGGGCTTATGAGTGTGAAAATGCTTGAAGTAGATATTAATACACTACGCTATCAGGTTCCAGGCGGGATGCTTTCAAACCTCGTCTCACAACTTAAACAGCAAAATGCCGAAGATAAATACTATGAAGTGTTACAAGAAATACCTCGCGTACGTGCTGATTTTGGGTATTTGCCACTTGTAACACCTACAAGTCAAATTGTTGGCACACAAGCTGTATTTAATGTATTAGCAGGAGAACGTTATAAAATGGTATCCAAGGAGTCTAAAGGTATTGTAAGAGGAGATTATGGAAGAACACCGGTTCCTATTTCAGAAGATATTATTAAAAAAATTATTGGAAATGAAGAACGCATTACATGCAGACCTGCAGATCTCATTCAACCTGAGCTTAAAAAATTTGAGAAAGAAATGGCTAGGTATAAAACACAGGATGAAGATGTTTTAACTTATGCACTCTTCCCTCAAGTTGCAACAGATTTCTTTAAATACAGAGAAGCGCAGCAAACTAAAGTAGATCCTACTCTCGCAGATTCAACACTTAAAACTTATCCAGTATAAATTAAATATTCTATTAAAAGACAGTGTTTTTTTTCACACTGTCTTTTTGATTTCTTTTATAAAAAGTGTGTGATATAATAGAACGTGGAATGATGTGAAAAGAGTAGAAGATGAAAGGACAAGAATATGAATACGAATACGAATGAGTTAATTCATAGGATTAGAAAAAACATGCTGCAACTCAGTAAAGGACAAAAGTTGATAGCAAATTATGTTCTGGAACACTATGAAAAAGCAGTTTATCTAACAGCTGCTAAGTTAGGTATAATAGTCGGGGTAAGTGAATCTACAGTTGTGCGTTTTGCAAATGAGCTTGGTTACGATGGCTATCCTAAGTTCCAAGAAGCTTTAGAAGAACTTGTTAAAAGCAAATTAACAGCCATGCAAAGGTTAGAGGTCACTACCGATAGAATTAATATGCAGCATCTTCTAAAAGGTGTCTTACAAACAGATGAAGAAAAAATACGTTACACACGAGAACAAATAGATGAAGAAGCTTTTGATCTGGCCATAGATAAAATTCTTAAAGCGAAGACTATTTATATATTAGGAGTAAGAAGTAGTGCTGGTCTAGCCAACTTTTTAGGCTTTTATTTTAATATTATATTCAATAATATTAAGCTTGTCAGCACAAATAGTGTGAGTGAAATGTTTGAGCTTATCCATCGTATTGATAAAGACGATGTCATCATTGGAATAAGTTTTCCAAGATACTCAAAAACAGTTCTTAAAGCGCTAGAATTTGCAAAGGATAAAGAAGCAAGTGTTATAGCTATTACAGATAGTTATATTTCTCCTATAGCAAGTTACTCAGATTGTACATTAGTAGGTAGAAGTGAGATGATCTCTTTTGTAGATTCTTTAGTTGCACCTCTTAGTATTATTAATGCTATTATCGTTGCAGTTAGTCTTAAGAAAAAAGATGAATTTGCTACTAATCTTGAACATTTAGAAAAAATATGGGTAGAATATGAAGTATACGATGATTCAAAAAAAGAAACTTACAATAATTAGAACTATAAAGAGGAGCATTTATGAGTATGATAAGCATACGTGGAGCTATTACCACTGAACATAATTCGAAAACTGAAATCTTAGAAGCTACAAAAGAAATGCTTGAAGCTATTATTCTTTCTAATAACCTTGAAATAGATCAAATCATCCAAATTCTTTTTAGCACAACAAAAGATTTAGACGAAGTCTATCCGGCTGTTGCTGCAAGAGAAATGGGGCTTACAGCTGCCGCACTTATGTGTTTTCAAGAAATGTATGTAAAAGGTTCCCTTAACATGTGTATACGCGTTTCGGTGTTAGCAGATGCCAAAGGACTGAGTACGCAAAATGTCAAACACCAGTATTTAAGAAAAGCAAAATGTTTGAGAGTTGATTTGATGAAATAAAGGAGTAGTTTATGAAAAAGATCTCAATTGCTATCGATGGCCCTGCTGGAGCAGGAAAAAGCACTATAGCTAAAGCATTAGCTAAAAAATTAGGATGTATTTATATTGATACAGGAGCTATGTATCGTGCTGTAGGATTATATTGTATCCAAAATGGTATCAATTATCATAATGAAAATGACGTTAGTCAGATTATGCAGACTTTACAAGTAGATATTTATTCAGAAGATAATCAACAATTCATTTATTTAAACGGAAAAGATGTGAGCCTAGAAATACGAACAGATGAGGTTGCTGCTGCTGCATCTAAAGTAGCCACCTACAAAGAGGTAAGAGCTGCTCTTGTTAGACAACAACGTCAAATGCAAAGCGCAAAGTCAGTGGTAATGGATGGCAGAGATATAGGAACTGTTGTGATGCCAGATGCTACTCTCAAAATATTTCTTACAGCCTCTGTATCCGAAAGAGCTAAAAGACGTTTTGCAGAGTATCAGCATAAAGGAATAGCAGTTACTTTAGAAAAGCTTACTCAAGAAATTATAGATAGAGACAATCAAGATTCAAGCCGTGAGATTTCGCCCCTGAAAAAAGCAGAGGATGCTGTTGAAGTTGATACATCCCTATTAACTATTGATGAAATCGTAGATAAAATTATGAGCTTCATTATCAAATAATAACTAAGGGAGCTAGTAAATATGACTATTATACTTGCAAAAACAGCTGGGTTTTGTTTTGGAGTTAAAAGAGCTGTGGATATGGCTTATCAACATCAAAACACTTTAAATACCTATACATTTGGACCGATTATTCATAATGATACAGTCATTAACAACCTTATAGAAAAAGGCATTCACCCTATTGACCAGCTTGAAGATAAAGAGGTTAATACACTGATTATACG
>CALJNR010000086.1 GCA_937981575.1 uncultured Clostridia bacterium | reverse complement strand
AGTAATGGGCTGGATCGATACAACAGGCAACAAAAAAGATGTCAGTCATGCGAAGAAGTATCTTAAACTGGACAAAAAAGAAGGCTATCACTGGGGCTTCATACGCGGAGCATGGAGCAGCACAGGGGGGACGGCCATAGCGCCGATGCAGGACTTTTTAGGGCTTGGCAATGAGTCGCGCATGAACCTGCCTTCTACACTAGGAATCAACTGGAAGTGGAGAATGGAAAAAGAAGCATTAACAGATAAGTTATGCAAAAAAGTATATCAATTAACTAAGAGATATGGGAGGATAAAATAATGATAAACAGAGAAGAATTGAAGAATAACCTTGTGCGGTATTGTAAAGTAAAATATGGAAAAGCGCTTAGCGAAGCTAAAGAATATGAAATATTTAATGCCTTATCCCTGGCACTTTTAGAGCAGGTTGTAGATGATTGGAATCAGACCAAAGATGTATACAAAAAGACAAAACAGGCTTACTATTTATCAGCAGAGTATCTTATGGGCCGCGCTTTGGGCAATAACCTTATCAGTATGGGTGCTTATGATGAAGTTAAAGGGTTACTTGAAGAACTTAATATAGACATTAATAAAATCGAAGAAATAGAAGAAGATGCAGGGCTTGGGAATGGTGGACTTGGACGTCTTGCTGCATGCTTTATGGACTCAGGAGCGACTATGAATATACCACTTCAAGGGTATGGACTCCGCTACTCTAATGGGCTTTTTAATCAAAAAATTGTAGATGGGGCACAGCAAGAAGAAATTGATACATGGCTTAAATATGGAGATCCTTGGAGTATACGACGTGAAGACGAAATGGTTACTGTAGATTTTAAAGATTGCAGTGTAAAAGCGATTCCTTATGATATGCCTATTATCAGTTATGGATCTAAGAATGTCAACACGCTTAGATTATGGCAATGTGAATCTTTCGAGAGTTTTAATTTTGATCTCTTTAATAGTCAAGAATATGATAAAGCAGTTAAAGTGAAAAACAGAGCAGAAGATATTACAAGAGTACTTTATCCAAATGACTCCAAAACAGAAGGTAAGCTGCTTAGACTACGTCAGCAATACTTTATGGTAAGTGCCAGTTTAAAAGATATTATCAGAAGTCATAAGCTGCTTCATGGTACAGATTTTAAAAACTTCGGAAGTTTACACGCAGTACAGCTCAATGATACTCACCCAGTACTTGCAATACCTGAATTTATTAGAATTTTAGTTGATGAAGAAAATATAAGTTTTAATGACGCTGTTGCAATCAGCAAAACGGTATTTGCTTATACAAATCATACTATTTTAGCGGAAGCTTTAGAAAAGTGGGATGTAAAGCTTATTGACAAGCTTTTCCCTAGGATTCTTGTAATTATCAAAGAAATTGACAAAATGTTTATGAGAGAATTGAAAGCTAAGAGATATACAGCAGACCAGATTAATGAATTCAAAATTGTTAATAACAAACAAGTAAGAATGGCGAATTTAGCTATCTATATTGGATTTGCTGTTAACGGGGTAGCACAGCTGCATACAGACATTCTTAAGGAAACAGAACTTCATAGCTGGTATGAACTTTATCCAAGCAAATTCCAAAACAAGACAAATGGTATTACGCCAAGAAGATGGATGAGACTTTGCAACAAAGAATTATCTGCATATATTACAGAACTACTTGGGACAGAAGACTGGATTAATGACTTAGGAAAACTTAAAGAACTTGAGAAATTCATTAATGATGATACTGTTCTTAATAAGTTAACAGCAATCAAAAAGGTTAAAAAAGAGCAATTAGCAGCCTATATCAAAGAGGTGGAAGGCATTGAGCTTGATCCAAACTCATTATTTGATATACAAATTAAACGTCTTCATGAGTACAAACGCCAGTTGCTTAATGCATTCTATATTTTAGACTTATACTATAGATTAAAAGAAAATCCAGCTATGGATATGCCAAAAGTAACTTTTATTTTCGGAGCAAAAGCGTTCCCAGGTTATGTAAGAGCTAAGGCTATTGTTAAATTTATTGGTCAAATTGCTAAGCTTATTAATAATGACAAGACAATTAATGATAAAATAAAAGTTATTTTTGTAGAAAACTATAGAGTTTCCTACGGGGAAAAGCTATTCCCAGCAGCAGAAATATCTAAACAGATTTCAACCGCAGGAAAAGAGGCTTCGGGAACAGGTAATATGAAATTTATGGTGAATGGGGCACTTACTTTCGGAACATATGATGGTGCTAACGTAGAAATAGTAAGGGAAGCAAAAGAAGAAAACAACTTTATCTTTGGGCTCCGCGTTGAGGATATTGAAAAGATTGAAGCAAACTATGATGCAAAAGAATTTTATAATAAAGACTCAGATCTTAAGCGTGTGATCGACAGCTTGATTGATGATACATTTGATGACGGCGATACCGGTGAATTCGAAGATTTATATAAATCATTAATGAAAGAAGGGGACACATACTTCCTGCTTGCAGATTTTAAAGCATTTAAACAGGCACAGGATAAGGTGTTTGAAGCCTATAAAGATCAAAGAAAATGGGCGCAGATGAGCCTCGTGAATATCGCAAACTCAGGGATTTTCTCAAGTGATAGAACTATTATGCAGTATGCAGAAGAGATTTGGGGCATTAAAAAAGTAAACTGTTAATTTAATTGAATATTTAGCTGGCTATTGGTCAATAGTTAATACTTGTACTACTTAGTAATTTTTCTTTGTACTATTTAGGGACGGTTCTATAATTTAGGTGTTTACTGCCTGGAGCGAGGACCGTCCTTTGAATATACTTATGTGCTGATTATTATTAAGGTATCCTAAGGAGAAGAAGCAGAACAAATAATTAAGTAATAAGATTTGATAATAAAACATATTTTAGATATTAAGTTACTTATTTTTTTATACAGTGTATAAAATGAATAAAAAAAACTATAAAATGTTAAAAATGTAGTTGACTTTTTAGCATAATTGTATTAGAATGAAATTGGAAACGATACCGATAAGGTTACCGGTAAAGTTGCCAAAGTCTTGATATACATAGTACATAAAATAGTGGGAATAATGAGCAGTATAGTTGATAGAATTGTATAATGCAGTGGACGAAATATTAATTTGGATGAGTTATCATCTCGCCAAATTTAATATATAAATTTATTAAGTATGAATAGAATAGAGAGGGGTTATATGAATATGAAACTCAGTAAAGTAATTAAAGGCGCAGTAGTAACTACGTTAGCAACTTCTATGATCTTAAGTATGGCGGGCTGTACAGGAAAAACTGATGGAGCTGGAACAGATGCACCAGCAGCACCAGCAGCGGAGGAAAAGAAAGAAGAACCTCAAGCAGCAAGTGAACCTGTAACTATTGATATGTTCCAGTTCAAAGTAGAAATCGCTGAAGAATTACAAAAAGCAGTTGATCTCTACACATCAAAAAATCCACACGTTACAATTAATGTTACAACAGTAGGTGGAGGAGATGATTACGGCGCTGCTCTTAGAGCTAAATTCCAATCAGGTCAAGAACCAACTATCTTTAATATCGGTGGACCACAAGATACTCAGGACTGGATGGAAAAATTAGAAGATCTTGGAGATCAACCATGGGTAGGTACAGCGGGTGGAACACTTGGAGCAGTTACAGTAGATGGTAAACCATATGGTATGCCTCTTGCAGTAGAAGGATACGGCCTTGTGTATAACAAAGCAATCTTTGAAGCAGCAGGTGTAGATGCATCTCAAATTAAAGATGCAGCTTCAATGGATAAAGCATTCGGAGAATTAGATGCAAAAATCAAAGCTGGAGAATTAAAAGATAAATTCCCATTATTAGAAGCAGTAATCGAACTTCCAGCAAAAGAAACATGGGTAACTGGACTTCATGCTTCAAACATCTTCATTAATAAAGAATTCCCTACAGGTGTAGATGCGTTCAATGCTAAAAATATTGAATTTGCAAATGCAGCAGAATTTAAAGATTATATCGATTTAATGGTGAAATATTCACCAAACGCAAAAACACCTCAAAAACTTAATGCAGTTGACTACGCAACTCAAGTAGGTCAAGGACTTGCAATTGAGAGAGTAGCAGTTATTCAACAAGGTAACTGGGTATTTGGAGATGTTAACAACGTTGAGCCAGCAGTAGCTGAAAACTTAGCATTCCTTCCAGTAGGCGGAGATTCAATTCCTCTTGGCGTACCAATGTACTGGTCAATCAACAAAACTAGACCAGATGCTGAAAGACAAGCAGCAAAAGATTTCTTAAACTGGCTGTATACTTCAGATGAAGGTAAAGATATCATCGTTAACAAATTCTTCTTCATTCCTCCATTCACAGGATATGAGAACTTCCCAGCGAAAGATGCTCTAGGAAGAGATATTATGAGATACCAAGCAGAAGGCAAAACAACTTCTTGGGTATTCATGGGTTATCCAACAAACTGGGGTATGCAAGTACTTGGTGTAAATATTCAAAAATACATTGCTGGCGAAATGAGCTGGGATGATTTAGTAGCTGATTCAAAAGTTAAATGGGCAGAAGCAAGACCATAATATAATTAGATTGATTTATTACAAGTGCATAGAGGGCAATCTCTATGCACTCTATTAAAGTAAAGGAGGTGGTAATATGCAAAAGGGTACAAAAATGTGGTTCTGGCTGTTTGTAGGCCCTATATTATTCGCTTTCATGGTGGTTCAGTTTATTCCCGCTATAATGGGTATAGGATACTCTTTTACATCATGGAATGGTATAGCAAGTAAAATTAATTATGTAGGATTTGATAACTACGTAAGAGTATTTAAAGATGCGGAGTTTTTTAGAGCCTTTTGGTTTACTGCCAAATTTGCAGTCGTTTCTATTGGGACAATTAACTTGGTAGGATTTTTGCTGGCACTTCTTGTAACATCAGGATTAAGAGGAAGCAACTTTTTAAGAGGGGCATTCTTCATTCCTAACCTGATAGGAGGATTAATCTTAGGTTTTATATGGCAATTTATCTTTACAAAAGGATTTGATGCAGTAGGAGCAAAACTTGGCATAGAGTTTTTAAGAGGATGGTTATCTACTGAAAGCACAGGCTTTTGGGGACTCGTCATTCTTATGACATGGCAAATGGCAGGCTATATGATGATTATTTACATATCGGGCATTCAAAATATACCTGATAGCATATTAGAAGCAGCAGCAATAGATGGTGCAAGCAGCTTACAAGTACTTAAAGATATTACTCTGCCGCTTGTGGCACCAGCATTTACAGTAGGGGTATTTTTAACTTTATCTAACTCTTTTAAGTTATATGATCAAAACTTATCGCTTACAGGGGGCGGCCCGGGTAATGCAACACAGATGATGTCTATGAATATCTATAATACAGCTTTTGGCTTCAGCAGATTTGGCCTTGCACAGGCTAAAGCATTAATATTTCTCGTTGTATTAGCAGCGGTAGCTTTAACACAAATATATTTAAGTAAGAAGAAGGAGGTAGAAATGTAATGGTAGAAAAAAAGACTAACAAAGTTCTATTAGGGATTATCGGCATTTTATCAGCAGTAATATTTCTAGCTCCTTTTTATTTAGTTGTAGTTAATTCACTAAAAACTCAAAAAGGATTTTTGATCGACGTCATAGGACTTCCAGGAAAATATTTTACATTAAATAACTACGTGGAATCATTTATAAAACTTAATTTTATAAGGTCTGCTACAAACTCATTATTTATAACAGTAGCCTCTATAACGCTTATCATTGTATTTGCTTCAATGGCAGCTTGGATGCTGGTAAGAACAAAAACAAACTTAAGTATGTTTATCTTCTTAATGTTTTCAACTGCGATGCTGATTCCTTTCCAAGCGGTTATGCTCCCACTTGTTAGAATCATGGGAAAACTTAATCTGTTAAATCCGGGTGGTATTATATTCATGTATTTAGGATTTGGAGCACCACTTTCAGTAATGCTTTATCATGGTTTTACAAAAAGTGTACCAGTAGAGATTGAGGAAGCTGCAATTATTGATGGATGTAATAAGTTTGAAGTGTTTTGGAGAGTAGTATTTCCACTACTTAAACCGATAACAGTAACAGTTTCAATTTTAAATGCAATGTGGATTTGGAATGACTTCCTTCTGCCACAGCTTGTTATTAATAGGCCCCAGTGGCAGACTATACCACTTAAAATGTTCTATTTCTTTGGACAGTTTTCAAAAAGATGGGATTTAGGTTTGGCGGGACTTGTTATTGCAATGCTTCCTATTATAATATTCTACTTGGCGATGCAAAAACATATTATTAAGGGAGTTATGCAAGGCTCAATTAAGTAATATAAAATTAAAAAGATAGTTAAAGTAAGTTATATAAAATATAGGCTGCGGAAATAATAAAATTTGATAGATGAAAATAACAGAGATGATTTCTGATAGGCTTGGAAGTCATCTTTCTTTAAGTATAAAAAAAGTAGATCGCAAAAATTGACTTTTTTAAATAATCATAATAAAATCATATTTGAAAACGTTACCTAACCAATAAAGCTGCGTAGAAAAATACGAATGAAGGGGGGGAGACAAGGTGACTATTACAGATATTGCAAAAATTTCAGGTGTCGGGGTAAGTACAGTATCGCGGGTTTTAAATAATCATCCGGATGTAAAGTCTGAAACAAGAGAAAAGGTTCTTGGTATTATAAAAGAATATAACTATGTTCCTAATAATAGTGCGAGAATACTGAAGCAATCTAATACAAAAAACATAGGTATTTTAGTAAAAGGGGTATTTAATCCATTTTTTTCTGCAATACTAAAAAATATCAGTACAAGTGTCGAAAACGCTGGGTATACTATGATCTTACAACATCATAACAACCCTAATGATTTAGATACACTCGTAGGATTTATCAAAGAAAAAAAACTTCAGGGTGTGATTTGCCTTGGAGGAAACTTTGTAGATATTAGAGAAGAAAGCTTTGATGATTTAGATGTAGCTATTGTGTTGCTATGTGTTAATATGAAAACTCAAAAAGCATGGAACAGCTTTTCGACAATAAGTATTGCAGATGATGTGGCGGCTTATGAAGCTACCAATTATTTAATACGGTCAGGACATCGCAATATTTGTCTGATGCTGGGGGATCAATATGACCTTGGAGTAGGACAAATTAGGTATGAAGGGTACAAAAAGGCTCTTGAGGATAACGGCATTAAAGTAAGAGAAGATTACCTGATTTATGGCGAGTATGAAGTGACTAAAGCTTATGAAACGGCAACACAATTTTTAAAGGCGCACAAGGAAGTAACGGCAGTCTTCGCGATATCCGACATGATGGCTATCGGAGTAGCTAAATCAATCGTTAACTTAGGGCTTAAAATTGGAGACGATATATCAGTAATGGGGTTTGACGGAATGGATGTGGCCAAATATTATGAGCCGACGATCACTACGATCAAACAGCCAAAAGATGAGATGTCTAAATTAAGTGTTGAGTTGCTCTTCAAGCTTTTAAATAGAAAAACAAAAAATAAACATATTATATTAGATGTAGAATTGGTAAAAGGAAATAGCACAAAGCAGATTTAATTGGAGAAGGTGACATAAGTGAAAAGAGCGAGCGGCGTTTTAATGCATATTTCTTCTTTGCCAGAAGATTATGGAATAGGTACATTTGGGGAATGGGCCTATAAATTTGCAGATTTTTTAAAAGCATCAGGACAAAGCTATTGGCAAATACTTCCCTTAGGACACACAGGATATGGAG
>CALJNR010000085.1 GCA_937981575.1 uncultured Clostridia bacterium | reverse complement strand
ACATCCCAAGCATGTTCTTTTTCACATAAAGCTCCTGTTGGACAGACTGCTACACATTGACCACAATGGGTACAAACAGAATCTAAAAGATCTGCTTCAAAAGCAGTTGAAACAACAGCATTAAAACCTCTATTAATACCTGATAATGCACCTACTGTTTGTACTTTGTTACACATTGTTTCACAACGTCTGCACATAATACATTTATCCATATCTCTTACAATAGCTTTACTTTCATCTACTGGATATGTAGATTGCGCACCATCTTTACCTATTCTAATTTCCCTTACTCCGAACTTTACAGCAATATCTTGAAGTTCACAGCGTCCTGATTTTTCACATACAAGACAATCTTTTGGATGATCTGATAGTAGTAGTTCAAGAACTACTTTTCTTGCATTAAGTACTTTAACTGAACGTGTATTAATAATCATGCCATCAGTTACAGGCGTTGCACAAGCTGGTGCTAAATTTCTGCGTCCCTCTACCTCTACAACACAAATTCTACAAGATGCTGCTTGATTAACCATTTTAGTATCATGTAAATCTAAATGACAAAGAGTTGGTATATGGACGCCTACTGTCTTTGCTGCTTCTAAGATCGTTGACCCAGGTGCAACCATAACCGCTTTGCCATCAATAGTAATTTTTAGTTCTGACATCGCTTTCTCACTCCTTTTCTATTCTTTAATAATCGCTGCAAATTTACACTTATCCATACATGCACCACATTTAATACATTTTTCTTGATCAATGAGGTGTTTTTGTTTCACAGCGCCTTCTATAGCATCTACTGGACAGACTCTCTTACATGCTGTACATCCAATACATTTATCTATAATCTTATATTGAAGTAGTGCATTACATTGGCCTGCAGGACATTTTTTATCTTTAATATGTGCAAGATATTCATCTTCAAATACATCTAATGTTGATAAAATAGGATTTGGAGCTGTTTGTCCTAAACCACAAAGAGCTGTATCTTTAATAACTTGACTAAGTTCTCTTAGAACATCTATGTCTTCTAGTGTACCTTTGCCTTCAGTAATCTTTTCTAATATTTCTAAAAGACGTTTTGTCCCAATACGACATGGTGTACATTTACCACAAGATTCTTCTTCTGTAAACTCTAAATAGAATTTTGCTACAGCTGGCATACAGTTATCTTCATCCATAACAATCATTCCACCTGAACCCATCATAGAGCCTTTTGCAAGAAGGTTGTCAAAATCTATTGGCGTATCAAGATCTTTTTCTGTTAAACAACCACCTGAAGGGCCGCCTGTTTGTACAGCTTTAAACTTTTTACCATCTTTAATTCCGCCACCAATATCATAAATAACTTCTCTTAATGTAATACCCATAGGTACTTCGATAAGACCAACATTATTGATTTTACCAGCAAGTGCAAATACTTTTGTTCCTTTTGATTTTTCTGTTCCAATAGATGCAAACCATTCTGCTCCTTTTAAGAAGATAACAGGAATATTTGCAAATGTTTCTACGTTGTTAACGTTAGTTGGTTTTTCCCAGTATCCACTTTCAGCTGGAAAAGGTGGTTTTGTAGTAGGCTCTCCACGCATTCCTTCCATAGAATGGATAAGCGCTGTTTCTTCACCACATACGAAAGCTCCTGCACCAAATTTAATTTCAATATCAAATTCTAAACCAGTTCCTAGTATGTTTTTACCAAGTAGTCCATATTCTCTTGCATCATTAAGGGCCCTTTCAAGTCGTTTAATCGCAAGTGGATACTCAGCTCTAATATAAACTAATCCTTGCGTAGCACCGATTGCATAGCCACATATTGCCATAGCTTCTACAACCGAATGAGGATCTCCTTCTAGGATAGAACGGTCCATAAAAGCGCCTGGATCCCCTTCATCAGCATTACATACTACATACTTTTGATCTGCTTTATTTTTATAAGCGAACTCCCATTTTAAACCTGTAGGGAATCCACCGCCTCCACGTCCACGAAGTCCTGATTGTTTAACTTCATCAATAACTTCTTGTTGTGTCATGCTAAGGGCTTGTGCAAGCGCTGCATAACCATCTCTTGCTATGTACTCTTCGATATTGTTAGGATCAATAAATCCACAGTTACGAAGTGCTACACGCATTTGTTTTTTATAGAAGTCCATATGTTTTGAATCAGAAACTTTTTCTTCTGTTGTAGGATCTACGTAAAGTAATCTCTCTACTTTTCTACCTTTTACGATATGTTCTTTTACAAGTTCTTCTGCGTCCTCTGGTGTAACTTGTACATAAAAAGTATTATCAGGAAGTATTTTAACTACAGGCCCTTTTTCACAAAAACCAAAACATCCTGTTTTAAGAACTTGTACTTCTTCTGACATATTTGCTGCATTGATATGAAACTTAAGTTGTTCTACGATCTCATTGGATTGTGCAGAAATACATCCTGTACCTCCACATACCAAAATATGCATTGTAAATTTAGACATTTTTAGGCCACCTCTTTTCTATTACTCATCTATAGATTTGTGTGCAACTGGAATGATACCGTCTACCATTTCCCCACTTTTGATATGCTTTTCTAAAATTTCTTTTGCTTTTTCTTTACTAACATGTCCATATACTACTGGGTCACTATTTGGAAGTGTTACCTCAACAGTTGGTTCTGCATAGCAATATCCCATGCAACCACTTTGCGTAATCACAACATTATTTATACCGTCTTCTCTTACAAGATCTGCAAAATAATTCATAATATCTCTTGCGCCAGATGCAATACCACATGTTGCCATTGCTACACGAATGACTACCATTTCATCTACATTTTCGCCTTTTTCTCTTAAATCAACTTTATTTTTTACATTATCTCTTAAACTTTTAAGGTCATCTAACGACATGATTCTAGGCATATCAATCTCCTCCTATAATTATTATTCTTCGTAATC
>CALJNR010000084.1 GCA_937981575.1 uncultured Clostridia bacterium | reverse complement strand
GTGCTCAGTAACGGTTCTCCTATCGAGATGCCTTGGCTTCACCATGCCAAAGGCGTACTAGAAGCTTACCTGGCAGGCCAAGCCTCGGGGGCTGCTATAGCTGATTTACTATTCGGAGCATTCAGCCCTTGTGGCAAGCTTGCTGAAACTTTCCCCGAAAAGCTTAGTCACAATCCATCTTACTTAAACTTCCCAGGTGTAGAAGATAAAGTAGAATACAAAGAAGGTTTATTTGTAGGCTATAGGTATTATGACACCAAAGAAATACAGCCGCTGTTCCCATTCGGCCACGGCTTAAGCTATACAACTTTTGATTATACAGCCTTAAAACTAGACAAACAACAAATGCTTGATACTGATTCGCTGACAGTCAATGTAACCCTAAAAAATACTGGCTGTGTTGCTGGCAAAGAAATCATTCAGCTTTACGTCAAAGACTCTATAAGCAGTGTCATAAGACCTCTTAAGGAGCTGAAAGCTTTTGAAAAGGTTATGCTTACCCCTGGCGAAGAAAAAACAGTAACCTTCATCCTTAGCAAAAGAGCTTTTGCTTACTACAATACCGAAATCAAAGACTGGCATGTTGAAAGCGGAGACTTTGAAATATTAGTTGGCAGTTCTTCACAGGACATTAAGCTGAAAGAATGCGTAACTGTTACTTCTACTGCATCTATTAAGAAAGTCTATACACGTAATTCTACTTTAGGCGATATCCTGCAGCACCCAAAAGGCAAAACAGCAGCGGAGGAATTAATTACCCATATGACCAATGATGAACACAACTCTCCCGAATCATTAGGCACAGATATGACTATAATGTTCCGCGACTTTGTACTGCGCGCTATGATTAATTTCACCGGCGGAGCCTTCAGTGAAGAAATGATGGACGCTTTGCTTAGAGAATTAAACGCCTAATCCTCCTAAAACCTAAAAACCGCCCAGCCACTTACCTAAACAGTAAGTAGCTGGGCGGTTTTATAGCAAATGACTAATACGTCCTTTTCTCTACTTAACACAAGTCGTTTTTTCTATTTGATAATGATGGACCATACTATATACTTCATGCTGCCCAGATGCGTGTCACAAAGGTAACCAGCGGAAGGGTTACGATCGAAAAAAGCGTAGAAAGCGCAATAATCTTTGCCCCATGGGAACCCTCTAAACCAAACTTAGCAGGAAACAGCGTAATAGATGCTGCAGCTGGAGCAGCACAGGCCAACATGCTTGCCATAATGACTTTATCAGCTCCTTGCATCCATGTATGCGTCCCTAATAATTTAACAAGAACAAGCATCACTAAAGGAAGGATAACCAACCTCATCATACTGGCATAATAAATATGTCTATCATTAAATAAAGCTTTCAATTGGATATGCGCTAAAAAAGCGCCTGTAGTAATCATAGCAAGTGGGGTATTAAGTGCCGCGATCCCTGTAACAGCTTGATCTATAATTGCAGGAATACGCAGCTGCAGGCAATAAATAAACAGTCCTGTCATAAACCCAATAACCCCAGGGTTAAATAGTGCCGGTCTCAGCTTGAACTTCTTCTGGCCCGTCATCATCATGACTCCATGAGACCAGATGACTATATTAAATATACTGATAAAGGCAACTGCATAAAAGATTCCAATCTCCCCAACAGTAGCAGCAATCAAAGGAATGGCCATAAATCCACAGTTTGAATAAATAGCACCCATTCTTTCAATCAAATATTTTGCATCATCACGTTTTTTAATAAGCAAACCTGAAATTATAATAGCCAAAATATGAAATAAAAAAGCAAGTAAAAAAGCTAATAAAAGTCCAAGAAGATGCCTTATTTCCAATGGCCTCATATAACTTTTGATCATCAGGCAAGGTGTAACTACAACCAGTAGAAAGTTAGAGAAAGCTCTTCCATTTTCATGGGTTATAATTTTCTTTTTGCTGCATAGTATGCCTATTGTAATATAGATATAGATTAAAATAATTTGTTGTCCTACAAGTACTGCTTCTTTCATATAAGTACTCCATACAATAATTCTAATCTATAAGTATTCGGAATAATAAATTTTAGAATAAATTCTGTTGAAAGACACCTCAAGCATTCTCTGTAGTACTTCTGTTACTCTAAATAGGGCCGAGCATGCATTATACAACTTATATTAGCTTATTCGATTTTAAATCTATGAATGGCATGTTTTAAGTCATTCATAGAAGCGGTTACTTTATTAGTCACATCAAATAGCTGCAAAAGAACTGCATTTTGCTCCTCGCTAAGAGCATTTACTTCCTCAGTAGCCGCTACAGTATCCGATGTTATAGCCCCAATCATTTCAATCTTTTTCACACTATCATCTTTTATTGCTTCCATGTGGTTAGCTTTAATATGTATCTTATCTAAGATAGAATCCATGCCTTTTAGCAGTTCTATAATATGGGCAAAAGATTGATAAGTGTTTTTAACAGACTGTTCTTGATTGTTTATAGTATAAGCAGCATGTTTAGCAAGCTCTACAGCATCTGTGGTTTTGTATTTAATCCGATTTAAAGTGGCTCGTACATCTTGAGTAGATGCCTTTGATTGTTCAGCCAAATTTCTTACCTCACTGGCAACAACAGCGAATCCTCTGCCTGCTTCACCAGCTCTTGCCGCCTCAATACTTGCATTTAAAGCTAGAAGATTAGTTTGTTCACTGATGTTATCTAGCAGCTTCATCACTTCTTCAATGTTTTTAGTAAGCGTGTCTAATTCAGTAATGCTGGTCTTAATTTCTTCTGATATTTGTATAGAAGATATCATTGTATCATTAAGTCCTTTAAGGTTCTCTGTTGTATTCTTAATAATCACCTTAGCATCTTCATTTTTGCTTACAATCTCTTTAGTATTTTCGATCATATCTTGTATACTCTTCGATAAATCATGCATAGATAAGATGCCTTTTTCAGTGTCTTCAGCTTGCTGCATAGCTCCAGCCGCAATATCATTGATAGATAAAGAAAGCTGTTTAAATGCCTCTACTGACTGGTGCGTAGAACCTTCCAGCATCTTACTGTCATTTACTGTATTAGCAATAATAATGTTGCTTTCCTTTAGCAAGTTCTTCATATTGCTGATCATATGATTAAAGCTTCTGCAAAGCATGCCTATTTCATCATTTTTATTCTCTTCCATTACTACGGTTAAGTCTCCTTGTTCGGCATGTTTCATAAGCTGCATGATCTTAATGATAGGTGAAGAAAACCCTTTGGCTATTAAAGTGCCACATCCTGCCGCTAAAGCTCCCGCCAAAATAACCATCAAGATGACGATTAAATTTGTAACATCCAGCTTGTTTGTAAGTGCCTTTTCTGGTATTTCAATAATGACCTTCCATCCATTATCGAGTGTTACATAATTAATCAGTTTGCCATCAATAATGATACTTCCGTCTTCTCCCTTCAAGCTGCTCCAAATGTTCTTTTGGACAGCCACTATTTTTTCATCAGCATGATAGATAATCTGTCCCTCCTGATCCGCAAGGTATAAACTCGAGCCATTAAAAGCATGTGCTGACTTCATACTTTTAAGCAACCCATCTAATTTTATTCGTGCCTTAATCATTCCTACTTCCTGTCCTGTATCCAAACTTTTAATACTTCTTATATAATAGGTTTCTTCTATCTGGCTACCCAGTCCTTTTCTCCACTCTCCACTTTTATAAGTGGAGAGAGTATTATAAACCTCCAAACCCTCCTCATTTTTTAGGCTGTCTCCACCAAAAACTGTACCATCTTTATAGATAATCATCAGTTCAAAAATGTCTTCATCGGCACTGCTAAATGCAGTTATCCTGCTCTCAATATTGCGGAAGAGCTTTACTCTTTCTAATTGATCAGCTGTTTCATAGTTTGCTAATCCTTCATTAACTACAGGCTCAATTGATAGATTTAAAACTTTCTTTTCAATACTGCTTAAGTAATCATTCATATTAATGCTCGTTTGACTAATCAGTCCAGTAGCAAAATGTAGGCATGTTTCCCGCAAGGTGCTTCGAGACATCGTATAAAATATTGCACTTATGATAGTAAGAGGAATAATCGCAAACGTTATAAATCCCAGAATCAACTTATTTTTAATAGAAACTTTAATATCCCCATTCCCACCTTGCCGCATTTCTAATGGCTTTATAAATAACTTTTTAGAAATTAATGCCTTTATAGAACTATTTTTCATAATTTCACCTTATTCTATAGGATATTTCCTTATTAATACTTAGACAATTATTAAATAAACAACTATTATATTAAAAATAAGCATTATCTTTTAAAATTTTATTCTCTGATGAAGTGATGCAGCTATCATGAAAAATATATCTATCAAAATCCTAAAAATGATCCTATTATAACTTAAACAAGATACTTTCTAATGAAATAAGTTGGGGTACAACTCCACGCATGACAGTAGCTATTAATAATATTAGAACCATAAGGGGATTCTTTTTTATTTTCAGGGTTGTATAGTTCCCAAAAACAATCCGCTCCATCTTGAATCATCTGCCCCCAATAATTTTTTATAATTTCCAGGGCCTTATCTTTTCGATTATTGAGTATAAGTGCTTCAACTAAATAGTGGTTCATATAAGGGGTTACCATATTAACCTGTGGATTTTTTTCAAACAAGCGATCTAATAATGCTTCGTTTTTTTCTTTAGTAAACACATCAGCTAAAACCATCCATATCTGAGTAGCCCAAGAAACTTGCCCGTGCTTTCCACTTGTAAAAAAGCCTTCCTTTTCATCCCATAACTTTTCTAATGCTGCTATTGTACTGCGTTGAATATATTGATTAAGAATCTCTATTTCTTTTGATAAATTAAGAACTTCTGCCATTTTTTTTGCCTGTTTTAAAGTATAAATTAAAACCCCTTGCACAGCTCCTTGTTTATTTAGGTCTTTATGCCAATCTATAAACGCCCAAAATCCTTCTCTATCTTTAATTATTCCCTCTTCACCTATCTCTTGCATCGCAAGTTCAGCTTGTTTATAAGCAACAGGCCATAATTCTTTTAATACCTCCTCGTCTCCTGTTGCTTCATAGTAATCATATAGACAAGATATGAAGAATAACGAATAATCTAAGAGTGCTGTATCATCTACAATCATTCTAGGTTCAATAAAAAGGCAAGCCCCAACTCTTCCTTCGTTTTGGGTCAATCCTGCGAACAGATATAAACAGCGCTTAACTAAATCATAATTTTTAAAGGTATAGTAATTTGCCAGTGCTTGAAGTCTTAAATCACCAATCCACAAGCGCCTGTCTCTCTTAGGCCCGTCCTCAAACACACTCTGCATGCAGTCATGCAAAGTTTTAACTGCTACTTCATCTATTTTAGCTAAGTTCTGATCCACTCCACCCAGTGTCTTTACCTTATTCATATCTGCTGATGAAACTGCTGTACAAGAAATTTCTTCAAATACTACCTTATATTTTGGAGAAGTATCTAGTACCTTTATTTCCATGTACCTAAACGCATATCTTCTTGGCATTCTAATAACAGCTGGCAGTACATCAATATGTATAAACTCTTCTTGAATCCAACTGCTGCTTAGCCACCCTTTGTATGTATTAGATTCTTCTCCTATCTCACATAGTGCCTCTCCTAGCTTTACTCTTAAATACGCTGGGGCATCCGGAGGACTTCCAACGGCTTTCACTCTAAAAGTAACATATCCTACTATATGACTTTTAAAATCAAAACAAACTGCTTCACCTTTTCCTAGCTTTCTTGTTTCATTCCCTAGAAAATTCTCCTTTTCTATCACCTTCCAATTTGCATCTACATCCTTTTCTAGTCTAACAATTTGGTTGGGAATAACCTTGCTTTTCAAAATTAATGGTTCTAGTTCCATCGCCTTTTCTACAAAGTTTCTATTAACTTCCATTTTAAAGTTTTCAATGCTGCTAGTATATTCGTCCATATCATACCTCTTTTCTTCTCATCTCTCTTTAAAGATTTGATCCATTACACTTTATGACCTCAGAGTACCATAATGCACTGTCTTTCAAAATTCTTTTTTGATTCTTATAATTAACATATACAAGCCCAAATCTATCATTATAGCCATTAGCCCATTCAAAGTTATCCATTAAACTCCATTGAAAATAACCCTTTATGTCTACACCATCATTTATTGCTTTTTTTAGTTCAAAAAGATAACGATTCAAAAAATCTATTCTATTAGGATCATGAACTTGCCCATCTAATGATACAGTATCATGACAAGACATCCCATTTTCTGTAATCATAATAGGCACCTTATAGCGCTCATACAAAAATTTTGGTACCCAATACAGACTTTGCGGCGTAACAGCCCATCCGATCGCTGTTTTAGGATGTCCCATTAATTCTACCTTTTGATTTAATCCACTCCCCGCCTCTGCTGATACAGGCTCAGACTGATAAATATTTTGTCCATAAAAATCTAGCGGCTGACTAATAAGATCCATATCATCTTTTGCTATACTTGGCATCATATCCCCAAACTTTTCTACCGCTTCAGCCGGATAACTTCCAAGCATTATCGGATCACTCCACCAAGCAATGCTAAAAGCCCAATTATCTGGTGTTGTATGGAACGTAGCATAACGGGCAGCTTCAATATCTGCTTCCTCTGATGTAAATGGATAAAAACTATTTCCTGTTGGGGCATACCCTATTTTGCATCCTGGCACCCGTTCTCTTAGTACTTTTACAGCTCTGCCATGTGCTAATAAAACATTGTGAGCCATTTGAAGGGCATCTTTTTGGGAATATGGGATTCCTGGCGCATGTAAAGTTTCTACAACTGAAACGCCAATAAAGCACTGGGGTTCATTTAATGTGATGTAATATTTAAGTTTATCTCCAAACCTATCTGCTACGACTCGCACATAATATTCGAACCAATTTGGACTTTCTGGATTAAGCCAGCCTCCCTTTTTTTGGAGTTCGTAAGGATAGTCCCAATGAAACAATGTAGCAAAAGGAGTAATATCATACTTTATAAGTTCATCCACTAAATCCAAATAGAATTGGAGCCCTTTTTCATTTACCGTTCCTATGCCATTTGGTATTACTCTTGGCCAGCAAATAGAGAACCTATAGGCTTTAATCCCCATCTCTGCCATCATTTTGATATCTTCCTTCATTTTATGATAATGATCACAAGCTATGTCTCCTGAATGACCCTTAAAAACTCGTCCTGGCTCTTTGCAGAATACATCCCATATCGATAAGCCTTTTCCGTCTTCATATGCTGCCCCCTCAATTTGATAAGCAGAAGTTGCTGCCCCCCATATAAATTCTTTTGGAAAACTCATATTTATCACTCTCTCCTTTATAATGCAGCTCATATTGACTGTTTTCTCAGATTTTAAAATAAACTTCTAGAGTGTTTCCTCTATCCTCTTTACACCTATAAGCTATCGGTAGATATGATATAAAGCAGTCAGACCCCTGTCTGACTGCTTTATATCTTTAACTCTTTGTCTATCCTTTGACAGCTCCTGCCGATACGCCACTAATAAATTGTTTTTGCAATACGGCAAAAACGACAATAAGGGGAATAACACATAATACGCAGGCTGCAAATAATGTATTCCATTGCGTTGGATTCTCTCGGTCTCCTAAAAAGCTAAGCATAGCTACCGGCAATGAATTTTGTGAACTCCTCGAAATAAAGATAAGAGGAAAGAAGTAATCATTCCAAATCCAAATTCCCTGAGTAATAATAACAGATGTTGTAGCTGGCTTTAAAAGTGGAAAAACAATTTGGAAAAACCGCCTCACAAGGCTAGCTCCATCTAAATAAGCTGCTTCTTCTATTTCTACTGGTATTCCCTTCATAAAGCCTGTGTATAGAAAACTCGAAAAAGGAATACTACAGGTAATAAACATAATCATCGGGGTAAACCTTGTATTAGGAATATGAAGAACATTGAACATCTGTGCTATGGGTACAATAACCATCTGCGCTGGTATAATGAGTCCCGCAATAAAAAGATAATATAAGAACTTAGCAGTGCTGCTTTTAATCCTGGCCATCGGATAAGCTGCCATCGCTGTAAACATAACAACAACTGCAACTGAACCAAACGTTACAAGCACACTATTCATAAAAACAATAGGATAATTCATCTTTATAAAGGCTGACTTATAGCTCTCTAACGTCAACTCATTAAATAAGACGAGGGGGGATGTCATATTTTGAGCTGAGCGAAATGAACTAGATAGGACAATAATGAGAGGTGCAAGGGTTATAATAACTGTAATACTCAGTATTAAATATAATATCATCTTGCCTAGATCTAACTTGGTCTTATTAACCTTCGCTACAGTTCTATGATTCGCAGACTGCTTGATGTTGTTTAATTTCATTATAGTTCCACCTCTCTTTTGTTCATGAAGATAAGCATTACTATAGTAATAATAATAATTACAAAAAATGCTACAACACTAAAAGCACTGGCTTTCCCAAACTGCTGTTCTGTAAAAGCAATCTTATAAATCGTAAACATTAGAGTGTTCGTTGACTTTCCAGGCCCTCCATTAGTCATAATGAATGAATAGTCAAAGGTTTTAAGTCCGTTAATGACGCTTAAAACAACATTAATTGTGATTGAAGATGAAATGAGTGGCAGTTTAATAAGATGAATAAGCTGCCATTCACTGCAACCATCGATTTTCCCAGCTTCTAATAGACTTTCATCTACCATCTGAAGCCCTGCTAAATAAATAATCATTGTTGTCCCAACATTTTTCCAAATATCTACGGCACTGATCCCATATAGTGCGGTTTTGAAATTACCTAAGATATTAAACTTTGAACCATCAAGTCCAATCAAATTCATGATTGAACTAATCATCCCTTTATCCGGCATATAAACATAAGTCCAAATAAAACCTACAACGATTGCACTAAATAAAGTGGGGATATAAATCGCTGAACGATAAAATCCCTTACCTCTAAGGTTTACATTGAGCGCCATCGCAAGTGCCAGAGCAATACCATTTCCGAATACTACGAGAAGCCCTGTATAAATCAGGGTATTTTTAATAGATGTATATAAAATACCCTGTTTATAAAGAGTAAGGAAATTCTTAAATCCTACAAAATCATAATTAGGATTAATACCGTTAAAATTGGTTACGCTATATCGAAATAAACTAAAAATAGGGATTATCCAAAAAGTCAGGAATAAAATTAATGCTGGAACAACAAACCAATACATACTTCTTGGCATGATAAGTGACTTATTTTTCATGATTTGTTCCTCCTATTGCATAACTTCTTATGCTTATTCTGAGTAGAGTTCTTCAAACTTCATTTGCATAGCTTCTGCGATATCTTTAGGTGTAGTTCCCTGCCCTGCAATATGCTCGCTGAGTTTAACCTGCATCTCATTCTCAACCCCTGCTGGCCATCCTTGATTGCACCAGTAAAATGACTTGCCAGTAGAATATACTGCCATCATGTCTTCAAACAGTGGATTAGTATGCTTCGCTCCCTCAAGATTTGGAATTACTTTTCCTGATGATTCCCATGCTTTGTAAAGTGGTGATTGGCCATCATTCATAAATTCAAGAATAGCTTTACATTCTTCTGGATATTTAGTATTAGCATAAATACCAAATCCACCACCAGCTGCTCCTGATACATAAATATCTTCTCCTGGTTTGTTAGCAGGCAGCGGGAACATTCCTCTTGCAAAGTCTGCTGCTCCTTTTGCTGTTAAAGCTGTTCCATTAAATGATCCATCAAATGTCATAGCTGCTTCTCCGTCAATAAACTTTTGAATAGCTTGAGCTGCCCCAAGACCTAATGAATTAGATCCTATATAACCCTTTTGATAAAGTTCCGCATACATTGAAAGAACTTCTTCCCATTCACCACCAGTAAACTTAGTCGTACCATCACCTAGTTGGTTATCAAATTCTGGGTTCTTTGGATAAACCCTATTTGCCGCTATTTGGTATAACCCAAACTGCATAACATATGAGTCTTTATCTCCCATAACAATAGGTGTCACGCCTGCTTGCTTAAGCTTTTCGCATACATTTAGGAACTCATCCCAGTTGGTTGGCACTTGCAGCCCATTTTTTTCAAAAACGTCTTTATTATAATATGTACCTAAGAAACTAACCCCTTGTGGAACTGCATAAGTCTTTCCTTGGTAGGTCATGTCAGCAACCCCACCCAGCTTTTCAAGACACTTTAAGTCTGAAATATCCAGTAAATACCCTGATTTTGCTAGTGTATAAACAGCATTCGCCCCTGCCATTTTAGGCTGTGCCAGCATAAAGTCTGGTGCCTCTCCCGTTGCAAGTTTTGTTTTAAGAGAAGTATAATATTGATCATCCGGAAGTTTAATAACCTCTAAAGTAATATTAGGAAACCTTTCTTTTATAAGTCTTGGCATTACGTCGATTTCATAATCTTCACCTTCTGTTGATTTAGTACCTGACAGCATCATAGTTAAAGTGATATTTTCTTTGGATGCTGTTGAATCTTTTACACTGCTATCTTTGGCAGCACTTGGTTCAGCCTTTTGTGAAACTACCCCTTTATCTCCACAACCTGCTAACATAGAAGCTCCCACTAACCCTGTCAATCCTAATGCAGCTAATTTCTTGAGTTTCATAATAAATCCTCCCTTTTGTTTTTTATTGATTACTTCATTCTTGTTGCTTTTAATTTGTTATTTCTTTATATTTGTATCTTATCACGATCAAAGTATACTTTTGTTGGCATTTATGGTATATTATCTTTAGATTTTCATACTTAGGGGTGAATAAATTGAACCTAAAAGAAAAAACGCTAATCATATTCTTGTTCCTGTCAATTATTCCAGTCATCATTATCACCAGTTTTACATATGACAGATACACCAAACTCGTCAATAAGCAGATGAGTCATGTTGCAAGCAATGTCTTTGAAAGCGCTTTACGAGAAGCTAATGATACAATACGTGAAATTAATAAGACAACTGAAATCTTTCAATTTTATTCCGAAAGTTCCTTTTCTATTGTAGAAGACCTCAAAAAATATAAAGTAAACGATGGCAGCTATACGACTTATGATTTGTATCAAAGCCGTAACAATATGATGTTTGTCTGCAAAAATCTGATATACTCTCATCAATATATTAATGGTGTTTTTATTTTTACCCCTAGCGGTGAAAACATTGGTTACGGATATGGCAATGATATTGACATCATGTATGATTACAAGCCGTTTGAAGATGATTGGTATCAAAAAACCCTAGATTTGCAAGGAAAGGTTTATATAAGTGATATTACAACTAAACCTTTTATCATCGGTGCTAGGCCATCTATTTCTTTTTCGAGAGCTATTTATGATGTCTTTTCCAAGGAATTTCTCGGTGTCTTGCTTATTGACTGCTCGCCAAAGGTATTTGACCTTAGCAGTATAAATACACTTCCCAATAGCGCCCTACTATCTATCCAAAAAAACAACGGTTCTATTCTCTATTCAAATATTAATAATATTAAAGTTCCATTTAGTCAAGACAATTCATTAATTATGAAAGCCCCCTTGCATATTGACACCTTAACGTTAGTTGCTGCCATTAATAATGAGGAGCTTTATCGTGAATTCAATGTCACAAAAATCCTGATTATTGTTATAGCTGGTATTTGTACTATGTTTTTTCTTGTAGTTTCTGTTTTCTTTTCTATCTATCTCACAAACCCCATTACAACACTCAGCAAAATTATGCGCGCGCATCAGAAACATCATCTGATAATCAGTAATAAATATTTGTCCAGAACAGATGAAATTGGCATTTTATATAATGAGTATAATAACATGTTGGAAGAGATTAATACATATGTTAAAGAACAATATCAAAATAAGCTGATTACCTTAGACTCTCAAATGAAATCTTTAGAATCCCAAATTAATTCACACTTCTTATATAATACCTTGGAATCTATTAATAGTATTGCTGAGATCGAAGAAGTAGAAAGTATTTCCGTTATGTCACTAGCTCTTGGAAATATGTTTCGTTATAGTATTAAAACACAAAGCGAACTTGTCAGCATTCAGGATGAACTTAGCCATGTAAGCGATTATATGGCGATTCAAAAGATTCGTTTTGATAATAAATTTAATCTCACTTTTAATATTGCAGAAGATCTCCTTCATCTGCAAGTCCTAAAACTCATTCTCCAGCCTATTATTGAAAATGCACTCTATCATGGCCTCGAGCGCTGTCCTACTGGTGGAATCATTATTATTCGCGCCTATACGGATTCTGGTTTGATCTACTTTGAAATATCAGATAATGGCACCGGAATGAATGTCGAAGAGATTCAATCTATTCAAAGAAAATTAGATGAACCCGCACAATTTACAGAATTAGGGCGCCGCAATACGCAAAGCATCGGTCTTAAAAATATTCATTCTCGTATTGAACTTTACTATGGTAAAGGCTATGGGATATCTATTCACAGTGAAAAAAATGTTGGTACTACAATTACAATCAAACTGCCAATTTTGAAAACGGAGGGATAAAAGTGTACACTTATATTGTCGTAGATGATGAGCCGCTTACAAGAAGGGGTACTATTAAAAAAATTAGTTCTCTAAATGATACTGTAAAATGTGTTGGTGAAGCTTCAAATGGCAAAGAGGGTCTCGAGCTTATAGAGGCCCTGAATCCTGATATTGTTATCACTGATATGAATATGCCTGTTTTGGATGGTACAGGCTTTCTTCAACAGATAAATGCCCAATATCCAGATAAGCAAATTATTGTGATCAGTGGATACAAAGACTTTGAATATGCCAAACAAGCTGTTTCTGCAAGAGCAATCAGCTATATCCTAAAACCGTTCAATCGCGAAACCATCCATTTGGCTATCCAGGATGCTATTAACCATATAGAAAACAGCACCGAAATTCAAAATAAGATTGTATCCGTTGAAGCCGAAAGAGAATATGCTAAATACGATTATGATATTCAAAGCTTAAAGAACTTAATCCTGGGTTATCATACTACTCCTCTCGAACTTGTTTCTGCTAAACTTAAAATGATAGAAAAAAACCATCACTTTATTCTTATGACACTTCATTCTGAAAAGCCATTAGATGAGTCTGAAATAAAAAACTTAATGCTGGAAAATGGATTTGGTGATCTATATCTGTATCTTCCTCATCTTTATAATGATAAAATAGGATTTCTTATTTTATTTTTTCCAGAAAAGACGCCTTTGCAGCTTCCTTCTCTGTGCAAACAACTATCCCTTGATTTAATTAATCTTTTTAGTTATGAAAATCAAAAAGTATCCATCGGAATCAGCCATACCAGGTCAGACTTACTCCAGTTAAATAATACTTTTAATGAAACTGTACAAGCTCTAAACTCTAAAAAGATATCTGATAACAGCTGCTACTACTTTTTTACTACCCACAATGAACCTATTAAAACGATTTCTTGGGAAAAGGAGTCAGAATTTCTATTTAGAATTGAAGCTGGAGAAACGCAGCGCGTTACTGAACTCATTAAAGACTTGTTTGAAAACATTGCTACTGAAGAGTTATATACCTTATACGATATCAAAAACTATTGCATAGGTTTAGCTGAAAAAGCCCGTGCAATACTAAAGTTATACTTCGAAGGCATATCTCAAAACAGCCAGTCCTCAAGTATTCAAACTATCTTTAATACTATGTTTAGTTTCGAAGAGATACAAGAATATTTTCTTCAGGTATTTACTAATATATCAATGAGTATGGAGTCACGAAGTATTTATGCAAATGGTGACATCGTTGAAAACATCATGACTTATGTTAAAAGAAGTTACTCTAATAATATTACTTTAGAATTTGTTTCTTCATTATTTTATATGAACCGTAGTTACTGCAGCCACTTATTTAAGAAAAAGACAGGAAAAAACTTTGTTGACTATGTAAATGCTATCCGAATCGAAGAAGCCAAACTTCTATTGTCTCAATCAGATAAAAAACTGTATCACATTTCTAAGGCGGTGGGGTATGATAACGTTAAATACTTCTTTAGGGTATTTAAGAAACTGACAGGGGTTACTCCTGAGCAATACCGCAAAGTTTAAATCCTTTGATTCACCTTTTCACAACCCCGGGGCTAAATAGTCTTATGACAGTGTTTTCTTCTGATAACAACACCTTATACATTCTATCATTGATACATGTAAAAAAAGCTGCCGAAGAGCTTACTTAAATGTAATTCTTCAGCAGCTTTTTAATTCTAAAAAGCATTTTCTATTTCACTTACCTATTATTTTAAGTCCTTTTTAGTGATCCTATTTATTTTAATAGGGAAATAAGAATCTCTTTTGTATCTGAATCAAACTCAACTATAATTCCAAGGATTCTTGCAATATGGGCTATAGGCAATACAGCCCTGCCAGCTTTTACTTGTGCAGGCACATCTATTACCGTTTTTTCACCATTGACTAGAGCATACTTTTGCCCAATAATGAATTTAACTTCCATATTACCTGTTTTAATTAATATAGACTTATCTTTAGCATCCCAGATAATATCCTTCCTATCTATATTGAGCAGCATCGCCACATCTCTTATGCCTACCATTGTACGCCCATCTTGTACATATGGCTTAACTAATAATTCAAAGCTGCCTTCCGTACTAGTAGCTTTTCTACTTGTTAAAGAAACTTTTACTTTTGCTCCTGATCTTTCTTCTGTCTTTTTTATAGGGTCAGGGGTCTGGCCGGAATCACCTGCAGTATTACTGCTATCACTGCCCTTACTGTTCCCGTTGCCGCTACTATTTCCGCCACCGCTATTGTTTCCACCGCCACTACTTACTTGATCTTGTATTTTCAGTTCAAACACTTTTTCTACAATTACCTTTTCTGAATCTTCTATAGATACTTTGACCTCATATGTTCCAGCTTCTACAGGAATTCCTGTAATGCTTTTTGCGTTGTAATTAAATGCCAACCCTTCTGGCAATCCAGTAACCTTCCACATAAGATTATCCATTTCCCCTGTTGTAGATATTACTTGATTGTAACCATGCCCTATTTTACCCTCTGAAAGCTTTTCTGTTACAATAATTACTGTGTCTTCCAGCTTCTCTTTAACGGTAATTGTGACTGTTCCCTTAGCAACGTTAATCCCATCAGTAACTGATATGTTTAATGTGTAGACATCAGCTTGCTTACTTTCGGGCGTCCATCTGAATACTCCAGTATTTATATCAAATGCCGCTCCATCAGGTAGATTGGTTATATGATATTCTAATAAATCATTATCTTCATCTACAGCCTGCAGTGTAAATATTATAGGCTCATTGGTATTTATGCTGAGATCCTCAATTGGTTGAAGCCTAGGCGCCCGATTATTAGAACGCACTACATTAATTTCTCCAATTGACCAATAATTGCTTGGCGCTGCACCTTTTTGATAAATCCTAATATAGCGTGCATTCTGCATAGAAAACTTAATTTTCATTTCTCCTTGTGAGCCTTTATCACTTGCTACAGTTTCCCACTCCGCTCCATCATTTGATACCTTAACTTCATAATGCCTAGCATAATCACCGGTATTATTATCATTTAATAAAACTGCATTGAAAGATTGCAGCGTCTTCATATCAACTTGAAACCATTGGTCTCCAGTTGTACTCTGTGCCTCCCCATTTTGCCATAAAGTTGCTATACTTCCATCTATGGCATTAGAAGGTGTTGTGTTCCAACTGGACTTATAAGCTGATACTTCCCATCCCTGTCTAGGCAAAGTCTCCCAACTATCTGCAGCAGGTGTATTCAAGCTCATTTCAAACCAATTGACTTTTCCGCTTGTTCCTTCGGAATATATTTGAATAACTTGATCTCCAGCATTAAAACGAACTTCCATCTTGATAGTTGCCCAAGCTCCATTGCTGCCTGTATTCGGAACATTAACCGAGCCTAATACTGTTCCATCACTACTCTTGAGTTTCAGCACCCCTCCATCGATATTATTGGATACGCGCAAGCTGACATCATATAATCCAGCCTTCGGAATATTCACTGAATAGTTCATCCAATCTCCATTATGCAAATCATATACCTCAACACCCTGGCCTTCATCATACGAAGCTCCTTGTGCAACACCCCAGCTTAGTATATATGTTTCTGCCTCTTTTCTGATTTTATAGCTGTTAGTATTCCCGTTAATTAAAATAGAATAGTTATAAAATGTACTCTGATCTTTAGAATCCTTTACAGCAATAGTTACATCATATGTACCAGGAACCATAGGGGTTCCGCTGATAATACCAGTTGACGCATCTAGCAAAAGCCCCTCTGGTAATCCTGATGTGCTCCATGTATATGGAGCTATTCCGCCAATAACCTGCAAACTTGCAGCAGTATACTCAGCTTCAGCCGTTCCTCCTGGCAGCGTAGCTGTAGTAATATTTAAACTTTGATTTGACCTAATATCCTTATAAATATTCCCCATGCTGGTTAACTGATCAGACAAATCATATAATGAACTATATTTTCCCGATTCACTAGAATAACAATTGTCATCAAACCATGCATATCGCTCAACAAATCCTAAGCGTTCCATCATAGCTGCTACATCAACTAAGTAATTATCTGCTAACTGCTGTGTAACAGGTTTATGCGTTTGTATCCCCCAATAATTAATATCAACCGTTCCGATTTCAGTAATCCAAATAGGTTTCTTGTACCTATTATAAACGCTGGTCAAAATGTTTTCTAAATCCTTTACTGCATTAGGATGGGTAAAATCATGATAAATGTGAAGGTTAATAAAATCAACTCTATAGCCACGTCTATCAGCTTCATCCATAAAATGATAAATCCATGTATAATCTGCTGGCGCTGGACTTCCGAGACGTAGTCCTGTATCCATCAGTTTAGGCCAAAGATCAATACATTCTTGCACTGACATATTCGCCTGTTCATATAAGTCTGGCTCATTAAACCCTAATAGATGTGTATATAACCCATCTTCTTTCCCCTGCTTAAGGGATGCTAAAATTCCATCTGAAGCTACCACGCCATTCCAGACCATAGGCACATATTCAAGGTTTGTATCTGTTAAGTCAGAAGAGCATGAAAAGCCCCAATTATAAAACCAGCCAACATTTAAGTCGGTAATTTTAGATATGTCTGTATTAGAATACATATACGATGCTACACCTTTTTTTATCCCTAATGACGTTATAGGTTCTGGGTCTTTTATAATAATGCCATTTGCTATTTTTATTCCTGCCACGGTCCATGGAACATTTGCATCTGCTCCAATCCATATATTAATGATTCTCGCCTTCCTTGGGCTAAAGCTAATCTTAGTTATACCTGTTTCTCCAGATGTATGCCCATAAACTTCTTCCCAATTTGATGAATCCTGCAGATGATACTGTCTTCCATACTCTGTTTCACTCGGACAGTGTATATAGATAGAATCAAAGGTTTGTTCAGATCCCATATCAATCTGAATAACTTGACCCCAAAAGCTTTGATTATTTGAGCTGGTCCATACTGTATTAGGATCATTGTCAAATAGTGCTGCGCCTACAGCGTTATAATCCGCTGAATCTGGAATAGTTGTAGATACGCTCCATTCTCTAGAGTCAAGATATGCAATACTATCATTAGAAGCAACTATAGGATAAGAAGCTAGGAACTGCGTGTCAGCCCCAGGTTTTGAAGCCTTACCTGTATTATTAATATGATGCGTAATTTCACCATTTCCTCCTAATGAAACTGTCACCATACGTTTAAATTTTACATTTTCAGCTTTAGGAACTGTAATGGCATTATGCAGCTTAACATCTGGATTATCTTTGAAGTAACAGTAAATCCCAAGCCCTGTAGCTTCATGGCTCTTCACGGTATCTGCAACTTTATAAGATGAATATCCATTTACCTCACCATCCATCCACCCTTCTTGATCAGGTACATCATATGGGATTTCACTCTGATAAAAGTATACTCTTCCATTTTCCCCGTTCCATAGGGTCTGATGCTTTTGGAAATGTTCTACAAACAGACCATATATCGTTACCTCATTACCATTGACAACAAGTCCATTGTCAGAAGTATTTAAGTCCCATGCTACCCCTTGCCCATGATCCGCACGCCATATCCAAAAATGATCTCCTATAACATTATTACTGTTAATCTCTATTCCCTGACTCGCCTTCCCAATAGCAGCTCCTCCAACCCTTACATAAACATCGTGTAAAAATGTTGGGTTCGCTGAGTGATCTGCCAAGCTCCCTTTAGGTCCAACTTCTAATAATACAGGAGAGTTTTCTGTTCCTGCATCAAATAAAACTCCTGCAATTCTTACCCCGCCTACATCTGAAACTGACATTGCAGTTATTCCATTAACAGGAATAAACGTTGCGAGTCCTAGTCCCAGTATAACCGTATTTTCTCTTGTGACTCTTAGGGTGTCATTCAAATGATATATTCCCGGCGTAATGAGTAGATGTTTTCCTTCATCAAGTGCTGCATTGATAGTTGATGCAGTATCTACCCCTTCTTTTACAATATAGAAATCACTAATGGGAATAGATTTCCCTGCAGTACTGCCGCTCGCCCATGAAATACCTGTCTTATTATGTACAACCGAAGGAACTAAAACATTATATTCTCTCTCTTCATTAACATAGAGAAACGGTTTTTCTGCAATAATTGGTGAATTATTAATAACTGTGTTAGGCGGGTTAGGCCATCCTTTATCTGCGGGCGGATTAACACATCCTTGTGCAACTATATTCCATACCCCCCCATTCCACTGACTCCATTCACTATTTCTTGAATACCATTGCTGCTGTGAATAGGCAATGACCGACCCATCAACTTTGCTGTCTGCCATAAACCCTCCGCTAGCAAAATTTGTATCTGTATAATCCATTACAGCCAAATTCCCTTTTACATGCATACGCCTATATGGTGCAGCTTGCGATACAGACCATTTACTTTCACCATTTGCTGGAGTCGTTGCTATATTTTCAGCTCCTCGCCAAAAATTAACTAATGCATTTCCTCCGCTCCAATCTGCAGTACAATTTATCCCCCCTCCTGTGATATTAACATCATCTGGTGACTCTCCAAGTCCAGCTACTTGTGTATAAAATCCTACTTTTACATTAGCTGTATAGGTTCCTGGTTTAAAAAGAAGTGCATAGCGATTAGGCCCAAATTCAGCTCGTTCCTGCTGCGCAAATATCGTGTCACAAGCAGCCTGGATTTCAGTCTGAGGCATTGAAGGATCAAACACTTTAACATTCGGACCAAAATCTGGCTCTGCTGATACTGGGATAGTTCCATTTGCAATCCTAATTCTGGCAACAGTCCAAGGCACCCCATCTGCAGTCCCTATCTGACATATATTAACGAACCTCGCTGTTCTTGTGCTAAAGCTGATTTTCGTTATCCCGACATTTCCAGCAGTATGCCCATAAGTGCTTTGCCACCAGTCCATGGTGTCCTGCACGGCATACTGCCTGCCATATTCCGTTTCACTTGGTGATTCAATATATATTGAATCAAAGGTTCTCTCAGTGCCCATGTCAATTTGAATAATCTGAGATCCAGATCCTTGATTGTTTGGGCTAGTCCAAACTGTGCTGGGATCAGCATCAAATATAGCGCTTGCTACAACACCTTTATCTGAAACATCTGGCAATGTGGCTGAAACAGTCCACCCATTAGTATCTAAATAAGCTGCGTTATCTGCTAACAAGGAAGTAAACATTGCGTTTGTGGTCGTCATATTAGTAGTCAGTGTCTCTGTAGTTACCAGGTTTTCATTGACCATATCCTCGGCTTTACTCCTAATAGGCACAAATAACATCGCTATAGCCAGAAAAAGTGCTATATGTTTTTTAAACTTCATTTATATCCCTCCTATTTTCGTGCAATTTTCTTTGTTCCGCTGTTCATGTTAATACATATGCCCCGTGAAATACTTTAGCCTAAATTAATCTTTCATCTATCCCCTCCTCATGTTTTACGTCTATACTTGATATACACTATCATTAGTTTACTATAGTCAAAGTATACTTTTGTTGACATTTACGGTATACAAATTTTAGGTATTATTATAGCAAATAGTGGCCCCTCACTTATTGCTATAGATTTTTTTACCAATATTTTTATCCCTTGTTACTCCACTGAGGTATTATTGTTCAATTCCAAGGTATATTATTTTTTGATTTTGCATATTTATAATTCTAAACGTGTATTGTTTATTAGACCTAAAGTCGCTATACTGTATGTACATCTATTATTTTATTGTCATTTTAATTTAAAAGGAGGGTTAGCTATGTCAAAAGACTTTTACGAAAGCGTTGAAAAACGACGCTCTATATATGGCATTTCTAAAGAATCACCTATATCAGATGAAAGAATTAAAGAGATTATCCAGCATGCTGTTAAACATGCTCCTTCAGCTTTTAACTCCCAAAGCGCAAGAGTTATTTTATTATTAGCAGAGCACCATGATAAACTATGGAATATTACAAAAGAGGAACTTAGGAAGGTTGTTCCGGAGGATAAATTTACGGCTACAGAAGACAGGCTTAGTGGATTTCAAAAGGGATACGGAACAGTTTTATTTTTCGAAGATCAAATGGTTATTCAATCCTTGCAGCAACAGTTTCCTCTTTACCAAGAGAATTTTCCGATCTGGTCACAGCAGGCAAATGGTATGCTGCAATATATTGTATGGACTTCTTTAGAAATCGAGGGACTCGGCGCAAACCTTCAGCATTATAATCCACTTATTGATGAAGAGGTGAAAAAAGAATGGCATATCCCCCCTAGCTGGAAACTTATCGCTCAGATGCCATTTGGCAAGCCAACTTCTCTTCCTGATGAAAAGTCTTTCCAACCTATTGAAAATCGCTTTAAAACTTTTAAATAAATATGCGAAAGGACTAAGCCCTCGGGATCTTTTCCCAAAATGCTTAGTCCTTTTTACTTTCTTGATATCTTTACTTTATATCGTTTCTTATATCTTTTTTACACTATAGGTTTTATGGTTTAAAACTAAACCTATTCGCAAACTTGTTTACAATGAAATCATTCAATAAAATAACTCTAAGCAGCTGAATAAGTTAAATCCTAAAGTTGTATCTTTATGTACTCCTACTCGAACTACTTTACAGCCTCTCCTTCAAAGATATAAGATTGATCTCCTTTGCTGATAAAAAAGAACCTTATATCATCTGCATAATAGCCCTTTTCTTCCTCTGTCTCTATAGTATAGCCTAGGTTATTTAGCTCAGCTCTTTCAACATATGAACGTCCACCAACCATCTGATGCTTAACTTCAATCTTTTTACCGCCTCTTGTGAAATAAAGCTTATCATTTTTATAGCTTAGCTCTTCTTCAAAGAAACCGCTTAGCTCTCTTGCACTATAGTAATACAAATCTTGCTCCTGAAAAAAAGAGAGCATTTTTATGTTGTTTTCATAACTATAGTCTTCCTCTTCTTCATAAGCCTCTCGTTGCTTTCTCATTGCTTCATATTTTTCTTCTTGCGCCTGACGTATCTTTTCATATACTGCTTCTAACGCTTTATTATCTACACATTTACTTGGCAGCTCTACCCAGACAGCGCCCTCCTTATGAATATTCTGCACAACCTTAGAAGTTATAACGAGCGGCTGATCCTGCGGGCCGTCAGGTACATAGGTACTCATCAAATCTGCAGGTACAATAACCTTGAGCTCTAGTTCCTGATTAGCGCCTTTTAGAAGGTGCCACTTAACTTTTATTGTGCTTTGATCAAAGATAGGTTTTAATCCATAAGATTCGATACTCTCTCTGATAGAACTATATCCTTCTCTAACGTATTCTTTCACTTCTTCTTTACTGTTTAAAAATTCTTCAAAATCTTCATCACCCACGAAATAATACTGTTTTACAAAGTCTTTATCTTCTTTTTTCACATTATCGATGATATAATTTACTACCTTTTCAGATTGATCAATGGTTTGGAATAAATTCATATCAAGAACATATTCCGATCCCTCTTTTTTAATCCCTAGATCTAAGTTTTTAAAGAATACCATTAATCTCTCAAGTTCACTGCCTTTTTTAGTCCAAAATACTTCTTCAAAATTTCCTTCTTGTTCCCCTGTTGGAATGAGACTGCTGCCTATCATCATCCGCTGAAAAGCATAGCTGTATCCATACGTTTCATTCATGTTAAGCATAACATACTCTTTACCTTTGATAACTTCCTCTATAAGCGCTTTCTCTTCATCTTCCCAGTAATCCATAGATCTTCTTACTGCAAGCTCTATAGGAACATAAATCTTAGCCCCTTGTATGTAAAAATTCATCCTTTTAGTTTTTTCAGGATTAAAAGTATTATGGATAACCACTTCGAGTTTTCCTTGCCTTTTTTTATAATCTAATTCTGAACTTACTTGAACCTTATTGAATCCTAGCTGCTCTTGGAGTTCTAGCCGTTTTTCTTCTCCACCTTCTTTTTGAGCTTCTTTTAGAGCATAATCTACCCATGGCTGTGCTACTTGGTATTCTGCCTCCAATGTACTTTTTACAGTATCTCCATTTAGAATCTGAACCCATGCATTTGTATAATCGCACCCTGTTAACCCTAATACAGCAATCAAACTAACTGCTAATAATTTTTTAAACATCCCCTCACCCCTTTTTTATTATAAATAGCTATTAAATCAATACACTATTTTCTAATTATTCTATCACATTCTGTCAGTTAAGGCTATTAAAAATGACGTTTTAAAAAACGATCAGCAAGTTCAGTCCACCTATTAACATCTTCGGAAATGAATTCTTCCGAGTGACTAGAGGTCTTATTGGCTAAGGACATGCCATGAGGCCCTCTCTCAAAAACATGAAGTTCAAATGGTATTCCGTGCTTTTCTAGCGCATGAGCAAACAGAAGCGAGTTACCCACGTAAACCAAATCATCTCTTGATGTATGCCATATAAAAATGGGCGGAATGTTCTTATTTATAGAGTATATTGGACTGATCTCTTTAAATCTTTCTGTTGAAATACAGTCTCCCGCAAGCGCTTTGTTTGCTTTTTGCATAAATTCATAGTATGAGTCCCCACTCGCTGGTTGAATGTCATGAACCCTTGGATCCTTCTCACATGCACTTTTCTGGTATATAAAATCTAATACCGGATAGGCCAATATAACTGCATTCGGCCTAAATATCTCACTTTCTACTCCAAATTTTTCTCTGATGAAATCATCCTGCCAGTGAACTGCTAAAGATGCACACAGGTGCCCCCCCGCTGAAAAGCCTATTATTCCTATTTTATCTTTATCAATATACCATTCTTCTGCATGTTCTCTGATTACTTTCATTAACTCACATAAGTCAAATAACGAAGCCGGATAGACACATCCCCCTGTGCTTGCAGTCGAATATCTCAAAACAAAAGTTTGGTACCCTTGGTTTAAGTAATGCATCGCTACCGGTTCCGCCTCCCTGTCAGAGGTTACTAAATACCCTCCGCCTGGGCAGACAATCATCGCGGGCCGCATTCTGCCTTCCTCAATTTCAGGAGAATTATCCAACAAATATTTCACATAATAGACCTTCTCATTTTCAGCATACAAACTGATTTTTTCACAAATCATATCTAACACCCTTTCCTTATTTATTTTTTCTAAACGTTTACTATTACTTACTTCGCAGGTCATCTTAAAAGAGTCTGCAGCATCAATACCGCAGACCACAATTGACTAATGAGCCGGTTATTCCAGTGTAAATGAGGCCAAACTCGCTCTGCCTCCCCCCGTATAAGTAAAATACAATGCTTGTATGCCATCCGGAATAGCTATATCAGCAGCATATTCAGTCCATACATTCGTAAAATCAACAGGTATTTTCCCCAAAACTTCACCATCCCATGAGGTTTTTACTTCAAAAGCCCCCTCGCAGTATCCCCGCACCTTAATCTTAATTTTTCTTATCCCATGACAGTCAAAATACTTAAAGCCCGCAGTGGCAGAATCCATCATATTAGCTATATAGCCATCTTCTTCGTCACCATCTTTCCCATCCTGTGTTATCTTCGGAAACTGGCTGTCCATCCATAGCGCCCCAGTATACATTTCCTCATCCCGGCAAAACAAATTACATGCCAGATAGGCTTGATATTCTCCATGTCCGATCAATGCCCCTCCATTTGGTCCACAGGATGTCATTTCTACCTGCGGGATTATATCATTCCCGAGAACTTCTATTGGTTCTAAACATCCCTGTCTGCTGAAATTAGACCCATTAGTATGTCTGTGATAAAAAATATACCATTTATCATTTATCTCGATTATGCTTCCATGATTATTTCCCCCATAAAACATAGGCTTATCTGCTGGTTTATATGAAGCAATATGAAGGTCATTATTACTCACAATAACCCCTCTATAAACAAAGTCTTTTGTTGGGTATTTGCTGACAGCATAACACAGTTCATGCATAGCAATCGAAGAATAGATAAAGTAATAGGTATCTCCTAGCTTTCTTATGGAAGAAGCCTCAAAAAACTCATGCCCCTCAAAACTACTCCCTGCACTATAGGGCTTACTAGGCGCTATAAATACAGGTTCTTCCAAAATCGTAAGCATATTTGGTCCAAGTACAGTTGCCATAGGCCCTTTTCTAGATTTGTCATCCATAGCGCAAAATCCGGTATATAAGTAAGTTTTATCTTCTTCAGTCAGCACCCCAGGATCGAACTGCGGCTGATCCCCCTCTCTTTCTCCTAACCGTACCCCATCTGCATAGTGCACATATCCATAAAATTTATATCTTCCTGCCGGGGTATCACAAACAGCTACGGATACTATTGGCATCTTATCAAGCACATAATACAAATAGTATCGTCCATCAGGTCCAACGGTGATGTCAGGTGCATATAGACACATATTTCCCGCATGATTCAGTGGATCATCTGTTTTTTTGTAAATAACACCTTCATACCTCCAGTCAGCCAAATCATTTACGGGCGTAGACCAGCACACATAATCATTTAAACAATAGACATGCCCATTAAAACGATCATGAGAGCCATATACATAGACTCTATCATTAAATACATAGGGTTCTCCATCAGGGATGTATTCCCATGATGGAAGATACGGATTCGTTCCTTGTTTTTTCATAATATCTCTCTCCATTTCCAATTCATTAAAATATCATTTGCATAGAAAACTTCCTCATATCAATATTTCCAGCAGTTTGCTGAATTTTAAATTCCATAACATACAAAGTGATATAGTGTTTAAAGCTAAATGATTATGTAAAATTTATCTTAGAGTTTGGATAACTTTTAATTATTTTCTCATTGTGCCTAAGCCAAACGGTGTGCGCTGACTGATTGATACACATCGTTCCCTCAGCATTAAAAAGTATATTTTTTGCTGCATGAATATAAGTTTGTATTTCCAGGTTCGTTGCATACCAAATTTCATCATGACCGGCTATTATTTCACAAAACTGCTCTATAACTTCCCAATTTTTGTCTCTTTCAAACTCAAAACTATGTCCCCATATGTAAAACAGCGGACATTTCATATAACCTGGAGCATTTAAAAATAACTTTGCCTTTTCAATAATATTTTCATGATGATGACAGGTAGGTTTCCATTTCATAAAGTTATTCGGAATCGCAAAAGAATGGGTTGACTCAGCAGTCCTAGCGTAACGCAGCCCTAAACTTTTTAGACTTTGGGCTATTTCATCAGAATATTCCCCGAAGGCATAAGCCGATCCCAGCACAAAACCATCAGACCACTTTTCTAAGTTTCTGCGGTCTTCCCACATTTCACAAATAAGCTGCTCTTTCGTAAGCTGCCTTAAATATCTATGATTAACGCCATGGGCGGCAATCTCATGCCCCTTGTAAAGGTTTTTTAGTTCCATAGTCTTGACAAATCCGTCTTGATTAAGAAGTCCAGAGTTTAGATTAAACGTTGCTTTTAATCGATAGCGGTTAAAGAGTTCAACCAGCCTACGATCATATATTCGTCCATCATCATAGCTAAACGTTACTGCTTTTTCTCTGCCTCCTGGATATAGAAATTCAACATACATACTAGATCCCCCTTTATATAAGTATTGGCCTTTAAATAGCCATGCCTCAAGTGCCCTTTTGTATAACAGTCGTCATCTCCGACGTCCACTAGACTTAGATAACTTCTATCTTAGTTCATAATTTATAAACAACTTGATTTAAGCACCTTGCTGCCTTTTCAAATAATAAAGTTAGATCTTCAAACTAAGTAATAGCCACTTACCACATAATACAGAGTGTTTATATAAAAATCACTGTATGGTAGCAGGAATCATTGAATAACTTCCTTCTCCCAATATATAAATTCACCATCTCTATTCACTTCACGCATTCCACATTTTTTCAAAATAGTAATTGACCCGGTATTATTGATTAAACAATCTGCCTTTATAACCTTAACAGCTTTATTCCGAGAAACCCATTCTATTAAAGAACTTGCCACTTCATAACCATATCCTTTTCGATGTTCTTCTTCAATTAATCCAAAACCTATTTCAATTTCTCCGTTTTCATCTGGCTCGCCTTTAAACCCCGCATCTCCAATAACAGTCATATTTTCTTTTTTCACAACCATCCATACACCAAATCCACTAATTCTGTCATCCTTATTCATATTATTACTAATAAAATTAAGGATATCGAGTGTATCTTGAAGAGGCCATTTACCACTTAAATGAATATCAAGTTGTTCTAACTCTTTATGAGTGCCGCTTAATACTGCGCATATCATTGAATATGTCATTGGTATGATTATAAGTCTATCCGTTATAATTTTAGGTGCTTCCACTATTGTCCTCCCTTATTAAAAAGCAGTTCATAACAACTTTAATATCTAATTACTTTCCATTACCCCTTAAGGTTGCTCCCCCTTCTGGACATACAACAAAAGATGTGTATAAAATCATTTTATGCACACCTTTTAGCCTTAAACGAATATGTTTTATACACTTATTTCTTAATTTAAAGTTCAAAACCTATCAACCTTCTCCTCAAGCGTTATATGGCTTAACAAATCTTTTGCTCTTTCCTCTGGCTTTATATTTGTATTTAAATACTTCTATTGATCTGTCGTTACATATTCCTTTTATTTACCACTTTTTCTCCTGAGGGTGAGGGCATGCCATCATCTGTTTAGCCGCTCGAACAGCTACAAAGCATCCACAGAATCCACACATGCCATTCTTCAGCTTATTACACGCTTCGCAAAGAGCTAACCTTTTGTTATAAAGATCTTGGGATACCTTTATTTCCTTATCCAGTGATTCAATGTAATTCATTATAGACTCTAGAAGCTGATGATTATGTTCAAACGTCATACATCTCTTACAGGAAATTTTCATGAGCTATTCACCAGTAAAAGTAAGCTGAATGACGCTGCAAGGCGGTACTTCTACTGTAAATTTATCCCCTTCTAGGTTCAAACATTTGACATCTTCTATTTTAACTGCATGAGAGTTATAAAAAGTGTTATATGCATCCATTCTCTCTGAGAGTATGCGGCCTTCTACTTGGCACGCTGTATATCCTAATAATGTCCCTTCAATCATCTTAGACCGATGGACATCTACATTACAAATCGTAACATAAACATTCCCTTCATCATCAATAGAAGCCGATTCATAGAGATCTTGCACCTTATCTTTATCACTTCCAACCTCTGTTTGACTAATAAAACTTTCTAGAAGCGTTGCGTCTTGGTGTACTTTATATAAATCGAATACATGATAGGTCGGCGTGAGTATCATGCTTGCCCCTTCGGTTAAAATAATCGCTTGAAGGACGTTAACCATTTGGGCTATATTAGCCATGCGTACGCGGTCTGCATGTTTGTTAAAGATGTTTAAGGTTACTCCTGCAATCATTGCATCTCTCATAGTATTTTGCTGATATAAAAAGCCTGGATTTGTTCCCGGCTCTGTTTGATACCAGCTTCCCCACTCATCTACAATGAGTGCAATACGCTTATCTTTATCATACTGATCCATAATTTGAATATGTTTTTTCAGCAGTTCTTCCATGAATGCTGCTTCTTTTAACGTATGGTAATAGGCTTCTTCATCAAATTCTAAAGCTGGCATCTTAGTTTCAAAACCGCCTGGAACTGTGTAGTAATGCACTGTTAGAGCATCCATATAATTTGCAGCCCGTTCCATCAGAACTTTGGTCCAGTTATAGTCTGTACCATTCGCACCGCAAGCTATCTTATAAATTTGATTATCGCCATAATTTCTTAGATAAGTTTGGTAACGTCTGTACTCATCCGCATAATACTCGGGGCGCATATTCCCCCCGCAGCCCCAGTTTTCGTTGCCTACGCCAAAATATTTTACATGCCAAGCTTCTTCTTTTCCATTGCTTTTACGCAGCTCTGACATAGGTGATAGACCATTAAAAGTTAAATATTCTACCCACTCCGACATCTCCTGGACTGTCCCGCTTCCTAAATTTCCATTGATATAGGGCTCACAGCCAACTTGACGGCACAACTCCATAAACTCATGGGTTCCAAAACTATTGTCTTCTATTACACCTCCCCAATGGGTATTAATCATTTTTTTGCGGTGTTCTTTAGGGCCAATACCGTCTTTCCAGTGGTATTCATCTGCAAAGCAGCCCCCTGGCCATCTGAGAACTGGTACTTTTATAGCCTTTAATGCTTCTACTACATCACTTCTCATCCCATTAACATTTGGTATATCAGATTCTTCACCTACATAAATACCTTCGTAAATACATCTCCCAAGATGTTCTGAAAAGTGCCCATAGATATTTTTATTAATGATTGCTTTTTTATGACTAGCATCAATTATGTACTTTACCATAGAAAATCCTCTCTTTCCTTAGAATATTAGCAAAAACCATATGCCGCACAACGCTTTTTAACTTATACTGAAGACTTCCCCCATATTCTGTAGTTTCCACTCAAAGCCATAAAAGCAAAGAAATATAGACAGTTATCATAATATCTTCTGTCTCCTTTACGTAAAGGAGTGTTCCAAAATTTTTCAACACACGCTCTATTATATGGGCCTTTTGCCGCTAGAGAAGCCATAGCATTTGTCGCAATAAGTCCAACTGGATGTAAGACCTTTTCTTTGATTTGAGTGCCGTCAATTTCATAAACAAAATCTTCCTCACCTTGCACCGTCTTACAGAAAAACTTCTGTATTTTATCAGCGCACTCACATTCCCATTCATCAGCCTGGAACCATTCATAGTCTAACCCTATATTAGCCGCAACACGGTACGAGTCACTATAAAATCTGTGATGATTATCAAGATGACGAGGCGTTCCATCGTAGTCTGCATATTCTGCCGCAAGCCCCGTAACCGAATGGCATGCCTTTTTTAAATAGCTGCGGCTTGCCTTTGCTGCTTCTTTCCAAAATAGACGATCTATTTCATTTGCCCAAAGAGCAAACAATTCATAAAAATGGGGTAAGTGATAAGATGGGTCCGAAAATTCCCACTCGGGTACAAATTTAATCAGCCTGTTTTCTGGATTCCACATAGGCTTTCCCTCATCTTCAGCTCTCTCCCCTTTATGTAAACACTCATGCAATATAGCTTTTGCTTCATTTGAATAATGATAGATCCCCTCTCCGTCTCCCCAGCGATTTGAGGCAAAAAAGAGTGCCATTGCAAAAAATTCTTCTCCATCCGGAGCCGGTCCATCTGAATTCTTAACGCCATTTGGCAAAACAGACCAAGCAAAATACCCTTTATTTCTTCCGGCTTCCATCCACATATAGGTTTTTGTCCATTTCCATATGCGGTCGAACACCTCTTTCTTATCAAGCTGCACACTCATCATCATCGCATACGACATACCCTCGGTTCGAACATCCATATTGCCCGTATCAACAACATACCCCATCGCATTTTCTGTCTCAAAATAGATTCTCTCATCTTCACTTCCAAAAAACATGGTTTGCCAAATATCGCCTAATCTCTTATTAATTTCATCCTCATCATAACCATATTCTAAAAAGATATTTCTATAGCTCCCTGTATAAAATGCACCGTTCACACTTTTTCTCCTTCTTGAGTTAGTTTTATTCTTTTACGCCTCCAATAGTAAGCCCTGCAACAAAATATCTTTGTAAGAAAGGATAGAGACAGACAATAGGAAATGCTGTTATAATGGTGGCTGCTGCACGAATTGTAGCCGGAGTAACCATGTTACCGCTGTTTTTCATCGCTTCCGCACTGGCGCCTTGGTTAGTGACTGCTGACAGGAGTTTCATAAGTTCATATTGAAGCGTTGTCAGAGAATTATCAAATGCATTGTAAAGCATAGTATCAAACCACGAGTTCCACTGATAGACTGCAATAAATAGAGCGACTGTAGCAAGTACAGGTTTACAGAGAGGCAAAATAATATTAATAAATATTTTAAACTCACTTGCTCCATCTACTTTGGCAGACTCCGCCAGACTATCCGGGAGTCCATTCATAAAGGTTCTGATAACTATCATATTAAAGGCACTGATCATTCCTGGCACAATATATACCCAGAAATTATTAGTAAGTCCTAAATGCTTTATCAGCAGAAAGTTAGGAATAAGTCCTGCATTTACATACATGGTAAGGACATAAAGTATCGTTACAAACTTTCTAAAGATGAAGTCTTTTCTACAAAGTACATAAGATAACATGGCAGTTAAAAACAGTTGTAATACTGTTGCAATAACTGTTCGTGACACAGTAATAATAGAAGCTTGAACCAAATTTTTGTTCTTAAACACCAAAAAATAGTTTTCTAACGTAAACTTTCTTGGTAGTAAAAAAATACCTCCCTTTAATGCATCTGCCCCTTCATTTAAAGATACAGCCAACGTATTAATGATAGGATATATAGTTGCTAGGACAAACAAAACTAAAAATATCCATTTAATTACGTCAAACAATATTTCATCAACCTTTATTTTAAAAACTGATTTATTATTCATTATACTCCTCCCTAAAACAATCGCTCTTCGCCAGCTGCTTTTGCTGCATAATTGGCTATGACTATCAAAATAATACTGATTACACTTCTGAAAATACCTGCCGCTGTTGCCAAAGAATAGTTAGTGAGTCCTATACCATACTTGAGCACAAAAATATCAATTGTTTGAGACACCCTTTGCACCAGGCCATTTCCTAATAAATACTGAACCTCAAATCCGGCATTAAGCACGTTCCCCATATTGATAATCAGTAAAATAAAAATAGTTGGCTTTATGCCCGGTAAAGTAATATGCCATATCTTTTGCAATCTATTGGCTCCATCAATAGAAGCCGCTTCATATAAATCTGGACTGATTGCTGTTATTGCTGCTAGATAGATAATACTCCCCCATCCAGTTCCTTTCCAAACGTTTGAAAAACCAACGATTCCCCAGAAATACTTAGGGTCAGCTAAAAAATTAATCGGGGATTGTATAATATTAAAATACATAAGAAGTTGGTTAATAATTCCTGTTTCTGTTGAAAGAGCATCAAGTACAATTCCTGTAACAATAATCCATGATAAAAAGTGTGGTAAATACGATACTGTTTGAATAAGTTTCTTGATTTTCAATTGTCTTACTTCATTAAGCAGTAATGCAAAGCCTATGGAAAAAGCAAATCCTAAAGCGAGATTAATAATACTCATAGCTAAAGTATTTCGAATGACGGTTAAAAAGGTTTTGTCTGAAAACAAAAAGATAAAATGCTTAAATCCAACCCACTTTTGATCCAGCAATCCTTTGGCAGGCTTAAAGTTTTGAAAAGCCATCACCCATCCGGCAAGAGGCAAATAATAGAAAACAAGTGCATAAGCTACAAAGGGGATACTCATTAAAATTAATTCTTTTTGATTAAGCATCCGTTCCCAAATATTTCCCTTATTTGTAAGCTGCCCAGTTCTTTTTATATTTTTACGCGTTATATCTATAGCATCCATAGTTATATTCCTTTCTCTTCAAATTAATCTTCACTTGATAAAGGGTGTTTTATAAGCTTTAATAAAAAACTCGTAAAACACCCTCTCAAATGATCTTAACTAATAACTCGCCGATATAAACTTCTTTCTATTTATTTGCCCTTAGCCAGTGCAACTCTCCTTGCTACTTCGGCAGTTAATTCTTCCTCATATGCTTTATAATCTATTTCTGACTCATATGTTTTCATATACTGATCCCAAGTTTTTTCAAAGTCTGCTTTGGAAGCCATAACGACTTTTGGAAGCCACTCATGTTTTACATCATCCATCTTCTTCCATGCAATACCATAAGGTGTATCTGCTGTCCATGTATTTCTAGCTGACCATAAAGGATACCATGGGCTATTTTCTTTCATTTGTGGTAAGAAATCTGTCCATCTCTCATGGCCATAAGCGTCTAGTACTTCTCGGTCTATGTCTCGAAGCGTTGCATAGAATTCACCTGGTTGTTCTTTAGTTTTAATGGAATTTATACCATCTGCGCTCATACCATCATAATGAGGGAACCAGTCGTATGGGCAATCATTTTTATTCAAATAATCTTGATTTCTAAAGTTTTCTCTTTGCTCATCATTTCTATAAAATACGCCATTGTCATCCACAAAATAATCTACGTCTTTATCTCCCCAGTATCTCATGGTCATCACTTCTGGATCTAATAAATCATTCAAAAACTTAAGTGCACCTTCAACATCTTTACAGCTTACACTTATACCCATACCTCCTCCAGTATTAAATGCTGGCGGTCCAAAGTATTTAGGCTCTGTCCCTTCTTTAAGCACTAGAGCTAGAGGCACATAAGTTCTATCATCAAGGTTTTGTGATTTTAATGCGGTATCAGCATCTCTAAAGTTCCAGTACTGATCTACCATCCCCACTACTCTTCCGGCTGAGATTTTTGCCATATATTGATCGTAAGATAAAGTAAATGTTTCTGGGTCAACAATACCCTTATTATACAAATCATTTACCTTTTCATAATAAATCTTTGCTTCTGGAATTCGGTCGTATACAGTTGCTTTAAGCGTTACCGGATCTACAATTGCTGCACCGTCATTTGGATAACCCGCTAAAAACATTGGAGGATTTTCTAAGCAGAAATATCTCCAGTCATCACTTAAAATTTCAAATCCTATATTTTTTTGTCCATCTTCACTCGTTGGATTTGCTGCAATATATCTTTCAATTAAATCAAAATACTCATCTACTGTTTTAATTGTTGGGAATCCTGCCCATTTAAGTACTCTTTTTTGTATCCAAAAAGCTTCATCGTTATGGTCTGTTTGTACATTCTTTCCTTGGATGTTCCCAAATTGAGGTATGTAATAAATATGTCCATCTGCTTTTCTTAATCTATTCCATTCTTCCTCTGAATAAAAGTTCTTTAAATTAGGATAATTATCTAAATGATCTTCTAAAGGAATTAATGCTCCTGCTTCAACAAGCTGTGAAGTCCCATCTGATCCATCAATAAAATCCGGATATTCTCCCCCAGCTATCATAACGCCTATTCTTTCAGCTGCCGTTTGTCCAGTTAAATACTTTACATCAGCTTTTGCCCCAATTTTTTCTGCTATTCTATTCATCATACGGTTATCTTCTGATATCTCAATTCCTGGTGCTGCAATAAATGCTGTAAAAGTTTTTATTGGTCCATCTGCTTTAGTTGTAGTGTTTTTTACCTCATCTTTAGTAGTTACGCCGTCGGAATTGGAAGCTTTATCTTTTCCGCAGCCTACAGCCATTGTTGCTGAAAGTGCTATCGTTAATACTATTCCTAAAACCCTTTTGAATTTTTTCATTTTTTACCTCCTAAAATATCCCTGTTTATACAAACAATAAGGTTCGGCCGACTGAGAGTATTGTAACTCTGCACAAATTATTCATATAAGCTAAGCTTATTATAACAAATATGCACAACCACTTCATCCTAACAAACTAAATAAAAAAAACATAAAAAACTTAAAAAATATTAAGTTTTTTATGTTTTTTACTTTCCATGCGATATCGATGAGGTGTAATCCCCTTTAATTGTACAAACTTGCTAATAAAATAATCTGGATTATTATAGCCTACTTTAGCAGCTATAGTATAAATTCTTTCTTCTGTGGATTCTAGCATTTCTACAGCCTTTTGAATACGAAAATGATTCAAATAATCTTTAAAAGGCATGCGATATTCTTTTTTAAAGAGCTGTCCAAGATAAACACTGTTAATATAAAACTTATCTCCTAAGGTTTTGAGGCTTAAGTTTTCCATATAATGTTCTGCAATATGTCTCTCAATTTTTAATAACAAGCCTCCTTTAGAGGCATTGATACGAAGCTGTTCTAAATAGGTAGAATACTCCACTGCAAACCTTTTAAAATAGACAGCACTTCCCCCAACTGCCAATTTATCAAAAGCTTCTTCTTGTAAATACCGGAGTATTTCTTGCTGATCCGCTTCATTATCCAATTCCTTTGCTAAGTCTATTAAACAATATAACATATAGTAGATATTGGCCTGAATAAGCTTTGGCTCAATAAGCTTTTCTTGCAACTCTTTATATATTTTATCTACGCTTTCTTCAATCAGCATGATATCATTATTTTTAACATGTATAATCAGTTCTTCAATGAGTTTTTTTCCTATCCCAAATTGATTCGCTTTTTTATAGGCTACCTCATCACAATAAGCAATATGCTGTTTTTTATCCGAAAAGCTATGAAAAGAACGGGCCACGGCTATTGATCGGTATGAATCCGATATTTTCTCAATCCCGTCTACATAGTGACCTATAAAAACATTTAAAACATAGGGACTTACTCCTTTTAGCTGTTCATAAAGCGCAGTAATATAATCACGGTCATTAGTCTCTTGTCTATCAGCAAATTCTTTGAGAAAGACAACGCCTATATCAAATAATCCTTCGCTTTTACCAACGCCATGTATGATATTATACGAGTATTCTTTAAGTACTTTTAAGAGCTCATTAAAATAGGCCTGATGTATACTTACTTTTTCCTCTAATGTAAGTGTGTGAAATGACTTATCTGTCTCATCCATTTCAAAACTAATATAGCACATTTCTTTTGAGCCTATAATATAGCGTTTTACATATTCAAGATGACTCTGCTCATAATTACCATATATCAAATTCATCAAATTTCTATCATAAATAATTCTATTTTGAATCTGTTTTGCTTTTTCTTCCTGTTTATATATTTCTAAATCCTTTCTTACACGAACTAAAATATTAATAAGATCTTCTTTCTGAATAGGTTTTAAAATATAATCCGTTGCTTTGTATTTAATGGCTTGTTTCGCATAATTAAATTCATAATAGCCACTAAGGATAATAAATCGAATATGTTCAGATATCTGCTCACGTACATAGCCTATAAACTCAAGCCCATTCATCTCTGGCATCTTAATATCAGTAATAATCAAGTCTATCTCTTTACTTTGTAAAATATGGATTGCTTCTTTACCATTTGACGCTTCATCAACAACTTTACAATCATAACTTTCCCAGTCTATTAAAATCTTAAGCCCTTGTCGGATAAAAGGTTCATCATCTACTATAAGCACCTTAATCATATCCTTCCCCCTTCGCTGCTTATAAATCATTATTCTAACAAACTATCATTACACTTTTTAGGTATTTGCAAAAAGACGTAAGTCCCCTTCCCTTCCTCACTATCTATATCACATAAGACTTCATCTAAGTAATACATCTTAAGCCTGATATAGGCATTAAGTATGCCTATATTTCCTGTTTCGCTGAGGCTTTCAACCGAAGCATTTTTTAACCTTTCTCTTATTTCATCTAACTTCTGTTTATCCATTCCTCCTCCATTATCCATAATCTCAATATGAAGTTTATTCTCATCATCCGTTATAACAACAGTAATAGATCCATTTTTTATTTTTCTTTCAATCCCATGGATACAAGCATTTTCAACAAATGTAACAATACTGAACTTAGGAATCTTCAAAGCTTTACACTCTTCTCTGATATAAAACGAAAAGCTTAACCGTTCTCCAAATCTGTACTTCTGTATATTTAAATACGATCTTGCAAAATTTATTTCCTCATCAATGGTAACAAAATCTTTCCCCCATTCTATAGTTTTCCTCATAAGAACAGCTAACTCCCCAATGATATCGCTTGTCTCCATTTCTTTTTTTATTAAACACCTCATACGGATACTTTCTAGGGTATTAAATAAAAAGTGAGGATTAACCTGGCTCTGAAGCGCATTAAGTTCTGCATGCTTTTTAGAGATTTCCAAGGCTTGCTTTTCTGAATTTCTTTTAAACACAACTTCTATTAACTCCTTAATTTCTGTAACCATAAGATTATAGCTTCTAATGAGGTTTCCTATTTCATCATTACCCTCATAACAGTTAATACGTTCAAATACTCCCTTTTCAACTTTTCTAAGATGCTCTTCTGTTAAATAGATTCTGTTTCCAAAAGAACGGTTAATAATCATAATGACAAAAGTAGGTAATATAAAGTTACCGATTGCTATAATGAGCCATATAAATTGTTTATCTGCAAGCTGGTTCATAAGATTCATTTTGTTTGATGTAACATAAATCTTCCATTGATCTGAAATGGCATGATATTGTTTCTCAATTGTTTCCTCTTTCAAAATCATTTCAGACTTCTTTAGAAAGATCAGCGAGCCAGTATCCACCTCTTCACTGCTTAATAATATTTGTTTATCATCACATATATAGACTGTTTTACCGTCTTTCTCATTCAATATATCCTTTTGAAGTCCATTATAATCTATATCTATTTTCAGTATCCGCCTATGCCCATCCTTATTAAAATTATCAAGCGTCCTGATAATACTAATCGTTCTGGCTGGACCTAAAAACGATAAGTGCCGTCTCGCCTTATTATAATAAGAATAGATAAAAATATCTTTCTTAGATTCTAGAAAGGCCTTATACCACTCTTCATTTTGAATAGCACTAACCTGAAAGAAATATCCGCCATTAATGATTCCTGGGTTATCGGTATAAATTTCAATATTGTAAACAGACTGGGCTGCATAATAATATCTAATCACGTTATCTTGCATAAGTTTGTTATATTGATGATAATATTCTACCGGCGTATGATATGTATTTTTAATAAACTGGTTGAGCGCTCTGTCTGTATAAAGATAATTAGAAATAGATACACAAGAATTAAGTCTTTCTGTTAGATTATATTCTATACGTTCAATCGTACTTTCAAGTGTATCTCTCTGTTCTTTAGCCGCTGTTTCTCTAATAAAAGAATACATAGCGTAATTACTCAATAAGACTGGAATAATAACACAAAAAGCATAAATCATAATAAGCTTGTTACGAATCTTAAAATTATCTAATAAATGAACATTAAGTTTGTTCCTGCCCTGGCGAAGCATTTCTTTCACCCCCTTGCATAGCCTTAAAAATAGTTTTTATCAACTTCCTTACCAAAAACCATTCCTGCATTTTCCTAAAATCCGGTAATTCTGTTATATAATAAAATCGGTGCCTTATTAGTTATGAGGTTTTCTGTCTAAATCTATAATCTTACACTCTTTTTGAGCTGACTTGACTATGAAATCTCAATAAATTACATAGCCTCCTGCAAAGTTTTTCTTTCGCAAGAGGCTATTTTTATTTATTCTATTCCTACTCTTACTGATAACACCTCTGTTCCAGTCAGTTTTTTACTTCTTGCATCAGGCTGATTGATTCCCACATAGACCTCTGCCGAATCCCCATCAAATATTTTATCCCCTTTATCATTTACTACTTTAAAACTATTAGCCTTCACTTCCAGCTCTATTGTTTTGGTTTCGCCTTTTTCAAGCCTTATTCGTTTAAAAGCAGTCAACCTGTGATTTAAAACTTCGAAGTCAGTCCCCATTACTTTAACATAGGCCTGAATCACTTCTTCTAGTTCTATATCTGATAAATTTGTTATAGTTACAGCGCATTTTAAGTTTTCATTTTCTTTTAGCACATTTTTATCAGTTTTCAAATCAGAAAGTTTAACCTTACCATAAGTAAGCCCATAGCCAAAAGGATAAAGCGGCTCACTTTCTAGATATCTATAGGTTCTGTTTTTCATAGAGTAATCACTAAAATCCGGCAGTACATCTGTTTCTTTGTAGAATGTAACAGGCAGCTTGCCAGATGGCGAATATTTGCCGAATAGCAACTCTGCTACTGCCTGCCCGCCTAATGCCCCTGGGTACCAGGTCTGAAGCACAGCGCTGCAATGCGCATCGGCATAATCAACAGCCAGTGCGCTTCCTGCACTTAGAAGGACCACAACCGGTTTGCCTATCTTAGTTACTTTTTCAAGAAGTTTTTGCTGAAGGCCTGGCAGTTTCAAGTCAGGCTTATCCCCTGCTGCATAGCTGTTACCCGTATCTCCTTCTTCTCCTTCTAAATCTGCATCTAGTCCAAGGCACAGTATAACTACATCTGAAAGTTCTGCAACAGCCAGCGCTTCACTCATACGATCATTTGGAAAAGCTAATGGCTCAACCTTATCTTTATAGAGATGGCAACCTTCTGAGTAAAGGACTCTTACAGTTTCTCCTGCTTCATTTTGAATACCTTCTAATAAAGTAATATATTTAGAAGCTGTGCCACAGTAGTTAGCCTTAAGGATTGCCCGGCTGTTGGCATTTGGCCCGATCACACCTATTGTTTTGAGTTTATCTTTATTTAGTGGCAGGAGTCCATCATTTTTCAGCATAACCACTGACTTTCTGGCGGCTAAGAGTGCTGCCTCATGATGGGCTTTGCAGTCATTTTGTTCATAACTAATGGTATCATATTCTGTTTCATCAAAAAGGCCCAGCTTGATTCTGGTTGTCATTAGCCTTTCACAGCTTCTTGTAATATCTTCTTCTGTAACAAGTCCTTGCCCATAGGCCTGAAGCATATGCAGATAAGTATTGCCGCAGTTAAGGTCACAGCCATTCTTAAGAGCCATAGCTGCGGACTCTGGTGCTGTACTGGTTACCATATGATTGGTATGGAAATCTCGTATTGCCCAGCAGTCTGATACGACATGACCTTTAAAACCCCACTTGTCTCTTAGAATATCTTGAAGC
>CALJNR010000083.1 GCA_937981575.1 uncultured Clostridia bacterium | reverse complement strand
CCATAGCCCTCTGTCTGCTCCAGATTTGATGCTGCTAAGGCATTTATAATTCTGGGGTGTGCCCCTTCGCTGTAATCATTCTTAAAACTGTACATTTCGATAGCCTCCACATGTGTTATATCCTCATATTATAACATATTTTGTTCCCAATGTTATAGACGCAAATCGCGGCTTATACCCCCTCACCCGTTTGACTAAATCCTGAATTGTTTAAATTGACACACTACTATGCTATAATTAACCTATTATCATTATAAAGTTTAATCTGTTAAGGAGGTTCCTATGAACGCAAAAAGAATGGAATGGGCAGCTAGTTTTATTTTATTTATTGTTGGCGGCATTTTTCTTCTCTTATCACTATTTATGATTGCTTTTGACATGCAGTTTAAAAGCCAGGCCATAGAACATACCGCAACGATTACCCATATAGAAAGATCGAGAGATTCTGATGGGGATACCCGGCATACGGTCTATGTAAGGTATAGCGTTAATGGGCAGGAATATAATAGGCCTCTAGGCTATTACAGCTACAACATGTCAGTTGGAGATCCTGTGCAAATTTATTACCACTCTGAAAATCCAAACCGCATTACAAGTAAAGGGGCTGTCATTCTTCCTCTCATCTTTTTAGCTGTAGGACTTATAGTACTTAGCATAGGTATAATCCTTTCTGTCAGTAAACTTAAAAAGAAAAAGCTTCGCAGGCTGCTCCTTGAAGATGGACGAAAAATCTATGCAGAGATCACTGAAATTACACGCAATACTTTTTATAGAGTTAACGGAAGAAGTCCATTTATGATCACATGCAAATGGACTGATCCACAGACAGGACTGTTTTATTTCTATAGAAGCGAAAACATCTGGTTTAACCCTGAACCTATTATTCATGAAAAGGCACTCACATCCCTTCCCGTATATATTAATAGAGAAAATCCCAAAAAGTATGTAGTTGTCCTAGATGAAATAGAAAAATGCATTGCCCTGGCATAATAAAAATTGAGCAAGAAACATCAATTTTTATCATGCTTTAAGTGCTAAAATCATCCAAAAGGAAGGATGCTATGAACTATTATGCAAGAATCCAACAAACAATTGACTATATTGATGCGCATATAAGTGAAGCCATTACTTTAGAAAAGCTGTCTGAGATCGCCTGTCTCTCTAAATATTACTACCATAGGCTGTTCTCTGCCCTAGTAGGTGAATCAGTTATGTCCTATATCCGCAAGAGGAGACTAGGAAGAGCTGCCAGGCAGTTAAATACAACCTCTCTTAGAATCATAGATATCGCTTTGGATAATGGCTTTGAATCTCAAGAAGTTTTTATAAGGGCATTTACAAAGTACTTTGGCATCACACCAGCTAAATATAGGAAGCTGCAGTCCAAAATAGATCTCTCAGATAAGATTAGTCTTCTAGGTATGGCCTCATCTACTCATAAAAGCGGCATTCAACCTAAAATCGTTATGCAGAGAGCTATTACCGGCATTGGCATGAAGCTGTTTACGACGCCTGAAGCAAATATTGAGAAGATGACTATCTTTTACTTCCATGAAACATTTAAAGCTAGGATCCATGAGATCAAAGGATGCATCAATCCTGGCCGCATCTATGGAATTTGTGAAGATGATGAGAGCGGCGAGACATTAGTACATACTGTATTTGTAGAAGCAGATAATACCGCGATCGTACCAAAGCATATGGAAGTATATCCTATTCATCCGTCAAGGTATCTAGTGTTTTCTCATAAGGGGCCTGTTCAAGATATTATGCGTACGTATCACTATATCTACCATGACTGGCTTCCAAATTCCAGCTATGAGCTTTCTAAAACAGGCCGAGACCTACAAATTTATGACCAAAGTAAGTTTAATGGATTCCATGTAGATATGGATATTTGCGTACCGATAGATTAAGAGGAGGGTTAACATGAATCAAGTAATAGAAAATATTAAAAACAGACGTTCTGTAAGATTTTTTTCTAATGAGCCAATAAGCGATGATATCGTCAAGGAGATCTTAGAAGCTGGCAACTATGCACCTACTGGGGCTAACGTGCAGCCTTGGCGCTTTGTCGTTATTAAAAGTGAAGATGTTCGCAAAAAGCTGGCACTGAATGCTAAACCAGTTTATAAAAACTTTATTGATCATGCAGATGAAGGTTTTAAGGCCATGCGCAAAAGCATAGACGAAGTGCTTGAGGACTCTATTTATTACGCTGCCCCAGTACTCGTATTTGTAATAGGCAAAAACCTTGTCAGCTATGCACTGGACTGTCCGATGGTATGTGAAAATATGATGCTTGCAGCAAGGTCTATGAACATTGGAAGCTGCTGGCTTGGGTTTGGCCAAATGGGGCTTAATGACGAAATACTAGGGTTACTTGAATTTCAAGAAAATGAAACCATCTTTGGACCTATAGCATTCGGCTATCCAAAAGAAGGCTTTCCAGAAACACCAGCAAAAAAGCCCGTTACAGTCAAGTGGATTTAGTCTAAAATGCCTTTCAGAGCTTTCATAAGTTAAACATAATTAAATAAAAAGAGAAACTGCCGCATAGCGTAACACGCTATGCGGCAGTTTCTCTTTTTGCTTATTAACCTTTCTAGGAATACATGTTATGTATAAAAATGATACAGGTTGCGCAAGAGTGATTGTAAAAATCTCTCGATAGTTTAAAATAAAATTAATATTCAGACTGTTCTCTAGCATTCTTAGCTTTCATATTTATTATCATGGAAAGCTATAAGAATAATACTATTACAGAAAGGGGGAAAAAACATGGACAATCATGAAAAGTTAACTGAGTTATTAACTGATGAAGAGTTAATGGAATTAGCAGGAGGTTATGCCCTTCCTACAGTATCATTACTTCCGACATTTGTTGTTGCTTATGGTGTAGTAGCGACTATTCCGTTTATCACTAAAGCAATTAGTAGAGTTCTCCTGAAATAATGATGAAAGGCTGCCGATTAACCTAAAGTGGTTACGTAGGTAGCCTTTCTGCTTTAACAATTACTTTTGCTTTTTTAATCTGCTCTCTGACTTTTGTATATTTTCAGCCACCCTGAAAGTTCTTCATCCCCATTAGCTTGAAGACAAATGGCTCTTTACTTCCTTCCTTAACAGGCTTTCCATGTCCTTCGCCGTCATCGGCTTATAGTAGTAATACCCTTGAACGTCATCACAACCGGCTTTTGCCAAAAAGTCTAGCTGCTGCTTCGTTTCTACTCCTTCTGCTGTCACTTTGATCCCTAAGCTTCTGGCTAAGTGAATAATAACTTCAATAATAGATTTATCTTTACTCTGAGGAGCAATCCCCTGTACAAATAACATATCAATTTTCAGGCGGTCCACAGGCAGTTCCTTAAGCCGGCTTAGGGAAGAATAGGCCATACCAAAATCATCAATGGCTATCTCCATCCCCATACTTCTTAACTCACGAAGTGTTTTGATGATTAGATCTCCTTCTTTCATCGCTATTCCTTCAGTGATTTCAAGTTCCAAATACCTAGGATCAAGCTCTGTCTCTTTGAGGACCTTTTTAACCATTGTTAAGAGATTTCCCCCTCTGAACTGATCAATGGAAACATTCACAGCTATGCGTACTGATTTTATACCCATATTCTGCCACCTTTTGTTTTGCGCACAAGCAGTCTTCAAGACCCATGTTCCAATCGGCGTAATAAGGCCAGTCTGCTCGGCTAAAGGTATAAAGATAGATGGAGGTATTCGCCCGAGTGTCGGGTGATTCCAACGGACCAGGGCTTCTATCCCTATCATCTCCTCGGTCTCAACATTTATCTGTGGCTGATAGTAAAGTTCTAGTTCATGATTCTCCAGTGCTCTATAGAGGCTGTTGGTCAGCATCATTTTACGCTGTACTTCTTCCTTCATCTCTATTGAGCAGAAAGCATATTGATTTTTTCCGTTATTTTTTGCTGAATACATTGCTAAGTCTGCATTTTTAATAAGTGCATCTACAGTTTCTCCATCATGGGGAAAGAGTGCAATGCCGCAGCTGGCTGTTATAAAGAATTCTTGATCCTGAACAAAAATAGGTTCTTTAAAGGTCTCCATAATTTTCTCAGCTGATTTTTGGATCGTCCCCGCACTATCTGCCTGTGGAATCATGATCAAAAACTCGTCTCCGCCAAAGCGCGCAACGGTATCACATTTACGGATACTATGAGACAGCCTTTCAGATACTTGTATTAAAACATAATCTCCCCAGTCGTGTCCCATTGTATCATTGACTTCCTTAAACCCATCCAGGTCAATCAGCATTACCCCTATTAACCTTTCACTCTCCCTTGCTAAATCTACGGCTTTTTCTAACCGGCTTTTGAAAAGCGATCTATTAGGCAGCCCTGTCAGCGAGTCGTTATAGGCCAAATAATTAATTTCTTTTTCTGCCTCTACTTTAGAAATGGCATCTTCGAGCGTATTTGCCAGAACTTTAAGCTGCTCCTTGTCCATTTCGCTTAAGACCTTCTTTTTCTTAACCCCTCCTAAAGCAATACACCCAATGACTTTATCTTTATTAGCTACCGGAACAAACAAAACAGGCAAAAGCGCTTTAGCTGCCAAAGTCTTTTTTTCTTCTTCTGCTTCTTTAGGAAGTTCTCCACCATCTAAAACAAATAAAATCTTGTTGGCTGTCATTTGATCAATCCACCAGCCATAAGAAGTCACCGAAACTTCTCCTCCTACTGCCAGGTTCGCCATTTTCTGCTCTTTATACCACACATTAGCAGCTCTAAGATTCTTTAGATCTTCAGTGAATAAATAAAGATAACTCCTGTCTGCCCTATAATACCTCGCGCTTCTTTTTAGCATCTCATCCACTTTATAATTAAGATTAAAAGCAGTTACAGTTATAAAATCTGTAGAGATCTTCGAAACCATCCTTTGAAACCGCACCTGTTCTTCATTTTCAGCTAGTCTTGATAGATAAATCTTATTGACATATAGGGTTAACATAATGCCCATTCCATATAGTACAATCCTAGATACATAATCCACACTTCCAACTTGAACTGCGAGTTTAGGAACCTGAAGCCATGACCATATGCCTGTTGCAAACCCCGAAATCGCAATCATAATCAGTATCCCTCTTTTGTTGAATACTGCTGTAATCATCATAAAGATCAGAGGAATCGGCCACACAATATTACTTGCATACCCCTCAAGAAAGCGTAATAAAATAAGCGGGATTGCAAAGGCAATGATTGCTGCTAAAATGTGATCCTGAACAGTTCTTTTATATTGAAGAAAAGGAAGAAGAAAAATAATTGCGCCCAAAAGCACCAAAAGCATGCTAAATATGATAACTGATAGGAGCTGCGCCGAATATAAAAAATAGTGCAACAGGTTAAGCATACCTCCTGTAACAAACATGCCTGATATATATCTAAAAAAAGTCTGCCTTGTCTGATCCCCTAAAATAACACCCTCAGCTGCAAATACATTTTTCTTATATGGGTAGAGCAGACCATATTTCTTGATAATAATAAAAATAGTTACAACTGGAATCATAATAAAAACGGGTGAAACAGACGGCATGCTAAGTTGCAGCAGTCTGTTCATAAAAATATCTGTAAAACTCCCTAATACTATTGCACTGCCGCAAGACAGTATGAGCCAGAAAGCATGTTTTTTCTTAACATTATCCTTTGTCCGCTTAGCCCAGCGATATAGAAGCATAAAGGCAGCCACTGAAAAACTTATGTAATAACCATCAAACAATGTATACCATATATTCTGCAGTGGAAGAATGCCCCACCCGGCTGCTGTTTTGAAGAGTTCATACTGCTTATCTGCTACCGGACTGTAAATACCAAAAAAGAATACAATAAAGAAAGCCGGCAGATAAAGGGCTAAATAGATCCATTTAGTTTTCAAAATCTTGCGTCTTTCAGTTAAAACAAGTGTAAAGTGAACCAAAATACTATAGACAGAACCCCATCCTAGTGACGATGCTCTCCTCCAAAGCAGTGCTTCTCCATAAGCTTCTGTTGAGTTTGCTGCAGCAAAAGTAATAGCCCATACCGCAATGGACATGCAAAGAATTAAAAATATACGGTTTAGATCAGCTTTTACATTAATCGTTAAGCTATAGATCCCAAGAAAAAAGTATATGGAAAAAGCAACAAAAAATGCTATTGAAATCATTGCCTGCAGCATCCCAAACCTCCCAGTTAGTCTCGAATTTCTGTAATAAGTATATCATACTTTTTCTTATTCAGCCTATTTACTGTCACAAGATTTTTAATTCCCTGATGCCTCTTAAGCCATGGCTGCTACGACCAAAATAGGCTTTATAATCTATTCCTCTGCCCGCCACAAACATCTTTTCATATCAATACATCCATTGTCTTTAAAGATCACGCCTTCATCTTCTAGAAGGGCTCTTTGGCTATCTTCTCCTCCAAACGCGTCCCCCCTTAGCATCTCTCCTTTTTGATTCACAACGCGGTGACATGGAAGACTTAGATGCGTTGGTGCATGGTGCATTGCATAGCCAACCTGCCTTGCGCCTAAAGGTTTTCCAAGCATCGCTGCAAGCGCGCCATAAGTAATCACTTTTCCTCTAGGTATCTCAGCTACTATTTCATATACATCACTATAAAAGTTTTTCATACATCCCCCTAGCTTTCTGGTTATGCTTTTTGAAGGCTTATTTTTATATATTATATTTCAAGTTGCTTACAATAAATCTTGAAAAAGTGGTTAAGCTATCCTTAATATTATTAACTTATCCGTACTAGGCATACATGTTATCTATTCGTGAAAAATATAGAAAAACGGAGACTGACAAACTATGAAAAATAAAGATTCAAATACGATCATTAGAGAAACTGCTGAGAAATTAGTAGGCTGCGTAGAAAGTACGATAAAAAACAGAGTAGGAGCTGAAATTTCATACAAAAACAGTGAAGCAGGGGATGTGGTGTTTACAAATAGCCCCTTATCCGTACTTGGCAAAATCCGAGCCTCAGAAGAACTTATAACTAATATAGAAAGCTGTGCAGCCGGGCTCCGAGAAGAATATCCTGGTTTAGAAGTGACGTTTCATCCCGGAAGACCAAGTATTTCAATAGAAAATAAATTTACTTGAGACTTTAAAAGCTCTCTATACCCTTCAATAAACGCTTACTGGGCCGATAATGCCCACAGGTAGAGCGAAGCAACTGATCCATAAGGTGAATAACGTTTGCGGTAAACATCGAACTTTTGTTTTGGAAGCTCTTTAAGATTATATAGCCTCATCATCCCTCTGCAAATCGCCAGGTCCTTATAGCTTAATATATCCATTCTTCCAAGGGAAAAGATCAGCAGCATTTCTACAGTCCAAACGCCTACGCCATTTAACTTAGTAAGCTGTTTGATGATTGCTTCATCGGGCATCGTATGCAGTGCATCAAAGTCTGCTTCTCCTGTTAATGCCGCATCAGCAATCCCCTTAATATAGCCAGCCTTTCTTAAGGACATCCCACAGCTTTGAATAGCCTCAAGCTTTACGCCGGCAATACGTTCCGGCGTAATCCCTCCAAGAAGCTTATAGAGCCTCCCCCATACCGTCTCAGCGGCTTTATTTGAAATCTGCTGACTGACAATACTAGATACCAGCGCTGCAAAGGTATCCGGGTTAATCTCCCGCTCTATCTTGCCTATTTTATCGATGACAACTGCAAGTTTTTTATCTTTGCGTTTGAGATAGTCTATTTCTTTATCTCCATACTCAAATACGGGCATATGCGTTTTCTCCAATCTATCGTTTCTTCTTTTTTAACTTTTCTTCTGCTTTTTGAATATTCTCTGCCACTCTATATTTAACCATTTCACGTATGAGTTCATAAGGGAGTGGCTTGTCTATAGGAAACTGAACAGAACCCTTTGCCCCTTTGTATCCCGAAAGCTGTTCTTTAAATGCCTCAATGCCGCTGGGCGCTGGGTAAAACCCTATATGTTTGCTAAAAGCCGCAAAATGAACCAAATTCCCATGAAAGTCAAAGGTCGGCATCTGATAACTGATTTTCTCCCTGGCATCAGGCGCGGCTTCTTTTATAACACCCCTTAATGATTCTAATATTTTCTGTACTGCCTCCGGAAACTGCGCAATATACTCATCAATTGATTCAAAAACCTTCTTACTATCTTCCATAGTATCTCCTCCACCAGTTCTTTTTTATAATGATACACTATTTTTAGATAGTCTGTTTATTTATTTATAATGTTGTTATAATAAACGTAAAGAAAACCTTAGTTCGCTAACTAAGACTCCCTGAATGTTTTATATTTAGTGCTGTGAATAGAAAATTGAATTTAAATCTTATCATTCTTGGAGCATATTGCAAAAACCGTGTAAATGATTGAAATTTGTCGTCAAAAGTGTTATGCTGTGAGCGGTAAATCTAAAAAGAATAACGTTACTATAGATATGAAGGAGCTTATTTTTAGGTCACCTAAAAAATGATGATACGCTCTTTTTTAAGTGACTACAGGCTCTTAAAGAGAGTCAGGAGAAAGGAATAATATGATAAAAGTTGATAACTTGTCCTACTCATTTCCACAAAAAGATCTCTATTATAAGGTTTCATTTACATTAGAAGAGGGCCAGCATTGCGCTTTTATAGGAACAAGCGGCAGTGGGAAGAGTACATTAATAGATATCCTTATGGACCCAGAAAGCTACCTTTTTGAGGGCGATATAGACATAGATCCAAATTTTAGAATAGGGTATGTCAGTCAGTTCTCTCGGCCAGATGAAACGAAAGAAATGACCGTTTTTGACTATATAGCGGAAGAATTTATTAAACTTCAAAATGAAATAACTGCTATTTGCGCCAAGATGGCAACATACCAAGAGATGGACACATCTTTAGATATGGATACTTTGCTGGAAAAATACCAACAAGCTTTAGACGCCTTTGAGGCCATAGGCGGGGATGATTTTGAAAGCATTATTAATAAAAAACTCTCTCTTGCAGACCTCAGTCGGCATAAAGACCTTATGCTATCGGAACTTAGCGGCGGGGAATTTAAGCTTGTTCAAGTAATCAAAGAAATGCTGAGTCGTCCACATCTCTTGATTATGGACGAGCCCGATGCGTTTTTAGATTTTATTAACCTTAATGCCCTTAAAGATCTTATAAATGCCCACAAAGAAACGCTGTTAGTGATTACACATAACCGCTATCTCTTAAATCATTGTTTTAACAAAATCCTGCACCTTGAAAATAAAGAGATCCAAGAGTTTGATGGCAGCTATATAGATTACAACTTCTCACTTCTTCAAACTAAAATTGAACTTCAGGAACTGGCGGCTAAAGATACCGCCGAAATTGAAAGAAATGAAATATTAATCAATAAACTAAGATTTATCGCAACGAGTAATGCAGAAGCTGCTAATGGAAAAACTCTCAAAGCTAGAGTTAAAATGCAAGAAAGATTAGAAGCCCGTAGGATCAAAGCCCCATTTGTAGCCATCAAAGAGCCGAATATCCTTTTAAAGACCGATAAGGAGCTCGGAGACACCACTATTTTACAAGTAAATGATTACAGTGTTTCCTTTGACGAGATCCTTTTAGAACATGTTAGCTTTGAGATGAAATCTACGGATAAAGCTGCTCTTATTGGTGTGAACGGCAGCGGCAAAACGACACTGCTTCGCGATATCTTTAAAAATGATTGTCCTGCTATTAAAATAAATGAGGATACCACCGTAGCTTATTTATCTCAGTTTCAAGGCGAGATGCTCGATGAGTCTCATACCCTACTTGAAGCATTTTTTGACATCGGATTTAAGAATTCCGAAGAGATTAGTGCCTATCTTTTGGACTATGGGTTTGACGAAGAGGCGCTTCATCAAAAAATAGGCTCTTTATCTGGTGGAGAAAAAAATATCCTTCAACTCGCTAAAGTAGCTGCAAGCAATGCAAATTTGCTGCTTCTGGATGAACCAACAAGTCATTTAGATACCTATTCGCAAATAGCACTCGAAAAAGCCATAACAAATTACAACGGTGCGATTCTGATGATTTCTCATGATTACTATTCTATTATCAACTGTATGGACTATGTTTTAATCATTGAAGATAAGACGATTCGAAAAATGAGTATGCGCAAGTTTAGAAAGATGATTTATGCCAGTCATTTTGATAAAGACTATTTAGAAATTGAACAAAAGAAAAAAGCGGTTGAAACAAAAATAGCCTTGGCATTAAAAGATACTGATTTTGAACTTGCTAAAAAATTATCCGAAGAGTTAGAAGCACTCATTAAGTTATAACCCCCTTACTTTATAAGGGGCTTTTTCATTTCCTATTTATAGAGGGCTTCTAAGCAGTGTATTAAGAATCTGCAAATTAAAGATCCCGTATCCTGCATTAGGATTAGGATACACGACTCCTTGAAATTGCTGCAACACATTAAACAGTATATTCGTTATTCCCAAACTGTTAGGTAGAGGGACTATGCCTTCTGCTATAAACCTGCTGTACATAGCAGCCACTACGCCTGTCATAATACTGGCTGCTGTCAATGTGCCTGTTATGCTGACCCATTCCCCGCGTCCACAAGGCGCTATAATATTCTTACTAGATGTTATCAAAATGGGCTTTACTCTTTCATCCCAAGTATAGCCCCTTCCTGAGCTTCTAAGAACAATGCCTAACTCTTGGTCATACCCACCTACAACCATTGCATAATCAATACATGCTGATGAGCCGAGTGTTGTGAAGGGACTTGAAGGAACAAGGGTAATATAGGGATTAAGTTCTTGCTGGGCAATCCAAAGATTAATCTGGCTTAAAGCGCCTGTTTCCAATATGCTTTCAAGGCGCCATTCCCCAACACGGGCATTTTCTATCCTAAAGAGTATTCTTCTTGCTCCATTTAAGAAGTCTATGATTTCGCCATTTGTATAGACAGTAGAATCCGCTACCTGCGTGATGCCTGACTGCGTTAAATTAACAGGTACTCTGCCCGCCTCTAATGGTGGATATAAGCGTGCCGTTAAAATCGGTCCATACCTTTGATAGATAACGCCTACCATAGTCTGATTGGGCATGGGCACACGGATGGTTACAGGCGCTAAGGGTTCCCCTATTTGCCAAATACCATGATGATGCTGTTTGTCTGCTTCTTCTCCCGTTGGAATAATTACAGTCACTCCAGCTCTTCTTGCTATCATTACCAGTATTTGATAGAGGATCAAAGAACCATCATGAGGGTCTATATTTGTATTAAAAGGCATACATAGTACGATGGGCACTCCCCTATTTATAGCGAAGTTTGTAAGTTCTATAACGGCTACCATGACATCCTGCAATAAGACCCCATACCGACTCGGACTTCCTCCATAGATTTTTTGGAGTGCTGCTGATACAGGTTTGAGCTTTGCAACGACAAATTCTGCCTCTGTTGCAATCCCGCGGTATGTATCCCCAAGACTTTGCCCGCCTGCAATACCTAACATCATAGTACTCATGCTGTCTTCTTGAGGAAGTGGAATGATTTCGCCAGGATTTGGACTCATAAGTGCTGTATCTATTTGTTCTTTAAAATACTGCACCCCTTCATCTGCTCTTGTTTGCTGCCAAAGATATGCTATTCTTGTACGCCCATCTTGATAACGCAGTACTTCATTCGTATAGTCTACGTCATCCGTTGTAATGAGTCCAATATAGACGCCCCTTCCTTTATAGATTAAGTCTTCTGCTGTAACACTATAAGAAACTGATGGATAAATTTGTTCTTTCGTACAAGGCATATGACTTAAAATAGGCATACGGTGTCTGGGGGTTACATCTGCCCTTAACACATTGCTTAGGGTATCAAATTGACTTCTGCGCGCATAAAGCATACCATAGCCTCCCATCAAAGGCACTGTTTTTAACCCTAATGCTTCATAATAACCTGGTTCTCTATAATTACCGGCATCAAGAAAAACATAGATTTCTTCATCGGCACTAATACTATTATAAAAAAAATCATTTGGGAATAATGAACTGGTTTGTCTATACTCACTATATATTTTTTGAAACCAATCTTTATCTTTACCCACACTATTTAAAGATGACATAAATATTGACAGCGTGTGCATTAACCCTGTCTTTAAATAAAGCACTTGATTAGAATAAAATTCATAAGAGCCAGACGCTGGACTATAATACTTTGAGGGGTCCTCTAACTGACATTTTTCAATCATGCCTCCATTTATGCCGTCTAGATAATGATTGATGATTTTATTTGTTAAACTTCTATATCTAAACTTTTCATCAGGAATGTAGCTATTTACATAGATCAGTATAGGTTTCTGGAGCTTTATAGCAAGCTTTTTAAGAGAGGCAATGCATTTTATAAAATCTGCTGCCGTAATCTTATTTTGCTTGCAAGAGCAGCTTATCCATATACACTTCTTATCTGTAATATTATGAAAAGCAGGGCTATAGGTGTGCCTTGTCATATGGTAAAAGTAGTCTGCTTCTTGCATGTGCTTGCTGCCGCTTATTGTTGCTAAAATCATATCAGTGGAGTGCACAGTATTTAGTGCTAGTATTTCTTCTTCTTTGCAGAGTTCTATGATAAAGTTAGGCTCTATCGCTGTCGCTATTTTCTCCAAATAAGGCAAGTGTTTTGCTTTGATATCCAGTATCTTAAAATTTTTCTCCTGAAACACTATCTTATTTGTATAGTGTCTTAAATAGAGATTTGCGTCTTTTGCATGCTCTATAATAACATACATTCCACATCACCTCATTTGATATACTTTCTCTTATATATGTATATACTTTAGGGGCGAGAATATTATAATATTCTTACTCCTAAAAGAGAAAGCTATTTAGATGGAGGATAGCTCCTAACACATATGAAGCAGCAAATTGCATAATGAGACACTGCTTCTAGATATTATATTTATTTTTTATAATCTGAGTTATACTAAGCATAAAGAAAGCCTTAGTGCTGGTAACACTAAGACTCCCTGAATGTTTTATATTTGGGGCTATGAATAGTAATTAAATATGCTTAATCAAGATTAGAACGGTCACTTTGTGAGGGTGGGCCGTTCTTTTCTTTTGTACTCATATCTACTTCCATTCCTTTAAGTTTTACTTTAATATTCCGCAGGGATTTTAGTATTCTTCAGTTACTCGCTTCCGTCTTCCTAAAAATCTAAGCTTCCTCTTCAAATGAACGGTCGAAACTCGCCGATGCAGTTTCACCGCATCTTTTCTCAAGCAGTCTCCCTAAAGACCATTTGAATAGCTCGCTAAGATTTTCTTTACGCCCCTTCGTAGAAGGGTTATACTTCAGAGGTAACTTCCGAACACTAAAATCCCTGCTATGCTTCGAATGGGCTAGCTCACTTCAGCAGCTAACCCACAAATTAATTATCTTTTACATTAAGTCTTTCTTTGTAATAGGTTATTGTTCTAAACTCTATGACATCCTTAAAGTGTCCCTTAAAGCTTTCCATGTCTTTAAACAATTTAAGCTTTTCATTCAGTGCAATAGTACATCCCTCTTTTTCCATAAAGAAAATAGGTGCAGAACTCATCAAAAACTTTACAGGGTTTCTTTTTGCTAAGCTTACATACTCCTTCTGGCTCCATGTTTTATATTCAGACGTGCTCTTATCTTTTAGCATATCTGTCCCATTTGAACCATGACTATAAAAGTTCTTAAAGCTTTTATAGAGATCGTCTTCATTGACTTCAAGCTTAATATTCCCCTCATTATAAAATGCCTTAAGTACAGGCATCTTATAAGACTTCACCATTCCTGTTGTTTCCATCATTTGAATAAAATTTTTAGCTATGCTGCTTGACCAAAGTTTTTCTTCCTCTGTCAGTTCTCCAATTTCATTTAAAAAGCTCATGTAATCTCTTAAAATATTATGCTTTGCATTTGCCTTCATCGCCTCATAAATCTGGTCTTCCATATGTAAAAACAGCTCAACTCTAGAAGGCCTGTGCCCAAGCTTATCTTTTACTTCATCATATGCTTCTTTAACTCTAGCTTTAATATGAAGTTCTCTTTCAGCCTCTTTCTTAAATAAATCAATAAGCCTAAAGTCAAAGTCTATGATGCAATCGTCAGGATATTCAAATGCCATTGGCCCGCCCTTACGGATAGATTGCCCATCATAAGGCTTATCACTTAATAAAAATGGAATCTTCCCTGCATTTTTAAAGTTCCCTATAAAATCCAGCACATTAAGATACACTTTATCCTTATGCTGTCTTAATCCTCTCCCAAGCTGCTGTAAAAATACTGTAGGTGATTCTGTAGGCCTTAGAAATAGCACCATGTCTATAGAGGGAACATCTACCCCTTCATTAAACATATCCACTGAAAAAACAACTCTAATGCTGCCTTCCTTAAGTCCCTTTAATGCTTTGTTTCTTTCCTTAGCATGTTCACCCTGTTCCCCACTATAAACAGCAACACTAGGGACATCATGCTCTGTAAAATATTTAGCCATATACTCCGCGTGATTCCTGGAGGTACAAAAACCCATTGCACTCTTGGAGCTATACTTCAAAAAATGCTTTAGTATAAGTTCAGCACGCTGATGAATCATCAATTCTTTTTCAAGCTGCACTGCATCATATTTTCCTTGCTTAATGGCTATCTGACTGTAATCTACCGTTTCATCATAAATCCCATAATACCTAAATGGAACCAGCCAACCTTTATTAATTGCCTCTTTAAGTCTTATTTCATAAACTGTATTATAATCACATAACGCAAAAACATCCTTACTGTCCAATCTTTCCGGCGTAGCAGTAAGCCCTAGCATGAAGCTCGGGGTAAAATAATCTATAATGTTTTTATAATTTCCTGCAACCGCATGATGAAACTCATCAATAATGATATAATCAAAGGCATCCTTAGCAAAAAAGTCTTCTGATAAATATTCCTTCTTCCCTATGGTTTGCACAAGAGCAAAAACAATCTCTTTCTCTGCCTCTTTTTGACTGCCATAGAAGAACCCTACATCTTTACTTTTGCGGACATTCTTAAAGCTGATAGCTGCCTGCTTAAGAATCTCTTCTCTATGAGCCACAAATAAAACTCTTTTATAAGCCTTAGAATCAAATGCTGCTAAATAAGTCTTCCCTATTCCCGTTGCAGCCACAACCAAAGCTTTATCAAAACCATCTATTCTCGTTTTATTAAGAGCATAAAGCGCTTCAATCTGAGCTCCTTTGGGCTCATAAAGGTGCACAACCTTAGAAGCCTCTTCGGCTTTCTCCAGTTCATTTAAGGCTTTAGGCCTATGCCATGATTTCGAATACTTTTCCAAAACCTCATCTGTTACTTGAATAGAATAATTAAAAAACAAATCCTCAAAAGAACGATAAAAATAATTAAAATCCCACTCATTGCTGGACTTATCAAAACGGTAATTCCATTCAATAGAAGAAGTTAAAGCGCCTCTTGATATATTAGATGAACCTATGTAAATTTCACTATCCTCTTCATTATGAAAAATATAAGCTTTAGGATGAAAAGATTTATTGGCAACATTATAAAACCTAAGGTCTATCCTATCTCCAAAATGACTCTTAAGAAGATACAACGCCTGAGGCTCAGTAATATTAAGGTAATTTCCCGTGAGAATCCGGACTTTAGCTCCCCTATCAACAGCCTTCTTTAAATCCTTCAAGATAAGCTTTACCCCAGACTCCATTAAGAACGAGACAATAATATCAATAGAGGTTGCCGCCTTAATGCTATATTTCATTCGGTTATATAAATAATAGCTGCCACCAGTAATAGCATTGATTGGCTGAATATAGGTATTAAATTCTTTCTGCTGATTTTTAGGCACCCTTATCACCATTTCCTTGCATTTTTATATGTAAGCCATAAAAATTCTGATTAAACGCCTTTAATAATATCAATGATTGTATGTCCATACTTTTGACACTTAGCCTCTCCAAACCCTTGTATCTTAGTTAATTGTTCTAAGGTAGTCGGTTTTGCAGCAACTAGTGCTTCTAACTGAGCATTATTAAAGATAAAATACGGTTTAATTTGCTCTTCTCTACTCTGACTTAAACGATATAGCCTTAGTTTCTCATATAAGTTTGTATTAAGATCTGCACCTTCATCCTCAACTTTAACATTTATCTCTTCTTCTGATTGAATAGGTTTATCGGGTTGTATAGATTGCTCTTCCTCTAAAGAGTACTTTTTTAAGTAGTCAATTATTAATGGTTCATGATATGCCATTAAGCGTTCTGCTATTTTATACATATCACTTTTGAGCAGTAAATTTTTATCTTTTCCCTTTTCTATAATT
>CALJNR010000082.1 GCA_937981575.1 uncultured Clostridia bacterium | reverse complement strand
AGTTTTGCAAAACGCTTAGCAAGTACTACAAACTCATCTTGGTCATACTTTTGAATGCTTGCAAAAATCGTACCGCCTTGTCTTGGAAGTCTTTTACCTGCTGCAATAAACCCTTTATACAACGCTTCCTCTATCGTAACGCCTACCCCTAAAACTTCTCCTGTTGATTTCATTTCTGGCCCAAGGCTTACTTCTACCCTTGGAAGTTTTTCTGTTGAAAACACAGGCACTTTGACAGCATAAAAGTTTTTAGGTTCTGGATAAAGTCCTGTCCCATAACCCATATCCACTAGTTTCTCACCCATCATTGCGCGAACTGCAAGCTCTATAATCGGTACATTTGTTACCTTTGAGATATAAGGCACTGTACGACTTGACCGCGGATTAACTTCAATAATATAGAGATCATTTTTGTATTCTATATATTGAATATTGATCATTCCTAGTACTTCAAGCTCTATAGCAATCAGTTTGGTGCAAATAATAATTTTTTCTTTAATGTGCTCTGGAATATTAACACTTGGATAAATACTTGTGCTATCTCCAGAGTGAATACCAGCTCTTTCTAAATGCTCCATAATACCTGGTATGAGGATCTCTTCACCATCACAAAGAGCATCAACTTCTATTTCACGTCCCATCAAGTATCTATCAATAAGCACTGGATTTTCTGGATCTCTGTCAAATGCATTTTCAAGGTATCTTTTAAGTTGTTCTTCTTCATAGGTAATTTCCATACCTTGACCGCCAAGTACGTAGGATGGTCTAACAAGCACTGGATATTCAAGTTCTCTGGCTACTTTTAGCCCCTCATCCATAGACCATATTGCTTTACCTTTAGGTCTTTTGATATTAAGTTTTTCAAGTACTTCATCAAATTTTTCACGATCTTCTGCAGCATCTACTTGTTTAGGTTGTGTTCCTAGAACAGGTATGTTCATTTTTTCGCAGAATTTAGCTAATTTAATGGCTGTTTGCCCCCCAAACTGCAAGATGACACCCATTGGCTTTTCTTTAAGGTAAATATGATAAAAATCTTCATCTGTAAGTGGCTCAAAATAGAGTTTATCAGAAATATTAAAGTCTGTACTTACGGTTTCTGGATTGTTATTGACAATGATGGTTTCGATGCCTCGTTTTCTAAGAGCCATAATTGCATGCACTGAGCAGTAATCAAACTCAATCCCTTGACCAATACGAATAGGACCTGAACCTATAACCATAACCTTTTCTTTATCTGATACTTCTACCTCATCTACCTTATCATAAGTCGAGTAGTAGTAAGGAGACTCTGCTTCAAACTCACCACCGCAAGTATCAACCATTTTATACACAGGGACTATTTCCCATTTAAAACGCAAATCTCTTATATCATCTTCTGTCACATTAATAAGCTCAGCAATAGCTTTATCTGAAAAGCCACGTCTTTTAAGTTTACGCAGATAATGAGGCGTAAGTTCATCATAGTTCATTTCTGCAAGAAGCTCTTCTTGTTCTACAATCCATTTAAATTTCTTAACAAAGAAAATATCCATGCCTGTTATTTTGCAAACCTGTTCTTCCCTGTAGTGTCGGCGTAACATCTCTGCTAGCGCAAAAATGCGCTCATCATCTGCTATAACTACTTTTTCTTTAAGTTCATCAAGAGAACATTCCTGTAGCTTTTTATGTTTAAAGCTAAACTGACCGATTTCAAGTGAACGCAGACCCTTAAGGAAAGCACTTTCAAAGTTGTTGCCAATCGCCATAATCTCTCCAGTTGCCATCATCTTTGTGCCGAGCGTACGTTTTGCTGTGTAAAATTTATCAAATGGCCACTTAGGTATTTTAACAACGACATAGTCAAGCGTTGGTTCAAAACAAGCAAAGGTTTTGCCCGTTACTGTATTAGGTATTTCATCTAAGCCATAGCCAAGTGCAATTTTAGCTGACACACGGGCAATCGGGTACCCCGTTGCTTTTGAAGCAAGGGCCGAGGAGCGGCTTACACGTGGGTTGATTTCAATAATAGCATATTCGAAGCTATCTGGATGAAGCGCAATCTGTACATTACAGCCACCTCTTATATCGCAAGCTGTGATAATGTCTAGAGAGGCACGTCTTAGCATCTGATATTCTTTATCTGAAAGCGTTTGTGAAGGAGCTACAACAATGCTGTCTCCTGTATGAATCCCGACTGGGTCAATGTTTTCCATGTTACATACTGAGATTGCTGTACCGTATTGATCTCTCATCACTTCATATTCTACTTCTTTCCAACCTTTGATACATTTTTCAATAAGTACTTGACTGACACGAGAAAGGTGAATACCACTTGCTGCGATTTCTCTAAGCTCTTCTTCTGTCTCAGTAATACCACCGCCTGCTCCACCTAGTGTATAAGCGGGTCTAACAACAACTGGATATCCTATTTTTTTTGCATAGGCAACAGCATCATCTACTGTTTCTACTGTTTGGCTTTCAATAACAGGCTGATTAATACGATTCATTAAAGCTCTAAAGCTTTCTCTGTCTTCGCCCTCTTTAATGGCTGATATTTGTGAACCTATAACGCGTACATTATATTTTTCAAGAATGCCCATATCATGAAGTTCAACAGCTAAGTTAAGCGCTGTTTGACCACCTACCCCTGCAAGCAAACTATCTGGCTTTTCTTTTACAATAACTTTTTCTATAAAGTCTATTGTAAGAGGCTCTATATATATTTTATCTGCTACTTCTCTATCTGTCATGATGGTAGCTGGATTACTATTGATAAGAACAACTTCTATGCCTTCTTCTTTAATAGCTTGACAAGCTTGAGTTCCTGAGTAGTCAAACTCTGCTGCCTGCCCGATAACTATAGGCCCTGAACCTATTACCAATACTTTTTTGATGCTCATATCTCTTGGCATTATAGTTTACCTCCTTGCATTACTTTGATAAATTCGTCAAATATATGGGCTGTGTCTGTAGGTCCTGGACATGCTTCTGGATGGAACTGCACACTGTAAATATTAAGATCTTCAAAGTACATGCCTTCTATCGTTTGGTCATTAAGATTAGTATGCGTAATTCTTGCCCCAGCTGGAATAGTTTCAAC
>CALJNR010000081.1 GCA_937981575.1 uncultured Clostridia bacterium | reverse complement strand
AAATAGCCCTCCATTATACTTCTTTTGTGCCATGAGTATTATAGCAAATCCCCAGACAAAGCATACTCCAAAACATATCCAACCATAACCTGTATCTGTCATAAAATCAATTATACCTGTCATTATCATTCCTATTCCCATGATAATGGTTGCTTTACCCATTTTTTCAGTATAAAACTTCTTATCCTTTTCTAAAACCTTTTTATAATGATAAGAATGAATTAGCGTAATTTGTTGCTTTTTCCATATACGCCATCCCAAAAACAGAAATAAAAATCCCGAAGCCATCATTATTATTAGTTCAAACACAATAATTCCCTCCTCCACAAAAATTCTCGACAAAACAGAGCTCCCTTATAACCCATTTCATCATCTTCTCAAGGTTCTTAATTATTTCTATTATACTTTTTACAAAAATCTAAATCAACAGTAAGCGTCAAATAACATTGTGTATTGAAAATGCCAACCCTCATGATATTGAAGATTGGCATTCTTACTATTTACAGATTTTTTGTATCATTGGATTCCATGGCATATAGTCTTCTAGAAACTCTGGATATTCTAAAAATGCTGATCCAGGAATGTCACTTAAAATAAATTTGATGTATTTTGTTGGATTTAATCCATTAGCTTTTGCAGTTTCAATCAGCGTATAAACACCTGCACTTGCAGCAGCACCTTTTGGGCTACCGCTAAATAGCCAATTCTTTCTTCCTATTGTAAAAGGACGAATACTATTCTCTGATAAGTTGTTTGAAATAGAGCAATTACCATCTTCTAAGTATGCCATAAAACCCTCTTCGTGATTAAAGGCATACTTGAATGCCTCACCAAGCTTTGATTTTGGCAATACCTTTGGAGAGGTATCTTTAGCCCATGACCAAAAAGCCTCTAATACAGGTTTTTCCTGTTTAAGACGCTGGTATTTACGATCATAAGCTGATAGTTTTTCTAGTTCTTGTTCTATCTTAAAGAGCTTATTGATGTATTCAATAGCTTTTGCTGGAATTGTAGCTTCAGGGGTTTTCACATCTTTTGGGAGGGCATCTACAAACTTTCTACGTAAGTGTGAAAAGCAGAAGCATTGTGTTACCTCAGCTACCTTGTTATACCCAGCGTAAGCATCTGTATGAAGATAACCTTTAAACCCTTTCAAAAAGGCTTCTGGATATTTACCTCCTCTACCTGGTTGATACTCAAAAAGTCTTATGGGATGCTTACTATACTTTCCTGTACTGTATACCCACATATACGAATCTGTGGTATTTTTACGCCCTGGTTCTTGTAACACTTGAACAGGTGTTTCGTCGCAGTGTAAGTATTCCTCTTCAAGAAGCTTTTGGTGTAGAAGGTGAATAACTGGTGAAAGCCAATCTCTATAAGAGACCATAATCCACTTTGACATTGTTGCACGACTTAACTTAATGCCAAGTGCTTCCCATTCCTTTTCTTGACGATAAAGGGGAATAGCCATTTCATACTTCTGATGAATCACCCAAGCCACAGTAGATGGTGAGGCATAAGAATGTTGAATAACTGGATAGGGCATGGGTGCCTTTTCAATATATGGCTCACCTTTTTTACGACAACTACGGCATTCAAAAGTTTCACGGTAGTAATCAATAACCCTTACCTGTGCCGGAATAAATTCTATTTCTGTACGCACAAACTCTTCACCAATAGAATGAAGTTCATTATTACATCGGTCACAAAATCGATCATCTTCTACTAGGGTACAGAACCTTTTTTCTCTTGGAAGGTCTTTTAAAAGTTCCTCACGTTGACCTTTAAACTTTTTCTTACGATAGCTTACTACATCTTCTAACGTAGGTTCAGGAGCATTTTCTTTCATCTCTATTTCAGCTTCATTAAAAAGAGACATCTGATCTTTAATACCAAGTGTAGATGTCTTCTCTGAACTAGAACCATAAAGTTTGCGTGTTAAATAAGCTACTGTTTCATGTAGCCTTTTATTCTCATCTTCAAGTTCTATAATACGTGTCGCTAGTTGCGTTGCTGAAAGTTTTATGCTCATCTTTTAGATTCCTTTTTCGATACTTTATTAAGATTATTATACCATAAAAACAACTAATAATCTAGTAATATCAAGGCTTTGTTAACCTTTTTGAAACCTATAAGATGCTATCTGCATGAGCCTTTTTAACAGCTTTAGGCTGATCTATTGAAAGACCTTCTAATAACCATCTAAGTTCTTGCCAAGAGATATTTCGCACTGCATCTTCATTGCGAGGCCATTGAAAGCGACCATTTTCTAAGCGTTTATAGAGAAGAACAAAACCATCTTCTTCCCAATATAAAGCCTTCAACCTATCGCAGCGCTTACCACAAAACAAGAATAAACTCTTTTGGAATGGGTTTAATTGAAAGTTTTGCTGGATAATAGCAGCAAGACCATCAATAGATTTACGCATATCTGTATAACCACAAGAAATATAAACTTGCTCAGCTTTTGAGATATCACCTAGCATCTTGCATTGCTCTTAGTACATTTGTGATTAACTCTGTAGAGGCATGATTACTTAGCTCTACAACTACATTACCTGCAGAAATAGTTGCAACAACTTCATTTGCAATAGGTAAAGATTGTGGTACATCTGTATGACCGAGATTTATTGGAACAATATGTGGGTTTGACATTGTTGCTGGAAGAGCCTCGTTTGCAGCTTTACGAACACACTTTAACCAATAATAATACTTTTTAGGATCAATACCTTGGTTTTTGCACCAAGTACTCACGGTTTGTCCACTACTACGGCACTCACGTATAATCTGAGTCCATTGGTTGATCCTATATGCTTTAGTAGTTTCTCTTGTAGTCACTCTAAAATCCCTCCTTTAGAGTTTTTCGACTAACTCAAAAAACTCAAAT
>CALJNR010000080.1 GCA_937981575.1 uncultured Clostridia bacterium | reverse complement strand
ACCAACAGGACCAACGGGACCAACCGGAGGCGTAGGACCAACAGGACCAACGGGACCAACCGGAGGCGTAGGACCAACAGGACCAACGGGACCAACCGGAGGCGTAGGACCAACAGGACCAACGGGACCAACCGGAGGCGTAGGGCCAACAGGACCAACGGGACCAACCGGAGGCGTAGGGCCAACAGGACCAACGGGACCAACTGGACCAACGGGAGGTGTAGGACCAACAGGGCCAACGGGAGGCGTAGGACCAACAGGACCAACCGGCACATGTGAGTGTAGGCCTTGTGGAAAAGATGGATTGATAGCAGCACTAAACTGGCTGCAGCAAAATAATATTGATACTGTCAATATTCACCATCTCAATCAAATGGTACCAGGAGGAAATGGTGGACCGATTATTGGTATAGTCGGACCTGATACAGTAGATATTGAAAATGCAAGGGAGTATACTGTATCAATTTGCAATATTACAAAGATAAACTTTGTATCAGATGCTACACCTGCGGGTATTCCAGGCTTTCCTTTATGTGATCCTGATGCTGCCCAGTGTGACTGTGATGAAGGTATAAGAAATCAATTCTTATTCCCACCGACATTGCCTTTTAATATAGGGCTTGCGGAAAACAATGCATCGGGGCTCACTGTACAGGAAATTGTTGCAGTATGTGCAGACGTGGTATGGATACGAAGCAGTACGGGTATGGGTCCACAAACTTATTGGGTGATCCCGTATAACTCTGTTTTCTTTATCCAACCTTAAAATTTAGATTAATTTAATACAGGAATCATTAATGAGTATAGGTTTGAAAAATAGCCTATACTTTTTTGTTGCTTTATGGTCTGGTTTTAAGTGGGAAACCAGAGAGTTTATGCTGCTAGAAAATGTATGGAATACTGAAAGGTGTCAAATACTAAAGAGAGTAAAAAGAAAGGGTGAAGTTTATGAGTCAATATATAGTGATTACACCAGAGTATGAAATTGTCAGGATACAAGGTAAACGGCGGGTGGCAGAGTATATTCAGGAATATTATAGTGAAGATATGCTTAATATATGTAAGGCAAGAGATTTGGATTACGATGAGCTTACTGTGCAAAATGTCAGAGATGAAGGAATTTTGATCGGTGGGACTGACAGAGCCTGCAAAATTTATGATCTGGATGTTGTTTATGATAAAATTGATAAGACTTATGTAGTGGCTGAAGAAGATCGTGAGTATATGAAAAACTATATTAAAGAGCTGGTATTAGAACAGGCTGTGAAATGTCCGGGAGACCTAAGTGATCTGCTTTCAGAAACAGACGAAATCTATCCGCCGGATATATTAGATGATTATCATAACCAAGTAGAAATTGATCAATCTTTTGAATCCTAGGCTTCTTAGAAAATTCACCTCTAGAAAAATGAACAGTAAATAAGCTATAATGAATTATTAAATGAAGATGGATAGAGGTGAAAGAATGGAAGCCTATAGTGAATTTGCAAAAGTTTATGACACATTCATGGAAGACACACCCTATGAAAAGTGGATAGCTTTTATAGAAAGATGGATGACAGCGTATAACATCAGCCCACGCATTATATGTGATCTAGGCTGTGGTACCGGGAAAATGTGCAGCATGCTGGCAAAACAAGGAATAGAGATGATAGGAATAGACAGCTCAGAAGAGATGCTGATGACGGCTAAGGAAAATGCAGAAAAAGCCGGTCAGAATATACTTTATCTGCTTCAGGATATGAGTGATTTTGAACTTTATGGAACAGTAGATGTTATTTATAGCTGTTGTGACAGTATAAACTATCTCCTGGAAGAAGATGAAGTTCTAAGTACTTTTAAATGGGTAAATAACTATTTAGAACCAGGTGGGATGTTCATTTTTGATATTAATACCCCTTACAAATATAAAAAGGTACTTGCAGATAAAACCTTTGCAGAGCAAACGGAAGATGCGGCATATATATGGGAAAACTATTATGATGAAGACGAACAAATCAATGAGTTTGTTGTTAACTTTTTTATAAAAGATGAGGGCGGCACATATATAAGAACTGAAGAGTATCATTACCAAAAGGCTTATGAAGTTAAAAAAATACGAGAGTTTTTAGAAGAGGCAGGACTTGAACTTATTGGTGTTTATGATGATTACACAAATGAGCCTTACCATGAGAGATCATTAAGGGCGACATTTGTTGCTAAAGAAAAGGAGAAAGAAAGGAACAATTAAGATGAAGGATTATATGATAAGAGGAACAGATAAAGAAAGAAATTTTAGGTTTTTCGGAGCCAATACAAAACATATGGTAGGGACTGCATGTGATAAGCATCAGACTACGCCAGTAGTATCTGCGGCACTTGGGAGAACGATGACCGGGGCTGCTATGATGTCAAGAATGCTGAAGAGGGATTCAGACCGGGTAAGCATCATTATAAAGGGTGATGGGCCTATAGGCGGGATTATCGTAGAAGCAGATGGAACAGGCAATGTGAAGGGGTATCCCTATCATGCTCAGGTAGATATTCCAAATAAACCTAATGGGAAGCTTGATGTAAGCGGTGCAATTGGAAATGCAGTCATGACCGTTATCAAAGATCTAGGTTTAAAAGAACCTTATACTGGACAAGTTGCAATGCTCTCAGGGGAAATAGCAGAAGACCTTACCTTTTATTTTGCTACTTCAGAGCAGACAAATTCAGTGGTAATATTGGGCGTTCTCGTAGATGTCGATTATTCTATTAAAGAAGCAGGAGGAATTATTATACAGGTACTTCCTAATGCAAAGGATGAAGCTATCTCAGCTCTTGAGGATAAATTAAAATCCTTTGAGTCGCTTACAGAGTATTTAGATGAAGGAAAAAGCATTGAGGATATGATTGGGATGCTGCTTGATGAGGTCGACATTATGGAAGAGACTGAGATTGAATTTAGGTGTGACTGCTCAAGACATCGCATGGAAAGAGGACTTATAAGTATAGGTAAAAAAGAATTAGAAGAAATTATGCAAGAAGAAGAAAATATTGAGCTTGTATGTCATTTTTGCAATGAGAAGTATCAGTTTTCACAAGATGAAATACGAGAGATAGTAAAATCTTTGTAGAATAAAAAAGTATAAAATTGTTATACAATTAATTCATAAGACAATGAAAGCTGACAAGTTAAAATTTATATAATGATTAAGAGAACTACATTTCGAGGTATTCGCCATGAATGAGTGTGTGTTCTATACAACCCGTTATAAAAAAGATCTTCTTGAAAAACTAGAAGAACTTAGAGAAGAAAATGAATTAATAAATACATTTGATATTGCTCAGGATGGCAATATTTATAGAATGTCCTACACTGTTAATCAAAATGAACCTGATATTATAGAGGTATTTGCGCATATTGCAAGTGATATTGTTCAGAAACAAGGCATCTTTCAGGTTGCCGAGGACTATCTGAAAGAGCGAAAAGACTTAGGAATTATAGATAGAAGAGAGATACAAAGAAGATTTGTTACCAATAACTATCTTCCAAGGCAGGAAGGCTTTTCTGCTCTTAGTTATTATTTGATTTATCTGCCGCTCTTAGATAACTTGAAACAATGCCATGAAATTAATCTTGATGGCTGGCTTAAGTTCAGGACATATAAGTATAAGATTGTTTTAGAAGATATACTTGAGCAGTTTGTTGAAGACTATCTTATTAAAAAGGGAATCGTAAAAGTTATAAAAATGATCCGGGAAATCAGCCAGCAAAGTGACTCACTGGAAGATACACTGCACTTAGTGTACTTGAAAAACGGAGAGGTGAGTATATTAAATGAATTGATGGAAGAGGTCACTGCATCTTATATGAATGAATATTGTAAAGAGCTTTTTGCAGATAGTACCTTAAATAAAGAAGACCTTATTATGAATATTTTAATCGCAGTTTGCCCAAGGCGCATTATTGTTCATCAAAAAGAAAGAGCAAGACATCCACAGTTTATAAAAACCTTAGAAGGCATTTTTGGAATGAACATTAAGTATTGCAGCGGCTGTATATACTGCACCAACTAAGATTCAGCTGTTATAAACATATTGACATCTAAGATTGAATTGAGTACAATAAGGACAATAAAATAATAAGTTAAAACGATGAAAAGACGAGTAACTTATGGAACTTTTTCAGAGAGAAAATGCAAGGGTGAGAGCATTTTTAAAGGAAATAAGTGAAGACCAGCTTGGAGTGATAACAATCCGTTAACGACGTTATAGTTAATAATGAGTGGTTTCTATGAAACAATAAGGGTGGAACCGCGGGATCATAGTCTCCCGTCCCTTTTTAGGTATATTGGTATCTAAAAGGGGACGGGAGTTTTTGTTTGCAGAAATTTAAGTAATTAACTGAAAAGAGAGGAGTATAATGATGATAAAAGTAGCTTTAAAAGATGGGAGCATTAAAGAATATCAAGCAGGAATGACTGTATTGGAGGTAGCTGAGGACTTAAGTGCAGGGCTTGCAAGAATTGCCTGTGCGGGACTTGTAAACGGCGAAATGACAGATCTTAGATCATCACTTAATGAAGACTGCAGTTTAGAAATATTAACTTTTAATGATCAAAAAGGAAGATGGGCTTTTCGTCATACAGCAGCGCATATTCTCGCTCAGGCGGTAAAAAGGCTTTATCCAAATGTAAAACTTGCAATAGGCCCAGCAATTGAAGAGGGATTCTATTATGACTTTGATAATGATAAGCCTTTTACAGAAGAAGATTTTGAAAAGATAGAAGTAGAAATGAAAAAAATAGTTAAAGAAAAACTTGCGATCGAAAGGTTCGAACTTCCAAGAGAAGAGGCAATTAAGCTTATGGAAGAAATGGGGGAACCTTATAAAGTAGAGCTGATTCGTGACCTTCCAGAAGGGGAAATAATTTCTTTCTACAAACAAGGAGAATTTGTAGATCTTTGTGCAGGACCTCATCTTATGAATACTAAGCCGGTAGAAGCTTTTAAACTTTTATCTGCTGCAGGAGCTTATTGGAAGGGCAGTGAGAAAAACAAGATGCTGTCCCGTATTTATGCCACAGCTTTTGCCAAAAAAGCAGATCTTGCCGAGCATTTGGAAAGACTTGAGGAAGCGAAAAAAAGAGACCATCGTAAGCTTGGAAAGGAACTTGAACTATTTACTTTATTAGATGAGGGACCAGGATTTCCGTTTTTCCTTCCAAAAGGCATGGAACTTAAAAATACGCTTATCAGTTACTGGAGAGACCTCCATAAGAAAGCGGGTTACCAAGAAATTTCAACACCTATCATACTTAATAAAGAGCTATGGCTTACAAGCGGGCATTGGGATCATTACCGTGAAAATATGTATACAACTGTTATTGATGACATGGATTATGCTGTTAAGCCAATGAACTGCCCTGGAGGAATGCTGGTTTATAAGACTAAAATGCATTCTTACAGAGATCTTCCGCTTCGTATGGGAGAACTTGGGCTTGTTCATAGACACGAACTTTCGGGAGCGCTCCATGGCCTCATGAGAGTTAGAAACTTTACTCAGGATGATGCACATATTTTTATGCTTCCAGAACAGATTAAGGATGAAATTAAAGGGGTTGTAAAACTAATAGATGAAGTTTACAAAGCATTTGGCTTTAAATACCGTGTTGAAGTTTCTACAAGGCCAGAAGATAGTATGGGCAGTGATGAAGCCTGGGATATGGCTATAGCAGCGCTTAAAGAGGCACTGGGCGAAATGGGTTATGATTATAAGATTAATGAAGGAGATGGGGCATTCTATGGTCCGAAGATTGACTTCAAGCTTGAAGACTGCCTGGGAAGGACCTGGCAGTGCGGAACCATTCAGCTTGACTTCCAGCTTCCAGAACGTTTTCAGCTTGAATACATTGGTGCCGATGGAGAAAAGCATAGACCAGTTATGATCCACCGTGTAGTCTTTGGAAGTATCGAAAGATTCATAGGGGTTATTACAGAGCACTTCGCAGGAGCCTTTCCGACTTGGCTTGCGCCGGTTCAAGTAAAACTGCTTCCAATCTCTGAAAAGTACCATGAGTATGCTTACAAAGTGCGAGATGCCTTAGAAAAAGAAGGTGTAAAGATAGAACTTGATGAACGCGCTGAAAAAATAGGCTATAAAATTAGAGAAGCACGTATGCAGAGAGTACCATACATTCTCGTTGTAGGTGCCAGTGAAGAAGAAGAAGGTAAGGTAGCTGTAAGAAGCAGACAGAACGGAGAAGAAGGGGCAATGGCTTTGGATGCGTTTATTGCACGTATTAAGAAAGAAATAGAAGACAAATATAATTATTTGGTAGATTAAAAGGCCTTTTTAATATAAGAATATAAGGCATATAGATGTTCAAAAAGAAGCAACCAGTAGGTTAATACAGTATTGAATTTTTGGTTTGTAAAATAAGCCCAATAGGGTTGACAGCATACAAGTTATGTGGTAATATTTGATGTGTTGTAATCAAAACAAAGTAGAAGCTATTTCTTCTCACCTTGCAGCTCGGTGCTCGTAAGGTCATACTAATTTTATGTGATTGACAAATACAAGCATAATGTTTTTTTAGTATGATTATTAGAAGTGGATAGTTTCGGCTATCCACTTTATTTATTTATAAAGATTTCTAGAATGGTGTAAATAATTAAAATGGAAGCTTAGACTTAGCGTGAGCGTTACACCCAGACGCTTAAGGGTGATTTTAATTATACAGGCAAACAATTTTAGGAGGTGCCCATTATTAACGATTTAATGATTAACGAACAAATTCGTGACAAAGAAGTGAGAGTCGTAGGTCCAGAAGGTGAACAGATTGGTATTATTTCGATCAAGGAAGCACAAAAGCTTGCAAGTGAAAAAAATATGGATCTTGTTAAAATTGCACCACAGGCAAAACCACCAGTATGTAAAATTATGGACTATGGCAAACACAGATTTGATGCAGCTAAGAAAGAAAAAGAAGCGCGCAAAAAACAAAAAACTGTCAGCGTAAAAGAAGTAAGACTTTCTGCTAGTATTGAAAAACATGACTTTGAAACGAAAATGAGAAATGCAGAGAAATTCCTTAAAGCAGGAGATAAAGTTAAAATTTCAGTTGTATTTCGTGGGCGTGAGATGATGCATACTCAAAAAGGAATTGGAATACTAGAGCAAGCTATAGTATTGTTAGAAGAAGTGGGAGTTGCAGAACAAAAACCTAAATTAGAAGGAAGAAGCATGATTATCGTGGTAGCACCAAAATAGTTACCTTTGATAAAATATATATAATTTATAAAGGAGGACTTTGTGATGGCGAAAATGAAGTTAAAAACAAATAGAGCTGCAGCAAAACGTTTTAAAGCAACAGGTACAGGAAAACTTAAAAGATCAAAAGCATACACAAGCCATATTTTGACTAAAAAATCACCAAAAACAAAACGTAACTTAAGACATCCAGGCTTAGTTGATAAAACAAACGAAAAACAAATGAAAAAATTATTACCATATGTATAATATACGACGTTAGGAGGTAAGGACAATGGCAAGAGTTAAAGGTGGAATGTCCACTAAGAAAAGACGTAATAGAGTATTAAAATTAGCTAAAGGATATAGAGGCGCAAAGTCAACTCAATTTAGAACAGCAAAACAAGCTGTCATGAAATCTTTAAGCTATTCATATGTAGGTAGAAAATTAAGAAAACGTGAATTCAGAACATTATGGATCGCACGTATTAATGCAGCTGCTAGAATTAATGGTTTATCATACAGCCGTTTTATGAATGGATTAAAAAATGCCAGCATCAATGTTAATAGAAAAATGTTAGCTGATCTTGCAATTAGTGATCCTAAAGCATTTACACAATTAGTAGAAACTGCAAAAACTAACTTAAAATAGAAAACAAAAAACCATGTTTAAGCATGGTTTTTGTTTTTGTCTAGGAGTTCGTTCAGCGGGCTGAGGGACAAAAATTTTGAACCCAAATAGAAGTGAGCCTTTTTCACAGTTGAAAAACAATGATAAAATCAGAATAACTATATGCGATCAAATGTTAAATGGTAGTTATACCCAATAGGCACTAACAATAATTGTTAATTATTGTTAGTGCCTATTTTATGAGATAAGAAAAGGCACTGTATGTATTTGGGTTGTTGACAAATCATAAAATAAGAGTATAATCTAAGTGTAATACTCGGAGTATTACACTTAGTACATGTGGTGCACTTGAGATCTAAATACTGAGTGGCAGACGGCATATATTTATTAAAGCAGGTAGACGGAATAGATAATAGAATCAATTAAGTCGTTTAAGAGGAGGTGAAAGATGTGTTTCCAATTGATGTGAGAGATGTTAGGCCGATTTATGAACAGATTATAGATAATATTAAAGAGCAGGTGATAAAAGGGGTCCTAAAACCTGGGGATCAAATACCTTCAGTAAGGCAGCTTGCAAGTATGCTTACTGTAAATGTTAATACTGTGACGAAGGCGTATCAGCAGTTAGAAAGGCAAAAGATTATTGAGACAATAAGAGGAAGAGGAACTTTTGTAGCTGATGTTATTATCAAGTCAATTGATCAGAAAGAGCTGCAAGATATCAGAAAGGTTCTAAAAAGTAGTTGTATGCAGCTGCATTATATGGGCTTTAGTAAACAAGATGTAATCGAGGAGATCAGTAGGATTTATGATGGATTTATAAAGGAGGAAAAATCATGATAGAAATAAATCATATTACAAAAAGCTTTGGAGAGATTATGGCAGTTGATGATATATCTATTTCCATTTCAAAAGGAACTATATATGGAATTATTGGAGAAAATGGAGCAGGCAAAAGTACGGTTTTACAATGTCTTGCGGGAATATATGATATAGATAAAGGAAGCATTTTGATTGAAGGGGAGCCAGTTTATGAAAATAATAAGGTAAAGAGTCAGATAGGGTATGTAGCCGATCGTAATCAGTTTTTTAAAGGATATACAGTGAAACAGATGATAGATTTTTTTAAACTGACTTACCCAAGTTTTCAAGAAGAAAAATTTAATCAATATAACGAAACCTTCAAACTTAATTTGAAAAGCAAGGTAAAAAACTTGTCAAAAGGGATGCAGATGAGGCTGAGTATGATGTTAAGCATGGCCAGTTCGCCGAAACTTCTTGTACTAGATGAACCAACCTCAGGCCTAGATGCTATAGCTAAAAGACAGATGCTGGATCTTATTATTAATGAAGTAAGTTTAACAGGAATGACAGTGGTTATTTCTTCACATCATTTAATTGAACTTGAAAAAATATGTGATGCAGTTACTATTATCCATGAAGGCAAAGTAGCTTATCAAGCGTCAATAGATGATCTAAAATCGCAGGTTAAAAAATTACAGGTTGTGTTTGAAGAAACACCACCGGAGGACCTTGAAAAGTGGCCTGAAATTTTACAATTAGACCATATTGGAAGTGTTTATTACATTGTAACGGATCAATACAGCGCATATTTTGAAAAAAAACTAAAAGAATATGGAATAAAACTTTTAGAACCTATTGGACTTGATCTAGAAGAAGTTTTTATTTATACAGGTCAGTCGCAAAAGAGAGAAAGAGGGAGAAGTAAATGATGGAAAGGATAAAGGCGTTAGTTAAAGTTGAATTAAAACCAGCCATTTTAATGAGTATTTATTTTCTAGTTATACATATCGGAGGGCTGCTGTTTGCAGGAATTAGCATTAACAAAGCTTTTGAAAATTACTTGCGCTATGATTATGCCCCCCATGATATCAACGGGGATATCATTTTGTCCCTAATGCCTGCTGTGCTAATGCTTGTTTTTTTGGGGATGCTTATTCTTGTTTATTTTCAATTTAAATATGATAAAAGCGTAGAAATAGGAAGGTTTTTAAAAGCCTTGCCGTATACCAACATACAAAGATGTTTAGTCAAGATAACAGCAGGGATTTTAAGTTTTAGTGTGCCTTTTATAGTATTTGCAATAGGGCTTATGGCTTTAAGATCCTATGCGATTAACTTATTCCGAGATGCTTATAAAGTTTTGCCTTATGAAGAAGTCATATATATCATTAATCACAGTGAGCATTTGCTGCAGTTAATTGTTTTAAGTTATTTAGTTTATTGCGCTGTTTATTTATTTTTATTTATGATGCAGTATTTAATGAATAATAACATAGGAAGTTTGGTAACGGGAGTACTTATTTTGGGAAGTCCATTGTTTGTTGCTTTAAGTGCTTTTGAAATTTATAGCTTAACTTATGGTGAATTTAATGCTGAAATCCTGTTATTGCCCGTGTATGGGATGGTTTCAGATTGGAATCAGCTAATGTTTGAATCCCAAATACCAGCACAGGCGCAATATTTAAATTATTCTTATATTGCACTTATAGAATATAAAATTTTTATAGCTGCCCTTGCCAGTGGTTTGTTTAGCATAATCATCTGTTTAGCTTCTAAGAGAAATAAGATAGAAGATGCAGACATGCTTATTCCAAATAGGACTAACAGATGGATTTTTATAATGGGAGTAACCTTATGTTCAGGATTTTTATTAGCCGACATCGGTCAATTTTTGATTCTACCGCTTATTATGAATAATGTATTTGCAATGGGCCAGGTTATGCTTGTAGCAGGAGCTGCTGTAGGATTTTTTATTGCTAAAAAGATTGCATCTATAGGAGTTAGTCATAAGAAAAATAAAAGGTTAAGAAAAATTTTGCCGCTTATGCTGCTTGGCATTTTCATGACAGGGTGTTCTGATATAAAAGAAGAAGCCAAGACTTATAAGCCAGTTTCTTATGACAATGCTTATTATGTCAAAGATAATATTAGTCTGGAGCCGCTTAGAAAAGAAATCGAGAAGTTTGACCGCTCGAAAGAGAATGATTGGGGAATTAACGAATATGGAGACACGCAGCTCACGATTACCTTTTACAAGCAATCAAAGATTTCACGTGCTATTATAAAAACGATAGAAGAGTATGTTGTTGGAGAACTAGAGGAAGTAGTGGAAGAAATGAGTGCTAAAAAAGAAGAAGTAGCAAGTGAAGAAAGATTGTTTGGAGATTATGGCATCGTTTGTACTAAAGATCATAGTAATATAATTATAAAAATTATTAAAAATGATATTCAGATAACAGATCCATCTACACAAGAAGCAGTGGCACAAATCATCACCCCAGATTTTATGATAACTAATTTTCAGGCAGGTGCGCAGCATCATATGATAAAATTAGCTACGCCAATGGCTGTGGGTTATCAATCAAGAAATTATATGTCAGCCAATAATTTAGCAATAGCAAGCAGCTATCAGATTTTCAGAGATAAAAGCGGAAAAATAACAAAAGTCAGGTGGATTATCAATACATTTGATAGAGAAAATAATCAGGAAGAAAATATCAAAGAGTTGGTGGCTAAACATTTGATCCCGCTTCAAAATGCAATAGATTATATAGGAACGCAGGAAACACCTATTGAGGCTATGATCGCAGATGTCAAAAAGGTATACGTAAACCATCAAATTAAGGCCTCAGGGAAAATAAATGCGATTAATTATCGCATTCAACGGCACAGTTCACGAAATGATTACTTTGGAGAATTAATAGAAGTTGTAGTAGAGGCTAATGAGTAATCCAGAATAGATGGGAAATAAAAAAAGAGCATAGTTATCACATCTTTTTAAGTATGCTTTATACTTAGGATGGATAAATACGCTCTTTTTTTCTGTATAGTGGATGTAAACTTTGGGTGCAAGTGTTTTTAAATATAATAGCTTAAATGTTTTCCGATATATAAAAACACCATAATAATTATAAGTGAACAAGAACATAGGGCAAACGAGATGATGAGTGAATGCAGTTTCTTTGTGTAAAAATGCACAGCTAGAAAAATAAGACTCAAAAAGATCAAGAAGACAGAAATATAGTTAGCTACAGGCAAAAAAAAGTTAATGAGTATAAACATTAAAAATGCTATAAAGGAAAGAAGTAAGGTGCGGTAGATTTGAGAATAGTTTAAAGCATTACTTTTGATTTTTTTTTTCATATTATCCCTCCAGTAAAATATAAAACCATCTATTATAAATTATGACAAGCCGCTGTAAATATTCTAAAATCTTTTTTCGATGCAGTGTTTTATAAAAAAAATTACTTATGATAGAGCAAAAAGTATTCTAGTATTAAAGTAACTATAAAATAACAACTAAAATTTTACCGACTTTGATGTATGATTAAGCTTTGATGGGCAACACTATATTAGAGGAAATAGACATATTGTAAGATAAAAAGGGAAGAACATTTACTAAATAGTGATGAATCAAAAATAAAAAAGTTTAAAAAAAGTGTTGACTTATGTAAGTGTATGCTGTAATATTATAAAAGTCGCCGCTAGTTAGGGATGACAACAGCAAGACATGAAACATTGTGATAAATAGTTTAAATGAACTTTGAAAATAAAATAGTAACCATAAAACCAGTCGATTCATTAGCTTCTATATAAGAAGCAAATGAGTACAGTTTAAAGGAAACTTTAAACACTTGAAGATTACTTTAAATAGTAAACTTTAAGACGTACAAGTAATTATAGTCACAAACATTCTAATCGAATGTGGACAAACTTTTATATGAGAGTTTGATCCTGGCTCAGGATGAACGCTGGCGGCGTGCTTAACACATGCAAGTCGAACGGAGAAAAAGTGCTTGCACTTTTTC
>CALJNR010000079.1 GCA_937981575.1 uncultured Clostridia bacterium | reverse complement strand
CCATAAAACAATCCTCTGAAATACTATTCATAATAGCTTTTTCAGAGGATGTAATCTAAATTTATTTATTCTTTAACTTTGAATAACTTCCTTTATCACCTTAGTAAGATTAATAGTCGCTGCCTGAATATCTTTTTGTGCTAATATAGCTGATACAACGGCAATCCCTTTAATCTTTGTTCCGATGAGATCATAAGCGTTTTTTTCATTAATGCCACCAATTGCAACGACAGGGATTTTTACACTTTCACAGATTTCTTTTAACGTAGCAATTGCTGTGATTTGGGTAATAACCTTTGTGGTGGTAGGATTGATTGCCCCTGTTCCAAGGTATGTGGCCCCATCTTTTTCGGCTTCCATAGCCTGTTCTACTGTTTTGGCACTTACTCCAATTATTTTATCTTTTCCCAACATCCTTCTGGCTTCTTTAAGCGGAAGATCTGCTTGCCCCAGGTGAACCCCCGCCGCATCAACCGCCTGCATAATATCTATTCGATCATTAATAATAAGCGGTACATCATAATGGTCTGTAAGCTTTTTAACTTGAAGTGCTCTTTCATAAAAGGCTCTTGATGTAAGTTCTTTTTCCCGAAGTTGAAGTAAGGTTACTCCGTTTTGCAAAGCGGTTTCAACAGCCTGAAAGAACCCTTCTTCTTCAAATCGACTGCTGTCTGTTACAAGATATAATGAATAATTAATGGTATTCAATGATTTTGCCCCTCTCTTTTATATGTTCCTCTGAAATATGATAAATCTGATCAAATAAAGCCACTTTAAAACTTCCTATACCATTAGAAGACAACTCTGCCAGCTCCCCGGCTATTCCCATAACTATCGAAGCAGCCATAGTTCCTGTTAAATTGTTTCCTTGGCCGCAAAAAGCTCCCATTAGGCTTGTACACATACAGCCTGTCCCCGTAACATGACTGAGCATAGGTGTGCCATTTTGAATAAGATAAACCTTTTCCTTATATGCAATAATATCTGTTTTGCCTGTTGCTGCAACTACTGCCTTTTGCTTTATAGAAAATGCCTTTATGATTTCAGCAAAGCTAAAGATATTTTCACCTGTGATTTTGTCTTCTGGCGCTGCATCAACACCATCTGTCTGTATTTCAATACCTGCAAGCGCTTTAATCTCAGATAGATTGCCCCGAATTACATCCGGCTGAAGTTCCTCTAGTATCTTCGCTGAAAGTTCCTTACGCAGCCTGCTTCCCGCAGCTCCCACTGGATCAAAGATAATAGGAATTTGGTGCAGCCTTGCTGCTTTTCCGGATAAAAAAATAGCTTCTATTCGTTCATCGGTTATGCTTCCAATATTAATAACCAATGCCTTTGACTTTGCTGTAATTTCTTCTACTTCTACTGGATGCTGAGCCATAATAGGCCGCGCACCTACTGAAAGAATCATATTGGCACAGTCATTAGCGGTAAGGGGATTGGTTAGACAATGTACCAAAGAAGCTCCCGATTTAGTTTTATGTAAAATCTCTATGATGTTTGTAATAATCTCTTCCATACCTCTCATTTAATCCTCTTTTCATTTTATTAAAAAGATTTCATATTTCACATCCAGCCATGCTATTTTCCTATTTTAACAAGAAAGCGCGAAAAACACACGCGCATGTGAGATAAGAATGTTTGTTCCCTTGCCAGCCCGGGCGAACTTTCTTATCTCAAAATAAAAACACCTACCTACTGGTAAGTGCATCGAGTTATCAAATATAATAATATTCGCTTTGCTTCCCTACGTAAGTATTAACTCACAGGTTCAAAGGGTCAGGTTTTATCCTTCTCAACCATAAGGTCCCCCCGCAAACACATGGCCTATTAAATTTGTTATTATTATATCTACTTTTAAAGCTAAAGTAAAGTGCTTTACACCTTTCATCTACTTTAAGTCCATCTTTATTTCAATGTATAAGCCTGACCTCAGAACTATTTTATTTCTTTGCCATTTTAAATTGGTTTATCAACATATTTAAGTCTTCGGCAGTTCTTGAAAGTGCTTGAGCCGCTGAAGCTATTTCTTCCATATTTGCCAGCTGCTGTTCTGTTGCAACGGCATTTTCCTGACTCGCATGGGTGCCTGCTTCTGCTGCCTTTTCTACTACTTCTATTGATTTCGTAATAACTTTTTTATCTTGTAAAATCTGATCAATCGCCCTAGAAACTTCTTTTATTTTGTATTCAACTTCTTCTATAGCCGCCTGTATACTTTCAAATGCACTATTTACCTCTTTAGACTTCTCGATTCCTTCTCTAATCTTTTCTGTTCCTTTGCTAACTGAGCTTACTGCTTTACTGGATTCCATACGAATATTTCTAATAAGATCCTTAATTTGTCCTGCAGATTGTTTGGACTGCTCTGCAAGCTTTCTAACTTCACTGGCCACAACAGCAAAACCCCTGCCAGCTTCTCCCGCCCTAGCTGCCTCGATTGCAGCATTTAGAGCGAGCAGATCTGTCTGCCCAGTAATGTCTGTAATGAGTTTAACAATAAGTTCTATTTCATCCGACCTTTTGTTTAAATTCTCTATAATATGGGATGTATCAGCAATAGTATCTTCTATATCTTTAATTTGAACAGCAACTGAACTTACAGCAATCATGCCTTTTTCTGCTGCCGCTGATGCCATTTTTGCAGCTTCTGTTACCTCTTGATTTCTATTTGTAATTTCATTTATACCTTCTGCTATTTGCAAGATGGACTTTGACGCAGCCTTAACACTCATAAGTTGCCTTTCTGCCCCTTCAGCTATTGTCCCCGACGTATTAGCTATCTGCTCTGTAACTTTTGCACTTTGCTCAGAACTTGCAGTCAGTTCCTCAGATGCAGCCGCCAGCTGCTGAGCGTTTTCACTGATCTTAAATAAAACCCCATGGAGCTTTTTTGCCATAGTATTAAAAGCGTCTCCCAACTTTTTCATTTCATCTTTAGAACGAATGTTTATCTTCTGAGTCAAATCTCCTTCTGCAATTTGAGTTGCCCCCTCCACAACCTTACGGATCGACAACGTAATACTTCTGCTTATAATGAAGGCTAATAAACTGCATAGTATGAAGCTTAAGGCAAAAATGCTTATAAACACTGTTTTTGCTTTATTATACAGTTTAATATTGTTTTCTTCTTCCAACTCAGCATAATTTTTATTGAGTCTTACTAAGATATCTGTTTTGTAACTAAACAGATCAAACTGATTTGCCAGTTCATTTGAAAACAGCATCATGGCCTCATCTTTTTTTTGCTCTCTGCTTAGTTTAATAGCCCTTGTATGAAGTTCTAAATACTCTGTCCACAGCTTACTAACTTCATCATAGAGATTTCTATCTATTTCTATTTCTATTGTTCCTTCATAATCTCTTAAGTCTTTTTCTATTTCTTCTATTAACCCGGCTAATTCTTCTTCTACTCCTGTCATATCCTTTTCTCTAGGCGTTATAATATGCGTATATTCACTAATTCTAAAGTCAACTGCTGATGTATTGATTCGATGTGCAAGATGAAGTCCTTCCATCCATCCTTTACTAAGCTTGATGCTGTTACTATTCATTTCACTTGCAATATAAAGGGCATAAGCACTAAGCCCAAACATAATAACTAATAACAGACCAAATGAGAAATATAATTTTCTTTTTACTGTCAGCTGCATCTCCTTCTTTCCCCCTATTATGACAACTATTACGACGAAATTTTTAATATAATATATTCCTCTATTAAATAAATGGACACCGTAGTAAGTTAAATAATATGAAGTTGTAGGAATTAATCTATTTACAAATTTTTACTGCTGCAAAAAATGTGGGGGTATTTAAATATTTTTATTGTTTAATAAATACAAAATTGTTAAACTTAATTCAGATAACTACAGCCGAAATCAATATAAAAATTTTAAAATCAATTAGGTGGTATAGATGATCCAGCAACGCTGTCCTTGGTGTGGAGAACTTATTAGTTTTGATGAAACAGTCTTAACAAGTCATGGACTTAACAAAAACATATGGAACTGTAAGTCATGTAACCGCCTGATTACCTTTAGGGTTACCTTTGTTTGTATCCTTTCAATCTTTATGGGAATATTACTGTCTTTATTCTCTTTGCACTCATTTTTCTTTATTGCAATTAGCTTTATATCTATATCTTATATTAAATCTCCCTATATAAAGTATGAAGGCTATACTGATCTTTCTATCATACGAAGAAAAAAAGAGGATGTCTCTTCGGAGCCGATGAATTGGTATACAGATTACTATAATCTTAAGAAGGAAGGGCCGTTTATTCCTGTTTATATTAGATGGTATGCTTTCAAAGAAGGTGGGCTATGGTTTCCTAGGTTAAGAATATGGAATGGTTACATCTTCCCAGTATGTGTAATTGATGAACAAGATACGCCTGCCTCTCATATGTACTGCGCAAGGATAACTCAAATTAAATTTTATGAAGGCGGTATCAAGGCTTCTTTACAATACTTAGACCCTGAAGCTCCTCTTGATATTCTAAAGTTACATAAAAAATTTTATTTATTTAACGCTAATAAAAAAATAGGGGTTGGATTTATAGAATAAAAAACGCAGTTAAGCCTTTGCTTAACTGCGTTTTTTATTGTACCTGAGCTGGAAGGATTCGAACCTTCGGATGCTGGAGTCAGAATCCAGGGCCTTACCGCTTGGCGACAGCTCATCAACTTTTTGACTATTACTATTATATGCGCATTCGCATATTTTTTCAAACCTTTTTTTTATAAATCGCTATCTTTTTTTATGGTAACTTATAACATGAAATAGTTATTCGACTTAGAGATAAATCTTTTTCTAGATCGTTAATATTCATTTTGTGAAGTTCTTTACCCTTTTTTCGCCTTTGCCAACATATGAGTTAAATGGCAAGCAGTATAAGTATAGGAATATTCGTGACTAAAAGCAAGGAGCTAATGGACAGCGCAATTTGAAAATCCAAACCAAAACGTTCATACTTTTTCATGCCCAAAAGAGCTATAACTGAAAAGCTTCCATTTCATATTAGAAACAGAAGCTTTTATAATATATACAATGAGCGGCTTCAAGTTTCGTTCTTAGCTGCCTTGTCAAACTTTCCGGTTAAGGTGCCATATTGCAGAACATGTCCTTTCATTGCTTCAAGCAGCTCCCTCTTACCCGCATCTTTTTCTAAATTTAAGGTGCAGTCTAAAACATATACCTTAAATTTATATCTA
>CALJNR010000078.1 GCA_937981575.1 uncultured Clostridia bacterium | reverse complement strand
GCTAAAACAGCCAGTGTATTTACCCAGTTAAAAAGTTTCTTTATCCTAACCAGCATGGGACTTATCTTACTTGGTTTAGTTATGCTGCTTCTTAAGAAACTCCTTTTAAAGTTCTCTTGTCATACATTTAACTTATAGTATAGCCAATCCGGCATCACACGTAGTATATATGCAATGATTCTCCACCTTTTAGTAACGTAAACCTTGTTTTTTGACTGATGAATGGCCTTTACAATCTGCCTTGCGGCTTTTTGAGTATCAGCAACCCAAAACAAGCCTTCCCCCTGCGCCATAGCTGTATTTACAAAGCCTGGCTGAATATCAATCACCTGGATACTGCTCTTAAGCTTTTTAGCTTTGCACCTAAGTCCTTCCATATAATTAGAAACAAAAGATTTAGATGCACTATAGGAAGGTGACTCTGCACTTCCTCGTATTGCAGCTATTGAAGATATCGCTGCAATACATCCGCTTCCTTGTTTTGCAAAATAGTTAAAAGCAACGTTAGCAACTGCAGCAAATCCTAGTGCATTAACCTCTATTGTCTGCTTTTCTTTCTCCCACTCTAATTCTGTATTAATAAATCCTACTCCCGAACTGATTATAATAAGATCAAGACCTCCCAGCTTATTTATTAAGCTTCTTAGCTGGGTTGCTGTTTCAGATTGGCCTACATCTACTCGCTGAATATAAGCCGGATGGTTTAATTCATTTTTTAATCCTTCCAGCAGTTCTGTTCTTCTGGCCGCTAGACCTAAAATATATCCTTCTTCTGATAACTCTCTTGCAACCTCTTTTCCTATTCCACTGCTTGCGCCAATAACAATCGCTCGTTTCACTCTTTATCATACCTTTCATAATACATTTAATTTTATCAATAAAAAAGAAGAGGCTTATAAATTTAAATCACCTCTTCTTATAATTATTACTTGTTATTGAATTTCATACTTTCTTTATTAAATGATTTATTATGCTTCTGTATTTGTTTTAATGCTAAGTGCTAATTCTTCCAGCTGTTTGTCTTCAACAGGACTTGGCGCCTCTGTCATCAGGCAGCTTGCATCTTTTACCTTTGGAAAAGCAATAACGTCACGTATGCTGTCTGCCTTGCACATCAGCATAATCATGCGGTCAAGACCAAATGCAAGGCCTCCATGAGGTGGAACCCCATATTTAAAGGCATTCAGCAAATAACCGAACTGACTGTATGCTGCTTCTTCTGAAAATCCAAGCAGCTTAAACATTTGTTCCTGTACATCTCTTTGATAAATACGAATACTGCCGCCACCAAGTTCGCAGCCATTTAAACATAAGTCATAAGCTTTTGCACGAACTTTCCCTGGGTCAGTCTGCATCAAAGGGATATCCTCGTCTTTTGGCATTGTAAACGGGTGGTGCATAGCAACATACCTATTGGCTTCTTCATCAAACTCAAGCAGCGGAAAATCTGTAACCCATACAAATTTGAATTCATCTTTAGATATGAGTTCAAGTCTCTTAGCTGCTTCTAATCTTAGTGCTCCAAGTGAAGCATAAACAACTGATGGTTTATCTGCAACGATCAGAATAAGATCATCTTGCTCTGTGCTCATGCGTTCTTTAAGAGCCACAAGCGTCTCATCATTTAAGAATTTCGCAAAAGATGATTTTTCTTCTCCATCTGGTCTAATTTGATGCCAAGCTACACCTTTTGCACCAAAATCCTTACCAAACGCTACAAGACTGTCTATCTGTTTACGTCCCAGATCTCCCATTCCTTTGGCATTGATTCCGCGAATTGCCCCGCCTTCCTTGAGCGCATTTTCAAATACTGCAAAACCACAGTTTTCAAAGATATCTGAAAGGTCGCAAAGCTCGAGACCAAAACGAATATCTGGCTTATCTGATCCAAACCTGTCCATAGCTTCCTTGTAAGTAAGTCTGTCAATTGGAAGCTGGATATCCATAGCCATAGCTTCTTTGAATACTCTTTGAATCAGTCTTTCATTCACTCCAATCACATCTTCAACATCTACAAAAGACATTTCGATATCGATTTGAGTAAACTCCGGTTGTCTGTCTGCCCTAAGGTCTTCATCACGGAAACACTTAGCAATCTGGAAATACTTGTCATAACCTGACACCATTAAGAGCTGCTTAAAGATCTGCGGAGATTGAGGCAATCCGTAGAAACTTCCTGGATGCACTCTTGAAGGCACGATATAATCTCTAGCCCCTTCCGGTGAGCTTTTAATAAGAATTGGGGTTTCTACTTCTAAAAAGCCTTCTGTTTCTAAAAATCTTCTGGCAGATTGTGCAACTTTGCTTCTTAGAATCAGATTTTTTTGCATATCCGGTCTTCTTAGATCAAGATATCGGTATTTAAGTCTTAGTTCTTCTCTTACATCACTGTTTTCTACAATTTCAAAAGGTGTTGTCTCAGCCTCTGAAAGAATGCGAAGCTCTTTAACATCTATTTCAATATCGCCTGTTTTCATAGATTTATTGGCATCTTCGCCTCTAGATACGACAACTCCCCTTGCTGCAATAACAAACTCTGATCTAAGGGTTTCTGCTTTTTCAAATACAGCACGTTCAGTGTTTTCACCAAAAGATAACTGCAGCAGGCCTGAAATATCCCTAAGCGTAATAAAAAGCAGCTGGCCTAAGTTTCTTCTTCTTTGTACCCATCCTGTTACCACTACTTCCTGCCCAATATTAGCAGCTGAAAGCTCTGTACAATGATGGGTTCTTTTAAGTCCTTGCATTGATTCTGACATGGGTTTACCTCCGTTTAATGTAAGCTGAAATCTTATCTTATATGATCTTAATCTTTAATGCTAAATTGCAAGCTTTATCAAACTGCCTTACAGCTTAGCTAATATATTTTTCATAACGTCCACAAGCTGCATAAAAGGTACAGTGACCGCTTCTCCAGTCTCCATATTCTTGATTTGCACCGACTGTTCCTGAAGCTCACTTTCTCCAATAATGGCTGAAAACTTAGCATTTATTTTATTGGCATATTTCATCTGCGCCTTTATACTTCTTTGAAGATGGTCACTTTCTGCGCTGATGCCTGACTGTCTTAAATCATTTACTAGTTTAAAGGCCTCAAGCATTGCTTCATCTCCTCTGTATCCAATAAAGATATCACGAGACGCCTCGCTGAATGCATCTTTATTTTCTGCTTCTCTTACGAGAAGGAGCCTTTCCATTCCAGCTCCGAATCCTACTGCCGGTGTTGGTTTGCCGCCTATTTCTTCAACCAGCTTATCGTATCTTCCGCCGCCGCATACAGTCCCTTGCGCTCCGATATCATTCGAAATAAATTCAAATACTGTTTTCGTATAATAATCAAGACCCCTAACTATACTTGGATCTACTATAAAAGATATATTCATCGCTGTAAGCAGCTCCTGAAGCTTTTTAAAATGAGCTTTGCATTCTTCACCAAGTGTATCGAGTACAGTCGGTGCATCTGTGAGTTCCCCTTGACATTTTTCATTTTTACAGTCTAATACTCTAAGCGGGTTTTTATCCATTCTTTCTTTGCAAAGATCACATAGGCGCTCTTCTTTAGAATGCAGATAGGCCTTCAGTGTTTCATTATAGCGTTTTCTGCACTCAGGCCCGCCTAAAGAGTTGATATGCAGTTCTACTTTTTTAATCCCTAATCTTTTAAGAAGTGTATGCCCAACAGCGATAACTTCTGCATCTGCTGAAGGTGAATCACTGCCAAACATTTCAATACCAAACTGGTGAAATTGTCTTTGGCGCCCGGTCTGCGGCTTCTCATATCTAAAGGTTGGGGAAATATAATAAAGCTTTGTAGGCTGCGTATCTGCATACATAGCATGCTCAAGATAAGCACGAACTACAGCGGCAGTACTTTCTGGTTTTAGTGTAATATCATTTTCTCCTTTATCAATAAAGGAATACATTTCTTTGTTAACAATATCTGTTGTTTCACCAACACCTCTTTTAAAAAGCTTTGTGAACTCAAAAATAGGTGTTCTGATTTGGCCGAAACCAAAATCATCACATAAGTTCCTGATGATGTCCTCTATATCAAGCCACTTCCTCATCTCATCTCCAAAAATATCTTTAGTTCCTTTAAGTGCACGAATTTCTTCCATAGTCATCCCTTTCCTAGGCTGTTTATGCTTCTTAAAAAAGTGTATCTAAAACATTAAACAGCATAATCATTATAAAAACATCATATAGCGTGATGCAGCCCAAATAAAAAACGCCCCTGACATTTCTGTCAGGGACGATATTACCGTGTTGCCACCCTGTTTCAAAGGCAGATTCTGCCCTTGCACTCATCAGCCTGTAACGCCAGCTACGCGTTGCTCCCTACTTTATTTCAAAAGCTCTCTCCGAGATGTCTTCTAATCTTGTGTGAGCTCTCAGCTTTTGCTCACTCTCTGATTTTAAGATTATACTCTTTCTCATCATAGATTTTTCTTATTTTATTAGTATATATTGTATCAAAGTTTATTATTTAGTCAAGCCCCTAAAACAACAATTCGTCAAGAGATGCCACAAGCCCATCTATAGATGGTTTGCTGATTTGTCTATCTGCTCCTACTTTTTCACCCTTATGAAAAAGGTCATCTGTAATAAGTGAAGAAAAAATAATTACAGGCAGTTCATTTAATATAGGGTCTTCTTTTATTCTTCTAGTTACAGTATGCCCATCTAAAATCGGCATCTCGATATCTGTAATCAGGAGATCTACACCTTTATTAAATGCTGCTCCATGTTTTTCTTTGATTTCATAAATAGCTCTAAGAGCATCCTGGCCATTATCAAAGAGTGTAAGATTGATATAGCCTGCAGCAATGAGTACTTCTTTTAACAGGCTTCTGATGGTCTTCGAATCTTCAGCAATAAAAACTTTCTTCCCTTCTCTTTCGGTCTTCGAGGTCATTGTTGCCTTCTTTTTGAGATAAACATTTTCTGAATCCGAAAGATCCGTAACAATCTTTTCAAAATCTAATAATAAAAGTATGCCATTGTCTGTAAGAATATTACCAACAGCCAAAGATGCCTTTAAGAGTCCGTCCGGTTTAGCAATATCTGCCCATTTCACACGCTGTATGCCAACTATACTGTCTACAACAAACATAATCTCTTGTCTGTTAAACTCACAAACAAGTGCCATTTTAGATTCTGATAAATCTGTTTGTTTTTTATCAAGGATATAGCTTAGATCAACTACTGTCATCACCTTATCTCTTACACTGGCAAGACCTAATATACTTTTATTGTCTACTGCCCCTGGGCGCACTTCACTTAATCGTATAATTTCTCTGGTTTTCAGCACATTGATACAATAAGCATTGCCATTTACAATAAATACAATAATTTCTACTTCTCCTGTTCCTGCCTCTAACAATACCGAACTTTTCATTGTATCACTTCCTTAACGATTATAATTTCTTGCCTTAATGCTTTTGTATCATCAAACATTCTTCTTTTTATAACATTTTTTGACTTATTTTCATTATATATTAATTGCTTGTTAAATTCAATTCTATCCACTAAATGTTTATGAGAATTACCGGCTTTATCATGTTCTATTTCGCTCATTTAAAATACCTCCAGGCCTAAGCTGGAGGATTTCGAAAAACTTACAACAAACAATCTGACTTATCTAATAAATACATCAGCCTTTCCTTAATATCCGGCTTGATGAGCTGGCTCATCTCCAGTTATAATGGCAATGCTTTTGCTCGTTCCTAACCTGTCGGCCCCCGCTGCAACAAGCGCTTTAGCATCATCGTGACTGCTTATCCCTCCTGATGCTTTGATTTTAATTTTATCCCCGACTATACCTTTCATCAGCTTAATATGCTCTATTGTCGCCCCTCCTGTACCAAATCCAGTTGATGTTTTTACAAAGTCAGCGCCTGCTTCAACTACTATTTCAGTTACTTTTGTAATTTCATCTTCATCCAGGTAACAGGTTTCGATAATAACTTTAACAATGACATTGAAATCAGTTTCTTTTGCTGCTTTCACAACTTCCTCAATATCATATTTTATATAATCATATTTTTTGTTCTTGAGGGCTCCAATATTAATAACCATGTCAATATCAGATGCCCCATTAAGTACAGCTTCTCTTGCTTCAAAAGCTTTGGCTGCTGTTGTTGTGTATCCTAAAGGAAATCCTACTACTGTTGTCACGCCTACAGAAGTCCCTGATAAAAGGTGTGTTGCCATTGCAACATAACAAGCAGGCACACATACTGTTTTGAAATGATATTGCGCTGCTTCTTCGCATAACTTTTTAATATCTTCCTCTGTTGCAGTAGGTTTTAAACACGTATGATCTATTGTTTGTGCTATATCTATCATCTTGATTCTCCTTTGTTTCTTGTATAACGATTTATTTTTATATTATCATAAATGAATTATGAAGTATACCTTATAAGTTCATAGATTATTGATGCATTTATGACTTAAGTCACCTTTAATTTATGACCTTTGATACTAACACGTAAAATATATATACAATAAAATAAAGTTATTAATAACTTTATTGTGAAAGGATGATTCGGGTGGATAAAAAACTCATCTACACTATTTTTAAAGCAGTTGGCCTCGCAATGGGGATTGCTTCACTTGTCTTAATCATTACCAAAGCCAGCGATACTCAAAATATCATAACACTTCTTGCCATTGGAATGGTATGCTTAGGTATTACTGCATTAAATCAGAAATGACTTTTGTTAATAAGCGCTCACCAAAGTAAGAGTCTTCACTTTGGTGAGCGCTTGTTCACTTGGGTGAGCCCTTTATTATTTATATTTTTTTATGTTCTTGTAACGCTTCCTTCCAAGATCTGCAGCTGATCCAAGGTTTATTTTATAGAGCCTTCCTGATTCTATTCTTTTTTCCAGTGCCGTTTGTGCAATAATATACATACTTGAAATAAAGGCTTCATGATCCTCTTCAATTTTAATGGCCACAAGAATATTATCTTTATAATTTTTAATGAGTTCTATTTTGTAAGGTTCTGTATCGACTATTCCGATATAATCTGGAACCTTAATGATTTCAATTAGCTTATGAAAATATTTTTTAAAAGTGTAAGGATGTCTTTCTTTGATATGCTTTATCGCACCAGGGTAAATAATGATTTCTTTACTTACTATATCTATTTCAAGCTGATTGATTATTTCATTTCTCAGATAACCTACAAGCTGAGTTTGATGGCTCGTTTTGTCTATATTTATCTTTTTTCCCATAGGTTAAACCTCCCTACTATTATTCAACTATGTCTATTTTATTATGCAGTATCCTCCATCTATTACTAGTATATTTTTGTCCCCCATGACTTGCGCTAAATATTATTTTTTATTTATTTTTTATTATTTTATTTTGCATATAATTTATTGCTTATCCATATATATGTATTAGGACATCTTATTAAAAAAGGAGGGTAATCATGTCTAATCCTAGGTTTATGGTATTTAAACTCAAAGATCTCAAAATTCCTCTTATTATTGTACTTATTGCTGTTGCACTACTTGTCTTCTTATTATTTAGAAACAAGGATGCAGCTCAAACATTTGCACCATCCGATACATATCAGGACGGCAAGTACATAGCAGGAATTTCGTTATCTGATGCAGAAATGGATTTGATTGTGGAAGTGCAGGATAATAAAATTACTTCTGTAGCCTTAGCAGGGCTGGATGAAAAAACATCTATGCTTTATAAGGATTTAGCATACGGTATTGATTATGTAAATACCTATGTTACTGCAACTCAGTCTTTAGAGCTTCCTCAAAACACCAGCGCTTCAGCAGCAGCTTATTTGCTTATGGATGCTGTTAAAGTAGCTCTTTCTGATGATAAAAATACTCAAATTACATCTACATACGAAAAGTTAGCTCTTCCAAGTGATGAAGCTGCTGTTAATAATCCATCAGATGAAATAAGTGCTGAAGTATCTGATGAACAAGCTGATGCTAAATCAGCAGATGTTAGTACAGAAAATTCACAAACAAAAGATGCATCTACAGATAAAAATGCAAATAAAGATACATCTGAACACACCTCTATTATAGAAGAAGAAATTATAGAGGAATAATAAAAAAGACTATTTCCTTGTGGAAATAGTCTTTTTTATTATTCCTCGTTGAAACATCTATTGTCCTATCTCCATATAATAATAAGTAATATCTATAAACATTATTCAAGCAAATCTTGTAAAAAATTTTCTAAAGGCTTATACTTAATTATTCCATTCTTATATGCTTAGGATTTTTATAACTTCTTATGTGTGTCTTTTCTATGGTTAAGGAAATATAACGCGATGAATCTCTTTTTTAAATAAACGCACTCTATAAGAATAATTAATTCAAAAAGTCTTATGATAATACTTAGGTTACTCTATGTGGAGGTTAGTATGTTAACAAATTACTTATTAAAAATAGCCTTAAAAGGCAGTACTGATTTTAAAGACCGAACTGTTCGCGGTAAAGTAGGTTATCTTTCCGGCATCATAGGCATTATAGTTAATCTTCTGCTCTTTGCTATTAAATTAGCAGTGGGATTAATTGTATCCTCTGTAGCCGTTTTAGCCGATGCATTTAATAATTTATCAGATGCAGCATCTTCTATTATAACAATTATTGGTTTTAAACTTTCAGATAAACCTGCAGATAAAGAACACCCTTATGGCCATGGCAGAATTGAATATATTTCTGCTCTTATTATTGCATTTTTAGTTATGCTTGTAGGCTTTCAGTTTATCAAATCGTCTATAGACCGTATTATCAATCCTACTCCTGTAAATTTTGAATGGGTTCCATTCATCCTCTTATTTGTTTCAATATTTTTCAAAGTATGGCTTAGTCTATTAAATAAAAACCTGGGGAATAAGATAAATTCTTCTTCACTCAAAGCTACTGCAACCGACGCTATAGGGGATGTTTTTACTACTTCTGTTGTCGTTATCTCCTTCTTTGTTTCAAGATTTACAACTTTTCCTGTTGACGGCTATATTGGCTGCATCGTAGCAGTTATTATTTTATATGCAGGCTTTAACTTAATACGCGACACTGTTAATCCACTCATTGGCGAGGCCCCTGACGCAGAGCTTGTTAAAGAACTTACTGAAGGTGTCCTTTCATATGACTATATTACTGGTGTTCATGATTTAATAGTGCATAATTATGGCCCATCCAGAACGATGGCTTCAATCCATGCTGAAATACCTGCGGATATTCCAATTATGGTGATTCATGAAATCATCGATAAAGCAGAAAGAGAGCTGAGTGAAAAGCTTCAGCTCCACCTCGTCATCCATATGGATCCCATCTGCATTATGACTGAAGAAGTAATAAAAATTAAAAATGAAGTAACCAAGGCCATAAAATATAATCCCCTTATTAAATCTATGCATGATTTTAGGGTAATAGGTGAAGGGGATCATCGCACTTTAATCTTTGATATTATTGTTGACGCTAAAAATCTTGGACGGGTTATTTCTGAAGAAAAATTGAAAACAATGCTCTGTGAAGCTGTCAAAGAGATTAATCCTCATTACGAATGTATTATTACAGTAGATAAGGAATATTAAATACGGAACTTTTTATTTTTCAGTACGTCTAAATCAGTGTCAAAAACAATTAGCTTCAGAAAGGATGATAGACTATGAAAAAAATAATATTAAAAATCTGTACTTTATTACTGAGTATAATGTTGTTATCTGCATGCAGTCCAAAAGCTCCTCTTCCATCTCCCGAACCTACCCAAGAAGATATGGCGGCAGGCATTATTCTTAAAGGTGCCGATGAGGCAAAAAACATCCGCATTGAGGATGTAGAGAAAGTTGAACTCTATGATCTAGAGGGTAATGTTAAAGATACTGATTTAGATAAAACCGAAATCGTTAATGCCTTTAATGCAAGCATGATAGATGATACATCATATATTGAAATGATTTCGGGCAGCATCTTAGTTATTTCTTTTAAAGATGACAAAAGACTTACAATTACAAGCTATGGAGATGATACCCGTATTGTAGCTTCAACTGAAACTCAAACCTATCATCTTATCAGCCCTGAACTGGCAAAAATCCTTCTAAGTTGATATGTCACAAACAGGTGCCTAGGCTGCTTCTAAAGCTTAGTGCACCCTTTTTATGTTCATTAATGAATATTCCCTTTAAAAAACTTTATCATTTATTGGCGTAACTCTCATCTATTCTCGCTATCACACCATAAAACGACGATTATTTTCAATATATAAACTGTATTTATTGATATAATTTTTTTATTACTGTATAATATCTTATATATTTTAGTTGTTGAGGAGTAGTGAAATGATATTTTTGATCATACTCTGTGGGTTGTGCGCGGCATTAATTATCACAAATCTTTTTATCTATGCTGTAAATAGGCTTTTTCATTGTTTTAATTATCAGATGACCCACTCTTTTTATTATTTGCTGTCTTCTTCTATTGTGCTTATTGCAGGTTTACTTATAGGTTTATTTATTATAGGCACTGTATCCTGATCTGATTTTCCTAATTGCTATAGTCATTTTAGCAGGATTGTATAGATTTCACATTTCTAAGTTTAAGTATTGACGATAATACATGATGTGAAACCATTGTGAGAGACAACTTTACGTAGATGAATAACTTAAGTTTATAGGTTGTTTCTCTATATAAACAAAATATATAAATCTATAAAATAATTTTCTAAAGAAAGGGTATACAAATGGGAAAGATATTGTCTGTACTCGAGAAATATAAATTAATAGAAAAGGAGGACGATAAAATGTCATCATCTGATAGTCCGGTTAAAAACAATTCAGATGCAAAAGAGTTTAATCCGCAGCAAAATTCAGATAGCTCTTCTGAAGATACTGCTAACTATGAAAACAACACAAACTCTGCTGCTCCTGCTCCTAAAAATGATACGCAGGATGCTTCTCATCCTTCTGCACGTTATAATAAAAATATGAGCCTCGAGGAAATATATACCTTATATGGTCTGGGTGATTCACCTGTGACAGAGACAGTATTCGTACTCGAAAACCTGATGAAGGCTTTGCCTGATGAACTTCCTGAATATGTTAAGAAAACAACCCTAAATAATATACTTATAGCTTCATCAATGAATTTAACACAGCTTTTAGCAGATGGAAATAATAGGTATAATAGCTTAGATGCCTATTCACACGATTATATTTCTCAAAATGAGAATGATATTGCTGCCCTTAAGAAAGAAATTGATAAGCTGTCTGCAATGATTAATGACTACCATCAGCAAATTAAAAACAAAGAATATATGGTTAAGGAACAAATATCCCTCATCAAACTCGAAGAAGAACGCCTCCAAAATATCCTTGGCTTTTTTGAAAAATAGAGTATTATGGTAAAGGAAATTAACAAAGGTTTTATTCTGAAACTGTTGCTCATTCAAATCTTCTGTGGGCTGACAAGTCTTAGTCTTGGGGTTAAATGGGGAATATCATTAGATTTATCACAATATGATCAACGAATTTACAAAAATATAATCATTGCAGGCATAGACGTAGGAGGGCTGACTCCAAACGAAGCACATGATAAGGTTAAAACCGAGTACTTAGACAAAAGATTACAAAAAACTATTGTTCTCACATTAGAAGATCAGCTGTTTACAGCTTCACCTAAAACCTTTTTTACTGATTCAGATCTTAATGAGGTCATAACTAAGGCTTATAGCTACCCATTAAGCTTGAACTTTGTGGAAAAATGGTTTTTTCTTTTGAGCGATCAACAGCAGCAATTTGACGTGACTTTAAATTTTAATGATAAAGCTGCTCATTTATTTATTGAAGATATTATTTTAAAAATCAATAAGGATGCAACGGATGCAGCTATTTCAATTCATAATGATGGAACAATAGCCATTACGCCTCATTCTAATGGGTATATTATTAATAAACGAACGCTTCTTACAGAGTTGAAATCATCACTAGATAGTTCTATGGATTCAACAATAAACCTTTTAGATTATTCTATTAAAAAAACTCCGGCATATACTACTGATTTGTTAGCTTATGTCGATACTTGTATCACTTCATTTAGTACGAGTTTTACCCCTGATACTGGAAAGGCAACCAATATTAAGTTAAGTGCCCAAGCAATTAATGGTACCTTCTTGGCTCCAGGTGATACGTTTAGTTTTAACGAAATACTTGGTGAAACGACTGCTGAAAAAGGATATAAATATGCTCCTGTTATTGTTAACTCCCGTATATCTCAAGGTCTTGGCGGAGGAGTCTGTCAAGTTTCTTCTACACTTTACAATGCTATTTTAAAAACAGGTTTGTATCCAAAAAACCGCAAACCTCATTCTAAGCCAGTGAACTACGTTCCTTTAGGCTTAGATGCCACGGTAAGCTGGAACAGCATAGATTTCCAGTTTCAAAATACACTGGATTATCCTATTTACATTCAATCTTATGTAAAAGAAAACCAAATCTATGTTAATATCTATTCTAATCATACGCTTAAAAATAAAGCTTATAAGCTCAAATCAGAGGTTTACCAAGTTCTTCCACCAAGATTTCAGTATGTTTCTAAACCTGGAACCCCTAGCGGAGATAAAAAACTTGTACGTACCGGAAGTCCAGGCTATAAAGTCAAAGTAACCCGTGAAACCTATGAAAAAGATAAGCTCCAAGAAACTGAAGTTATTTCTCTAGATACCTATCCTCCTTCTTAATCAAACAGTAAATATTGGATCATCCTACATATAGTATAGAAAAACACCATATAATATAAATTTAAGTTATTCTTCGATGAAAAGTTGTTTCTCAGGGCGGGTTCACAACATGCACTATCGTAAATAAGTTAAATTTAAAGATGTAGAATAGCAATAAAACCTCATTACGCAATGAGGTTTTATTGCTATTCTATGATTTTTTAAACCTATGATAAACTATTTATAACTCTCCGAAAATTCAATGTTGATCTGTGTAACCTATTTACTTACACACTATAAATAGTAAATCATACTATTTTATATGCCTTTACCGGAGTCGGTTACTTCTATTAAGTCCTTAGGAAACGCTTCAAATAGAGTCTGATTTTCTAAATACTTATTTTCAAATCTGACAGCCCATGCATGAATTAAAGCAAGCGGTACTGAAAATGGAACCTTTTTATTGCCATAGCTTTCTAATGTATCCAGAAAAAAAGCTTTTTCCTGCTCTGAAACTTCTTTAGAGAAATAGCCAAATAAATGCAGCAGCATATTAAGATTACGCATCGTTCCTGTCATAGAAGTTAATGCTCTAGTAAGCTGTTTTTCGTATTCACTTAAAAGCTCATTGACATTAACTTTTTCATAGCTCCCAATTAGCCTGCCTAATTTTTTTAAGCCCGAGGGGCTATATGCCATTAATAAATACTTATTTTCACTATGAAAACGAATGAGTTCTTTAATGCTTTGTCTTGCTTTGACAGCGTGAAAATCAGCTAAAGTAAAAATCCTTGTAAAAAAATGTTCCCTAATGCTATAGTTCAGCAGTCTGCCTTCATCCTCAACTGCAATTCCAGAGAAATTTTCCATAACTTTTCTAGCAAATATACCTGTAGTCTTTTTAGGAAGTGCAGCCGATTTACCCACTCCTGTATACATTTTAACTTCTTTTATCCCGCATGATGGCGAGCGCCCCTTTAGTATGATCCCATGAAGTTCTCCTCTTAAGAGTTCTTCGATGAAGGCATCTGAAAAAGCATTCATTTGATTTGTTATGTCTTCTCCTGACTTTGAAAAAACAAGTCGGTCTTCTTCAGCTGAAGTATTTGAAACAATTCTTAGTGCTTCTCTTGGCGTCGAAAGGCCAATAGAAACTTCGGGACATACTGTAATATAATTAACAAAAGGCATAAGCTGCCTGACAAAAGGACATCTTGTCATAGAACCATCATATCTGCAAGCTTCATGTTCAATACAACTGCTTAGTAAAATCGTAGGCTTACTAAAAACTCTCACTGCTCTATCTCCATTTCATAGCCATTTACTTAGAATATGCTGTTATTTGGTCTTTCTGCTTTGAGAACTTGGATTACTATCTCAGGACATTATTAAGTAGTTTACTTATTTTAGACTCTCTCTATTCACCCTTTGTCGCTTAATTAAAGTAAAGGGATGATATCCTCAAAGACTGCCTCAATAATTTCTCCTTTTGCTTTTTCTTCATGAGCTGTAACTGTTATAACTGCCTCTTTATCCGGAACTACGATACAAAGCTGTCCATACTTCCCATCTGCTCTATAAGCTCCCTGATGGGCGCAGCGCCATATCTGATAGCCATATCCTGCCCCATGATGTGTGCTCCCAGAAGTCAGCCTTTCCGTATCAATAGTATGATTTACAGCAGCATGGATATAATTTTCACTAATAAGTCTTTGATTGTTATAGATCCCGTCATTTAAAAGAATCATTCCTAATTTTGAAAACTCATCAATCGTTAGATATAATCCTGTAGCTGCCAGCGTATGTCCCCCTGGGCATGTATGCCATTGAGGATTGAAAATACCTAGCGGTGTAAATAAACGCGCTGCCAAAAAGTCCCTTAGGTTTTTGCCGCTTACCCGCTCTACGATACGTCCTAGCATATATGTGCAAGCATTAGAATAATGAAAATAGGTTCCCGGTTTCTTAGTGACAGGTACCTTAAAAAATAATTCAGCCCAATCTGAAGTCATTTTCAGGTGGTCTTCTGTTCCAAACCAATATTCCTCTTTTCCTGAAGCCATATGAAGTAAATGTTCGATTGTTATTTGATCACTGCCTTTAGATGCAACTCCCTTATACTCTGGAAAAAAATTAATAACCGGATCTTTAACAGTTAAAAATACATCATCGATGCACATTCCTACTGCTAAAGCAGTAAAGGTTTTAGATGCCGAATAAATACATACCGGATCCCTTGATCTCCAGTGATGGGTAACACTCTCCCCATTTTTCTTATCAACTTTTATCCCGTAAAGTCCTAAATTTTGTTCAGCAACAGTCATTCTAAATGGCATTAATATGGATTTATTCATTAGTTAGGTCCCCTTCCTCATCTCATTACATTGTCTAAAAATAACCTATAGGTTAAATTATTATATCATATTATAGAAGTCTTTAGAGTATAGCCTTATTTATATTTAGATACTATAAAACTAAAAGAAGTTCCGCAAGTCATCTATAGTTACAACTTACAAAACTTCTCTCAATTTTTCTTGATTCATCGGTGATCTACGATTCTGTATTAAAATACAATATCTTTGCATTCGGGATGTCTGTCAAACCATACAGCTGCGTAAGAACAAGATAAGACAGCTTTTTTATTCTGCCTTTTAATCACCTCATAGGCCTTATCCAGCAGAATAGATGCAACCCCTTGTCCTCTTAAAGAAGGATCAACAAAAGTATGATTAATATTTACAACCTCATCTCCGGCATCTGGGAAAGTAACTTCAGCTATCAGCTGCCCCTTCTCATCTTTAGCAAAAATACGATTAGATTCATATTGGAAATTCATTTCCTTGTCCTCACTTACTTTAATTTTCTTATTCTTAATAATAATATAGACGTTTTCAGCATCGGTTATTCAGAACAATTTCAAGGGCTTTAAATACTTTTTAATTGCAAAGAAACACCATCTATACTTAAGTTATTCATCTACGCAAAGTTGCCTCTCAGAGTAACTTCATCCATGTAGGGCCCTTGAAGACCTTATACTTAAAGATATGAAGTCTATATCCAACATGTGATAAGCATATAGATTCCCGCTAGGTACATGACTTCTGAAAATTCACAGATTGTTCCTAACACATCTCCTGTAATGCCATCAATCTTTTTATAAACACTTTTGATAAACCCTCTATTCACAAGAAGCACCAAAAAAAATAGTACTGCATGGGCAGTGAATTTCATAGGGTTTTTATCCGTTAGGCCATAAAGAATGCCAAATACTATAATGAACATATACCCTGCTGTAACTATAAACATGCAAGGGCTAACCTTACCAATAAATAAATTGCCCATTCCCTTTTCTCTTGGGGTTTTCGTTTTGTAGCATGCAGCAAATGAATTGATTCTGCCATATATGGGCATCAGCATAACTCCCCATATATGATCCGCCTCGAGCAGATGATATATGAATATTAGCTTAAACATCAGGATAAAGATAATCGCTAACAGCCCATTGGTCCCAAGTCTTGAGTCTTTCATGATCTCAAGCATTCTATCTTTGTCCCGGTAGCTATAGAGTCCATCAAAGGTATCTCCGACTCCGTCTATATGAAGTCCTCCCGTTAATATAACTGTTCCAAGCAAAATAAAGACAGCTGTTATTTCATTACTGAAAAAAAATCTAGAGCTCACCCCTAAGACATAATATAAAATTCCCAAGACCCATCCAACTAAAGGAAAATAAACAAGACTTTTATGAAATTCTTTATCCATTTCTAATTGAACAGGAATAGGTATGCGGGTTAAAAACTGCATAATACCTAAAAATCGTTTCATCGTTATCCCCTTATCTTCATGGAGAGACCGCTTACTATGAAATATACTTCATCACAGGATGCTGCAACCTGCTGATTAATTCGTCCTATAATATCAGTATAGATTCTTGTAAGCTTCGTGGCGCCTATAACTCCCATGCCAATTTCATTCGTTACAATCACAAAATATAAGTTTGTCTTTTGAACTTCCTGAATCAAAAGTTCTACTTGCCTCTTGATCAGGGCTTCCAACTGATCTATTTCAGCAGTAATACATGTTTCAAAATCGATAGGCTGGTTAAACATAATATTATTCACCATAAGAGTTATACAGTCTAAAAGGACTGTATTGTGGCTTTTGGCAATTTCCGGTATTTCTTTATAAACATTTTCATAAGCTTCATAGGTTGTCCAGTCTTTTGGCCGCATCTCTTGATGCTTTTTAACCCGATCTTTCATCTCCGCATCAAAAGGAATACTGGTTGCAATGTAAGCTGTACTGTTATTTTGCGCCTTGCATAAACTCTCAGCATAGCTGCTTTTACCTGACCTTGTGCCCCCTGTAACTAATATGAGTCTGCCCATCCTTTCATCCCTTCTCGCTTTTTTGCCTAATTCTATCACTTTCCCAATATGTTTTTGTATATGGTCATAGCCTGTAAGTGTATGAGGTTTAATACATCCCATACAGTTTTTGATACCCTTCTCTGTATAAGTAAAATTCCCGCCGCACTGCTCTTTTAAGGCATACAGCGGACAATAGCAAAACAAGCAGTTAAAGTCCTTATCCTCTTTCATTTTGTGGCACGGAAAATATTCACAGGCTTTATTTTGAAAAAACTTATAGTTCTCCATCCCTTTTTCTCCTTCATCGCTCAATGAGTGCGTAATCAGTTAATGCCTTTTTAATTCATTATAATAATCATACAGTTCTTCTTCACTTTTAAAAAGTGGAAATCCCATGTTTTTATGTACTTTTACAAGCCATGGTTCTGTAAGTCCTGCTTTAGTTATTATATTGTCTTTAGTAAATATTTGTTCAGCAGAACCCTCGCAAATAATGCATCCCTTATCAAGCACGTATATATAGTCACAAAGCTGATAAATAAGATCCATATCATGACTTGAAATCACAACTTTGGCTTTCTCGAGGCTAATAGCTTTTATAATCTCTTCAATAGCCCTCACACTTTTAGGATCAAGGCCTGCTGTCGGTTCATCAAAGAGTATCACTTCACTTTGAAGTGCTAATACGCCAGCAATAGCTACCCGCTTTTTTTGCCCATGACTTAAAAAATGTACAGGCTTATTACTAAATTCTAGTGCCCCTACACTTTCAAGACTTTGATTTACCCTCTTTTTTACTTCATCTTCATCAAATCCTAAATTACGAAGGGCAAATGCAGCATCTTCATAAACCTTTGAGTAAAAAATCTGTTTATCTGGATCTTGAAAAACAATGCTGACTTTCTTTCTAAGCTCTCTTAAGCTTTTTTTATCATATTTAATAGGTTCGTTATGATAAAGAACAGTTCCTTTCGTAGGTCTCAGCACCCCTATCAGATTCATAAATAAGGTTGACTTTCCTGAACCATTTACCCCAATTATTCCTATAATACTTCCTTTTTTTAAATCAATATCAATATTCTTAAGGGCAATACTGCCTTCATCATACTGAAAGGTCAACTCATTTGTTGCAAGCATGCATTCACCTCTTAAATATAAAATTCTCCATCATAAAACTTAGTCTCAAGTGCAATACTCATGTCCCTATACCGCGTCATAACCCTTGTAAATAAAGTGCTCAGTAAAATTCCCATCGAATGATAAGAGGTTTTTAAGTTTAGGTAACCAAACCGCAGCTCCTGCGTGATATAGATTTGAGCAGTCTCCTCAAAAAAAATAAAAATAAAACGATAAACCAGCATAACAATTTCTATGATTTCTTTCGGAACATGCAGCGTTTTAAATACCAAGATCAACTGGTTAAAACTTGTTGTCAGCGTAATAAAATAAATGCAGGTAAGGGCTGAAAAGCACCTTAATAAACTATATATAGCCCTTACTAAAGTAAACCTTGAATATCCAATAGAATACCCGAAAAATGTGATACTGTATAGAAATCCATCTGATGATTTGTCCACATAAAATAAAGTACCCAAAAGACTCAGCAGAATGAAAACGCTAGGAATAGTAAGAAGTCTTATGTATATTTTGGGGTTGACTTTTGCTGCTTTGATAAGAAGAATATTCATTCCTAAAAAAATAGCTATGAGAATCCCTATATGATTCCATATTATACTAAGTAATAAAAAAAATATCCCTATCCCACACTTCAAGTAGGGGTTAGTCTCAGCCAAACGATTATTATAAGCGATCTTATCGATGATCAGCATATTTTTTCTTTCCTTTTGCATAACCTAAATAGTAAAATATAACTGCTGTTCCAATTGCTGTTTGAATGCAAAAAAGAAGTGTTTCAACTTCACCGCTTGGTGGTTCAAAAATTCCCTTTGCCCAAGGCTTATACTCAGGATTTATTTCTTCAATAAGTGCCAAAGCCTCTCCATCTGTTCCTTCAAAGGCAGCACTGCTCTTAAAAACCAGCGGCATACACATCAGCAAGATCACGAGTACGCCTAACCCTAAATATTTAAAAATACTACTTTGTTTCACAAGCACCGACCTCCTCCGGACTATTTTTTAAAATCAGGTCATAAGCTATATTCGTAAGTATTCCCTCTGCTATCGCAATAGGAATTTGAGTGAGCAAAAATAAAGATAAAAACTTTATAATAGAAGTCCCGATTCCCCCAACTGGGTCTGGAAAAGCAACCCCTAGCTGCAAGGCAGTTACTGCATAGGTTACAAGGTTCCCCACAGCTGAAGCTGCAAATACACAAATACCCCTATTTATATTACACTTTTTCATAATCGCAAATACGCCATAAGCCGCAAAAGGTCCTGCCACAGCCATTGAAAAAGCATTCGCTCCAAGCGTTGTCAATCCCCCATGGGCCATCAGCATCGCCTGAAACAAGAGCACAATCGTCCCAATAACCGCCATAACTTTAGGTCCGAATAAAATAGCTCCAAGGCCTATCCCGGTAGGATGTGAACTGCTGCCTGTAACGGAAGGCATCTTTAAAGCAGATAATACAAATACAAATGCTGTAACAAGTGCAATAAGCACTTTATGCTGGGGACTATCTTTAAATATTTTTCTTAGTTCTTTTAGACCAAGCATAAAGAAAGGGATAAATACCAACCCCCAAATAACTGCCCACTTAAAGGGCAGAAACCCTTCCATAATATGCATGCCAAAGGTATAGGCCGGTATCATGATAACTAGAAGCATAGCAGCTAATAACGTTCTGTTAAGTTGTTTCACCTTATTTCCCCCTCTTGATATCTATAGGTTGTATGCACATTTTAGCGCATTATAGTTTGCCTTGATGGTTCGGTCTAAATCTTCTTTTGTATGTGCCGTTGATAAAAACATTGCTTCAAACTGCGCTGGCCCTATCAGAATACCTTGACTAAGCATTTCTTTGAAATAGATATTAAACTTTTCAAGATCGCAGTTTCTTACATCATCATAACTTTCAGCTTTGCCTGTCATAAAGAACAAACCAAATAATGACCCTACTCTAGTCATTGCTAAATCTAATCCTAACTGTTTAAGATTATTTTTTATGCCGTCTTCAAGATATTTAGCTTTTTCGCTAAGCTCTCTATAAACTTCAGGATGGTTTTTTAAATATTCCAGCGTGTTCTTACCTACATACATCGCCAGTGGATTGCCTGAAAGGGTTCCTGCCTGATAGACAGGCCCCAGAGGAGAAATCATATCCATAATTTCATTTTTTCCGCCATAAGCTCCAACGGGGAGTCCCCCGCCAATAATCTTCCCGAAGCATGCCATATCCGGCTCAATATCAAAGTGCTCCGGTGAGCTGCCATACCCTAGTCTAAAGCCTGTAATAACTTCATCAAAAATCAGTACGCTTTGATAAGTGTTTGTTAAATCTCTTAGCAACTGGATAAACTTTTTCCTCCCTGGAACAAGTCCCATATTCCCCGAAATGGTTTCAACAATGACGCAGGCAATATCGGCCCCGTGTGCTTTAAAAACAGCTTCTACTTCGTCGCAGTCATTATAGCGGCATACTAATGTATGCTTGATAACATCTTCCGGAACCCCAAGGCTTGTAGGAACACCATAAGTAAGCGTTCCTGATCCGGATTTTACGAGAAGCGCATCAGAGTGCCCATGGTAACAGCCTTCAAACTTTAAAATTTTGTTTTTCCCCGTATAAGCTCTTGCTGCCCTTAGGGCGCTCATGGTCGCTTCAGTTCCGGAGCTTACCATTCTTACTTTATCAATTCCCCTGTAAGCTTCTACAATAAGCTTTGCCATTTCGACTTCTATGCTTGTCGGCACGCCGTAGCTTGTGCCCTTTAGCAGCTGCTCTTCTATACCCTTTAATACCGCTTTATTCCCATGGCCTAAAATAAGAGGTCCCCAAGAGCAGATATAATCAATATATTCATTACCGTCCACATCATATATTTTACTGCCTTCGGCCCGGTCTATAAACAGCGGGTTAAGTCCTACAGACTTAAAGGCTCTAACTGGACTGTTAACGCCTCCCGGTATATACTGAAGTGCCTCTTCATAAATCTTTTCTGATTGTGTATGATCCATTCATTTTACCTCCTTATCATCTTTTTATATCCTTAATGATACATTTTGCCATCTCATCAATAGTATACTTATCTGGCTCTTTGTAAACTTCCAGCCCATACTTTCGGATGGTTTCTGAAGTAACAGGGCCGATTGATATTAACTTTGCGCTTTTAAGCCTGTTAATGTTTTCTGTTCCTATAGCTTTTATCAGGTTGGTAACGGTCGAAGAACTGGTAAATGTAATATAATGGGCCTCATTTTGTTCTAAAAGATTTAAAAGGAGTTCTTTATCGATGGGTTCAGTAACCGTATGATAGAGAGAAACGGCTGTCACCTCACAGATTTTCCTGAGCTCTTCTGTGAGATACTCTCTGGCAATAGCCGATTTTGGCAGCAAAATATGATCTGTAGAAGTCAGAATATCCTTTAAGGATTCATAAACAGCTTCTCCGACCGCTCTTTGAGGTATAATGTCTGGGTTTATTCCTTTTGACTTGAGACTGCTTACCGTACTTGGCCCTACTGCTGCTATTTTCATATGTCCAAGACTTCTTGTATCCAGCCCCTTTTCTTCAAGCTTCTTGAAGAAAATTCCGACTGTATTCTGGCTCGTAAAAACCAAATAAGTATAGCTTTTTAAATGATCTATACATTGACTTAATACTTCATTATTTTCAATTTCTTCTATCTTAATAGCAGGCAGCTCTATAGCATGCCCTCCTAAATCATGGATCATCGCCGTTAGCTGACTGTTTTGCTCCCTTGCCCGCGTTACAACAACATTTTTTCCAAAAAGCGGTTTTTCTTCGAAAAAATTCAGCTTATCTCTAAGGCTTACTACATCTCCAATTACAATAAGGGTCGGCGGTTTCACATTGTTTTGGAGCGCCAGTTCATAAATCGTCTCTAAGTTACCTGTAACAACACTTTGATTATACCTTGTCGCCCAGCTGATTAGCGCTGCTGGCGTTGCCGGATTTTTCCCTTCTCTAATAAGATTTTGACTGATTTTCTGAAGGTTGGCCACTCCCATCAAAAAAACCAAAGTTCCTTTTAGTCCAGCTAAAGCCGACCAGTTGATATCGTCTTTTTCATCATCCTTAAGGTGCCCTGTAATAACATGAAAGGAAGAGGCATAATCTCTATGGGTAATAGGGATGCCTGCATAACAAGGTCCTGCTATGGCTGATGTGATCCCGGGCACAACTTCAAAAGGAATATCACATTCTAAAAGATATTCTCCTTCTTCTCCGCCTCTTCCAAATACATAAGGATCTCCTCCCTTCAGCCTGACAACCACTTTACCTTCTTTGGCTTTATCCGCTATTACAGCATTTATTTTATCCTGAGACAAAGTATGATCGCTGGAGGCTTTACCCGCATCAATCAGTTCACACCCATTTTTTGCTTCCTTTAGATACTCTGGATTTGCCAGCCTGTCATAAACGATAACATCTGCACCCCTAATGCATTCCATCCCCTTGAGGGTGATAAGTTTATAGTCTCCCGGCCCTGCACCCACTAAATAAACTTTACCTTTCATCGCCTTTAAACTCCTTTAACATCTTATTTGCAAGCGTGCGTCCTATTTCTTCTGCCTGACTTACTGTTCCTTCTTCGGACATAAAGAGCAGTTTTTTTCCTTCTCCGTCTCCATATAAAGCATGCAGCATAATAGTCTCTTCATGAACGCTGCAATAAGCCCCAACCGGCATATGACAGCCCCCGTTTATAGCATGTAAAAAAGCTCTTTCAGCTTTAATCTGCACTTCTGTTACTAAATCATGAAGAGGTTCAAGGAGCTGTTCGGTTTCCTGATCATCCTTACGCACTTCAATGGCTAAGGCACCTTGAGCTGGGGATGGAAGCAGCATATCAACCGGAAGATAACAGCTGATGACTTCATTTAGCCCCAATCGATGAAGTCCTGCAGCTGCCAGAACAATCCCATCCAGCGCCTCTTCCTTCATTTTGCGGATTCTAGTATCTACATTCCCTCTAATAGGTTCAATACAAAGGTCAGGTCTATGCTTTAGAAGCTGATACCTTCTGCGCTTGCTTCCGGTTCCTATTCTAGCCCCTTGGGGCAGATCTTCGAGACTTTGGTACCCTTTGTTTAAGACGAGTATATCTCTTGCATCTTCTCTTTTAGGAACATAAGAAAACTTCAGCCCTTCTGGAAGAGAAGACGGCATATCCTTCATACTGTGCACTGCTAAGTCAATCTCTTTACTTAGTAGTTTTTCTTCTATTTCCTTTGTAAAAAGCCCCTTTTCCCCAATCTTATCTAAGGGCCTGTCTTGAATAATATCTCCCTTTGTTTTAATAACCTGTATCTCAAATATGATATCCGGATGATGCTTTTCTAGTTCACAAATAACCCACTGGGTCTGAGTCAGTGCAAGTTTGCTTCCTCTTGTTCCAACTATTTTTTTCATCAGGCACTCCTTCTTTCCAAAGCCTATAGCTCAAATAAATCTTCAATAACCTTTGCATAATAATCTCTTTGCTCTTTGTCTTTAATTTTCTTGAGATTAGCTGTAGGTGTACTTACCAGATTCCTTAAGGCGGCCCCTAACACCTTCTCAATCATTTTCTTATCTCTTTCCGATAAATCTGTCTTTCTATAAATAGAATCCAAAGCATCCTGCTTCACTTGGCTTTTTTTCTCTTCTAAAAGTTTAAGGATATGATCAACTGTTGTAAGCTCAGCCCACCATGAAAGCTCCTGCATTTTATCTTTAATGATGTCTTTAGCTGCCTTGGAAAGCTCCTTACGTTTTTGATTATTCTTTTCGCTTACGGCCTTTAGATCATCTATGTCATACAGCTCTACATTTGACATTTCTGCAATTCTAGGGTCTATGTCTCTTGGAAGTGCAATGTCAATCATGTAAAGTTTATGAGGCATAATGGGCATAGCTTCTTTCTGCAAAACAATATGAGGAGATGCTGTTGCACAGATCACTGCATCTACATCACTTATAAGATTGTAGCGTTCCCCATAAGTTATTGGGGACACATGTTCGTATTCTTCCCCCACTTCCACTGCCCTTGTATGGCTTCTGTTGGATACATAAATAACTTCTGGATTTTCCTCCAGTAAATATTTAATCACAAGCTGGCTCATCTTGCCGGCTCCGATAATCAGTACCCGTTTATGCAGCAAGCTCCCCATCTTTTCTTTCAGGAATTTTACAGCTATGTAGCTTATAGATAAAGGGTTTTCTGAAATTTTTAGTGAATGCTTAATAGTCTTTGCTGTGCCGATGGCTTCTCTAAAAACTTTATTCAGCATTTTGCCGCTTGTATTTTCTGCTGCTGCCATTTCCTGAGCTTCTTTAACCTGCCCTAAAATCTGATCTTCTCCAATGACTATAGAATCAAGCCCCGCTGCTACATAATACAAATGCTTAGCAGCTCTTTTACCTTTTTTACAGATTAAATAATGATCTATTTCTTCTTTAGTTAAATAACTTTGGTAAAAAGCTTCCAGATGCTCCATCTTTTCATCAATATCCTCGTCCCAAACATAAATTTCTGTACGGTTGCAGGTGGATAAAAGAGCAACTTCCTGAAAACCTTGAGTTTTTAGCTGATGAAGTGTCTTTATCTTTTGAGAATGCGTAAAAGATACTTTTTCTCTAATATGAATGGGACATAGATGATTAACGCCTACAACACCTAACTGCATAACTGCCTCCTAGTCATTATCTTTATTCTTACTGCCATACTGCTTATTAACTAGTATCGTAGAAAAATAAGAAATTTTTTCACTGCTCTTTATTTCTCTAAGATTTTTATAAACCTTTTCTGACCCTTGAGAAGAATTGCTGACAAGTACGGCATAGTCTACCAGTCCATGCTTTTCAAGCTTTTCTCTAATCATCTCAAATCTCTTGTACACCTTCATTAAAACCAAACAGCTGTACTTTTTCATTGCGTCATCTATTACGCTTTCATCAGCCGTACAGGGCAGCACAACAAGCGGCTCCTTATCCATCACTAAAGGCAGGTTCTGACTGGCAGCAATATTAGAAAATGAGGAGATGCCGGCTATCGTTTCTACTTCTATCTGATTAATAAGTTTTTCCATAATATAAACATAAGTACTGTAAATCATAGGGTCTCCCAGCGTAATAAACCCTACATCCCTGCCTCTTTTTACATCTTCAATAACTTCCTTTGCTACCGCTTCCCATTTACTTTCCTTGTCCCCTTGATTAAAACTCATTGGAAAATGTCTATACTTAATCTCAAGTTCTCCGCTAAAATGCGGCTTAGCAATCTCCAATGCAAGACTTCCTCCATCCTTTTCCGCCTCAGGTGTATAGAGAATATCTAACTGCTTTAATACTTCTGCCGCTTTCAAGGTCAGAAGCTTACTGTCTCCCGGCCCTACTCCGATCCCATAAAACTTAGCCATCTTAGTTGCCTCCTTATCCTCTATATCCCCACACTCTCTTTTGCATGTTCAACAAACAACCTTTGAATTTCAGGATTTTCTCCAAGCCCTTTAAGAATAATATGCACGTTAATACCACTTTCTATCAGAAGTGTTTTCCATGAATCTTCTTCATCGCTTGCCATATCATTAATAGCATGATCGCCGGCTACCAGCATAAAAGGAATCAAATAGACTGTATGAATCTGATCTTCTTTCAGCCTGTCTATCACATTTTCTATCATTGGATACCCTTCTACTGTTCCTACATAGGCATTAATGTTCTGCTCTTTAAATGCATACTCCAAAGCGCAGTACGCACTAAATACAGGATGTGTTGTACCGTGTCCCATAAAAACGATTGCCTCATCTTCTTTCAGCTTGGGAAGATCAAACCTCACAGCCTTAACTGCCGCCTGATAGTCCTCAATCGTTGTAAGCAGGGGTCTTCCTACACTCAGCTTACTGAACTTGCCTTCAAATTCTGCAATATGTTCCCTTAATTTATCATATTCATCTCCGCATATGATATGTAAGGATTGAATGAGAACCTCATCATAACCAAGCTCATAAACTTTACTAAGTGCTTCTCTTGGCGTATCAATATGCATCTGATCTCTTTTTGCCAATTTATTAATAATCATTGTTGATGTATAGGCTCTAAAAAAGTCGAAGCCACTTAGGGCTTCTTTAATCCTCTCTTCACAGACATCTATTGTCTTACGCCTTGTATCTTCATAGCTGGTTCCAAAACTTACAACCAAAACTGCTTTTTTCATTGTCTATGCTCCTATCTTCTGCATCATATGTTGATGCGCTCTATCATCTTTTTAATAACATCTGCCACTTGCAAGTCAATTAAAGTCCCTCAATACTTCAACATGACATCATGCTTTATGATGGGGCTTTTAAAACATCCTCTATTTTATGAACTACGTAAGGGTATATAAGTGAACTTCGCCGCAAAACAATAACCGGAATATCCAGCTTCCTACAGGCTTCGATCTTTTCCAAAAAGCCACCTTCCTTGCCGCTTTCCTTGGTAATCACTACGTCAATTTCATAATCTTTAAAAAGCACCTCATTCATTCTGGTACTAAAAGGCCCTTTCATTGCAACGATCTGATCTGCTGCAAATCCAATCGCTTCGCAAAGACTGATAACCTTACTTGTCGGCAGAATTCTGGCAAACAGCACTTTATGCTTTAGCCGATTCCAGTATTCCTCCAGATTTTTGCTGCCCGTTCCTAAAAAAATACGGTTTCCCATTTGATCTGCAAGGCTTGCCGCTTCTTCCAGGGTATCTGCTAAATACATTTTCTCATAGTACACATCTTTAAGAAGTGATTTTCTTTCATAACGTACATAACTGATGCCTTGCATTTTGGCCGCCAGGGTAGCCGTTTTGGACACTTCTACCGCATAGGGATGCGTGGCATCAATGATTTTATCGATCTTTTCATCTCGAATAAGTGCTGTCATTTCGTTAAGATCTAAAGCTTTTAAGATAACATGCTCAGTGCATTTAAGCGATAAGCTTTTCCCATACTCTGTTGTAACAGAAACTTTATAATGGGCTCCGAGCTTGTTTAAAAACTCACAGATTCGAAGACTGTCTGATGTTCCGCCTAAAACTAAAATCATAACAAATAACCCCTTGGCGTAATCATCATTTCTTTATGGGTAAATGTAGACTTGTTGCCTATAATCACAACGGTGGTCATGTCGACACTTTCATAATCCATATCTTTGTATTTAAGAATCACTTTCTTTTCCTCTGGTCTTCCTACATCTTTTACGATACCTACTGGCGTATCAGGCTCTTTAAATTCAGACATAATCTGAAAAGCCTTTTCAAGATGTCCGCTTCTGCCTTTACTCCTTGGGTTGTAAAGGCAGATAACAAAGTCAGCTTCCGCCGCTAGTTTCAGTCTTTTCTCAATAACTTCCCATGGGGTTAAAAGGTCGCTTAAACTGATATGGCAGAAATCATGCATGAGTGGTGCCCCTAAGAGGCTGGCTCCTGCAATGCTGGCTGTAATTCCTGGCACCACTTTAACAGGAATATCCATCTCTTCTTTTGCTGCAAGCTCCAGAACTAGTCCTGCCATCCCATAGATCCCGCTGTCTCCGCTGCTTACAACAGCTACCTTTTTGCCGGCCCTCGCATATTCAACTGCCATTTTGCACCTGTCTACTTCTTGACGCATCCCATTTTTCAGGACTTCTTTTCCTGTAATAAAATCTTCAATTAAATGAATATACGTTTTGTATCCCACAATCACTTCGGCCTCTTCAAGTGCCCTTACGGCTTCCAGCGTCATAGTTTCTTTTGCGCCTGGTCCTATCCCTATTACGTAGATCATTTGTGTACCCTCCCTACTGCAAAAGTAATGCCTTGATATTTATGTTTAGGTATATACAAATTACCGCTAAGCAAATAAGCAGCCGGCGCTGCTACATTGTAAACACCAATACTTTTCTTTACAAATTCTGATTTTTCAAAGAGATGCTCAACACTTCGAACATCATTCTGTGAGACAGTCTTGAAAGGAACACCAAGCGCATCTGCGAGCGCTGTGATTGCTGGTTCCTCTCCCTTGATATCAATGCTTGCAATCATCTTGACTGCTCTTACATCTATATTATGGCTTTTAAGAAAGTCATCAAAGCTTTTTTGAAGCAGCTCCTTCGGCGTATTTTTTCTACATCCAATTCCAATTACTAAATCTTTTGGAACGATCTTAATGCATGCTTCATCACTAATAGGAAGTTTGCATTTGGAAGTAATACAGACAACATGTGCCATCTCCTCGATCCGTTTTGCCTCTAGGTTTTTGAGTAAAATAAAGCCTCTGGTATCAATCTGATAATCACGCTCCATATATAAGCCTACTTTTTCACCATGAACTAAACTGTAATTGATCCTTTTAACTGATGCTTTTAAATCTGAAACCGAGGCGTCCAAGTCTCTGATTATATTATCCAGCGCTGATTTTTCATTGACGTCCGTAGCTGTTGTAATGACAGGATGTGCTTCTAAAAGCTTGCTTATTCTCATGGTCATAGCATTAGCTCCGCCCATATGCCCGCTAAGAAGGCTGATCACATTTTTCCCTTTTTCATCCATTACGATAACTGCAGGGTCTTTGAGCTTATCTTCAACATAAGGCGCAATCATTCTTACTGCAATCCCTGCTGCCATAATGAAAACAAGTGCCTCATATTCTTTAACAAGCCTGCCTGTAAGCGCCTTAAGGTCTGGGTATATAGCTAGGGTTCCCTCTTCTAGCAGCTTAGTAGTTACATAAATGTCTCCATAGCCCAATTTTTCCCTCAATTTTTTTGCAAGTTCTTTTCCACTTTGTGTGACAGCTATAACTGCTGTTTTAACTTCTGTATTCATGGGAAAAATCCTTGTCATACAGCTTAGAATACTTATATTCACTGCCCAAAAATCTGCCTACCATAATGAGGGCTGTTTTGTGAATACCATTTTCTTTGACTTTGTCTTCAATATCTTTTAATGCTCCTTTTATAATCTTTTCATCCTGCCATGTCGCTTTATAAACAACAGCAATGTCTGTATCTTCCGGGTATCCCCCTTCAATCAGCTGCTTAACTACTTTTCCTATCATCTGAACTGATAAAAAGATAACCATGGAAGTCTGATGTGCTGCAAAAGACTGAAGTGATTCTTTTGGCGGGACAGGGGTTCTGCCTTCTGCCCGTGTAATGATGACACTTTGCGATACTTCTGGCACGGTATATTCAACTCCCAGCGCTGAAGCTGCTCCCAAAAAGGAACTGACCCCTGGGGTACAGTCATATGCAATATTTAGCTTACTAAGCTCTTCTGCCTGTTCGCGGATAGATCCATAAATTGAAAAGTCTCCGGTTTGCAGCCTTACAACCTTTTTATTTTCCTCCGTTCCCCGCTTCATTACAGCTATAATTTCATCAAGGTTCATTGAGGCGCTATCATAAATCTCACAGCCTTCTTTGCAGTATTCCAAAAGCTCTGGGTTTACAAGTGAACCCGCATAAATTACTATATCGGCTTCACTTAAATGTTTATGTCCCTTTAATGTAATGAGTTCCTTATCTCCAGGACCTGCTCCTACAAAATGTATTTTATTCATTCTTTTTCCCCTCCTTACTGCACGACAATAAATAAATAGGGTTAAGGGGTTTGAAATATTCACCTTTTCCCAGTGGTTCTAATTTGCAGATGCTCAGCATACTCGCCTCTATCTGGGTAAATGATCCTGTCTTAAGCAGCCTTAATGCTTCGTAAAAATGATCAATCAGCAAAAAATTTGCAGCAAGCATTCCCCCTTCTGTTAGCAAGTCATAGCTCCACTCAATGATCTCCTGAAGAGCACCGTCTGTTCCTCCAATAAAAACGGCATCTGCCGTTTGGGATAGGGGAATGGGTGCACGATCTTCGATTATTTTTATATTATTAAGTCTAAACTTTTCTTTATTTTTTTGGATAAGTTTTGCGGCTTCTCTATGGTGCTCAATGGCAATAACCTCAAGCTGCGGGTAGGTGGCTGCCGCCTCAACGCTGACACTTCCTGTTCCTGCTCCAATATCAACAAACGTTTTTTTATCTTTAAGCTGAAGCTTACTAAGGACAACAGCTCTTACTTCTTCTTTTGTTATAGGCACAGCACCTGTAATAAACTCACTGTTTTTCATCTAATATCACCACAACATTTCTTTTAAACTGCATTTCGGCTTTAATCGCTTTTGGATAATAAGGAGCTATTTTTTCATCAGGATACGTAAGATTTTCTCCAATAATCATTATTTTGCTTAAGTTTCTTTTCATGATTTCTGTTGCTATCTCATAAGGGCCTATCCTCTGATCAGTAACCATGGCTACTTTAGGATAAGACAGAACACGGTCAAAATCTGGAAATTTGCCATGGCTGCTTGTCATGTACAAATCATTCATATCTAAAGGAATCCTTGAAAACAGGTACTGAATGGCACTTATTCCTGGTACAACCTCAAGCTTATCATGGGCAATATGAGATGCTAGATACTTACCTATGCCATAAATAAGCGGATCGCCGCTGGCAAGAACAGCTATGTTTTTATGCCCATTAGATTCTAAATATTTTACAAGCATACTAAGTTCTCTAAGTTCTATTTTTTCTCCCTTAAAGCCTTGAATGCTCTCTATATTTCTCTCGGCCCCTATCAGAATTTCTGCTTTTTGGATAACCTCTTCTGCCCTTCGGGTTAAATAACACGCATCCCCCGGGCCAATCCCAACAACATAAATCATTTAAATCCCTCCATCAGCCTATCTGCTTCTTCTGATTTTCCAAGTACTCTCCCGTCTAGTGAAAAAAGAACAACTTCTATACCCATTGCTTGTTCCCCTACATGCATCAAAGCACGCTTTTTACACTTCTCAGCTAGAATGCCATAAACCTCTTCATATCCTGCCTGGGCTATAAAATCCATAGCTTCTTCTGTTGTGAGGCACCCGCTTATTTTTTCCAGAAGCTCATAAGGCGCGCCCATTAAAGCAAGGTTAGCTATAAGTATCTCACTTCTGGCGTCAGCCACATGGCTATGGGTATGAAAAATGCCTGCTGCCAGTTTAATATACTTTCCAAGATGCCCGACCATGAGCATCTTTTGATAACCGATACGCTTTGCTTCATCAAGCATATAGCCTATAAAATTACTGGTTCTTACAATGTGTTCTGCCTTTAGCCCTAGTTCCTCTTTGACAAAATTTTCTCCATGATTGCCGCTTACAAAAATAACCTCTTGCATACCCTGCTGATACTTCATTTCAAGTTCTAGAGACAGTGACTTTTTCCAGCCTTCATCCGACATGGGCTCTACTATCCCCGTTGTTCCAATAATAGAGATACCCCCCTCTATGCCTAAGCGGGGATTAAAAGTACGTTTGGCTATGGATTCCCCTTCCGGTACTTCAATGATGATATCTGCTCCCTGTTCTCCAAGAATAAATGACACTTCTTTTAAAATCATTTCCCTTGGGGTTTTATTAATGGCCGGACCACCAACTTCAAGACCCAAACCCTTTTTTGTAACTATACCAACGCCTTTTCCTCCAAAGATTTGAAACAAGCTTTGCTGACTATATTTCACAGTTGCATAGATATAAGCCTTGTGGGTAGCATCTATATCATCTCCGCCATCTTTTTGAACAGCACACCGCACAAAGTCTTCACTTCTTGTAATATCTTCAATTTTGAGGTAAAGGACTACGCCTTTTGGCGTTTCTAAATCAATGGATTCAATGGACTCTCCTGTTTTTAGCATATAGGCAGCAGCTTTTGCAGCAGCAGCTGCACAAGCCCCTGTGGTATAACCTCTTCTGTACTTTTTTCCATTTATATAAACATACTCATCCATAGGCTTTTCCTATAGTGTATAAAGGATGGCATTTATAATAGCTGCAGCTAAATTGCTGCCACCTTTTCTTCCCTTTGATAAAATGTATGGTATATCTGTTTGCTCTAAGGCATCTTTAGATTCAGCTGCCCCTACAAATCCAACCGGTACCCCGATAACTGCCCTAGGATTCAGCTTTCCTTCCTCTTTAAGTTCTATTATTTTATATAAAGCAGTCGGTGCATTACCAATCACAAAGATTTGAGTGCCCTCTTCACTGGCTGCTCTTTCCGCCGCAGCCATTGATCTTGTGATACTTCTCTCTTTTGCAAGCTTTGCTGTTTCTTCATCACTTATAAAGCATTTAATCTCACAGCCTAAGCTCTTAAGCTTTGTTTTATTAATGCCGCTAAGCGCCATTTGCGTATCTGTATAAAGGGTTGCGCCTTCTAAGAGTCCCTTTTTAATGGCCTCTACTGCATCCTCTGATATTTTTAGGATATCCAAATAATCAAAGTCAGCTGTTGTATGAATGGCTCTTTTGATTATTTTTTCCTCTGTCTGGGTTCGAAATACATAGCCTGGTCTTCTTTCATCGATAATCCCTTGTATGATTTCAAAACTATTTCGCTCAATCTCCATGGGATTTTTAATATAATCCATGCATACGCCTCCTATCTTTTATCTTATTTTAGTTGATTGCCTGACTCTAAATTCATTGAGTCTTGCAATCGCTTACTTTTAATATAAATCCACCAAGCTATTGCCTAATCTTCTGATTTTATGTTTCTTCTCTATACAGAATTTTATCTTTAGTCAGTTACTGGCGTTTTATTTCTAACATAAATGCATTAAGTTTTTTTACTCATGCTCGTTTAAATCAAGAAAGCGCATAAGTGCATTAAGATGAGTATAAAAGTGAATATGGAGGTAAGATGCCAGTGTCTTCCCTTTGCTGTATCCACCTGTCCATGTACTCATCATTTTTCCAGCTCTCTGTTTCGTCATCGTATAGGCCGCTTTTTCATCGGTTATAAACTCTGAATGATGAAACTCATGCCCCTTTAAAACGTCTCCTTTTTTAGAGAGAATAGTAGCTTCTTCTGCCCTTGCTTCGCAGTAGCCAAAACGTTTAAGCCCCTTAGTCATCACACTTTGCCCGTTTAGTATCCCTGTCATTTCAAAACGCTCATTTTCAAGAGTCTTGAGACTTTTACCGAGATACATCAGCCCTCCGCACTCTGCATAAATAGGAGTCCCTTGACAGTGTGCTTCTTTTAGTGCATCCCGCATGCCTTTGTTCTCCTCCAGTTCTTTTGCAAAAACTTCCGGAAATCCTCCTCCGATGTAAATATAGTCACACTTCGGCAGCTTACTGTCAGTTAGTGGGCTGAATTTTTCGATAGATAATCCTATCTCCTCTAAAAGATTCAGATTATCTTCATAATAAAAGTTAAACGCCTTATCATGGGCAAGAGCCAAAGTCTTGCCTTTAACTTTGGGGATTTCAAGCTTAAAGCTGCTTGTAACTGACTGACCTTCGCAGATTTCCAGCAAGCGATCTATAGCGATGTATTTATTGACTTCTTCTCCTAAATGGCTGAACTTTTCATCCAGCTTTTCCATTTCTTCGCACGGAACCAGCCCTAGATGTCTGGATGGCAGAGAAAACTCAGGATTCGGCGGAAAATAGCCTAATACCTCAACATCTGTGTATTTCTCTATAGCTTCTTTTAGAATCTGAAAATGAGAAGCTGTTTTTACGTTGTTTAGGATAACACCTTTTAGATTCACTGCTTCATCGATCATCTTATAGCCCAGCACCATTGCGGCACCTGATGCTGCCATAGCCTTACCGTCAATAACTAAAATAACAGGAAGCTTTAATAGCTTTGAGACATAGGCACTGCTGCAGGCATTAATATCACTGCCATAGCCATCATATAAGCCCATTACCCCTTCAACTACAGAAACATCTGCTCCTTGGGCTGCCTTATTAAAAAGGTATTTAAGCATCTCATCACTTAGCATATAGGCATCTAGGTTTCTTGAAGCTCTGTTTGTAATATGGGTATGGTAGGCTGTATCTATGTAATCAGGTCCTACTTTATAGGGTTGCACTTTGAGCCCTCTGCTGCTTAGTGCTTTCATAATGCCAAGGGTAAGCAGTGTCTTGCCTACTCCGCTGCTTGTTCCGGCAATTAATAGTTTTTTCATGATGACCACCTTTAGGTTTGAAATAAATAGTTCTCTTGAAATAAGCTGATGAGCCTGTCATTTTGCTCTTTTGTTTTAATAGCTGTCCTAATAAAATACTTGTTTAATCCCTTAAAATTGGATGCATCTCGAATGAGCATATTATGTTCTTTAAAAAGTCTGTCTCTAAGCTCTATAGATGTGATTGTTTTAAGTTCAATAAGGATAAAATTAGTATCTGTGCTATAGGCCTTATAGCAGTCGTTCTCTGGCAGCTGGCTAAGTACCCGCTGTCTTTCCTCATTAAAGTAAGCTTTGGTGCGCTCAATGTAATCTTTATCATTAAAAATATAGTTCGCTAAGTGCTCTGCAAAGCAGTTAATTGTCCAAGGCTCCTTATAAAATGTCATTTGACTAAGAAGATCTAAATTAGAAGTTATGCCATAGCCGAGCCTTATTCCCGGCAGTCCAAAAAACTTTGTAGCAGCTTTTATAAGAAGAAGATTCGGGTAATTTTTTACTTCACTTAAAAGGCTGTAAGCCTCATCGTTATCTGCAAACTCCATGAAAGTCTCATCTACAATCAGCAGTTTATGATGCTGCCGAAGCTTTTCTAAGATGGGTTTAAGGTTTTGCACTTTTCCGGTTGGGTTATTGGGGTTGCAGATAAAGAGACATTCAAAATCATTTATTCGCTTTATGATTTGGGATGAATTAAGCAAAAAGTCATCCTGTTTATCCAGATAAAAGTGGAGGATCTCTTTGCCGCTTAGGCTGGCGCTTCTTTCGTATTCCGAAAAGGTGGGGTTAACAATGCCCAAGGGGCCTTTGATACACTTCATAATCAGATAAATGATCTCTGTAGCTCCGTTTCCTGGAATAATGTATTCCATAGGGCATCTGAGGTAGCTGGCAAGGTTATTTCTAAGCTTGGTATAATAGATGTCCGGATAACTTGAACTTTTATGAACTGCTTCTATAATATACTTTTCTAAGTTGTTTACGGGGTAGGGGCTGGTATTGGCACTAAAGTCTAAGATATCGTCAGGGTTTTTATTATATTTAGCTGCCATATCTTCTGTATTGGCACCGTGGCCAAGATTAATCAAGGGTTTCTCGCCTCCTTACTTTTTGCGTATTACTAGTTATAGTGATTATTTTAGTTTTAGATAATATTACTTTAAAGGGCTGAGTTTTTGTATTGATGGATAGGGCCATCATTAGACTAGACATTAAAAATTTAAAGTTTTTTTGCTTAGCTTCAGCTTCCTAATGATAAAAAATATTGAATAAAACCTTTCTTCTAATGACTTTTATTCTTTCATTTATTGGCACCCTTTATGAATATCCTCCTTAGATACCAAAAAGAATTTTTATCCCCCGACAGCTTGTAGGTCTTGCCAAAAAACAAGGATTCTCGTCTCTAGTGTAAAAGAGTATAGCGAATGAAGCTGTACGTTAGGGTAAATAGGATGAGTGCAACAAGCGAGGTAGCATACATAAGTTTGTTTGTTCTTAGGATATCTTCATTTTCTATCTCTCTTAGCGCATCGCCTATTGTAGGTTTGTAGACTTTTTCTCCAAAATAGGTATTGGTTCCGCCAAGCTGAACGCTTAGTGCGCCGGCTGTCGAGCCTTCTGGGTAGGCGCAGTTGGGACTTTTATGATTTTTTCTGTCTCTTATAGCTATTTTAATAGAGCCTAGTCCATTTAGCCCTATTATGAAGCTGGCCAGCATCATGAATAGGGATGTGATGCGGGCAGGCACATAGTTTGCAAGATCATCTATTTTGGCAGATACAAAGCCTATATCTTTATATTTCTCATTTTTATAGCCGACCATAGAGTCTAAGGTATTGATGGCTTTATAGAGAAAGGCCAATGGGGCTCCTCCGATAAAGGCATAGAATAATGGGGCTATGATACCGTCTACTGTATTTTCTGCCACTGTTTCAACAGTCGCTCTTGTAATCTCTTTTGAAGTCAGGTTATTGGTATCCCTTCCTACGATATAGGACAGCTGTTTTCTTGAATCTTCGAGAGATCCTGAGCACAACGTTTTATATATTTTTACAGCTTCATCTTTTAGGCACTTAGTGGCAAGTGTTGTATAGATTAGGGTGCTGTTAACCACGATGTAAAGCGCAGGATGCACTTTACTGAGCTTTGTCATAAAATATACGACTAAGAAAGTCGTTCCTGCCGTAACAAGCCACAGCAGTCCGCCGCCTATCTTCAGCATCCTTGATGATCTCGCTTTTTTTCTGATCTGTTTTTCTGTAAATCTTATGAGTCTCCCTATAAATCTTACTGGATGCGGAAAAGAGTAGGGGTCTCCTAGCAGCAGATCTAGTATATAGCCTAAAACAATTGTTATCAGATGCATCTTAATCACGCTCTTATCATTTGGTAAATGGCCTGCATATTAACATTGTCTCTTACGATCTGTGCCATTTTATCATATTCTTTATCTTTAAATGCCTTGAAGGAACTGATATCTGTAGTTTGTTCATCTAATCCTTTTTGGCTTCTTATGGTATTAAGCAGCGTTCTTGTAAAATCTATTTCATCAAAAACGCCATGAAGATAAGTTCCCATTACGTTCCCTCCTTGACTGATACAACCTTCTGCATTTAGTACTTCTTCTCCTAGACGCTGCCGAATGGTTAGGAGAGGCTTGGCCGCTTGCCCTAAAGTACTGACTCCCATATGAATCTCGTAGCCGCTGATCGTTTTGCCGGAAAGATTTTTAAAAGGTCCCGGAAGCTCTTCGTTAATGATTCCTTGTACCTGCGTTGTTACCTTTTCTGCTTCAAAGACTGTTTCAATGTCTAAAAGCCCAAGTCCATCTATTTCTGTGATGCCGCATTCGATGCCTTTTGGGTCATATAGCTTTTTCCCAAGAATCTGATAGCCTCCGCAGATACCGACAATGAGTTTGCCGGCATCTGCAAAAGCTTTGATCTGCTTAGCGAGGCCGCTTTCTTTGAGATAAAGCAGATCCTCTATGGTGTTTTTACTGCCTGGAATGATAAGCATATCTGGATTTCCTATACTTTTGCCTCTTGTAATATATTTAATACTTACATCTTCCTGAGTTTCAAAAATATTAAAGTCTGTAAAGTTAGAGATGTGCGGCAAACATACAACTTCTATTTCAATATCCTTTTGCTTTTTGTTTTGCTGATTAAAACGGGCTGTCAGGCTATCTTCATCTTCGATATTCACATGCATATAAGGGACTACTCCTAAAACTGGAACTTTAATAATATCTTCGAGCATCTTGATACCGGGCTCAAGAATCGTGATATCTCCTCTAAATTTATTGATGATGATGCCTTTAACTCGTTTTCTTTCTCGTTCCGTGAGCAACATAATTGTACCTACAAGCGCTGCAAAAACGCCGCCTTTATCAATATCTCCGATTAGTATAACAGGTGAGTCGGCTATTTCTGCCATACCCATGTTGACAATATCCTTCTCTCTAAGGTTAATCTCTGCCGGGCTTCCGGCGCCTTCTATCACGACAATATCATTTTCCTTACTTATCGTTTCATAAACTTCTCGAATCATATCGGCAAGGCTAGGTTTAAATTCATGATACTCTGCGGCACTCATATTACCATACACTTTGCCATTAATGATTACTTGGCAGTGTTTATCTGCATGGGGTTTAAGCAGCACTGGATTCATTTTAACATCCGGCAGTACTCTGGCAGCTTCTGCCTGAAAAACCTGAGCTCTTCCCATCTCCAAGCCTTCCTCAGTAATGTAAGAGTTGAGGGCCATATTTTGTGATTTAAACGGAATTACCTTATAACCATCTTGAAGAAAAATCCTGCAAAAAGCTGCAACGATAAAACTTTTTCCTGCATTCGACGCTGTGCCTTGGAACATAATGGGGCTTCCCATACCGCTTCGCCTCCTTATTTCTAACTTTATAGCGTTTCTTTATTTATAGCACAAAAAAAGACTCCAAAAGGAGTCTATACATACAATACGGGTGTATTATTGTATTACTGCCTTTCCCTCCGAAAGTGTAACATTCTGTTTTAGGCAGGTCTCCTGGCTCACAAATCATCCTATTTATTCCCCTTCCCGTACATTGTGTACAGTGGCTGATATATACAATCCAACTTGTATATATGAATAAATCGTCCTTGTTTACAGTAGCGGGGGCTGCAGCATTACGCATTTCCCTATTAAGCTGAACTTAAAACTTTCACTTTAAGCTCTCGCACCTAAAACTTCTCGCCTATTTATCTAAAGATATAAAGCCTATGTCATCTATAGTTATACTAAGCAAAAATCTATTGCTATAAAAAATCATTTTAAATATAACTTCATTATTACATACTTTGGTTATTATTGTCTAGCTTAAACAGTTTTTTAACAAGGATTGTTTTGGTATTTTCTCCTCTTGTTTCTAATATAAATAGTGAAAGAACGTCTTTTATTTCTCAGTAAACAAGGAGGTATACTATGCAGTTAAAAGGCTTAAAGATTGGTTTTGGTTTCACTGGCTCTTATTGTGTATTCGATCAGGTGTTTCCGCAGCTTCAAAATTTAGTAGATGAGGGGGCGGAAGTTGTTCCAATCGTTTCTTACCAGGTAGCTGTTACCGATTCACGCTATGGCAACGCGAAAGATTTCTTAAAACGTATGGAAATCATCACCGGCCGTGAACCCATTCAAACCATGTCTCTTTCCGAATCCTTTAATAAATTTGAAAAACCTTTAGATATTTTCGTTATAGCCCCTTGTACAGGAAACAGCTTATCGAAACTCTCAGATGGTGCCACAGATACCCCTGTTTTAATGGTGGCAAAAGAACTTTTTAGAAACAATAAACCTGTGCTGCTTGGCATTGCAACCAATGATGGCCTAAGTATTAGTGCCAAAAGTATTGCAAATCTCTTAAATACTAAAAATCTATACTTTATTCCTTTTGGTCAGGATAACTTTAAAGATAAACCTAATTCTTTAGTCTCCAAATTTGACCTTATGATTCCAAGCATTTTAGAAGCTTTGAAAAAAGAACAGATTCAACCTATTCTCGAGAAATATTAATAGGTTGTTCAATTGATTAAATATTAGCTCTATTTTAGCCGAATCTATTCACATAGGCAGTTCGTATGAACTGCCTATTATATTTTATTTATTTCTTTGCCCTCTTTATAGAGCTTATTCCAAGCATAATAAACGTCAAAGCTAAGAAAAGATAAGTAACTCCCCATAACGTTTTATTTCCACTGAAGTAGAGCATAGATGTTATACTATTTATCACTCCGGTAATAATAAATAAAAATTTTGTAATCTTCTTCAAAAAGTTTCCCCTCTCTAACCTCATTTCCACAGTCCAATATACTTTTCTTTTTCAATAGAAGCTTCTTCAAATGTTGCCATCGTATATAGAGTATGGAGGGCCATATCCATCAGCTGAAAAGTAAGTGTACACCCAGTCCCTTCTCCTAACCTCATGTCCAAATTAAAATAAGGTTCAATCCCTAATATTTTCATGGCCGTATGCATTCCTGTTTCTTTGGACATGTGAGAAGGAAACATATACTGAGCGCATTTAGGTTCGAGTTTGTATGCACAAAGAGCTGCTACTGCTGAAATAAACCCATCTATAACCACTGCTTTTTTGTTTTTAGCAGCTCCTAAAAAAACGCCGCATAATCCAGCAAGGTCAAATCCCCCTACCTTAGTCAGTACATCTATGACATCATTTGGATCAGGCTTATGCTTATAGATTGCTCTTTCGATGGCATCTACCTTACGGTCTAAGGTCTCTTGTGTAGCCCCAGCCCCTTTTCCTACTATCTTTTTGGCTTCTTCATTCGCTAGCACACTAAGAACAGCCGCTGAAGTGGTCGTATTTCCTATTCCCATTTCTCCTGTCCCAAAAACCTGATAGCCTTTTCTGCTTAGTTCTTCGGCCGCTTCTATTCCTATCCAAACAGCCTTTAGAGCTTCTTCTCTTGTCATCGCTGGCTCAAGACACATATTGTTTGTTCCATGCTTGATTTTTTTATGATGTACGAGCGGTGAATTGATTGTTCCTTTAACACCTATATCAACAACATGAATATCTGACTTTGAAAAGTGCGTCATCCGGTTTATACCTGTTATCCCTCTTGTAAAGTTATGGGTTACCTGCTGAGTAACATTTTGCGGGCACTCACTGATTCCTTCATCATAGACCCCATTATCGGCACACATAATGACCACTACTTTTTTATCTATCGCAATATCTCTTGTCCCTTGTATGCCAGCAAGCCTGATAACTATTTCTTCAAGTTTTCCTAAGGCACCTACAGGTTTCGTAAGATTATCAATATATTTTTCAACTTTCTCCTGAAAGCTGTTATTAACATCTTCTATACTTTTTATGTAGTTCAAAAGATCATACATTTATACTTCCTCCTTCATATCAGGAACATTATCAAAGGTTTTTATATCTTATTATATAGTATTATTTTAAAAACAGAATCACAATCCCTTATTTCTTATCTACAAAGTTTATACTAGATTTCTTACCTAAATAGGGGTTCACTTCAATATGCTATGTGCCTTGATCTTACTTCACTATCATTAATTCCTGATCATAATTTATAAGCTGGTTTTTTAAATAAAAAATGACTAAAAGACTTTTATCTCTTAGTCACTCCTAAATTATCTTATAATTACTTATCTACTACAACGCCTTTTTTAAGGATGATGTTGGCGTAAAGGGCGCTTTCACTGGTTGCTACAATGGCAAAGGCTTTTTGTGCTCTATCGTAAAAGTCGAATCTCTCAATAAACTCAATAGTCGCTTCTTTACCATCATGTTTTTTAATCACTTCTTTGTAGTCTTCCCAGATTGTCGGCACCGTTGGATCGCCTTTTACTACAGCCATGAGTCCAACTGAAGTTTCCGCATACGTGTCCAGCGGAAAGAAAGGAAGTATTGCTTCTAATAATTCTGTTACAGTATGTCCGTCACATCTTACAAGTCTTTGTGCATTGGTATCTGCCGGAAAATTTCCGTCTGCAAATACAATTTCATCCCCATGCCCCATAGACATTAAGATGTGCATCAAATCCGGAGATATGATGGCAGGTATTTTTTTTAGCATGTTTTCCACCTCATTATTTATTGAAATATGAATTTTATTTAGTTGGGGGAAAAGCAGATAGCGGCTAAACTATCTGCTTTTTAATAAAAAGATCTATAAATAGGGAGTTAATGGCTTAAAATATTTTTAATATTTTTTATAAAGCGGTCCAAAGGTTTGGCAAGCTCTGTAATCAGCGCCTTCTAAGTCTTTAGTTCCAAATGCGCCCCATGTTTTTGGACGGAAGATTCTTTCTTCTTCTACGTTGTGCATCGCTACCGGGATTCTAAGCATGGCTGCAAGCGTAATCAGTTCATCTCCAATATGTCCGTAGCTTATTGCCCCGTGGTTAGCTGACCAGGCATTCATTACGCTGTAAACATCTTTAAATGCGCCTTCACCTGTTAATTTTGGTGCAAACCATGTGGTTGGCCATGTTTGATTAGTGCGTTCATCAAGGGTGCGGTGAACCGCTTCATCAAGTTCTACTGTATAACCTTCTGCAATTTGAAGAATAGGTCCAAGTCCTTTTACCAGTGAAATACGGCTCATAGTAATTGGCATACCGCCTTTACTTAAGAAGCATGATGAAAATCCGCCGCCTCTAAAGTAACCGCCATCAGCTGGAGGCCATACTGTTGCATCCAAGCATTTTTTTGCTTCTTCTTCAGTGATATCCCAGTAAGGTTTCATGATTGGATTGCCGTTTGCATCTGACTGCTGACCTGTACCGTCTAAAGTAGTTGATCCTGAGTTAATGAGGTGAATAATTCCGTTTTCTGCAAGACCTGTGAGTTGTTTACCCGTTACACGTTCTACAGCTTCTGGGCTCCAGTACGTACGTACATCAGAGAAGATTTGTGCTGTGTTAGTCAAAAGGTGTCCAAACAGCATGACAACGCCATTTAATGAATCATTTTCGGTTGCCATTACAAAAGCTTCTCTTATGCCGTTCCAGTCAAATGAAGAGTTCAAAACAGCTTCCATAAAGTCTCCGTTTGGAAGGTAATCCGTCCATTGTCTTTGTCCTTGGAATCCTGCTGCCAGTGCATTATGTCCTTCTGCTTCTTCTCTAAAGCCCATTTCGGCAAGCTTTGGATTACCAATCATAAGATCGCGGCAGATGATTGTCATTTTTACAACATATTCCCAATCCGCATCCTTCTCTTCTCTTGTTCTTTGCGTATCCGGGCTGTTGAAGTCTGTACCTTCTTTGCAGTTTGCTTTTGTCCAAACCATAGCTTTTTCAAATTCATCTTTATCATAAATGCCTTCTTCAATGCGGCGGGATATTTCACACATATCGATGTATTCATTTCTCATACCAAGGTAATCACTGAAGAAATTAGGGTCTACTACTGAGCCCGCTATACCCATCGATACGCTGCCGATAGAAAGGTAAGATTTATCTTTCATAGCCGCTACTGCAAGCCCTGCTTTTGCAAATTTTAATATTTTCCCCTGTACATCTTCTGGGATGCTGCTATCTGTTATATCTTGAACGTCTTTGCCGTAGATTGTAAATACAGGAAGTCCCATTTGGTCATGTCCTGCCGCTGCCGCTGCAAGATAAACTGCCCCTGGTCTTTCTGTTCCATTGAAGCCCCAAATAGCTTTGACACGATGAGGATTTTGATCGATTGTTTCTGTTCCGTAACACCAACACGGCGTAACTGTAAGCGACACACCTACATTTTCTCTTTGGAATTTATCTTCACATCTTGCTGCTTCTGCAACCCCTCCGATCGTTGAATCTGAAATAACGCATTCAACTCTTTCACCACTTGGATGACGAAGGTTAGCTTCTAAAAAAGCTGCTACATTTTTAGCCATTGTCATTGTTTTGTCTTCTAACGACTCTCTTACACCTCGTCTTCTGCCGTCAATCGTTGGTCTGATTCCTATTTTAGGAAGACTTCCATTTAATCTAAATCCATTACCCATCTCAATTCCTCCTTATTGGCTATCAATACAATCTAATACTTTACTGTAATAGAGAGAAACAACTTTAAAACTTAACTTATTCATCTGGTTAGAGTTGTTTCTCCAAACGATTTCACAGTAAAAAACTTGGTGAATAAATTAAACTTTAAACTGTGAAATCTATACCCTTGACTTTGGTAACTGTCAGCACCAATCAAGGTATACAATGCATTTACCACGTAAGCTTTTTTCGTAAAAATTGGTTTATATAATATATACCTTTAATTTTCAAGTACTTATATATTATTTATATAATAGTTTAACGAATTTGTCAATTGATTTGATCATTTATGTTATATTTTATTTACTTTTATTACATTTTTCTATTTCACTGCAGATATCGGTATATATTATATAAACCAATATTCGCACACAAACAATACCAATACAAGCATTTTTCACATAATATCTCTAAACTGGTATTGCTTTAATTACAATATAAGTTATAATTAAACTATCATTCAGATAAGGAGCTTATTATGGACTATACAAACCGAACTTCTCCTCTTTATATACAAATCTATAATGATTTAAAAACCCTTATTGAACAAAATCATTATGAATACGACTCTTTTCTGCCACCTGAAAGAACTCTCAGCAGCCATTATAAAGTTGAACGTCTTACGCTGCGTAAAGCTTTGGCAAAGCTGGCTGATGAACGTTATATTGAAAAGCTGCCAGGAGCGGGCAATAGAATTATTTACAAAGCCCCTCAGGTTTTATTTCCCTCTCCATCCAGCAGTGCAATCATCTATGTCCTTCCTGATATGGATAACGAAAGAGTCGCTCAGCCTTATCATATGGAAATTTGTAATTATCTGGAAAAATACTGTAAAAATGATAATCTTGATTTGATCTTTACAAAGGTAAGCAGCAATCAAAGCGCCCCTTCGTTTTTGCTTAACAATACTTTATCCACAAGAGGCATTATATGGGTCGGCAATATTAATCCTGAGTTTTTGGAGATTGCAAGAAAAAGTGACATTCCTTCTATTGTTGTTTCAAACAATTATCCTCATTTTCCACGGATCAATATTGATGATATTAACTGCGGCTACGAAGCAACTTCTCATCTTATCAAAGGAGGCTGCAAGCGTATTGTTCACATTTCTGGATTTCCTAACTATATCAGTACGCATAACCGCACTGAAGGTTACCGCAGGGCTCTTCTAGTAAATGGTCTCTCTGTAGATCCCAAACTTATCGTCCCAGGCGACTGGAACTTTTCCAGCGGCTACTCCAGCATCTTGGCCCTTATTGAAGAAAAAATTCCATTTGACGGCATCATGGCTTCTAATGACATGATGGCTCTCGGGGCCATGAAAGCTGTTATTCACTCTGGTCTAAAAGTTCCAGAGGATATTAAGATTATTGGCATCGATAATATTGAGCAGAGTAAAATTTCTATTCCTGCACTTTCAACAATCTGCGTAGAGCAGAAAAGCATTGCCAAACTTGCCTTTTTATTTCTTAAGCAAATCACTCTAGGCCACTCTGTGCCAGATGAAATACTTATTCCTGGCAAGCTTATCCTAAGAGAAACCAGTTAATCTTTTGTTCCATGTAATTTAAAATGCCTATCTACTTTTTGTGAGTATGCAAATATTGCTTGATATTTGCATACTCCTTTTATTCATAATATAGCTAGCTTTTATTTTGCAAGCATTGCAATGTTCATTTTTCTACATTTAATTATTCAATATGACCAATTAACTTATCTATAGCCTCATTTTTCTTTTAGAGCTTATTATAATATGATAAAATAAAGTAAATATTTCTTTACAGAAAAGGGGAGACATTATGTGTGCTGCTTCGAAAAAAAAGCTTGCTTTTAAAAAAATAAATGTTCCTAAAAAATCTAAACAATCAAGTAAACGCAGCAAACCAAAAACAAAATCCATAAAATCTAAACTCATTGCCATTTGCATACTCTTTTCTATCGTTCCACTGCTCATTGTCAATATTATATCTACTTCATTTTCTAAAGCAGCGCTTCAGAAAACAAGCAAGCAGCTTACTACTGAGCTTGTTAAGCAGGTGTCCATTAATATGGACGCACTTGTTCATACTGTTGATAAAAGTATTACGCAATTTGGTGTAATTGATCTGATTCAAGGGGGATTGCTAAGTTCTTATTCTTCTACAGATGTTATGGATAAGCTGCGTGCTTCCAGAGAACTTCAGCAAAAAATTATCTATTTAGAAGCTATGGATGAAAACATCAATGATGCAGCAATCATTATGAATGGTACAGAGGCTATTGGAGAACTTAGCAATATTACCAGAGACGAACTACTTACTATTAATGATTTAGAAGGGCACGGTGATGGTATCTGGATAAAAGGATTTGCCAATGCCCCAGATAAACTGCTATATATTAAATCTTTTAAAGCTTTATCTAAAAATTCAACTGCTGTTGTTATCTTGGAAATCAACCCTGAAAACATTACAAAAACAATTCATAATATTAACCTTTTGGATCATTCACTTCTTTATATAGCTGACGCGAATAAACAGATTATTTATAGCAGCGATGAAACTAAACAGGCTATGGAGCCGTATGTACAAAGTGTAATGAGTGATGATCTTACATCTCATGCCACGCTTACAAACAATACCCTGATTGCCTATGAAACTTTATCAAATCAATGGACTATCGTTGCTGAAATCCCAGTAAAATCATTAACAACTCAGATAGAAACATCTAATATCATTGTATGGCTTATTATTCTTGGTACAGGGATTCTCGCAGTCATTGTTGGATTCATTGTCTCAATGCAGTTCTCAGCGCCTATTATCAAGCTGATGAAACTCATGAAAGAAGCAGAAACGGGCGATCTTACTGTAGAAATAGTTCCTAAAGGAAATGATGAAATTGCCAGCCTATGTTCAAGTTTCAATCATATGATGACAAATATCAGAACCCTCCTTAGTGATACAAAATCTGTTATTGTCCATACCCTAGATGACAGTAAAATCCTTCGTTCTTCAACCAGACATTCTGTTGAAGCCTTCGAGCAGCTCGCCTTATCCATAGAGGAGATTGCATCCGGCACCTCCCATCAAGCTGAAGATACACAACAAAGCTCCGCAGTCATGTCCAATTTATCAGAAAGCATGCAGGATGTTATGCTGAAAACCAATGCAATATTTGAAAATAATCAAGGCTCCAAAGAAATGATCAGCGCCGCAACAGCCAGCATGCAGGTTCTAAACGATACGATGGCTTCTTCTATTAAAGCATCTGAGGAAATTCATACGAGTATTATAGAGCTTAGTACTCTGACTAAAACGATTGAAGATATTATGAAGCTGGTAGATAATATCAGTGAACAGACTAATCTTCTGGCTCTTAATGCAAGTATTGAGGCTGCTAGGGCCGGAGAAGTCGGTAAAGGCTTTGCTGTAGTTGCCCATGAAGTCAGAAATCTAGCTGAGCAGTCTAAAAACTCTACGATCAGTGTTAGACATACCCTTAATATTATAGAGGCTAAGACGAAAGATACTGTGAACTTAGTCAAAAAATCCAATATGACCTTTGCCAGTCAAGAAGAAGCTGTTAAAAACGTTCATACTACTTTTTCCAATATTATTAGCAACTTAAAGCATATGGATGGAGACTTAGAGCAGGTAAGCACTAAAATTGAGACCATGCGTAGTCTCAAGGATGAGATGGTTGGAAAGATTGATAATATTGCAACGGTAACTCAAGAAGCAGCAGCTTCTACCGAAGAAGTCAGTTCTCTGAGCGAGGAGCAAAAAAGCGTTATCGAGCAGCTCTATGAGCTGTCAAACCGACTTACTTCTTCTATGGAAAACCTTAATCAGTCTATTCAGACCTTTAAAGTTGAATAAACAAAAATGCAGCCTGATAGGCTGCATTTTTATTTACTACTTTAAAACTAATTTTACTATTTTTTCAATGTTACAGATAAATAACTTTAAAACTTACCCTAGTCATCTGCTTAGAGTTGTTTCGCTGAATGATTGCATGGTAAATAGCCTTTTGTAAATAAGTAAAACTTTAAGCTGTAAAAGCTATAGATATTTTAATTAGCTTACACTAATACGATGCATGCAGCTGAAGCTGCTGCCGGGCTGCAATGTTATAATATCTTTTTTATCCTCAAAAATCAGGCTTTCGTTTACAAAATCCGCATGCCCATGCCAAGGTTCAATACAAACAAAAGGTGCTTCATTGGGAAGACTCCAAACACCTAAGTAAGGAAAGCCTTCAAAACTTACCGTAAGTCTTTTATCATGATTAACTGAAGCTAAAGCCATAGACGTATTTTTATAATTTGTATAGACTATAGCCCCTCCGTCAAACAGCGACTTACGAAGCGGTATTTTTTTGCTTTTATAAGCCTTCGTTTCATTGGCTAGATAAGCATCTTCAGTGACAGGTATTTCTGTCATCTCTTCTTCTTTTTCAAACTCCAAATAGTAATCTTCTATCTTCTCGTTTTGAAAGAATGGACACATAAACCCAGGATGCGCACCGATCTTAAAAAACATATCTTCTGCATCTTTGTTCTGAACTTCATATCTTATAGCTAGGTTTTGATCTTCTAAAGTATAAATAACTTTCAAAGTAAACTCGAAAGGATACATTTTCTTAGTATGCTCGGAAGCGTTAAGTATAAAAGCAATACTTGAATGTGACTGACTCTCTACCCCAAATACCATATCTCTTGCAAAGCCATGGGGCGGCAGAGCATATTCCTTGCCTCTAGCTATGTATTTACCCTCTCGAATTTTACCTACAATCGGAAAGAGAATAGGAGTGTGTCTTTTCCAATACCTCTCGTCGGCATTCCAAATATACTCTGTTCCCTCTGCATCTTTAAGACTTGTAAGTTCCGCTCCTAAAGCTGAAAATGTTGCTGTTAAATACTGATTTTTCAGTTCATAGTTCATTCCGCTACTACACCCTTTTTCAAAATAATATTTGCATATAAGGCTTTTTCACTGGTTGTGACAACAGCATATGCCTTTTTAGCTTGTTCATAAAACTTAAATTTATTAATTGGGAGTACAGCCGCTGAATCATTGCCGTACTTATCAATAAGCTTTTTGTATTCATCCCAAATAACCGGCACCACTGGATCATTAGGAAGCACCTCCATTAACGTTACCGGAAAATCTACATATTTGTCAAGAGGCATAAATTTTAAAATAGCATCTAGAAGTTCTGGAACCCCGTGTCCGTCACATCTTATGACTCTTTCGGGATGTCCAAACCTTGGAAAATTCCCATCAGCTATAACAAGTTCATCCCCGTGACCCATTTCCATAAGAACCTTTAAAAGTTCTGGTGTTAAAATACTTGGTATACCCTTAAGCATGCTGCATGCCTCCTATTATTTTGATATTGTTCCGTCTAAATCCCATAAATCAGTCCAGTCTTTTGCCCCTTCCCATAGGAACACCTGTCCTTTAATTAAGCGGCAGTTTCTGTCTACTGTTTTGAGTGCTTCCATCTCTTCATCAGTAAGCGGATCTTCTGTTGTACACCTTAAGTTACTTACGTATTCTGCTTCATGAACTGAAAACGGGATCGGGATCTGCCCACGCTGTACTGCCCATTTAAGGCATACTACAGCTGGATGAATGCCGTGCTTTTTAGCGATTTCTACTATAATTGGCTCCTGGGTATCTGCTATATCTTCAGGCGTTTTATCACGATCCGGACGAGTTGGCGAGCCAATCGGACAAAAACCTATAGGCTGAATATCGTTTGCTATGCAGTAATCATAAAGTTCTGGCTGCTGGAAGCAAGGATGAAGCTCCATCTCATTGGCAACTGGCTTAATTTTGCAGTCTCTAAGCAAAAGTTCAAGTTTTGGAATCGTCATATTAGAAGTACCAATACTCTTAACAAGCCCAGCCTCCACAAGTCTTTCCATCTGTCTCCATGTTTTCATAAAGTTTTCATGAATGTAAGGGACAGCATCTTTACTGCGTGAATCTACATCGCAGCCTGGTGCATGATAGTTTGGAAATGGCCAATGCACAAAGAAAAGATCTATATAGTCTAGTTTTAGGTCTTTAAGAGATTTGGCTACTGATAAAAGAACATCTCCTTCTCCATGCATGTTGTTCCATACTTTTGAAGTAATAAAAAGCTCTTCCCTTTTAACTTCACCCTTTTTGATGGATGCATCAAATACTTCTCCTATTAAGTGTTCGTTGCCATATACAGCTGCGCAGTCAAAAAGTCTGTACCCTGCTCTGATGGCTCCGGCAACAGCATCTGATACCTGCTCTGGCGTAAATCGGTCTGAACCAAAGGTGCCCATTCCTATTGCCGGTATTTCTGCTCCTGTATAAAGTCTGCGTTTTGGTACTGAATTTGGATCTACAAAATATGTCATAAACTCATCTCCTTTATATTTTATGAATGATTACTTGATCTAAAAGGTTGTGATAATCTTCTGTTTTGAAGAAACCTGTATCATTTGTTAACGCATTGGCAGCTGATACAGCTACTGCTGTTTTTATCGTATCTGCCGTACTGTATCCTCTTGATAGGCCTGCAGCAAAACCAGCAAGCATCGAATCACCGCAACCTACCGTATTAACAGGTACTATTTTCGGCGGAACACCGTGATATACCCCTTCTCCACTTGCAACCAAAACTCCATCTTTTCCTAAAGACACTGCTACGACTTCAACGCCTTCTGCTCTTAAACGCTCAGCCTCATGGCTTACCTCTTCTATGCTGCCTATGCTGCGCTTTGTAATGGCCCTTAGTTCATAGATATTGGGTTTAACCATCGTAGGTTTTGCTTTGATTACATCTGTTAAAAGTTCTCCGCTGGTATCTACAAGCACCTTTTTACCTTGAGCTTTGCACCTTTCTACAAGCCTTATATAAATATCTTTGCCGACTCCTCCTGGAATACTTCCTGAGATTGTAACGACATTGCTTTTTTCTATTATTTCTTCAAAGCGTTCTAAAAGCTTTTTTTCATCTTCTCGGGTAAGTGGTGCGCCTGGTTCTAAAAATTCAGTATGCTTTCCAGAGCAGAGTTCTTTAATATTGATACATGTTCTTGTTTCATTCTTGCCTTTTATAAAACAGTGTTTAATAGAGAGCTTGTCAAGAGCTTCTAAAATCCACTCTCCTGCATGACCGCCAACAAACCCTGTTGCTATAACTTCCTCACCTAGGAGGCTTGCAACTTTGGTTACATTCAGCCCCTTTCCTCCCGGCGTATAAGTACATTCTTTCACACGCATGACCTCATAAGGCCTATACTCATCTACAATATAAAGCTTATCAATAGCCACATTCAGCGTTACTGTTGTAATCATCATGTACTCCTATTCATTTATTAAAAGTATTTTACCTTTTACAGCGCCTGGTGTTTTATAAAGATCAAAAGCCTCAGCTGCATCTTTCATTGCAAATCTTTTAAAAACCAGTCCCTCATCAAACTTCAGCTGGCCCGTTGCAAAATAGTGTGCTGTAAGCTCCCATTCCTTACCTGGATAAGGTGCGCTGTATGACATCCAAGAACCCGTAAGCTTAAACTCTTTTCTATTCATATTTTCGAATAGCTTAGGGGTAAAAATGAGATCTTTAGTTGGTGTACCTATAAAACATACATTTGCCTTATTGCCTGCAAGCTCAAATGCCATTTTCATCGTATCTGTCACGCCAGCTGTTTCAAATACATATTTATACCCTTTGCCGTTTGTCAGTTCTTTAGCTTTTAGCATAAATTTCGGATCTAAAGTGTTTACGACTTCATCTGCTCCAAGCTTCTTAGCCAGCGCTAAACGTTCATCACTGATATCAAACACAACTGTCTTTTTAGCCCCAAAGATTTTAGCCCACTGCATCGTAAAGAGTCCAATTGTTCCACCGCCTAATACTGCAACATATTCTCCTCCTTTAAAATCATTGCAAAAGAGTCCATGAACAGCTACTGTAGAAGGTTCAAACATTGCCCCTTGTTCATAAGAAATGCTGCTGTCAAATTTGATGGCATTAACTTTTGGGAGTACAACATATTCTGCAAAGCTGCCTTGCGCTCTTGAACCGATAAAACTATAATTTTTGCAAAGTGCATGGTTGCCGCTCATACAATCTTCGCATGTATGACAAGGCAGAAGCGGTGCGCCGGATACCCGATCCCCTATTTGAAGCGTTTTTACGCCTTCTCCAATTTCTACAACTTCCCCAGCAAATTCATGCCCAAGTACAACAGGATAAAAATGTGCCCCATTCGCCAAAACCCTCGGAACATCTGAGCCGCATATTCCAGTCGCCTTTACCTTGACCTTAACATAGCCCGGCTTAACTTCAGGCGTTTTAAAATCATCATATCTTAAGTCATCATTGCCATATAAAACTGCTGCTTTCATCTTTCATTCTCCGCCTTTCTAGAGTTTTTTCATTGTATCTTTTAGCTTTTCATAAATCTCAAGATAAATATCAAAATATTTTTGGTATGCCTCATGCTTACTAAAGTCTGGCTCATGTACACGTTTTATCTGAACTGTTTCCCGAACCGCCTCTTCAAAGCTTTGATAAATACCTACTCCCACTCCGGCTAAAATGGCTGCCCCCAGCGTTGTTGCTGTATCTGATGCCGGTACGGCTATTTTCTTGCCTGTTACATCAGCCTTAAGTTGCGTCCAAACCCTGCTGTTGGCCGCTCCTCCCATGGCATGCAGCGTATTAACTTCAGCTCCGGTCTTTTCAGCCACTTCAATATTATGTCTTAATGAATACGCAACACCTTCAAAGCTGGCGCGGATCATATGTGCTCTCGTTTTTGAGTAATCAAGGCCAAAATATACCCCCTTAGCCTCTGTATCCCATATAGGAGATCTTTCCCCAGCCATATAGGGAAGAAAAACAAGCCCATCAGATCCTGCTCTGATTTCATCTGCCTCTTTGCTCATTTCTTCAAAGGAATGGGTTCCGTTTTGTTTTGCCAGCTCTCTTTCAAAAGCTCCAAACTCTTGTTCAAACCATTTAACAACGCCGCCTCCTCCGACTGATCCGCCTTGCAGCAGCCACCGTTCCGGAACAACGTGATAGGATAATATCAGCCGTTTATCAGCGTTGTATGTATCAGTGCATATACTCATTCCGCCTGCCTGACCGCCCTGCTCCTGAGTCTGGCCATTTTGTATAACCCCTGCGCCTAGGGTACCACAAGCCGCATCCAATCCACCTGCTACCACTGGTGTCCCCACTAAGAGCCCCGTTTCCTTAGCGGCTTTTTCCGTAACATACCCCACAACTTCATGGCATTCATAAATCTTAGGAAGCATTTTCATATCGATGCCAAGCTTTTCACAAAGGCTTTTATCCCATGTACCAGTATGCATATCAAAACACTGATAGCCATAGCCTTGAGATTTATCCTGAGTTATTTGCCCTGTAAGCTTATAGGCAATAAAGCTGTTAGACTGCAAAACCTTATCAATCTTCGCATAGATATCTGGTGTGTACTTTTTATACCATAGAATTTTAGGAAGGCTATAAGCTGGCTGAAGGGGATTCCCACATACATTAAATAATTCCTCTTCGCCTATTCTCTTTTTGAGTTCTTCACAGATGCCGCTCGCTCTTGTATCCATCCAAATCGGTGTATTGCATAATACCTCCCCGTCTTTACCGAGTGCAATCGCAGACCAGCTTTGTCCATCGATACCCACACCGGCGATTTCTGAAGCTTCAATGTCACCTTCAGCGAGCATTGCCTGAATGGCCGTTCCTACAGCATGCCACCATTCATTTGGATCTTGCTCTGCCCACCCTTTTTGCGGATAATAGACTTTATAGTTCTCAGTTCTTTGAGCAGCTACGCGTCCATTTTTCTCAAAAACAGCTACTTTACAAGATGACGTTCCTATATCAATACCTAATAATAACTGCCTCATTTGTCTCCTCCTCTCCACGCCGAAACGTTTCGCTTTTTAGGTGCAAACTAGCCCTCAGCTAGCTCTCTCCTACTTATTTATTACAATAAATCTTTGCAAAAGTGCTTTTACCACCTGGCACTATTCTAAAGACTTCTCCAAAACTGATTCACCTAGTATCAGTTTCGTTGACAAATTAATAATTTCAGCTTCATCAACTCTTTCTTGCAGTAATCTCTTTAGCATAATACGCGCAACATTTTCAGCTATTTCTTGAATAGGCTGCGAGATAATAGTAAGCCTTGGTTTGACAACCTTAGCAAGGTGCATATTATCAAATCCTATAACGGATATTTGTTCTGGCATCTTAATGCCTAGTTCATTAATCGCTATAATTGCCCCAAGCGTAAGTTCATAGTTCGTTACAAAAAGTGCAGATAAACTTTTGTGCTGGCTAATAAGCTCTTTAAAACATGCATAACCGCTCTCAACAGTATACTCTCCATATCTGATAAGCTCCTGCCTAGGAAACATACCTTTTTTTACAAAAGCCTGAGTATATCCAAGCTGTCTTTGATGAGAGGTAAAAATGTCTTTGGGTCCGCATATAATGCCAATCTCACGATGCCCATGATCGATAAGATATTCGACTGCTGCTTCTGATGCCGATACATTATCTACAAGGACTGCATCTACATTTAGTCCCTCTACCTTTCTGTCAATAAGTACAACAGGTATCCCCTTAGATAAAGGCAGTTTAAGGTGCGTCCCATCTTTTGAAACTGGCATGCTGATGATGCCATCTACCATCTTATTCACAAGAAATTCTGTAGCCTCGTATTCCAGTTTTTCATCCGTTCTGCAGTCGCATACTAATATGCCATAACCCTTTTGACGCAAAATATCTTCAATGATTGTAATAATACTTGTAAAAAACAAGTTGCTAAGTTCTGGAATAACAACGCCGATCGTCTTAGATTTACTGGTTTTGAGTCCTCTTGCAAATTCGTTTACCCTGAAATCTAACTCCTTAATAGCTTCTTCAATAGCCAGTCTGTTTTCTTCGAGTACATTGCCTCCATTTAAATACTTTGAGATCGTTGCAAGACCAAGTCCTGTTTTTTTTGCTATATCTTTAATTGTAGCCGCCACTTCATTTCACTCCGCTAATTAGTATTTCCCATGACACCCACATACCTGTATACGATTTTTAACTAACTGTTTTACATTTTCTCTTGCTGGTTTGAGGTAGGCCTTAGGATCATATATGTCTGGATTTTGAGCAAGTACAGACTTTACACCATTGCTAAAAGCAACTCTTAGCTCTGTCGCAAAATTAACCTTGCATATTCCTTCTTTAATACATTTTAACACATCTTCATCTGAAAGTCCTGATGCTCCGTGCAAAACAAGAGGAATATCTACATGCTTTCTAATTTCTTTCAGTCTTTCTATATCAAGCTTTGGCACCCCAGCATAAAATCCATGAGCTGTTCCTATGGCAACAGCCAGTGAGGAAATACCTGTTTTATGTACAAATTCCTTTGCTTCAAGCGGATCTGTGTAACCAGCATCTTCAACTTCTAAATCATCTTCCTTACCGCCAACTTTACCAAGCTCAGCTTCAACCGGAATACCATTTGGTCTTGCTGCTGTGACAACACTTTTAGTAAGTGCCACATTTTGCTCAAAATCATAGTGGGACCCATCAATCATAATTGAAGTATAGCCTGCTCTTAAGGCTTGCATGGCAAGATCAAAGCTGTCTCCATGGTCTAAATGCATTGCAACAGGAACTGAAACTTTGTCTGCAATTGCCCGTACATTCGCATAAAACTGGTTCACACTTGCGTATCTTACTGTTGATGAAGTCGTTTGAAGCATAATAGGGGCTCCAAGTTCATCTGCAGCTTCTGCTGCTGCAATGATCATTTCCATATTTTCTACATTAAATGCTCCGACTGCATAACCGCCTTTTTGGGCTTCCTGCAGCATTCTTTCAGTAGTAACTAATGGCATAGTATCTCTCCTTTATATATAGAGGGCGAAACGTTTCGCCTTATAGTTATACTATACCTTTTCACTTATCATTTGTCAATAGCTTAGCGTTTTTACCTATGTTTAAACTTATACTTAAGCAGCGCTGCTGCTAGTGGCAGTCACAATATTTTTATGAACCCACTAGGGTTCGCTTTTTCTAAAATCTTATGCCCGCCATCAGCTTATCGCCATCACGTACTGCTACCACCCATAAGTTGTTGTATTTCCTCAGTGTCGATATTATTTTTATCATACCATGCAAATCCTGTATCAATAAATTCCGGAAGTCTTTGTCCTAAATACGCTAGATACGCTGTTTCTACAGCCCGATAGCCCATTTCTCTTGGATTTTGGGCAATAGCACCTGCAACTCTTCCTTCTCTAACAGCTTGTGCTACCCTTCCTACGTCAAATCCAATAATTTTCACTTCATCTTCTCTGTTAAGCGCTTCAACTGCTTCAACAATGCCTATAGTTGAATCTTCATTGGCTCCAAACACTCCCCTCATATCTGGATTTTCAATCAGCATCTTTCTAGCAGTCTCTCTGGACATTTCAAGGCTGCCTTCACCAAACTTGGGAGGCAATACTTCTATATTGGGGTATTTTTGTCTCATTGTTTCGATAAATCCATCTGCCCTGTCTATTCCTACCCTGCTCGTTCTATCCAGGACAATAAGTCCTACTTTGCCAGTTTCTCCAAGAAGTTCCGCCATTCTATCCGCGGCAAGTGCTCCGGCACTATAATTATCTGTGGCTACCGTTGTTCGAACAATTGGGCTGTCTACTCCTGAATCTATACCTATCACTGGTATACCTCTAGACAGAGCATTTTCGAGATACGGCGTTACTGCCCGTGCATCAAGAGCTGACAAAATGATGGCTTGCGGAGTATTAAGTAATTCCGCTTCTAATAAATCCAGCTGCTTTTGAACTTCAGCTCCTCTTGCTGTTCCTTGAAATGTTATTTCAATTCCATAATCTTCAGCTGCCTTCAAGGCCCCTTCTTGTACCAATTCCCATAAACGTGATTCAACAGCTTTAACGATAATAGGAATATATATTTTTTTCTCTAGTGTAGAGTTCTCTGGAACCTGCGGATCAAGCCGCAGCATCTTTTCGGCTTTCGCATTATACCCCAAATTCACAAATACCATTATCAATAAAATTATAAAAAGTTTTTTCATATTCTTTCCTCTCATTACTAAACTCACATTTTATTCATAAAGAAGTTCCTGAATTTCAGAATTATCTATATTACTGCGGTCATACCAAACATATCCTGTATCAATAAAAGATGGAAGTATCTCTCCACGATAGGCTCTTAGGGCTGTTTCTACGGCTAAGTATCCCATAGCAATTGGATTTTGTGTAACTGCTCCCGCAACGAGTCCTTCTCTTATGGCATCAATAAGTTCTCTGCCCGAATCAAATCCTATAATTTGAATGTTTCTATGATTACCTACTTCTCTTATGGCTCTTATAATGCCATGAGCTGATCCTTCATTTCCTCCAAATAAACCTTGGATACCAGGATACTGCTCAATAATTTCTTTAGCAAGCTCTGCAGATCGGTCCGGTTCACCTCTTCCATACTTCACCGTAACAACTTCCATTCCAGGGTACCTCTGTGTAATGGTATCTACAAACCCATCTCTTCGATCAATAGCTACTTGACTTGTATCATCATGAATGATCATAGCTACCTGCCCTGTTTCTCCAAGAAGCTCTGCCATTTTTTCGGCTGCTAAAGATCCAGCCCCATAATTATCTGTTGCCACCGTTGTTCTGACAATGGGGCTATCTACCCCTGAATCTATCCCTATCACAGGAATCCCTACTCTCTGAGCACTTTCAAGGTAAGGCCTTACAACCTGTGAATCAATAGCTGAGAGAACCATCGCCTGAGGGTTGCGTGCCAAAGCTTTTTCTATAGCATCAAGCTGCTCTTGTACCTGTGTTTCCTCCCTTGGCCCCTCGAGTGTCGCTTCAACGTTATAATCTCTGGCTGCTCTTTCTGCACCTCTTTGCACTGCATCCCAGTAATGGAACTGGAGTCCTTTTGCAATAATCGGGATATATATCTCTTCACCATCTTCTGCTTCTATAAAAGGAACAGCCTGCAGTACATTTGATGGGGATGCTGCCTGAAGATGAAATACATACATAATTCCTACCATTAGTACTATCATAAATGTAAAGATCTTTTTCATCAGTACCTATCCTCTCATTACCCTAAATTTAAACTCTATTAAATAGGTGTAGTTATTTCACAGTCTACTCATAAAGCATTTCCCTAATTTCTGGAGTATCTATATTGAATCTGTCATACCAGAAGTACCCCGTATCAATAAATGCCGGCAGTGACTCCCCTCTATAGGCCCTTAATGCTGTTTCTACTGTTCTATATCCCATCCCTCTAGGATTTTGCGTCACTGCACCTGCAACGAGTCCTTCCCTTATGGCGTCCATAAGTATTTTTCCTGAATCGAATCCAATAACTACTATAGGCTGTATCGGCTTTATATCTCTAATTGCCAGAATGACTCCGTGAGCTGAGCCTTCGTTTCCGCCAAATATCCCTCTGATACCCGGATGTTTTGCAATAATCTCTTTTGTAAGATCCGCAGATAACTGAGGCTCTCCTTTGCCGTAGCCTATTTCTACTATTTCCAATCCTGGATACCTTTGCGTAATAGTATCTACAAACCCATCTCTTCTATCAGTAGCTACCTCACTTGTAGCATCTTGAACAATTATAGCTGCTTTTCCTGTGCCATCTAACAGATCTGCCATGCGTGTTGCAGCAAGTGATCCTGCTCCATAGTTATCTGTTGCAACTGTAGTCCTTACAATTGGGCTTACAACACCAGAATCAAGACCAATAACCGGAATCCCTCTGGATTCTGCCTCTTGAAGATAAGGTTCTGCTGCCCTTAAATCTATGGATGAAAAGGCAATAGCCGATGGGTTACGTGCCAAAACTCCCCTAAGAATCGCAAGCTGCTTTTCAATCTGACCTTCTTCTTCGGTTCCTTCAAATGTAATATTAACATCAAAATCTCTGGCTGCTCTTTGAACCCCTTCATAAACCGCCTTCCAATAATTGGCATGCAGTCCTTTTGCAATAATTGGTATATACAGTCTCTGGGATAACGCATTAGGGTTTTCTGGCAAGTTCGGCTGAGTATCTGGCATCGTTGCTGCCTCTTTTATTCCTCCAGCATATAGTCCAATTACAAGAGATAATGTAAGTATGATGAGTCGTTTCAAAGCTGCCACCCTTTCCCTCTTTAGACGAATAAATTTATCCTTAATTTTTAATTAACATAGCTTTATCTAGTTGTTATTCCC
>CALJNR010000077.1 GCA_937981575.1 uncultured Clostridia bacterium | reverse complement strand
CTTAGTCGGTCGATGGTACTTGTCTGGAGACGGACCGGGAGAGTAGATGGTTGCCAACATTCCCGGGGTGTGGCTCAGTTTGGCTAGAGCGCCTGATTTGGGTTCAGGAGGCCGCAGGTTCGAGTCCTGTCACCCCGATTACATATAATACTTAATATGGGTCACTAGCTCAGTCGGTAGAGCACTTGACTTTTAATCAAGTGGTCCCGGGTTCGAATCCCGGGTGGCTCATTAAAATATGCGCGAGTGGCTCAGTTGGTAGAGCATCTCCTTGCCAAGGAGAGGGTCGCGGGTTCGAGTCCCGTCTCGCGCTTTTTGCTTATTTATAAATAAATAGACGATATGCCCAGATAGCTCAGTCGGTAGAGCAGAGGACTGAAAATCCTCGTGTCGCTGGTTCGATTCCGGCTCTGGGCACTTTTTTTATGAGGTGAGAAAGTATTTTCATATGCTTGCTAAAGCCTATACAATCCTGTGATTGTATAGGCTTTAATTATTTGCAGATTAGTATTTATGGAATCTATAAAATAATAATAGTGACAAGTTAGATAACAATTGTGTATAATAATATAAAAGTGTAATTTGGTTATTATTGAATTATGATATAAAATGTATTTTTATAATTCATAAAGGAGGCGAAGCGAATGACAGTAATGAGAGTAAATGATTATGGTTATAATATGGAAAGAATCTCAACAGGCAAAAGAATTAATTCAGCAGCAGATGATGCAGCAGGATTATCTATTGTTCAAAAACTAAATTCGCAAGTTGCTGGAACTGATCAAGGAACACGTAATACATATGATATGAAAAACGCTTTACAGACTGGGGAGGGTGCTCTAAGCAGTATTCATGAGAGCTTGCAGAGGATAAGAGAACTTGCAGTTATGTCTCAAAGTCCTGCAATGAACGATGATGATAAGGCGGCACTCCAAAAGGAAGTTGAAGGGCTTAAATCTCATATAACAGAAACAGCAGTGAAGACTGAATTCAACAGCATAAAGATTTTAGATGGAAACTTCGCAGATAAAAACCTAGCCTCAAATCCATCAGGCGGAGGCATGAAGATCAGTGTTGAAAGCATGACCTTGGAAAATTTGGGAATTAAAGATTTTGATGTTACACAGTCTTTTTCGCTCGATAGGATAGATGATGCAATAAGCAAAGTATCAACGTCTAGAGCTAATATGGGAGCTGTAAGCAATAGGATGGATCATATTGTTAATAACAATAACGTAAGTTCTTATAATATGACGGCAGCTAGAAGCAGAATAGAAGATGCTGATATTGCGAGGCAGATCATCAATATGAATACCATCAAAGTGTTAGAAACCTATAAACTCTTTATGCAAAAAGAACAAGCACAGATTTATACACAAACTATCAACCTATTAGCATAAGTGTGCCATTTAGATTCCTAAAAAAGTTAGGAATCTTTTTTCATACAATAAATAGTAAAAAGGGGTAATACATGTGAGAGGGAAAGGAATAATTTTTGGACTTATAATAAGTCTTTTGTGCAGTGCACCTAGTAGTTATGCCGAGACAATGAATGTTTCAAATAAACATATTAAAACGATACTTACAGAAGGGGCAGGCAGTGATAGTAAAAAGAATCAAAATGATCATACAGACCAGACTGAAGAAGCTGAAGAGATGCAAAATGAATCAGATGCCAAGGTAGAATTTACCAGCCTCAATTTAATATCTGTAGGAGATATTATGATGCATGAAGAACAAATAGTATCTGGCTATCAAACTAAAACGAAAAAGTACGACTTTCACTATATGTTTGAGCCTGTTAAAAGTTATATACAAAAAGGTGATCTAGCGATTGGAAATTTAGAACTAACTTTATCTGGAGCAGATAAAAAGTATACAGGCTATCCGTGTTTTAATGCGCCAGATGAACTGGCTCACGCACTTAAAAGTACAGGATTTGATATTATGACAACAGCAAACAACCACAGTTTAGACAGACGCTTTTATGGGGTTAAGCGAACGCTGGACATATTAGATCAAACAGGGATTGAGCATACAGGGACCTTTCGAACTAAAGAAGAAAGTGAAAAAATCCTCATAAAAGAAATAAAAGGGATTAAAATAGCTTTTCTAGCATATACTTATGGAACAAACGGGATAGGGTTTGATAAAGGCAAAGAGTTTTCTGTGAGTCTTATTAGTAAATATAAGATTACTCAGGATATTGCTAAGGCTAAAAAGTTAAATGTTGATCTTATATGTGTCAGCATGCACTTTGGTGAGGAATATCAAAGAAAACCTAATGCCAGGCAGAATGAACTGACCGATTATTTAATAAAAGAAGGAGCAGATATTATTCTAGGAAGCCATCCTCACGTGCTGCAGCCGATAGAAATAAAAAAAATAGTGCAGAATGGTAAAGAAAAACAGGCTCTTATCCTATATTCACAAGGAAATTTTATTTCGACTCAAAGAGAAAGATATACAGATTGCGGAGCGATATTCGATATTGAAATTGTAAAAAGTAATGATACTGGTCATATTGATATTAGGGAGGTTACTTATATTCCAACTTGGGTTGATTTGTCAAAAGTAAATGGTAATTATCACTTTCGCATATTACCGGCTAAAAAGTATATACATATATATGAAGCAAAAAAGGACTCCTTAATTAGTCAAATGGATGCTGTAAAGTTAAAAAGGGCTTTAAAAGATGTAAGAGAAACTCTAAAGAGTACAGATAGACGTATTTATGAGAAGCTGACAGTTATAGATGACTAAAATAAAAATTAGTATATTACAAATTTTAAACAATATTTAATAATTCAGCTATTGAAGAGAAAACATGAAAGTGATATGCTTGTGCTGATAGCAGATTAAAAATATAAGAATGATATATAGGGGAGGAAAGAAATGAAAACTTTAATGGAATTATTTATAGAAGCAGGATTCTCAGTTAAGCCTATTCAGACAAATGCAGCAGCATTTATCAAATTGACAGGACTAATCATTAATGATAACCTTCGCTTAATTTATGAACAAGAACAAGATGGCACGCTTATGATTAGAGAAATAGTGGTGGATGAAGATTATATCAATCTAGGCTATACAACGAGAGTATTAGAATTTTTAAGCAAACAAAATACCTATAACATTATTTTGCCATTCGTAACGACACCTAAATTAGCGCATATATGTGAAAAGCTTGATATAAAAAGGGATGACACTTGTGTTAATAAATATGGCTATAATAGTGCTTTTTATGCCTTAGCACGAAATTATGTGTTTTATGAAGGGGACTATGGGCATTACATTGTAAGAAAGTTGGAAAGCTGATTATGCAAAAGAGATTATTCTTAATAGGTTCTCCACCGGCTAGCGGAAAAACCTTTATTGCTAAAAAAATAGCTTGTAAGCTCCAATCTCCAGTGTATCTTGATAAAGATACAGTTATCCCTTTATCAAAAGCTGCATATTCGGCAGCCGATGAACCTTATAATAGAGATTCAGCGTTTTTTAACACCTATATACGAGATGCAGAGTATACTGCTATATTAGATATAGCTTTTGAAGCCCTGGAGTTTAATAACTGCGTTATTGTTAATGCGCCTTTTACTAAAGAATTTAGAGATAAAACTTATATTGAAAACTTAAAGCAAAGACTTGTTAAATATAGTGCTGAGCTTATACTGGTCTGGGTGCACACTGATCTTGCACTCATTTATCAAAGAATGAGAGCAAGAAACTCAGAGCGAGATAGATGGAAGCTTGAAAATTGGGATACCTATATTAAGCAAAAGGACCATAGCATTCCGCAGTCTGAAGAAATTTATCTAATCGAAAATAATGATGAAAGCGCTGCAGATGAGGCGTTAAGCAGATTATTAAAATAAATAACTTAAAAGGCACAAAGCATATGCTTTGTGCCTTTTAAGTTGTAGTTCCTTGTATCAGCTCCACTGCAATAGCTTGACTGTATACCCTTGAAGACTCATCTTCTTCAATTAGACGTATAAGATTAGTACAAAGTAATTCACCTAAAACATGAACTGGCTGCGCAATAGTTGTAATTTTAGGATTTTGAAGCATTCGTGTAAACTGTGAATAATCGTAGCCGATAATTTTTAGATCACCCGGGACAGAGATATTATGATTAAGAGCGTAAACATATAAAGCATAAGCTAGTATGTCGCTGCTGCAAAATACGCCGTCTACTGTAGGTAGAAGGGGGCTTATTTCTTGCTCGATAAAATTATAGTAGTAATCAAAAGTAAGTTTAGTATGCTGATATTCAACAATTTGATAGGGAATGTTATTCTCCATGCAAGTAAGTTTAAAACCATCGGCCCTTTTGTTAGCTAGGCTAGAAAGCTTTAATGCACCTGATATATGAAGCAGCCTTTGACATCCTTTGTTAATTAGATGCTGAGTAGCGATAACTCCTCCGGTAAAGTTATCAGAGGCCACATAAGGAATTTTATCATCGATAAACCTATCGAATGCAATAATAGGTTTATCGATACTTTTATAGGCTTCAGTATTCATCAGGTGACTTCCCATAATGATTCCATCTACTCTTTTTTCTTTCAGCATATTAATATAAGACAGCTCTTTTTCTTTATCATCCAAAGAATTACACACCAGAATCTTATAACCGTTTGCCTGGGCTGTCATTTCGATATGTTTAATCAGCTCAGAGAAAAACATATGAGAACAGTCCGGGATAATAACACCTATAATTAAGGATTGCTTTTTGGATAAGGACCTAGCAATGTAGTCCGGGTGATAGTCTAATACTTTAATACTATTAAAAACTTTTTGTCGTGTAGCTTCGCTGATATTAGGAAAGTTATTCATTACCCTTGAAACGGTAGTAATAGATACCCCTGCATGTTGTGCAACATCCTTTATGCTTGGCATTTTTATTTCTCCTTAAAAATTTTTGTAATAATTAATCAAGTAAGAATTTTATTTAGTATAGCATACTTAATATTAAAAAAGTATATCAAAAATCTCCTATTTATTATGAAAACATTAACAATGAAGTAGATGAAAAGAAAATAGAAGAATAACTGCCAACCTTATTTAATAGACGTTCATTATCATATAAATAATTAAAATGAAGTTTTTGGGTAAGAATTAATGCTTGATATGAGAAGTATAGCATATTTAATTAAAAAAATAAAGCATTAAATGAAATCGGTTAACAATAAGATGTGGATAATGTATTAGGAAAGGGTCTAAAAATAAGATTAAGGATATAAAAATACACTAAAAAGTACTGGGTGATACTAGTTTTATATAAACAACAAACAAAAAATTAATAAAAATATAATGAAAACGGTTGACAATTAAATTCCCGGGAGTTATGATTAGGGTGTAAACAATAATAACTTTTCAAGGGGGATATTAAAATGAATAAGTCCAAAAAGGTATTATCTTTGTTATTATGCGGCGTAATGGGATTAAGCTTCGGGGTTGGATGCGCGAAAGATCCAGCAGTGTCATCAAATCAAAATCAGACATCCGAAAGTCAGTCAGCAGCTAATACTGATAAGGCAGGACAAGGTGAAGCAGTTAAAATAGCATTTTTAAATTCAAAAGGTGAAATTCAGGCTCAGTTGGAAAATATGGCTAAGTCATTTAATGAAGATTATCCTAATATTACAGTAGAAATTATGCCTTGCCCAGTAGGTCAGTCACCAACTGAAATATTAACAACTATGTATGCAGCTAACAATACACCAGCTATTGTTATGCTTGATCCAGCAGATGTGGCAGCTTTTAAAGATAAAGCAAGTGATTTATCTGATGAAAAATGGGTAAGTGATGCTATGCCAGGGTCACTGGATACATTAAAAGCAGATGATAAGCTGATTGGTTTTCCGTTTGCTGTAGAAGGATGGGGCCTTATTTACAACAAAGCAGTTTTGGATGAAGCAGGAGTTGATGCTTCGGCAATTAATACGACATCTGAACTTGAGGATGCATTTAAAAAGATAGAAGCATCAGGTAAAAAAGGGGTTGTTATCACATCAGCAGACTGGTCTTTAGGTGCACATCTTTTTACAACTGCATATAGTGGGCAAGCAGACAATATGTCAGATATTAAAGCATTTTTAAATGGACTAGCTGGTGGAAGTACTCAAATTAAAGACAATGCTGTTGTTAATGGATTGCTTGATACGTTTGATGTAATGAAAAAGTATAATATTGCAAAAAGTGATCCGCTTTCAGCGACTTATGAAACAAATCCTGAAGTAATTGGTTCAGAGAAAGTTGGATTCTGGTTTATGGGGAACTGGGCATGGTCTCCGATTAAAGACTTTGCTGGGGACAATACAGCATTTGGTTTTATCCCTGTCCCGGTAAGCAATAATGAAGCTGATTATGGAAATAATCATATGCCAGCAGCAACAACTAAAGCTCTTATTTTAGATACAGCTGTAAATTCTAAAGAACAACAAGAAGCTGCAAAAACATTTTTAAATTGGATCGTTTATGAAGCAAAGGGTCAAAAAGGACTTGTTGAAGAATGTTCAATCATTCCAGCATTTACAAACATTACTTTGGAAATTAATGATCCTTTAGGAAAGTCAATTCAGTCTTATATCAAAGATGGAAAAACATCTATCGGTGTCATGTTATCTAACAAACACTGGGGAGATGTAGGTGCAGCAATGCAGAAATATTTAGGAGATTACTCAACAAGAGAAGAATTATTTGCAGAGATTACTACATATTGGACTTCTGGGGATTATAAATAAAAACGAGCTAAAATAGAGAGGAGATTAGTACGCACAAACAGTATTGTGTGTACTAATTTACCCTTAAGAGGAAGAATGCAAATAGGTAGTATATCCTAATTAGAAGGGAACTTGTGATATGAAAAAACAAAACGCATTATTAACTAAACTTTTTACCTATACGGTATTTGCAGGCCCCGTTACACTAGCATTTTTTACGGTAATAATTATTCCCTTTTTATATGGATTATTTTTGACATTTACAAACTGGGATGGTGTAGCTTCAAACTTTGCAATGGTTGGCTTTGAGAACTATAAAACGATATTTAAAGATTCAGGGTTTATACAATCTTTAAAACTCACATTTAAATATGTTATTTTTACAGTGGCAATTACAAATGCAGTATCCTTTTCACTGGCAGCTATTTTGACAAGTGGAACAAAAGGTCAAAATTTCTTTAGGGCAGGTTTTTTTACACCTAATCTAATTGGAGGCGTAGCATTAGGTTATGTGTGGCAGTTTTTCTTTAACAATATATTAACCTATATGGGAAAAACCATAGAAATACCTACACTGCAAGCTTCTTTTTTATCTAGTCCAGGGCAAGCGTTTTGGGCACTTGTGATGGTAGCTGTGTGGCAGTATTCGGGATATATGATGATTATTTACATAACAGGATTTCTAAATGTACCTAAAGATGTTTTAGAAGCAGCAAGTATTGACGGAGCGGAAGGATGGACTAGAGTTAAACATGTCATCATGCCCCTTATTATGCCTTCTTTTACAATATCAGTATTTTTAACACTTCAGCGCACATTTATGGTATATGATGTCAACCTTGCATTAACCAAGGGAGGGCCATTTAAAACCACAGAACTTATTTCAATGTATGTTTACAAAAAAGCATTTAACGAAAGAGCTTATGGAATAGGTCAGGCGCAAGCCGTTGTATTATTTATTATTGTAGCCATCATATCTATTACACAGGTTTATTTAAGTAAAAAGAAGGAGGTTGAAGCCTAATGAATAGCAGTAAAAAGAAGATTACCGCATTATCTAAACTTGTTATTTTGAGCACCTTTTTTCTTTTATACTTAGGGCCGATGCTTTTTGTATTTTTGAATTCATTTAAACCTAATAAAGAAATTATCCTTAATCCTTTAACGCTTACTGGTTATTCAGGTATTCAAAATTATATCAGTGCCGCTGAAAAGATGAAATATATTGCAGCATTTGGAAATTCCTTATTTATTACTATTATAAGTGTAGGTCTTATTATTTTTACATCCTCAATGACAGCTTATTTATTCTGCAGAAAGAAATGGGTTATAAATAACCTCATGTTTTATGGGATGATCGCAGCTATGATTTTGCCTTTTCAGGCACTGATGATACCGCTTGTCAGTATTTATGGCGGACTGCTTAATGTTTTGAATAAGTGGACGCTTATTTATATGTATATTGGATTTGGTGCGCCGCTTGCTGTATTTATGTATCATGGTTTCATCAAAGGGATCCCTTTGGAACTTGAAGAAGCAGCACAAATAGATGGGGCTAACAGCATTCAGGTTTTTACAAAGATCATCTGGCCTATTCTTAAACCTACTACATTTACTATTATGATTTTAGACGTGCTTTGGATTTGGAATGATTTCCTTTTGCCTTCGCTTATACTTATTGAAGCAAAAGACAGAACGCTGCCACTATCCACTTTCTATTTTTATGGAACTTACAGCGTAGACCTAGGTTTAATGATGGCAGGGCTTGTTCTTATCATTACGCCAGTGCTTATTCTTTATTTATTCCTTCAAAAATATATCTTGGAAGGAGTTGTCCAAGGAGCTATTAAATAGTCCCATAGGCAAGCATACAAAAAAGAGATATAGACTGTAAAAATGGGAAAAGGGATTGATTAGAAAAATGAAATTTCCAGTTTTGCAAAGATATTTAATGAGTATATAGAAGAAATAGATTAGTGAATGTCATAATAGGAGCGTAAATATGAATATACAAAATAAAATTATGTTAATTACCTATGCAGATAGTATAGGAAGTGATTTGAAAGATTTAAAAACAGTATTGGATAAATACTTAAATCGAGCAGTTGCAGGGGTACATATACTGCCGTTTTTCCCATCATCAGCAGATAGAGGATTTGCACCTATGACTTATCAGGAAGTTGATCCGGCATTTGGCACATGGCAGGATGTGGAGGCTATCAGCAAGTCATATTATACCATGTATGATTTTATGATTAATCATATTTCCAGATCATCTGACTACTTTAAAGATTTTATAGCAAATAATAAGGAGTCAAGATACAGCGACTTATTTATTAGGTACAGCCAATTTTGGTCCAAAGGGTATCCAAGTGACAAACAGATAGATCAAATTTATAAAAGGAAACCTAGAGCGCCTTATATTGATGTAACCTTTGAAGATGGGACCACAGAAAAGGTATGGTGTACATTTGATGAAGAGCAAGTTGACCTAGATATCAGAAAACAAGTAACCTTGGACTTTATCAAAGAAAATTTAAGGTTTCTATGTGAAAAAGGGGCTTCAATTATCAGGTTGGATGCATTTGCTTATGCGACTAAAAAAGAAGATACAGACTGCTTCTTTATAGAACCTGATACTTGGGAAATACTTACATATTGCAAAGAAATACTAGATGAATATGAAGTTAAAATTTTACCAGAAATACATGAACACTATACAATACAGATGAAAATAGCTGAGAAAGATTATTATGTCTATGATTTTGCACTGCCGATGCTTGTGCTTCATGCATTATATGGCGGAACAAGCAAAAGGCTCGTTAATTGGCTTAAAATATGCCCGAGAAAGCAGTTTACTACACTAGATACCCATGATGGCATAGGGGTAGTAGATGTAAAAGACCTGATGAGCGACGAGGAGATGGATCAAACAAGAGAAAGCTTATATGCACAAGGAGCAAATGTGAAGAAAAAGTATAGCTCTACAGCGTACAACAATTTAGATATTTATCAGATTAATTGTACCTATTATTCAGCGCTTGGAGATCATGATGATGCGTATCTTTTAGCAAGAGCTATCCAATTTTTTTCTCCAGGGATTCCACAGGTCTACTATGTAGGATTATTTGCCGGAAAAAACGATATAGAACTTCTAGAAAAGACAAAAAATGGAAGAGATATTAACAGGCATTATTATACAAAAGAGGAAATAGAAGAAGAAGTTCAAAGAGATGTGGTTAAAAAGCTGCTGTATCTCATGGAATTTAGAAATACTTATGGAGCATTTGATGGGGAAATAAGTGTTAATGACCAAACCGATGAAAGACGTTTAGAGATCAGCTGGGAAAAAGGGGAGCTTAAAACAAGGCTTTTAGCAGACTTGATTGATAAGGCATTTACAATCAGTTATTATGATCCAACTGATAAGGTGTGGAGGCTGTTAGATCTATAAGATATGAACCAAGCAACAAGAGAGAAAGTTGTAGATATATAAAGCAGGGGTTCTAGCTATATAAACCATTTTAAAAATATTAAAGAGGATAGATAAAAATCAGGCATAAGAAGAAGCTGAAAAGCGCCTTCACTATGCCTGATTTTATTTATTCATCCAGCCAAGCGGCTGGATTAAAGTTTAAAAGAACTTTTTAATGGAACGATTCTGTTGAAAACAAGCTTTTTGCTTGTTGTGTATTTTGAATCTACTGTAAAGAAACCGTTTCGAACAAGTTGAAATTTGTCCAGTGGTTTAGCATCTTTAAAAGCAATATTCTCAGTATAGCCTTCGAGTACTGTAAGAGAATTTGGATTAATTTGTTCTAAGAAATGTTTGCCCTCATTTTCAGGAGCATCGTCCAGAATAAGAGGTTCAAACAACCTAAATTCAGCAGGAACAGCAGTGTTAGCATCTACCCAGTGAATCGTTGCTTTTACTTTTCTCCCGGTAAACCCAGAACCGCTTTTGGTTTCAGGATCATAGATCCCATGTACTTCAATCACGTTGCCATCAGCATCTTTGATCACGTCAGTACAAGTTACAAAATAACCTCCCTTAAGCCTTACTTCGTTACCAGGAAACAGCCTGAAATACTTTTTAACAGGGACTTCCATAAAGTCTTCCTGCTCGATATAAAGTTCTCTGGAAAAAGGTACAAGTCTAGTACCGGCAGATTCGTCGTTTGCATTATTTTCAACTTCTAAAAATTCAGTTTGTCCTTCAGGATAGTTAGTGATTACAAGTTTGAGGGGTCTAAGTACTGCCATAGCAAGCGTTGCTTTTGGCTGAAGGTCTTCGCGAAGGAAGAAATCAAGCATCTGACTGTCTACGACAGAGTCAGCTTTGGCTACCCCGATTTCGCGGCAGAAGTTGCGTATAGCTTCAGGGGTATAACCACGTCTTCTAAGGCCGGCAATAGTAGGCATGCGAGGATCATCCCAGCCGTCTACGATTTTTTCATCAACTAGAAGTTTAAGTTTTCTTTTACTCATAACCGTGTTTGTCATATTAAGTCTTGCGAACTCAATTTGTCTTGGCACGCTTTCCATTTCGCATTCTTTAACAAACCAGTCATAAAGTGGTCTATGCGCTTCGAATTCAAGCGTGCAGACAGAATGCGTAATAGCTTCTATAGCATCTTCAAGCGGATGTGCAAAGTCATACATAGGATAAATGCACCATTTATCACCTGTATTATGATGGGTTGCATGGGCAATTCTATAAATAATAGGATCACGCATATTAATATTAGGAGAAGCCATATCAATTTTAGCACGCAGTACTTTTTCTCCGTCTTTGAATTCGCCGTTTTTCATGCGTTCAAATAAATCGAGGTTTTCTTCTGCGCTTCTGCTGCGGTAAGGACTTTCTTTTCCAGGGGCAGTAAGTGTGCCGCGGTATTCCTTTATTTCATCAGCGCTTAAATCGCATACATAGGCTTTACCCTTTTTAATAAGAATAATAGCCCTTTGATACATTTCGTCAAAATAATCAGAAGCAAAGTAAAGATTATCCCAGTCAAATCCCAGCCATTTTACATCTTCTTTAATGGATTCAACATATTCGGTATCTTCTTTAACAGGGTTAGTATCATCAAATCTAAGATTGGTTTTGCCCTTAAATTCATCAGCAAGACCAAAGTTAAGTACAATGGATTTTGCATGTCCAACATGCAGATAGCCATTTGGCTCCGGGGGGAAACGCGTAATAATTTCTTTATGTTTGCCCGTTTCTAAGTCTTCCGTTACAATATTTCTTATAAAATTAGATGCAATATTTTCTGTAGACACAACAGTTCCCTCGCTTATAATAAAGATATATATCAGATTTCAAAAATTTAAAAATAAGTTATAATTAAGATATAGCATATTTGCTTGAAAACGTCAGACATCCTATTAAACACATATGACATTTTTTAACGAAATGGTTACTATCATTATATTTTAATCCAATCTCATTAAAAAATAAAGGGATAGGATCACAAAAGTTTTAAAAAATGTCGGTTGTTTTTAGACTAAAATGTATAGAAGGTATATTACGAGGAGGAAATGAAGTGGAAAATTCAAGAGAAAAGCGTTTTTATGAAGAACAGTGGTTTTGGGTTATTGTCATGGTCATAGTTATTTGTCTTACAAGAGGCAAAAAAACAAAATTTGTGATATGCGGAAATGGTAACGGCAGTGGTAATGGTCATGAAAGCTAAATGATAAGCATATAAATAGGTTAAGCAGAACAACGATTAACCTATTTATAGGTGTATTTATATGGTTAAAGAAGCTATGGTTTTGAGATGGCTTGTGTCATTAAGGCTCATCAAAACTGGAAGATTATTCTTATCAAATTTAATAGTATTGACACATGTATTTCCTAGAGCTATCTGATGGTACATCGTCATATTCCAATTAAAAAGTCCAATCAGTGCGGCTTTTATAAACCCGCCGTGTGAAACAACAACTAATTTTTCATCAGGGTGTTTTGATATAAGTTCCATGATACATGACCTCGCCCTAAGACTTACACTGTATATGCTGAGTTCTCCATCGTACATGGGAGCAACCTTTTCATCAGTACGCCATTTTAAGAAATGATCAGGGTAATTTTGGCTGATTTCATGATAGGTCAGGCCTTCCCAGCTGCCAAAGTGAATTTCTGTTAAAGCAGGAACAGGCTGTGGGGAAAGAGGTGTTTCACTGCAGATTATTTCAGCTGTAAGCAGCGCCCGGTCAAGAGGACTTGAGTAAACAGCACTAAAGTCTCCGCTGAGGCGTTTCTTTAGAAGCTTTGCCTGATGCACGCCTGTTTCGGATAAGGCAATATTTTGACGGCCTTGAAACTTGCCAAGGGCATTCCAGCTTGTTTCGCCATGCCTGATAAGTAGTAATGTAGTTTTCATAATTTCTCCTAGGATTACTTGGTTTTTAGCATAAGTATATCAAAAATATAAAAGTTTGATAAGCAGGAGTTGTTGAAAGCAGAAAAATGGTATATTATAATAGTTAAGCATTATGAATATCATGTCAGCACTATTAACACAATGGGTGAAATTGGAATATGATATCTTATAAGAAAAAAACAATGAAGGAAAGAGTATTATATCTAAATATTTCAGAGAGAAACTCATTGGGTGCAAGAGTTTTATATAAGGATATAAGAAGTGCATTCTGGAGTTTGACAGGTGAAAAAAAGTAGCCTGCCACGTTTAGCCAGCGTTAACCGGTGCATGAGATAAAATGCGTGATAAGTGTGCATTTTAAACAGAGTGGAACCGCGAGCAACTTCGCCTCTGATCAAGAGGCGGAGTTTTATTTTTTTGTAAGAAAAGAGATAAGGAGGAAGGGTATGAGCTATGTAAAAGAACAAATAAAGGTTATTAGAGAAAGAGACCCCGCTATCAAAAGAAATGTTGAAGTCTTTCTATATCCATGTTTTTATGCACTGTTTTTTCATCGGCTAGGGCACTGGCTATATAATAAGAAAAGATTCTTCTTGGCACGATTTGTTTCTCAGCTTTCAAGGGGCCTTACTGGAATCGAGATTCATCCAGGGGCAAAAATTGGAAAAGGGCTTTTTATTGACCATGGCATGGGTGTTGTCATCGGTGAAACATGTGAGATAGGAGATAATGTTACTATTTATCATGGTGTCACCCTTGGAGGAACAGGCAAAGAGCATGGCAAAAGGCATCCGACTATAGGCGATAATGTGATGATTGGTTCAGGGGCTAAAGTCTTGGGGCCGTTTAAAGTAGGCAATAATTCTAGAATAGCAGCAAATGCTCTGGTCCTTCAGGAGGTTCCGGAAGACAGTACGGTAATAGGCAATCCTGGAAAGGTTGTAAAAACAAGAGGAGAAAGGGTTAACCCATGTGATCAGCTTGACCAGGTAAGAATGCCAGACCCTATTAAAATGGAGATTTGTACCCTTAAAAAGTTAGTGGAATCGCTAGAAGAAAAAGTGCAGCGCTTAGAGGGACAGCTGACAGTTGAAGATGCAGATCCGCATCAATTCTGCATAGACGAAAACTGTAGTGCAAAGGATATATGTGATGAATATAATTAGGATTATAAAGGAAGGAAAACTATGATAAAAATATATAATACATTAACGAAACAAAAAGAAGAGTTTAAGCCGGTTCAAAAAGATAACGTATGCATGTACGTGTGTGGCCCTACGGTATATAACCTTATTCATATTGGAAATGCAAGACCGTATATTGTCTTTGATACGGTACGCAGATACTTTGAAAGTGTGGGCTACGCTGTTAATTATGTTCAAAACTTTACGGATGTAGATGATAAAATCATTAAAAAAGCTAATGAAGAAGGCAAAACAACGGATGAAATCGTTAATTACTATATTCATGAAACACTAAAGGATGCAAATAATTTAAATGTAAATCCGGCTACCCATCATCCGAGAGTAACAGAGGAAATGGATAATATTATTAAAATGATAGAAGTTCTTATTGAAAAAGGGCTTGCCTATGAGGTGGGTGGAACGGTTTATTATAACACAGCAGCCTTTCCGGAATATGGGAAACTCTCTAAAAAAGTATTGGAAGAACTAGAAGCAGGTCGCAGTGAACGTATTGAAATCACAGACGATAAGAAAAATCATATGGATTTTGTGCTCTGGAAGCCTAAAAAAGAAGGAGAACCGTATTGGAAAAGTCCTTGGAGTGATGGCAGACCAGGCTGGCACATAGAATGCTCTGCTATGGCTAAAAAATATTTAGGAAGCACCATCGATATTCATGCTGGTGGAGAAGATCTTGTATTTCCGCATCATGAAAATGAAATTGCACAAAGTGAAGGGGCTAATGGAGCAGCCTTTGCAAACTATTGGATGCATAACAGCTTTTTAAACATTGATAACAAAAAAATGTCTAAATCACTCGGAAACTTTAAAACACTTCGGGATGTAGGTGAAACCTTTGGCTATGATACAGTAAGATTTTTTATGCTGAGTGCGCACTATAGAAGTCCCCTTAATTTCAGCGGGGAACTTATGGAAGCAGCTAAGAATGGTCTTGGACGTATTAAAAATGCTAAAGCAAGCCTAGAGTTTGCACTTTCACACAGCAGCTTTGATGCTTTAACAGAAGAAGAGACGAACCTTCTTCCTGAGCTTGGCAAGTATGAAGGGCGTTTTCACGAGGCTATGCAGGATGATTTTAACACAGCTGATGCAATAAGTATTATTTTTGAGCTTGTAAAATTTGGGAATACTTATGCCAAAGAAGGGGCTTCAAAGAACTTCGTCACAGAGGTATATAAGCTTTTTACAAAGCTTACTGATATACTGGGGTTACTTTATACGTATCTAGAAGATCAAAACCAAGGGTTAACAGATGCAGAAATTGAAGACTATATTCAAAAAAGAACAGCTGCTAAAAAAGCAAAAGATTTTAAAGAAGCAGATAGCATAAGAGAATATCTAAAGGACCAAGGTGTGATTATTGAGGATACAAGAGAAGGGGTACGCTTTAAGAGGGTGTAACAAAAGGAGATACTTATGAAAAAAAATATTGAAGCACTTCTTAGCTGCATGGGAAGTACCTTGGAGCATAAAGCAAATGAATATTCTCCGCTGGCACTGGCGTATATAGGAGATGCTGTATATGAAGTTTTTATACGGACGTATGTTTTAAGTAAAGGCAATGCTCCTGTCAATAAATTTCATAGAGCATCAAGAGAGCTTGTAAGAGCCAGTACACAGGCAAAACTCTATCATATTATTGATACAGCACTAAATGAAGAAGAAAAAGATGTATTAAGAAGGGGTAGAAATGCTAAAAGCATCTCTACTCCTAAAAATGGAGATATCAAGGAATATAGACATGCGACAGGATTTGAGGCTCTTATTGGATACTTATATCTGCAAGGGAATATTGAAAGAATAAGTCAGCTTATTGATTTTGGCATTAAGGGACTTGATGCGTAAAGTACAGAGGAGGAAACAAAGTGGCAAAACAAGCAGCAAAAGGTACTTCTTATAATGCAACACAAACTTTTATAAAAGGAGCGTTTATCTTATCATTGGCGGGACTTGCAGCAAAAGTACTCAGTGCATTTTTTAGAGTTCCGCTGGGTAATTGGATTGGGGATACAGGGATGGGGTATTACCAAGCTGGTTATCCTATTTACACATTATTTACTGCAATAGCAATTGTAGGGATTCCTTCCACTATCGCCAAATTAGTTGCAGAAAAGAGGGTGCTTGGTGAATACCAAGCAGCTAAAGATATTTTTACCCATACTATGAGGCTTATGCTTATTATAGGAGGGATTGTTTCAGCGATGATTTTTGCTGCAACTCCTGTTATGATCAGTCTTTTTAACTGGCCTATAGAAGTGAAATATTCTTTGTGGGGACTTGCTCTTAGTCCATTTTTTGTCTGCATTATGGGTGTTTATAGAGGGTATTTTCAGGGGATGCAGAATATGGCGCCTACAGCTGTCTCGCAAGTACTTGAAAACTTAGGGAGAGTATTAGTGGGACTTGCTCTTGCTCTTTTCTTTTTACCAGACTTAGGAAAAGCAGCCGGAGGGGCATCTTTTGGTGCAGTTGCTGGGGGTATATTTGGAGCGGGAGCTCTTCTTATTTTTTACTTAAGGAAAAAGGCAGATATTCATAATGAAATAGAAAAAAGCGGGGCTTCAAAAAGCAATGGACTTGGGTTTAAGACGACAACCAAAATGGTGCTTATTATAGCCATACCTATATCAATAGGGGCAGCAGTTAATTCCATCATTAACCTTCTGGATTCTGCACTAGTTATTAAAACCTTGACTCAAATAGGGCTTGATCAGGAAATGGCAAATGTTTATTTTGGGCAGCTTGGAAAAGTAGCCACATTTATTAATTTTCCACTTACTTTTGGAATGGCGTTAGTTATTGGTCTTGTTCCTGCCATCGCAGAGGCAGCAGCTAAAAAAGATAAAAAAGAGGTTCAAATGAAAGTAGAGCTTGGCATGCGCCTGGCCATACTGCTGGCAATGCCTGCATCCGCTGGACTTATGGTACTTGCGGATCCTATTATGAAATTTATTTATGCTAATGCTCCGGATGGAGGAAACATACTTGCAGTTGCAGCATTAAGTATTTTATTTATTATGCTTGGACAAGCTTTTACAGGCATCTTGCAGGGAATAGGGAAGGTATGGCAGCCTGTTATTGGAATAGCTTTAGCTGCAATTGTTAAAACTATACTTAATATCTTATTAGTTTCTTCATCTCTTAAAGTAGTAGGGGCGGCAATGGCTTCGATTGCGGCCTATGGTGTATTTACCTGCTATAATTATATGATGATGAAGCATTATACAGGGTTTAAGCTCAATATTATGCTTGTTATTGTAAAACCTTTTCTCTCGACAGCAGTCATGGGAATCATTGCATGGGGGACATATTTCGGATTAGCAGGAATAATAGGAGTAGATTCCTTTAAACAGAATGCGCTTGTTACCCTAGTCAGCATTGCAATAGGGGGAGCCGCTTATCTTATACTTATCTTTTTATCAGGAGCGATTACAAAGAAAGATATTGCAGAGATTTTAAATAAAAAGGAGAAATAAAAACTTATGAAATTTTCAGGAAAGATTAATAAACCGAAGGATAATAAGACAGGCGCTTTTAGTTCTAAAGAACGAAAATTCTCGAAACCTAAAGAAGAGGGCTATAAAAAAGAAGATTATAGAAAAAAAAGCTATAAAAAAGGAGACACTTTAGGTGAAACGCCGGTACCCAAAAAGCCTAGACGAGGTGACTACCTAAAGAAAGATTTTAAACAGTCAGAAGATAAATTTGAAGAAGAGAGAATGATTGATGATAATATTTTATACGGCAGAAATGCGGTCATAGAGGCTCTTAAAGCAGGACGAGATATCGATAAGCTCATGGTACAGAAGGGTGAAAAAGAAGGATCCATTCTAAAGATCATCGGAGAAGCAAAGGATAAGGGCATAGTTATTATTGAAGTTGAGAAACCCAAACTGGATGAGGTAACAGGCAGAGAAAAGCATCAAGGGGTAGTGGCATATGCCGCAGCACAAAGCTATGTAGAATTAGAAGATATTCTGCAGGCAGCTAAAGACAAAAATGAAGCCCCATTCATTTTGATTCTTGAAAATATACAAGATCCCCATAACTTAGGAGCAATTATCAGATCTGCCCATAATGCAGGGGTTCATGGAATAGTTATCCCGAAAAGAAGAGCTGTAGGACTTTCGGGAACAGTAGCAAAGTCATCAGCTGGAGCTATAGAATATATGAAAGTTGCTAAGGTTACAAATATTACGCAAACGATTAAGGCGTTAAAAGAAGAAGGTATCTGGATAGCTTGTGCGGATATGGACGGAAAAATAATGTATGAGGAGAATCTTACAGGACCTTTAGCTGTTGTAGTAGGAAGTGAAGGAGAAGGGGTCTCTAAACTTGTAAAAGAATCTTGTGATTATAGTATAAGCGTGCCTATGTATGGTCAGGTTACTTCTTTAAATGCATCAGTGGCTGCAAGTATTATGGTTTATGAAGTAGTAAGACAGAGAAATTATAAAGCATAAAAAAAGCTGATTTAAAAGGATGTCCTTTTAAATCAGCTTTTTTTGCATATGCAGCCTCTATTATGGTGAGTATTTATATCTAAATAGTCACCATAATAGAGGTTATAACAATATATGTAAAATATATATTAAGAATAGTTTTAAAAAAAATAAAAAACATATAAAAAAACATTATATTATAGTTTAAAAATCTAGTTTTTATACAAGATATTTAGATAAATTACTGAACGAAATTAAAAAAGTAGCTAAAAATTTGAAAAAGTGCATAAAACACTATAAAACTTATTGTTAAATATTCGTTGACATTTGCTAATGGAAATTTTATAATGACGATGTTCCTAAAAATATAAATATTTATAAATTTTGTAAGGAGAGACAAAAAATGAAAAAATTATCAGCAGTTTTTGGAATAATGTTATTATCAGCAGTAATGCTTGTAGGATGCGGTAACAATGCACCAGTACAAGAGCCTGCTACAGAGCAAACTCAAGAAGTACCAGCAACTGAAGAAGCAGTAGAAGAAGCACCAGCAGAGGAAGCAGCAGAAGAGGCAGCTGAAGAATCAGCTGAAGAAGAGGCTGAAGAAGCACCAGCGGCAGACGAAGCAGCAACTAACTAATTTAAGCTTTTTCACTCAATTATATAAACATAAAAGGACTAGGGAAACCTAGTCCTTTTATGTTTATCCTATTAACAAAGTTTCATACTTATAGTATACTAGAAATAATACCTATCATAAAATGAGGGGGGGCATTAGTGCAAAAATTTTTATTAGTTGACGGATATAATATGATTTTTGGATGGGAATACTTAAATAAAATAGCAAAAGATAATTTAGAACATGCAAGAGATAAACTTGTTGAGGTATTAACAGACCATCAAGGATATATTAATGAGCAGATTATTATTGTATTTGATGCCTATAATGTAAAAGGAAACTTTGGACAAGTTCTTTCATATAATAAGCATGTGGATGTTATTTATACAAAAGAAAAAGAAACAGCGGACCAATACATAGAAAAAACGGCAAAGGCTATTGACAGAAAATATCAAGTTAGAGTTGCAACTTCAGATGCAACTGAACAGATTATCATCCTAGGTGCGGGAGCAACCAGGGTTTCAGCTCTCGAACTGTTAGAGGAGATTAAAAAAAGTAAACAGACAAGTAAGAAGTATATTCATATGAAATCTTATGAGAAAAACAACCCGTTAGATCAATGGATGAGTAAAGAGACACTAGAAAAGATGGAAAAATTACGCCGGGGAAAAGTGGATTAAGGAGGACTAGAAAATGGTTATCCAAGAAACAAATCTGAGCATCAGGACGCTTGAGGCAATGACAGATGAAGAGCTTATCTATTATTATCAAAATGGCTGCAAAGAAGCTGTGGAGGTTTTGGTACAACGCTATAAAAAATTTGTGCGTACTAAAATTAAAGCTAGTTTTTTTATTGGTGCAGATAAGGAAGACTTAGTGCAAGAAGGAATGATAGGTTTATTTAAAGCAATATGTGACTATAATCCAGAAAAGGAAACTAGCTTTAAATCATTTGCCACACTATGTATTACAAGGCAGATTAGTACAGCATTCAAAACCGTTTCAAGACAAAAACATATGCCGCTTAATACTAGTATTTCTTTAAATATTCCAATAAGCAGCAAAAACGCGGAAGAAGAAGAAGAGAATATAACCTTACTGGATATTATCAAAATCAGTGAATCCATTACGCCAGAGGACGAGCTCATTAATCAAGAAAATCTTGAGCTTTTGAACAGTTATATTGTAAAGTCTCTCAGCAAACTTGAATGGCAGGTTTTAAAGCTCTATACCCAAGGAGAAAATTATCACGAAATTGCGGGTGCTCTTGACAAACCAGTCAAGACAATAGACAATGCACTGCAAAGGATCAAGAAAAAACTTGGCTATATCTGCAAAAATGAATTACGAAGTACATTGAGTATGTCATAAAACCAGCAGATAGAAAACTATCTGCTGGTTTTATTATTTTGAGATAAGAAGTTCGTCTTGCGAGCAAGAAATCAAACTTGCCTATTTCATATATATGCGCATTTTTGCATATTTCCTTGAATAAATGATTGCTTAATAAAATTAGCAGCGTGGAAGTACGTCTTCAATACTGTTAATACGATTTAAGTTAAAGTATACCACTTTGTTAGTTGCATAGTTAACAGCTTTAATAAAGCATTTACCAACAGCGATAATAATTACACACATTTTGCAGCCTTCAACATGGATGATAGCTCTTTGGTTAATTAGTCTGCAAGCAGCGTCTCTTAAAGTGCATCCGCATGGAACATCTGAATTATTATAGCATGGGCTGGAAATTCCGCCTACACCGATAGGTTCTTTTGGAAGAAAATCACTTGGGCAAGAATCTACACAAATAGGTCCAGGGGCTACACAATCGCATTTATCTGTTAAATAAGGGTTAACTGTACCAGGGCCAAATGCACCAGCAACAGGACCATATCCACCATAAGGACTTACAGCGCCGCCATAAGGACGAGCATAATAATTTCCTAAATTCTTTTTACAACAACTCATATTAAATCCTCCTTGTTAATGATATGAATAATAAAACCAGAGATTACGATTAAGGAAGTAAATCTTCAATGTAATCTATACGATCAAAATTGAAATACTTAACATTACCAGTGCCGAGTTCAATAGCTCTTATATAACATGGGCAAATCTGTGCGATAATTACACAGTAGCTGCAGCGATCAACTCTAATAATTGCTTTTTGGTTAACAAGACATCCTAAATCATGTTGATATCCCATAAAAATACCTCCTAATAATTTATGACATTTAATAGATATAGAGAAACGGTATTTTTACCGTAATATTTTTCTCTACTATAAGGTATGAAACTTTTGGAATATTTGTTACTAATATGTCGAAAAAATAGATAATTACTTATTTTATAATCCTTTAATAAACGGGGATTTTATTTATTTTCAGGTTATTTCATATAAAACAGGAAAAAATATCATGGATTGGCTAATATTATTTTGCATTTAATCAATATAATGTTATAATCACATATATAAAAAATGTATAGTCATTACACAGAGTGATTGATTGAAAGGAAGAAGTTACATGAGCTTTTACACAAGTACCAGAAAAAAATTAGATAATGTTACGGCTACTCAGGCTATCTTGCAGGGACTCTCAGAAGAGGGAGGATTGTTTGTTCCAACTCATATTCCGCAAATGGACTTTAAATTAGAGGACGTATTAAATTGGGAGTATAGAGAACTTGCTTACCGTGTGATTAGGTTGTTTTTTGAAGATATAAAAGAAGAAGATTTGAGATATTGTATCTGGAGTGCCTATGATGAAAAATTTGATGATGATGAAATTACGCCGCTTACAGTAGCGCAGTCAGCTAACTTTTTAGAACTTTTTCATGGGCCTACTATCGCTTTTAAAGATATGGCTTTATCAATCCTGCCTTACTTTATGCTGACAAGCAAAAAGTATCATAAAGAGAATAAGGAGATTGTTATTTTAACAGCTACATCAGGGGATACAGGAAAAGCTGCTCTTGAAGGTTTTGCGGGTGTGCCAGGGACGAAAATCATCGTTTTTTTCCCAGAAGAAGGGGTAAGCGAAGTTCAAAAGAGACAAATGGTTACTCAAATAGGGGATAACACTCTCGTTGTTGGTGTTAAAGGAAATTTTGATGACTGCCAAACTGGTGTAAAAGAAATATTTGGTGATAAAGCATTTGAAAAAGAAATTGCAGAGAAAAATTATGTCTTTTCATCAGCCAATTCAATTAATATTGGAAGACTTGTTCCACAAGTTGTATACTACTTTGCTGCGTATATGAAGCTGGTTAAAGCAGGCAAAATGCAGATTGGCGAACCGATGAATGTAGTTGTACCTACAGGTAACTTTGGAAACATTCTTGCAGCTTATTATGCAAAATGCATGGGACTTCCTATTAAAAAGTTAATCTGTGCTTCTAATACCAATAAAGTACTGTTTGACTTCTTTGAAAATGGAACCTATGATAGAAACCGCACGTTCCATTTAACGATTTCACCTTCTATGGATATTTTGATATCAAGTAATCTTGAAAGACTTCTTTATCATATAGGCGGTGAAAACACTGAAGCTGTTACTGAAATGATGGAAAGTCTGAAAAAAGAAGGCAAGTATACAATCACTGAAAGCATGAAAAATGAACTGGGTGATTTCTACGGCGGGTATGCCGATGATGAAACAACAAAGGCATATATTAAAAAAGTATTTGAAAGAGAAGGCTATCTGATGGATACACATACAGCTGTTGCTTATGCTGTGTATGATGAGTATATAAAAGCAACAAATGACAAAACAGCCAGTGTAATCATATCAACTGCAAGCCCTTATAAATTTACAAGCAGTGTGATGACAGCTATAGACAGTAAATATGAAGGTGTAGATGATTTTACCTTGCTTGAAGAGATGCATACACTTATTAAAGGGGATATGCCTAAAGCAATGGATCACATTGCACAAAAAGAGATTAAACATAAAACAGTTTGCGAGATTAGCGAAATGAAGCATATCGTAAGTGGTTTTTTGGTATAATAATACAAACTCCTTTTCCATATATATAGATTATGCAGTATCTGGATAAGTATAAAAATAGGGAGTGGTAAAAATGAAAGAAGTAATGTATAATGATTATGCTAAAGAAGCCCTTGAGGCACTAACCAAGGGAGCGTTTTTAAATGTAGCTGCAGAAAACCTGGATAATACGATGACAATTGCTTGGGGAAGTATAGGCTTTATGTGGGGAAAACCTATTTTCATGGCTATGGTACGGTATTCAAGACATACCTATCAACTGATAGAAAAAGCAGATTGTTTTACAGTAAGTATTCCCCTTCAGGGGCAGATGAAAAAAGAGCTTGGCTATTGCGGCAGTCAATCAGGAAGAGATTGTGATAAATGGCGGGATTTAGGACTTACTAAGTTGCAAGCCCATCGTGTGAATGCGCCTTTAGTAGGTGAGTGTGATCTGCATTATGAATGCAAAATAATAAGCAGGCAGGAAGTCACAGCTCAGAGTATTATGCCTGAGATGCAGTCTGCATTTTATAACAATGATGACTATCACGTACTCTATTATGGTGAAATAGTAGGGACTTATTTAAAGTAAAAGGAGAATTCTAATGAGTTTATATGAACAATGGAATAACTATGGTGAAGATGCTAAAGAAAGATCTGTAGAAGAATACAAAAAAGTTGTTGAGAACTATTTAGGAAGAGAAAGAGACGTTTATGACTATCTGCTTTCCCATATGGATGAGACAGTTGAAGGAACTATCTCAGACCTTGGTAAACGCTTCAACATGAATGATGCAGAGTTTTTAGGGTTTGTGGATGGTATTAATTCAAGCCTTAAAAATGGAGAATACAATCTTGAAACAATGGACGAAAACTCTTCTGTTAAATTAGATTTTGATTTAGAAAAATTGTATTGGAACATGTTAGATGCCAAAGCTGAATGGCTGTATAATCTGCCACAGTGGGAGGCCCTTTTAGCTGATGAGCAAAGAAGCTCTATTAAAAAAGAATATAACAAGACAAAAACAGTTATCAAAGACAAAAAAATAGGACGTAATGACCCTTGCACTTGCGGCAGTGGGAAAAAATACAAACAATGTTGTATGAAATAACTGCTTAACAAGCAGTTATTTTTAAATATAGGGAGGAATGGGTAAAAAAATGGATATTAAATGGTCATACTATCTTATAGCACTTGTTTACATACTTGTTATTCTTCTAAAATGCATTAATAATGGGATAGCATCGCAATTTAAAAATGAGCATCAAGGGGTTATAAGGTTAGTAGTTCTTAAAAGGGATTTTTTTACTACTGTCAGCGTGATTTGCGCGGCAACTGCAATCTTTATTAATACAGCAGCATTAAGCGGAGGCAAGTCCATTAATATACCTAGCATTTTGGTTACACTTCTAGTTATTGGATTTACACTTATTAACAGTGTTATTTACTTGTTTGTTGCACCCAATGAAGAAAAGATTCTTTTAACAGGATATCAGCTTGAGCGAGGAGAAATCGAAAATGTTAAAGTAAAAGAAAGAAGAGGCTTTTCTTCTTATGATATTACTTTTACGAAAGAAATTGATAGCTATAATTATGCTAAACTCACTGTATTCGGTAAAGCGCGAAATGAATTAAAAACGACGATTCTTAAGTTAGTCAAAGAGGATTAATGAAAGAACCTTATATCTTATTTTTTAAGATAGAAGGTTCTTTATGCATTTTAAATGATTTTTGTCAGCCAAGCTAATGAAATTTGAGTATTTAATATAAAGTTTCTCTTTATTTTCTAGAATAAAGTGATAAAATAGATGTTATAAATTAATGTAGTAATTACCAAAATATAAATACATAATCTATTATTAAAAAAAATAGATTACTAAGAGAGAAGCATAGATATGCTTATAGAGAGGGAGTAAGATGGAAGATATTATGCAAGATATTGTCAAACAAATTATTCAGATTGATTCTATTGCCTACACAACAAAACAGAATAATGAAGAGATGCTCAAAGAAAAAAGACAGCAGTATGAAGAACAAATGAGAGTTTATAGAGAAGAAACAATTGAAAAAGCCCAGCAAAGAGCGGATGAACTTTATAATCAAATTGTTGAAGCAGGTATGCATCAATATCAAATGGAAGAAGAGAAAAGCAAACAAGTAGCACTTTTGATAGAAAACCGTTATTTGCAAATCGAAAAATCTTTATTAGATCGAATTTTTAATGAACTTTTTAATGTGGAGGAATAACATGAATTCTTTCGCTTCTTATCAAGCTGTTAATACAAAATTACATGCCAGAAAAAAGGCTTTGCTGTCACGTAAGGAGTGGCAGGAGGCGATAAGTTTCAAGTCTGTAACGCAGGTAACTGATTTCTTGAAAAAACGCCCAGCCTATAAAAAACTTGTAAGTGAGCATAGCGGTGAAGATCTGCACCGAGTCGATTTAGAAGCAGTGTTAGAGCGCCATATTGTAAAAGAAATTGAGAGTATGCTTCATTATTTTTCAGGGAGTTACAAAGAATTTTTTAAAACCTTTTTGATGGAGTATGAAATCAATGATTTACAGCTTTTAATCAGGAGTATTTCAAGAAATGAAAATATGGCAAACATTGAAAACTTCTACGTCCACTCTGAAAAATACGGATTATCTATCTATCCTAAGCTAGCTTCTTGCAAAACGATTACGCAGTTTATTGAAGCACTTAAAGGAACTATTTATTATGAGGCATTAAGGACCATGGTTCAGGATGATATGGCTAAAAGAGAATTTCATATGGAGATGAAACTTTATATCTTATTTTATAGAGAGCTGATGAAAACCGTAAAAAACCTTAATCAAAAAGACAGGCGTATTGCCAGGAAAATGATAGGGACTAGAATAGATCTTATTAATGTACAATGGATTTATAGAGCTAGGCAGTATTATGATATTTCTCCTGAAGAAATCCTTATTTACAGTCTGCCATTCGGTTACAAGATTACTTATTATAAATTGAAAAACTTATGTTATACCAAAAATATGGATGAATTTAAGAAGTTATGCAAGAGATATCTTTCATTTTCTATTGATGAAGAAGACGATACTTTTCTTGAGCACACGATTGATAAACAAGTTTATCAGTATGCGAAAAAAATGGCATATGACGGATCAAGTATTGTAGCATCTTTAGCCTACATCTATACACTTTATATAGAAGTACAGGATCTTATTGCACTTACTGAAGGCATAAGGTATAACTTGAGGGAAAATGAGCTGAAAAAATATTTGGTTCATATAATATAAAGAGCGGAGGAAGTTAGCATGGCAATCGAGAAAATGCTGCTGCTGAACCTAGTAGGTTCCTTAGATGAAGAACATGCTATATTACAGCAATTAGTTCTTTTTGAGAACATTCATTTAAACCTAGAACATAGTGATGTGTATGATCATAACTATATGGTTCATGAATATGAAACAATGTTATCCAGTGAAAAAAATATTAAGGAAGAAAACTATGGAGAACTAGAAAAAAAATATTATGAATCGGCAAATGCTGTTATGCAGGCTGCAAGTGACTTAGATGTATCTTTAAAATTAGATAAGTCTGATATAAGAAAATATAGATATGATGAGGCCGAAAAGGACCTTAGTGAGTTAGAAGAAAGAATTAAACCGAATATTGAACTTATTAAAAAGAAAAGGGAACAAATCAAGACACTGAAAGTATTTGAAGAAAAAATTAAATATGTGCATGAAAATATTAATTTTAACGAAATGCTTGATCTGCATTATTTCGATTATGAAATAGGTGTGCTCTCAAGAGATAATAAGCTTCATATTAAGAGAAATTATGAAAATATCAGTGCGCTTATTTTTAAAATAGGATATATTGAAGAGTCCAGAGAAAATATTTATATAGCTTTCTATTTGAAAGAATTAAAAGATGAAATTCAAAGGATACTCAAATCTTTAAGCTGGCATCCCATTTCGGTGCCAACAGAAGTTTCAGGAAACATTGAAGAGGTTAAAAGTGAAATTAAAGAAAAAACAGCAGTGCTGGAAAGAGAAATTGAAGATTTAGAATCCGTTATCATTAAAAATAAAGAAGAGACACATCTTCTTTTAAATAAAATCTACACAAGAGTAAAACTTGAACAAAAAATTCTTGAACTTAAACAGCAGATTATCCATGGGAATAATGTATTTGTACTTAATGCATGGGTAAGAAAGAAGGATAAGCTTAAGCTTGAAAGTGCCATAGCAGATATGACAGATAAATATGTTGCCATTTTCAAGACGACTGATGAAGTAGGGAAAGAGTTCGTTCCTCCAACTCATCTTAACAACAACTGGTTTACTAAACCCTTTGAGATGATTGTTAAGCTTTATGGGCTGCCGTCTTATAACGAAATTGACCCTACCCCTTTTTTAGCAATTACATTTTGTTTGATGTTTGGAATTATGTTTGGAGATATTGGACAAGGACTCGTCTACTTTTTAGCAGGAAGCCTTCTTTTTAGAAAGAATGAACTAGCTAAGGGAATTCTGACACGGCTGGGACTAAGTTCGATCATATTTGGATTTATTTATGGCAGCATCTTTGGAATTGAACATATACCTATTCTTGAAAGGATAGCATTGGTGCATGGAGGACCGCTTGCTGAGAATAATATTATGCCTATACTGTTGGCGGGGGTTATATTTGGCGTAGTGGTGCTTACAGTATCTTTTATGCTTGGCATTATCAACTTTTTGCATAAAGGAGATATTGAACATGGTATTTTTGGTAAAAACGGAGTTGCCGGCTATTTATTTTTTATAGCAATGGTTATACTGGCCCTTACTGTTGGAAATATTATACCTGTTTCTTCATGGCTGCCGGCAGGGGTTATGATTATATCTTTCTTTATTATGATTTTTAAAGAACCTCTTGCACATCTTGTTCAAAGAAAAAGGCCGCTCGTTTCAGGTGATAAGTCATCTTACTTTGTAGAAAGCTGTTTTGAAGGGATTGAGACGCTTTTAAGTTCACTGAGCAATGCGATTTCCTTTATTCGTATCGGAGCATTTGCGCTCAATCATGCAGGACTGTTTTTAGCTTTTGTAAAAATGTCAGCGATGACGGATAATATTATTTACAAGTTTATTATATTGCTCCTTGGGAACATACTGATTCTTACGCTTGAAGGGTTAGTTGTATTTATTCAGGGGTTAAGACTTCAGTATTATGAAATGTTCAGTAAATATTTCAGCGGAGACGGTATGACCTATACTCCGGTAAAAATAGAAGAATAAAAAGTTTAAGATTTAAATAATGAAGGGATGAAATAGACAATGATGCAAATAATCGTATTTTTAGCAATAATAATCTCAGCAGGGACTATATCCTATGGTATTAAACTATTGAAATCACAGAAAAAGAAAAATGCAAAAGCTGCAATCTTTACATCTTTATCTTTATTTAGCTGCATAGTGGCTGCCTTTTGTATAGCTGGTTTTGTAGATCCTGTATTCGCGGCCCAAGGAACGGCAGTGGCAGCAGAAACAGGGGCTTCTTTAGGTGCAGGCTTTAAATATTTAGCAGCTGCCCTAAGTACAGGACTTGCAACGATTGGAACAGGAATGGCAGTAGGTTCAGTAGGTTCATCGGCTATTGGAGCTGTTTCAGAAGATCCAGCGATTCTTGGGAAAACCCTTATATTTGTAGGGATGGCAGAAGGGATTGCCATTTATGGAATGATTATTTCTATTTTAATTTTGTTTATGTAAGCAAGACTACTTATAGAAAAGAGTGTATAATATGAAATCCTTCTTAATCAGTGACAATAGAGATACCTGGGTAGGTATGCGGCTTGCAGGAATAGAAGGGGTTATCGTTCATGAGAAAGAAGAAGTTCTGCAAATCCTTCAGACTGCTGTCGGTGATCCTGATATTGGCATTATTATACTTACAGAAAAAATAGTAGATTTGGCAAAAGAAGAGATAATGGAATATAAGTTAAAGTCTAAGAAACCTCTTATAATAGAGATTCCAGACAGACATGGAACTACTAGAGGACATGATGTAATTACTAATTATATCAGAGAATCTGTAGGAATCCGCATATGAGGTGATAAATATGGTTACAATCGAGCAAAAACTCACTTTGTTTTCAAAGCTTTTGCATCAGGATATTAAAGATGAGATTGACAAAAAGCTGACTGAATTAGATAAAGAATATGAAAAGCGTATAACAAGAAATAAAGATAAGGTTGATAAGGAAGCTGGCATTATTATAGAAAAAGCCATGAGACGTGCGGAAGCAAAAAAGGTGGAGATTATCAGTAAAGGAAAGCTCTCTGCAAAGAAAGAAGCACTTCTCACAAAAGAAAAGTATATTAACACATTCATGGAGACTTTAAAGGGCAGAATCCAAGCTTTTATTCAGACAGACAGCTATAAAGCTTTTTTAAAACATCATTTGATGCAATTTCAGGATTTACAGGGATATGAAAATGCTTTAGTTATTTATATGACCCAGGCAGATTATCAGACAAATAAAGATTATATTAAAGATATTCTTATCAGTTTAGGGCTAGGCGAAGATAAGCTGGGTTTTGAAATAGCTGGTGATGCCATATTAGGAGGGGTCATTTTATCAGATCCAAAGCTGAATATGAGAATTGATGCAAGTATAGAAGCACTGCTGGATGATACGAAAAATCTTATTATTGAATCCCTGTTTGCTGCTATAGGAGAGGCAGGTGGAATACTTGGATAAGCAATTTGGCGTCATCGAGCTTATTAACGGACCAGTTGTTAAAGGGAGTCAAATGGCTTCTTTTAAAGTCAATGAGATGGTTACTGTAGGAGAAAGACAGCTTATAGGAGAAGTCGTTTCGCTGGAAGGGGATATTGCAACCATTCAAGTCTATGAGGAGACAGAAGGCCTAAAGGCAGGAGAAAAAATAACTGCTACGGGAAGTCCCTTGTCGCTCCACCTTGGACCAGGTATGCTGGGGAACATGTTTGATGGTATTCAAAGGCCACTAAAAAAAATAGAAGAAATTTCAAAGGTGTTCATTCCAGAGGGGATAGGCCTACTTTCTATAGACGAAGACAAAGAGTGGGAAGTAAAACTGGCTGTTCAAAAAGGAGATGTTTTAAAACCAGGGCATGTTTACGCAACTGTACAGGAGACGCTAAGTATTCTGCACAAGATTATGGTTCCGCCTTATCTGAAAGAAGGAACTGTTGTAGAAGTAAAGCCAGATGGCAAATATAAACTTAAGGATGTAGTAGCTGTTATAGAAGGAAAAGATGGACAAAGATCAGACCTTACTCTGATGCAGAAGTGGCCGGTAAGAAGGCCAAGACCTTCTGGGAAAAGAGTGCCTATTTATAAGCCTCTTGTAACAGGGCAAAGGGTTATTGACACCTTTTTTCCACTGGCAAAGGGCGGAACGGTCGGACTTCCAGGGGGATTTGGAACAGGAAAAACAGTTACTCAGCATCAGCTGGCGAAGTGGAGCGATGCAGATATTATTGTATATGTAGGATGTGGAGAACGGGGCAATGAAATGACTAGTGTACTTGAAGAGTTTCCGGCCCTTATTGATCCACGTACCAACAGACCTTTGATGGAAAGAACGATACTTATTGCCAATACCTCCAACATGCCTGTAGCTGCCCGTGAAGCAAGTATTTATACGGGCATAACTATGGCAGAGTATTTTAGAGATATGGGGTATGACGTAGCTATTATGGCAGATTCTACATCAAGATGGGCAGAAGCCCTGCGCGAAATATCAGGGAGACTTGAAGAAATGCCCGCAGAAGAAGGATTTCCAGCCTATCTGCCATCACGGCTTGCACAATTTTATGAAAGAGCAGGTTGTGTTGAGACGTTAGGAGGAGAAGAAGCTTCGGTAACGATTATTGGAGCTGTATCACCGCCGGGGGGAGACTTTTCAGAACCTGTTACAGAAAATACAAAACGTTTTGTAAGCGCATTTCTGGCACTGGATAAAAAGCTTGCGTATGCAAGGCATTATCCAGCAATTAATTACCTAACCAGCTACAGTGCGTATATCGCAATGCTGGAAGAGTGGTATAAAGAAAATGTAGCAGAAGATATGCTTAGTCTTCGTTCGAAAATGATCCGCATTCTGCAGGAGGAAGAGAAGCTAAATGAAATTGTACAGTTAGTTGGAGAAGATGTACTGCCAAATGACCAGCTGCTGATTCTAGAGATTGCAAGAACGATAAAAAAAGCATTTTTGCAGCAAAATGCGCTGCATAAGGAAGATACCTATGTTTCGCTTGAAAAGCAGTATAAGATGTTAGTGGTGATCTGGACGCTGCATGAGAGTACGCTTGCATGTGTAAAGCTTGGAATTCCCATTTCTACAATACGCAAACAGTCTGTTTTTGAGGAAGTAATCAAAATGAAATATGATGTCCCCAATAACCGTATAGAACTCTTGGATCTGCTCTGTGAAAAAATAACGCTCAGTTATGATGCGTTAAGGCAAAAATATCAATAAGGATGGGGAAAGGTAATTTTATGAGAAAAGAATACTTAAAGTTAGAAAAAGTAGAAGGACCCCTCATTGTCCTTTCCAATATAGAAAATGTAGCCTATGATGAGATGGTTGAAATTAAAATCGATGAAAATGAAATGCGTAAAGGCAAAGTGATTAAGATTGAAAAGGATAAGGTAGTGGTTCAGGTATTTGAAGGAACAGCAGGTATTTCAACCCATAATGCCCGAGTAAAGTTTCTTGGAGAACCGCTTAAGCTGCCGCTTTCAAAAGAAATTCTCGGTAGAACCTTTAATGGTATGGGTGAACCTATTGACGGAGCGTATCAGGTTATTTCTGCTCATAAATATAATATTAATGGAAGACCTATCAACCCGGTAGCAAGAAAATATCCAAGAAATTTCATCAGTACAGGCGTTTCAGCTATTGATGCATTGATGACCCTCATTAGAGGGCAAAAGCTTCCCATTTTTTCAGGAAGCGGCATTGCCCATAACGAACTGGCTGTGCAAATTGTAAAACAAGCAAAAATTGAAGGGGCCAACAGTGATAATTTTGCCGTTGTTTTTGGAGCTATGGGGGTAAGGCATGATGATGCAAGCTATTTTATGCGTAGCTTTGAAGCGGCGGGCGTACTTGATCATGTAGTTATGTATCTTAACCTTGCAGATGATCCGATCACAGAGAGAATATCAACGCCCAGATGTGCTCTTACTGCTGCAGAGTATTTGGCCTTTGAGCACGATATGCATGTCCTCGTTATTCTCACTGACATGACCAGCTACAGTGAGGCCCTTAGGGAAATTTCATCTTCAAGGGGAGAGGTGCCATCCCGTAAAGGATATCCAGGATATTTATACAGTGATCTGTCAACGATTTATGAAAGAGCAGGGATGATAGAGGGCAAAGAAGGATCGATTACGCTTATTCCTATTTTAACAATGCCAAACGATGATATTACTCATCCTATTCCTGACCTTACTGGGTTTATTACAGAAGGGCAGATCGTTTTAAATCGTGAGCTGAATCAAAAGGGGATTTATCCTCCGATCGCAATACTTCCGTCTTTATCTCGTCTGATGAAAGATGGGATAGGAGAAGATTATACAAGAAAAGATCATGCAGATCTAGCAAGTCAAATTTTTTCATCTTATTCAAAGGTGCAGGATTTGCGTTCGCTTGCCCAAATCATTGGTGAAGACGATTTAGGAGATGTCGATAAGCTGTATCTTAAGTTTGGCCGCGCCTTTGAAGAAAAATTCGTAGCCCAAAGCAGCTTTGAAAATAGAAGTATGATTGAAACTTTGAATCTTGGGTGGAAAATATTATCTATTCTGCCGCAGTCAGATTTAGACCGGCTAAAACCTGAACAGATTAAAAAATACTATAAAGGTAAAAAGGAGTAGTCATAATGGCTGTACTTATTGCGCCTACAAAATCAAATCTAATGAAAGCAAAAGCTGCTCTAGATCTTGCCAATAAGGGGTTTGAACTTCTGGATAAGAAAAGAAATGTTCTTATTAAAGAAATGATGTCTTTAGTGGAAAAGGCAAAAGAAATCCAAGCTAAGATTTATGAGATTATAGAAGGAGCTTATATGGGACTGCAGACGGTTAATATTACAATGGGGATAAAAAACGTTGAAAATATTGCCCATAGCATTCCAAAAGATGAAGCGTTTGAAGTGCTCCTTAAAAGTGTCATGGGCGTAGACATTCCGACGCTTAAGTATAAGAAAACAGAGGTTTTGCCCAGCTATGGATTTCATAATACGAATCCGGCTTTAGATGAAGCGGCCCAGGAGTTTAGAGAAGTAAAATACATGGTTTATGAACTGGCAGAAATCGAGAACTCTATTTATAAGTTAGCAAAAGAAATTGAGAAGACTCAAAAAAGAACAAACGCGCTGCAGCATGTTCAAATTCCAAAGTATGAAGAACAAGTTAAATATATTGCAGAAGTTCTTGAAGAAAAAGAAAGAGAAGATTTTTTTAGGTTAAAAAGAATAAAACAGCGCTGCAACTCATAAAATAGGTAATTATTTCATAAAATGTTTGAAGTTTCATCTTGCAAAAAAAGTATAAAATGATATAATAAAGATACGAAAGATGACCTGAGGTGTACGAGAACCTGTTATTTTGAACCTACAACATAAGATTGGGAGACCGATTTCGCAGTGAGTAATGCCAGGCCGCAAGCTAATTCCCTTTGGGCAGCGGAAGGCAAAGACTTATTGGAAGGTCACCCCCCTAGTATAGCTAGGGCGTCAAAATTCCAGGAACGGCATTTTGGGATATACTATTATAGTATAATACACACATATGAAAGCATCGACTTTATAAGTCGATGCTTTTTTTTATGTGATTCTTTATAATGACTTGTATTACGCATTAACGATCTCGCCGCCGTTGATATGAATCGTTTGCCCCGTGATATAGGAAGCCGCATCAGAAGCTAGGAAGACATACGCTCCGCTGCATTCTACAGGCTGCCCTGCGCGCCCCATAGGGGTATTTGATCCAAACTGAGAAACGGTCTGGGGATCCATGGAAGATGGAATAAAAGGCGTCCAAATAGGTCCAGGGGCAACGGCATTTACCCTGATACCTGATTTAGTTTTTGCAAGGGCCATACCGAGTGACCTGGTGAAGGCAGTAAGTGCGCCTTTAGTCATTGAGTAGTCTAGAAGTTTATCATGGCCATGAAAGGCAACAACCGAAGTCGTATTAATAATACTTGATCCTAATTTAAGATGAGGAAGAACGGCCTTAGTGAGATAAAATGCCCCATATACGTTAGTTCTAAAGGTTTTATCAAATCTCTCATCGGGAATTTCACAAAGTGAGTTGGCTTCATATTGTACAGCTGCATTGTTAACAAGAATATCTATTTTACCAAATTCAGCGAGCACTTTGCCTGCTATGTCTTTACAGAAATTTGCATCGGAAATATCACCAGACAGCAGCAGACACTGACGTTTGTAGCCTTCAACGGCTTGCTTCGTTTGGTTTGCATCGTCATGTTCATTATAGTAAATCACTGCGACATTTGCACCTTGTTTGGCATATGCTACAGCTACAGCACGGCCAATTCCACTGTCGCCACCGGTAATAATGGCTACTTTGTCTTTTAGTAAATCGCCTTCTTTAACATAAGCAGGATCATCATAGATTGGCGCTGGATTCATTTCATGCTCAAAACCAGGATGATGATCTTGATGCTGGGGTTCAAATGTGTTTGGAAATGTCATAGTGTTCTCCTTTAATAATCTGTTTTTTAATTTAGTATATACACTTTAAGAAATATTACCCCAATTTTTTGGTGCTTTTATGAATCATTGTTCTTTGCGTAGACAAGTGTGCATAAACATATAAAGTAACACCTTGTTCGAGAGGAATGATAACCATGATAGATACTAGACGCTATAGAAAAAGACATGCCCCCTATAAAAGAAAAAGACCCCATGGCGTATTGTGGATACTTGTTATTATGGCAGGTTTGTGGTACATGCTGTTTGGGAAAGGCATAATTCCGGGACTGCTCCCAAGCCAGCCAGAAAAGGAGTTGCCTGTTATTCAAAAAGAAGAGCCAACCAGTTATAACAGCTTATGCATACAGGCAAATATAGCAAAAATACTAGCGTATACGTTAGCAGAAAACAAAACAATTTACAGTAATATCGTGCAAGATGAAATATGGTATAACAAATATTATGATGTGTTAGAGGGTGAACTAGGGTTTACTTATCTTAAAAAGGAAAATGCACTTAAAACCATCAGCTATAGAGAAGTTGCAGAACTTTTAAATAAAGTACTTGGCGAAGGGTATGGCATTAATATTGACGCCAGTCCAGAGAATCTAAGTAAAAGTATCAGTTTGAATAAATTTATAGAAGTATATACGAATGCACTCAAACATACCGGTAAAGGTATTGGTTTAGATTATATGGATATGGTTATCATTGCTACGCCGGCTGATAACCAAACTTTAGGGGCATGGCGGGCAGCAACTGATGCCGGAGAATATGGATTTGAGGGGCTTATACTTGACCCTATTAAAAATTACACAGTAAGAGCAGTTGTTAAAGATAAAGAAATTTTGTGTATTACGAATATCATAAGTGATGAAAGTACGCTTAAGCAGTGTTACATATTAAAAGTTGAAGACCGAAGGGCAGAACTTCAGATTGGCAATGTTAAAGTAAGCTATGAAAATGAGGTGCTTAATACCAGTGAAGAAGGAACTATCTGCAACGTAACGGTAAAGGGAAATAAGATCATCAGTTATGAGGTGCAGCAAAATAAAAATACAGATACATTAGTCAAAGTAACCTCTGAATATATTGAACTTCAAAAAGCGGGAAGGCTCCTATATGATAATATTAAGGTATATGATAAAAGGCAGGGTGGGATGCTGACATCACTTCAGCAGCTTCCGATCGGAATGGAAGTTGAGTATATCTGCAAAGAAGATAAGGTAACCAGCATACAGGTTGTAGGAGACTCTAGACAAGAAAGAATACGGGTGGTTTTGGCGGCACCGGGAACAGAAGGGTATAAACACGAAAATGTAGTATTGGTAAGCACGGAAGAATATGAGATGCTCTATAATGGCAATGTGACTATTCTAAATAAAGAAGAAGTTTGGGATGCAGAAGCATTCAATTGGTCAAAAGATGCCCAGACTATAAAATTTGTTCCAAAAGTGGATTCAGAAATGAAGATACTTTCTCTTAAAAAACAAGATAAGCACCCTAAGTATAAAGGGATTATTGAAGTTACAAAAGAGGATGGAAGATACTGCATTGTTAATGATCTTGAATTTGAAGCTTATATTGCAGGCGTTATCCCCAGCGAAATGCCTACAAGCTACGGGATAGAAGCATGCAAAGTGCAGGCGATTGCGGCAAGGACCTATGCACTTTCCAGCAAAAGAACAAGCAGATATGCTAAGTACGGCGCGCATATTGACGATACGACAGATTCACAGGTTTATAACAACGTGCCAGCTAATGATATTTCCTATCAGGCAGCAGAAGAAACAAAAGGAGAGATTCTTACATCTAATGGAAGCAGCATAAGCAGCAAATTTTATGCAACGTCCTGCGGATACACAGCAAACTTCGGGGAAGTATGGGCAGCGGGAGAAACATTCCCTTCTAATACACCTGTCTATCTTGTATCCAGGCAGCAATACATTGGAGATAAGCTGGTAAGTAATATGACAGATGAAAAAGATGCCTATAAGTTTTTCACCCTGAAGCCCTCCGAAGTGGATGCCTTTGACAAAGAGTCGCCGTGGTTCAGATGGAAGACTAAACTGACAGGAAAGGAACTAGGAGCACTTCTTGATCCAGCAATCAGAAAATTAAGCAGAAGTTATCCAGCACTTGTTAAAGTCCTTGGTGAAAATAAAACATGGTCAGCAAAAGAAATAGATTCGCTTGGGGGAATCAAAGACTTAGAAGTGAAAAAAAGAGGGCAAGGCGGCAACATTATGGAGCTTATTATTATAGGGGATAAACATATTGTTAAGATTTCTACCGAATACCTTATCCGCAGTTTGTTTTCAACTACAGACCAGCAAAGCCTGAATATTACAAGAGCTGATACGACAGAGGTTAAAGGGATGTCACTATTGCCAAGTGCTTTTTTCAGCATGGATATAGCTTACACAAATGATAATTACATCAGCAGCATCACAATCTTTGGAGGCGGATTTGGTCACGGCGTTGGCATGAGTCAAGACGGCGTTAAGGGAATGGCTTCAAGAGGTTATACATATAGAGAAATTCTAAGGCACTACTATCCTCAGGTAGAAATCAAAGAGGAGTAATATAATATGTACTAAGATTTTGTGAAGGATAGCAACGTTGAAATAAAATGAGGCAATAGAGAAATGAAATGTAAGATATATATTATAAGCATTTATGCTTATGCATACAGGTTTTAAATCTTACAACGAGATATATAGAATGACTCTTTTGATTTATAGAATTAATGGTTGAAAAGGACGAAAAAGCTAATCAAAGCAGTAAACTAATCTGCTTGATTAGCTTTTTTTAGAGGGGAAGAGGTTTGGTAAGTAGGGTATTAAGCATCTCGAGATCAAACACACCGTAACCATAGCTTGGATTAGGGAATTCGATGCCCTCGAACTGCCGGATAGTTCCTAATATCAGCGTATCCATTACCAATGTATTTGGAAGAGGAGTGATCTCTTCATCAATACACCGTGTATAAACAGATGCAGCTACGCCGGCTATGATACCTGCTGCTGCCATGGTGCCGCTGACACTCGCCCACTGTCCAATTTGACAAGGGGCAATGATGCGCGAAGCGTGGGTTATGAAGTTTGGTTCCACCCTATTGTCCCAGCTGAAACCACGCCCTGAACTTCTGAGTACAACCATACTGGCAGCGTCATATCCGCCAACTGTGATAGTATTTCTAATATTGCCTAAAGAGCCTATCGTAATAAGCGGACTGCTAGGGTGAAGTGTGATATGTTTATTCATTTCCTGCTGAGAGATCCATAAGTCGATTTCGCTGGATAATTCAGTAGTTTGTGTAAGTTCTAGCTTCCATATCCCAATGGCAGGGTTGTCTATTCTGAAAAACATTCGGATAGCCCCGTTTAAAGGGCTGATATTGTAGCCATTTGAATAAATAAAGGTGTCATTTAGCTGGCTGATACCTCTCGTTTTTAAATTAATAGGCTGCCCAGCTATGCCCGGCGGAGGATAAAGAAGGGCTGAAACGATGGTTGAAAATCTCTGATATGCAATGCCAATAACATTTTGTCCACTTTGAGGAACTCTTATATCAATTTGACTGATAGCAGGCTGCTGACCTTCTGCTCTATAATGATGCATTTTATCTGCTTCTTCCCCGGTGGGAATAATAATCGTAACACGTTCTTTGGTTGCAATGGTTCCTAATATTTCATTCAAATCAAAAGCGCCGTCATGAGCATCAATATTTGTGTTAAAAGGAATACATAAAACAAGAGGCTTTCCGCGTTCAGATGCAAAATTAATAAGCTTAATCACGGCTATCAGGACATCAGCCATCGTAACCGCTTCTTTGATAGGGGTTCCGCCATATATTTTCTGATAGGGTTCAGGCGCAGTATTCACTTTAGCGGCTACAAATTCTGCCTCGGTAGCGATCCCTTTATAATGGGGCACAGCGCTTTCGCCACCGGCAATGCCTAAAAGCATTGTAGAGATACTGTCACCGTTCGGGAGAGGAATAAGCTGACCGGGATGAGGTGCTATTAAACTACTGGTAATCTGTTCCTGTAAATAATAGTAGCCTTCATCGGCATTTATTTGATCCCAAATGCAGGCTATCCTGCTCCTTCCGTCCTGCAGCCTGAATACTGGGTTCGTATAATCAATGTAATCCGTGGAAATAACCCCAATGTATACACCTTTACCTTTATATTCTGACGGGTAATCAGTAAGATGATAAGAAAAATTTTGATTTAAGACAGTTTTGTAACAAACTTGATGACTTAGCACAGGGTTGTAATAGGGATGGGAAATATCCTGCTTAAGTACTTCACTAAGTTCATCAAACTTACTGCGCTCGGCATATAACATACCGTAATTGCCTATGAGCGGAATATGTTTAAGTCCCAAAGTTTCATAATAATCTGGGTCTTTAAAATGCATCATATTAAGTGGAACGTAAATCTCCAGATCATAAGGAATAGACTGATAAAAAACATTATTATCATAGAGATAAGTCTGTCTGGGGTTTTCATCTATAGCTTTGGCCTCAGCCTGATTCGGTGGGATGCTGAGGTAGGGCATGACTTTACTTAGGGACTCATTAATAGGGGTCTCCAAATAGAGCGCATAATCTACATAAGGTTCAAAACATCGATTGCAAGGGGTATAGTGCTTATAGCCTTTAGTAGTTTTATTAATTAGTATGCCATTCAGCGTTTTTAAATAATTGCTGATAATCTTCGAAGTCAGCGACCTGTAACGGTATGTTTCTTGAGATGCATAGAGATCAGCATAAATAACAGCGGGTTTATGACAACTGTTTAATATATTTTTTAACGTATAGATACAATGAATATAATCAGCTGCACAGATTTGATCAGTATCTGAAGAACAGTGGATCCACTGATAGTCATCAGGGCCTTGGACAGTGCTGACTTGTTTTAAAACATGTGTAGACATATTATAATAAACATCTATTCGATCGTCTTTAGCGGCTTTGCCTATTGTTACTAAAAGGCGGTTACTGCATACGGGTATTTGATCTAACGCTTCAATTTGACAGAGCATGATCAGAAAATTTGGTTCAATATAATAGGCGCGCAAATCTAGTTTTATAAGATCTTCAGGAGTAATATCTATAATTTTGTGCATGGGACTGAGGTATTCAAAAGGCATTAGGGTTTGTGCCAGGTAAGTGCCAGCCTTCTCATCATGCTCAATAATGACTTTCATCATCCACTTCCTTCTAGAAAAGTAAAATAATTACTTTGCTATCTCTAATATAACATTATATTAGAGATAGCTTGTAGGAGTTCTTAATTTTCTGAAATTTAGTCAGTAATCCTATAGCATTTCGAATTTTATGACACGCCCTAATAGGTTTAATGATCAGGATAGCTTCGAGACTAAAAGAAAATAAAGGGATAGCGAGAGAAATAGAGTAAGGGCTTAACATTTCAGGCTAAAACTTTGGGAACTGGCATATGAAGTGTTAGAAAATGGAAAAAACAAGTATAAAATCATTCTTTGACGTGGATACTATAAAAAATCTGCAGTCAAGGAGGATGGATATGAAAGAAATGCCCTATTCAAGTCTATCTAAACCAGAAGTGAGTAAAAAGGAATTTGAAAACGCCAAAAGGCATCGTACGCTAAGTTTATTTCAAGAAGAAATAGATGAGATTGTTCAAAACTTACTGCCTAGAGAATTAAAAAATGAAGAAGACGAGTAGCTTATCCCCTCCTTTTGGCAGGGGATTATTTTTTTATGAGGGCGGGTATTCATTTTGTCAGTAAAAGAGCAAACTTTACCACCTGTACGTGTGTGTATTTTTATGTGCTTGCCTTTGAAAAATATAAGAGAATAGTACTTCACAAACAATTTGGCAACACATGTCACAAACATGCTTTCTTTACTAAAAAAAATGTAAAAATATATTGGGATATGGTATAATAATACCAATATATGAAGTACGCAAATACAGCGAAACGCATCAGAGTTTAAAAAAGATGTAGGAGGGTTTAACAAATGGCGAAAGTACTTATTGTTGATGATACAGGATTTATGCGTCTATCGATTAGAACAATGATTGAAAAAAATGGTTTTGAAGTTGCTGATGAAGCAGAAAATGGTAAAGAAGCAGTTGAAAAATACATAGCATGTAAACCAGACGTGGTAACTATGGATATTACAATGCCTGAAATGAATGGTATTGAAGCCTTAAAAGCAATTAGAAAGTATGATCCCGCTGCTAAGGTTATCATTGTTTCAGCAATGGGGCAGGAACTGTTAGTTAAAGAAGCAATTATCAGTGGTGCCCTTTCATTTATTATAAAACCTTTTAAAGAAGACGATATCATTAAGGTGCTTAAGCAAGCAGCAAACGCGTAAACTGATAGGAAAGAAATTGTAAGTATGGGAGGGCCTTTGAAAAAAGCCCTCTTTTTTGTAAAAGGGGTATAGGGTGTACAGAAAGCTTTATTTTACTAGGTAAGAACTGTTAAGGGCTATTATTAAAGCAAAACCACAAGCTCATTGATGAGACTATAGATAAAGGAGGAGAAAATGACCGATTACAGAAGTCATTATAAAGGGTATCAAAAAGAGCGGCTTGCAGTAACCCTAGAATGTATTGGGGATGCAGTCCTTTCAATAGATATTAGCGGAAACATAAACTTTATGAACCATGAAGCTGAGAAGCTTATAGGCTGGCAGACTCAAGATGCCATAGGACGGAGGGCAGATGAGGTTTTTCATCTTGTGCTGAAAGAGTCTAGAATTTTAGTGACGGATATTATGAAAGAAGTTATTGATACTGATGTGGTTAAGGGGCTAAAAAAAGACTCAGTGCTTATTTCTAAAAGTGGAGGAAGATATTACATTTCTGCAAGTTTTTCGCCTATCAAAGAAGAAAAGAAGGTTATTGGTGTAGTTATCGTTTTCAGAGATATAACAAGGATCAGAACGATGGAAGAGGAACTAAGGATTGAAAAGAATAACCTTCATATGATGTTTGAATTTATGCCATTAGGAATGATGATTGTAAATGAAGAGAGAGTTGTAAGACGTGCAAACTATACCTTAGGGAACCTCCTAAGATTAAATGCTGTTGAGATGACAGGAAGGCCTGTTGGTGAAGCCTTAAGATGTCATTCAAGTTTCGAAAAGGGATGTGGAAACGGAGAAGAATGTAAATCGTGTGAACTTAGAAAGGCTCTAACAGAGGTCATCCAGACAAAACAGTATGATAAAGATATTACTATTCTTATGACACTTATAATGAGTGGGGAAAAAGTAAAATTTGGTTTTAAAATCAAATTTCTCTTAATGAACACTGAAGAAGAAAATCAGATTGTCATTATTATTCAGGACATTACAGAGCAGATCAAACATGAAGAAAGGCTGACAAGAGCGAAAGAGTCTAGCATGAAAATGCTGGACAGCCTGCCAATTATGATATGGCGTTCTTCACTGGAACAAAAATGTGATTATCTTAATCAAACGCTTCTTGATTTTTTAGGCATGAGCAAGGAACAGGCGGAAGAGGCCATTTGGGATAAAATTCATCCTGAAGACTATGAAAAATATCAATATCTTTTTTATGCGGCTTCAGGAAAAAGAATGAAATATCAAATAGAAATTAAAATGCTGCGAAAAGACGGGGAATACCGGGATGTAGAAGTTGTAGGTGCGCCTTATTATGACTTAGATAATAAGTATGCAGGTTATATCGAAGTTGTTAGTGACATTACTGAGAAAAAACAAGCTGAAATAAAAGTTAGAGAAAGTGATAAAAAGTATTATTCGCTTTTTATGAATATGGAAAGTGGTTTTGTTTATAGCAAAATGATTTATGATAAGGATGGAAAAGTTATTGATATAAAGCTTGTTGATGTTAATGAGAAGTTTGCACAAATGTGTGAATATGACAGAAAGGAAATAATAAATAAGAAGTTGTCAGAGATCTTTTCAGATCGGGTTCATCAAATTGCAGATATCCTACGAAATAATGAAAATGTAGCAAAAGGAAATAACATCAATTTAGAAGAAGTTTATTTTGAAGAAGTCAATAAATGGTATTCCATGGCACTTTATAGCCCAGAGCAAGACCACATTGCAGCGCTCATCAAAGATATTAGTGAGAAAAAGAAAACAGAATTAGAGCTGCAAAGAGCAAAAGAGCAGGCAGAAGCTGCCAATCAAGCAAAAAGTGAGTTTCTGGCCAATATGAGTCATGAAATCAGAACGCCTCTTAACGGTATTGTAGGCATGATTGACCTTACTTTATTAACTGATCTTGACAGTGAACAAAAAGATAATCTATTTATGGCCAAAAACTGTGTAAATACTCTGCTTGAGATTATTAATGATATCTTAGATTTTTCAAAGCTGGAAGTAGGTAAGCTGTCACCGCAGATGATGCACTTTGAAATTGAACCGTTAATTGACGAAGTGCAAAAAACCCATATCAAACATGTTCAGGAAAAAAATCTATATTTATATGTCAAAACAGATGAAGACCTGCCTCAGAATCTAATTGGAGATTTTCATAGATTAAAGCAGGTGCTTCATAATCTTATCAGCAACGCCATCAAGTTTACAGATAAAGGCGGTGTCACTTTAAAGGTAAAATGTATGGCACAAAGTGAAGAGGAGGCGGTTCTGCAGTTTGAAGTAGAGGATACCGGTATTGGCATTTCCCAAGAGAATAAGGATAAGCTTTTTAAGAGTTTCAGCCAAATTGACAGTTCCTTTACAAAACAGTATGGGGGAAGTGGACTTGGACTTGTTATTAGCAAACAGCTTGTAGAAATGATGGGGGGCAGAGTTTGGTTTGCGAGCGAAAAAGGAAAAGGAAGTACTTTCTTTTTCGTAGTTCCGCTGAATGTAGGGGGGCAGAAACCCAAAGTTAAAAAAACACCTAATGAGTGGCATAAGAAGCCAACGGTTAAAGCGCATATGCTTTTAGTTGAAGATGATAAGATCAACCAAACGGTTGTAGCAAGAATGCTGGAGGAGAGGGGTTACACCTTAGATATTGCTAACAATGGAAAAGAAGCCTTGACACTTCATGCAGCAAATCATTATGATCTTATTTTAATGGATATTCAAATGCCGGAAATGGACGGTATTGAGGCTACCAGGCAGATCAGAGAGAGAGAAGGCGAATTTAAGCATACGCCCATCATTGCACTGACGGCATTTGCACTTTTAGGCGACCGCGAGAAGTTTTTAACGCTAGGAATTGATGAATACCTTGCTAAACCTGTTACGATAGAGCGGCTTTATGTATTAATAGATGCTGTGCTTCAAACCTTTTCTAGGAAGAATAAAAAAGCAGAAGAAAAAGCTACAATGAACATAATAGAAGAAACTCTAGATAAGCTTGAAGCAGCCGTAAAGGATAAAAGCTTTGTAGAGATAGAAATGATTGTCCACGAAATGAAAGTCATGTTCGAAAAAATAGAACAAGATGCACTTAAAACGACAGCTTTTAAACTGGAACTTGCGGCTAGAAGAAGCAATCTTGATCAAGTCACTGAACAGCTTTTTAAGCTAGAGTACTTGTTTAGACAGTATAAAAGATCTATTTAAAAAAACCTGGGGGGATTCGATGTTAAAAATATTAATTGCAGAAGATGACTTTACAAGCAGAAAGTATTTATACCAATTGCTTTCAAAATATGGGGAATGTGATGTAGTAGTAGATGGACTTGAAACGATAGATGCTTATATGATTGCTTTAAATGAAAAGAAGCCGTATGATCTGATTTGTCTGGATATTATGATGCCAAAGGTAGACGGAGTCAAAGCCTTAAAGATGATTAGAGAACTGGAGGGGCAGAATCAGGTGCCGGAAGAGGAGCGGGTAAAAATTATTATGACTACCGCTCTTGGAGAACTGGATGTTGTGCAAACTGCATTGGAATATGGCTGTAACGCCTATGCTGCTAAGCCGATTAATGTGGATAAATTAATGGAGGTAATAGACAAGTTAGATCTTCTAAAAAATGATTAAAGGTAAATGTTCTTATCTCATAAAAAAGTGCAGGAATCAGTTCCTGTACTTTTTTATCCTGCATTTAAGCTGAGCATACAAAACTTGGACAATACATATATATAGAAAAAGATGGAAGATTATATAAGAAGGAAGGGGTTTTAGTGGATAGTGAAGTTTATGGCATTATGCTTGTACCTGTTATTGTCGGGGGAATAGAGGTGCTTAAACATATGGGACTGCCAAAAAGATTTTGTCCGCTGGCAGCAGTTCTCGTTGGTACTTTAATCGGAGCAGTCTATTTGTCAGAAGGAGATTTGAAAAAAGGTATTTTAAAAGGTATTTATATGGGGCTTACGGCTGTCGGCATGTATTCGGGGACTAGAAATGTTATAGGAAAGAAAGCAGCTTAACAAAAAACGCTATAAACAAACAAATTATTTATAAAAAAATGTATCTTATCTAGAAAAAAGTGTATAAAATGTAGAAAAATAAAATTTGTGTTTTTGGAGATGGAACATCTTTAAGCAATATACACAAAAAAGTTTGGATCTGAAGAAGTCTGCAATTCATTAGTGACTATATAGAAAGTGCCAGATAGCATATTGAACAAAAGGAAGAGCGTATATAAAAAAAAATAGGGCATACTTTATGCGAAATAGTTGCTATAATATGTTTGTAACTTCCCCCAGATGTTACGGCAAATATGAAATTATTTGCTACCCCTAGAATAAAATACCTTCTCTCATGGAGAAAGACCCGTCGTCTTTCTCCACTTTTTTTGCCTTTTTTTGGATTTTTTAACGTACGTTTTCCTATTACCATATACTCACTAATGCAACCTTATGTTATGTAAAGTATAATTCATGTAGGGATACCCCCTATTATGACTAATAGTGTGATATCAAATAGTAGGAGGATGCATGATGGCGAAGAATAAATATATAAAATATGGCGCTATGGGACTTGTGATGATTGCAGTCATTATCGGTTTATATGTTCATAAAAATAATAAAAAAGCAGATATTGGATATACAGATTTTTTAACGCTAATTGAAGAAAAAAAGGTTGAGGAAGTCCAGATGAGCGGGGAAGCTAAACTTAAGGTCAAACTCGTTGGAGATTCAACGGCTTATCTGACAGATAATCCAAGAAAAGAAGACTTTAAAGAAGAGCTGCTTTTAAAGGGTATTAAAGTTTCGGAGAATGCTGGAAGCAGTATGTATATGATTCAGTATCTTACAAGCACTTTGCTTTTTGCAGGAGTTTTTATTTTTATTTTCCGCAGTGCAAAAAAGCATGGTTCAGGAGGCGGCATGATGAGTCTTAGCGCAGCGCCAGTACAAGCTGATGCCATAGCCCAAGGATTTGCAAACATAGCTGGTAATGTGGAAGCAAAAGAGCAGGTGCAGGATGTTATTGATTTTATCAAGGAACCAGATAAATATGTGAAAATGGGGGCAAGAATGCCAAAAGGCATTATCCTTTACGGACCGCCAGGGACAGGGAAAACGCTTATGGCAAAAGCAATTGCCAAAGAAGCGGGAGTAGCTTTTTTTTCAGTAAGTGGATCGGACTTTGTACAGCTTTATGTGGGGGTAGGAGCAAGCAGGGTAAGAGAAATTTTTATGGAAGCAAGAAAACATAAAAAAGCTGTAATCTTTATAGATGAAATAGATGCCATTGGGAAAAAGAGAAGCCATAACGCTGCAAACAGTAATGATGAAAAAGATCAGACGCTTAATGCTCTGCTTACAGAAATGTCGGGCTTTAAAGAAGACGAAGGGATTGTTATTATCGCTGCAACGAACAGACTGGATATGCTGGATGAAGCCCTTCTTAGACCAGGAAGATTTGACAGACATATTGAAGTGGGTTATCCAGATATTAATGCCAGAGAACAGATCATTAAGCTTTATCTTAAAAATAAACCTGTTTCAGATGAAGTAAACAGCAGTTCTCTTGCAAAACAAACGGTTTACTTTACTGGAGCAATGCTTGAGAATTTGCTCAATGAAGCAGCCATATCAGCAGCTAAAAATAATATCCCTGTTATTACGAAAGACGATATTGAAACAGCATTTTATACTGTTATTGCCGGAAAAGAAAAGAAGGACAGAAGTTCTATTTCTCAAATGGACAGAAAAATAACGGCTTATCACGAAGCAGGCCACGCACTGGTTACAAAGCTTGTCGCACCAGATAACAGCGTTACTAAGGTGACCATTATTCCGAGTACTAAAGGAGCAGGCGGGTTCAGTATGAATATACCAAAGGATAAAATGTATATGACAAAAATGGAAATTTTAAGTCAAATTAAAATCAGTCTTGCAGGAAGAGCAGCAGAAGAACTCGTTTTTGGAACAGATCATATTACAACCGGGGCCAGTAATGATATTGAAAAGGCCAGCGAATATATTAAAAATTACATTATAAAATATGGTATGGATGAAGAAATAGGTCTTGTTAATTTAAATGTTATTATGGGTCATAATAGACTGGAAAATCAAATGATCCTACAAAAGTGCTCACAAAAGATCAAAGAACTTTATGAGGAAACGAAACAAATTATTTTAGAAAATCAAAAGACTCTTGAAAATATTGCTGAAGCTTTATTAGAGAAAGAGACATTGGATGAATTAGAAATAGCTAGCTTCTTTTAGTTTTTTTATATGAGCGTGCATGTTTTTGCACGCTTTTTTGTGTCTGCACATTTTAAGAATATGATTTTTTGCTTGCAGCTGTGTATTGATAAATTTGGAAAGAATAGAAATATTTTAACTTAGTAATAATAAGTTAGAAAATGCTGCATGTGATGTGGATATTTCTAGCACTGCTCTATGGAAGAAAGGAAGCAAATGATGAAAAAATCAGCAATATTAAACTTATTGATAGCAGGCATATTAGCCTTTAATACAGGAGGTATACAAAAAGCAGCCCAAGTTGAAGAAATAGAAGAAACTAATCAAATATATATACCAGTTATCGGTAAAGCGCAATTTCCTTTTTGGCAAGTTGTAAAGTCTGGAGTAGAAAAAGCAGCTAGAGATTATAATGTTTATGCAATATTCCAGGCCCCCGAAACAGAGGAGCCACACCATATTAATACGCAACTTAATTTATTAAAAAGTGCTTTAGCAAATCATCCGAAGGCTATCGTTTTAGCTGCTCTTGAACCTAGGTTTGTTACTCCCTATTTAGAGCAGGCAAGAGATGAAGGGATTCCAGTTATTGGGTTTGATTCAGGGGTTGACAGTCTAATTGCCAGAACTACAGTTACAACAGATAACTACGGTGCAGGAGAATTGGCAGCTGACCAAATGGCTCAGCTGATAGGAGGTGCTGGTAAAGTAGGTATTATTGTTCCAAATCAGACAAGTAAAAACCTTATGGATAGACGAGATGGTTTTATAAACACAATTAGAGAAAAATATCCTAATATTGAATTACTTCCCGTTTTAGACAGTCAGGGTGATGATAAAAGAGCAAGAGAACTTATGCGTATATTTATAGCAGAAAATCCAGAACTACACGGAATATTTGGTGCAAATGAAAGTGTAAGTGAAGCTATTATTCAGGTAGTTAAAGAGCTTAATCAAGAAGGAGAAGTAGAAATTGTTGGCTTTGATTCTGGAAGAATCCTTCTTGATGCTATTAGAGAAGGCATTGTTGCAGGGGCTGTTACGCAGAATCCAGCAAATATGGGGTATATGTCTATAGAAGCAGCTATTAGGGCATATCATGGAGAAAGGCTTCCGGAATTTATCGATTCTGGCTTTGCATGGTATGATCGGTACAATATGGATACTCCTGAAATTAGAAGCATGTTGTATGAATAAGGATAAACATATATATGCCATATATATTTTGACTGGAAAAGGTTTTCAATTATGATAAAAGAGTGCTGATTTTGTCAGCACTCTTTTATCATAATTGAAGTTAAATTAATTGGCGTTTCTTTTATTTAATAGTGCAACAATATCGTTTTTCCAATAAAGCCGCACGCGGTTAATCGTTTTGATTGGGGTGATTTTACCTTTGCTTACGAGTTCATCTAAGTATTGTCTTGAGCAGTTCAGAATAAAAGTAGCTTCAGCGGTCGTAATAATCTCAGTACAAATAAAATCTATTAAATGTTGTTTATCATCAAATGAATATTTCATTTAAACGCCCCCTCCCAATATATAGATTTCACATCTTAAAGTTTAAGTTAACCACGATGATACATCATGTGAAATCATTATGAGAAACAACTCCTAATAGATGAATAACTAAATTTTATAGATTGTTTCTCTCTATTTACTATTGTAAAGTATAAATTGAAAATTATCAACAATTAATACTTGACTTATCAAGTTATTATTATTTTATGAAGAAACTTTTCACTTTCTTCACATACTTATTTTATAATAGGACTATATAGATTTTACATCTTAAGTAGAGAGGTTGTTTCTCTGTAAACAAGTGATGAATAAAGTGCTATACTGTAAGCGGATGAGAAAGGGTGAAGGCATGAATATATTAGTCATTGAAGATGAAAAAAGAGTAGCGGATATTATGACAAAGTATCTTGAAAAAGAGGGCTATACCGTTTTTACATGTTATACAGGAAAAGAAGGGCTTGATATTTATTATCGCCATAAGATAGACATTGTTTTATTAGACCTGATGCTTCCGGATATACAAGGCGAAGAGATCTGCAGAGAAATCAGGCAGATTTCCAATACGTATATCTTTATGATTACAGCTAAGGGCAGCCTGGATCATAAAATCGAAGGCTTTGACATAGGTGCAGATGAATATCTGGTTAAACCGGTAAGTCCAAGAGAAGTGGTGGCTAGAGTCAATGCGCTTAAAAACCGTAAAGAGAGAGAGGATAATAAAGACCAGCTTATCTTTGATAAAGGACGACTCAAAATTTATTTAGAGGAGCATCTTGTTAAAATAAATAATGAAGAAGTCACCCTTACACCTAACGAATTTGATTTGCTTTATGAGCTTGCTTCTAGTCCAGGGAGGGTATTTACAAGAGATCAGCTCATTGAAGCTGTAATGGGGATAGATTTTGACGGATTTGATAGAACTATAGATGTGCACATCAAAAATTTAAGAAAAAAAATAGAAGAGGATACAAAAAATCCAAGGTATATCAAAACTGTTACAGGTATTGGCTATAAATTTGAAGGTGAGTCTGTATGATCTCTATTCGCAAGCAGCTGTTCGGAACTTTATTAGCGCTTGGTTTTATCATTATTTTTACTATATCCTTGGCCGTTAATATTTCAATTGGCAAACATTTTGAGCGTTATATTGAAACCAATATCAAACATGCTGGAGATGTTATCGTAAATATTTTGGCTGACCTTTATGAAACGGATAAATGGGAACGCACAATAGAAGAGGAACTTATTATAGAAACCTATATGGGGAACTTTGCAATCTCGGTTCTCACCCCTCAAAAAGAGCTGCTTTGGGGGACAACTAAAGAAGAGCTTTTTGATAGACTTAAACAATCAGACAATGACCTATTAAGGTTTAATACGATTCCTTACCGATTTGAGGACCGGCCGATTTTCAGCAGAAAGGGAGAACTTATTGGTTATGCTCGTATAGGGTATTATGCTTCTACACTGCTCTCAAGCAACGATGTCAAGTTTCAAAGAGATGTAAATCGTACGATACTTTGGTGCGGCACGATTATACTAGGATTTTTTACGGTGATAGGCGTATATATTACCTGCTTATTTACCCACCATATTTACGGTATATCCAGAACATCCATTGCTTTAGCTGATGGAAAGCTGACAACGAGATACCGCGATAAAAGCAAAATCAAGGAAATAGAGACGCTAAGGTATAGTATGAACTACTTGGCAGAGAAGCTGGAGAATCAAGATGCAATCAGAAAAAAATTAATTTCTGATGTATCCCATGAGATCAGAACACCCCTTCATATCCTGCAAAGCAACCTAGAAGCGATGCTCGATGGGTTTTACCCGATAGATGCACAACAGATTGAACTGCTCTATAAGGAAGTTGTGCGCTTTGGAAAACTTCTTAATAATTTGGATATGCTAAAGACTGTAGAAGAAAATATCGTCAAAATGGATATGGAGCAGCTGAGTTTAAATGAAAGTCTAAAGGATGTTTTTGACGCTTACAAAATTGTAGCACGGGAAAACAGAATAAAATATCAGTTAAATGATACGAAGACTCAGCAAGTTAGTGTATGGGCTGACCAAGATATGCTGAAACAGGTCTGGATGAATGTGCTTTCCAATGCTTTCAAATTTACATCTAAAAAGGGAGAAATCACGGTTGCGACCGATATTAGAAATAAAGAATGTATCATTACTGTAGAAGATACTGGAGTAGGTATAGCCGAAGAAGATCTGCCCTATGTTTTTGAAAGAATGTACAGAGGGGATAAAAGCAGAGAACAATACGAAGGAAGTGGCATTGGTCTTACCATTGTAAAAAGGATGCTCCAGCTTCATCAAGGTAAAATTAGTATTGAAAGCCGTGAAGGAGAAGGAACAAAAGTTACAATTATCCTGCCAATTAATGAGGTAGCACATACGCCAAGCAATATCAGCAGTAAGGTAAAGTCATATATGAGAAAAGGAACGAAAAGTTGAAAATAGGAGCAAAGATAGATTCGTATGCTACAAAAGGACCGCAGCTTAAGCGGTCCTTTTTCACTATGAACAGTTGGTTATTTATCATAAAGCATTTGGGTTTGCGGATCTTTTGAATTTGCAGCGTAGCTGCTAAGCAGATACTATGTATAAAAGCTTATTCTTGGACAAGTGCAGTAGTTTTTAAATACCCCTTTAAGCTCATCAGTACTGCAAATAAAACGCCGCAGTAAACAGGAAGGATCAAAAGATTTGCAATGGCTCTTTCTACTAAAAGAACAAGGAACCCTTTGCCCATCAAGAGACTGAGGGCGAGTGTCGTTAAAAATAAAGTGCAAACGACAAAAGTTGCAACTTGCGCTGCGATGACTCTTAGAATATGAACTTTCTTTTTATGAAAGAACAGACCGTAAATAATCCCAGATACTGCTACTGAAAGTGTAATACCTATAGCGAATCCTTGACCGGGGAGAAAAAGCATACAGCCGATCATATCCCCAAGGGCGGCCCCTAAAGCAGCCTGCCATGGACCAAATAAGTAACCCATTAAAGCAATGGCAATAAAACCGAAACTTAAACGTATAGTTGGAGAAAGCGGGATGCTTAACAGTCTGGTTAAAACGATATTAAGCGCGATTAATAATCCCAATAGTACTAAATTTTTTACAGTTATTTTATTTTTCATGAAAGCAACTCCTTTTTAATAGATGATTAAGACCAAAAGTTTAATGTCCTAAGCCTTAAAATAAAGAAGCGCTGCGGTGGCAGCGGAATGCGAAATAAGTACCGCAAATCCTTTGCTGGTCTATAGCAATAGATTTTTCGTCTAGTGGCAACTTCCCGTCCATCTAGCACTTAACGCACTTATATCTACTCTGCCAACTGTTTTATAGTGATAGCACTATTATAACAGCTTGTCTTTTTAAATCAATCTTTATTTTAAAATTGACATTTACAAATATTTCATCACTTTATATAATGAGAATAGAATTAATTGGCAATTCATATTATTTTATTTTATGATAAATCATCTGTAGAAAGGAAAGAATATGTTCAATACAAAAGACCCGTATTTACTGCTTAGCATTATTAATACAAAGCTTCGAGATGAAGCAGATACATTAGAAGAACTTTGCAAAATTTATAATACAGACCAAGAAGCATTGACATTCAGACTTGAGGCCATAGGCTATAGGTATAATGCCGAGACGAATCAGTTTACCGCAGTATAATTTAGAGGCCAAAGCGAATGAAAAGTTAAGTAGTTATTAAGTGGAAAAGTGAGGTATAGGATGATGAACTTTGATGAAAGTCTAAGAAAGTATGCAGAGCTTATTATAAAAGTTGGTGTTAATATTCAAAAAGATCAGCTGCTTATGATTAAGGCACCAATAGAAGGCGCTGAGTTTGCAAGAAAGCTTACGAAGTGTGCGTATGATGCGGGGGCCAGAAAAGTTTATGTAGAATACCATGATGAGGAACTGGCAAAAATCACTTACAGCCATGCATCAGAAGAAGCCCTTGGGGAATTTCCTTCTTGGATTGCAAAAGGTTATGATGAGCTGGCAGAAAAAAATGCAGCTTTTATTACTATTGCTGCAAGTAATCCTGACCTTCTAAAAGATGTTCCGCCGAATAAGTTTATGACTTATCAAAGAGCAGCAGGTAAAGCACTTGAAAATTACAAAAGATATATTACAAATTCAGATGTTACCTGGTGCGTTGTATCAATGCCTACTAAAGATTGGAGCAAAAAGATATTTCCTGATTATTCAAGTGAAAAAAGTGTTGAGATGCTATGGGACAAAATTTTTGAAGTCAATCGTATTTATGCTGATGACCCGGTAAAAGCCTGGAAGGAGCATACAGATCATTTAAGAACTAAATACGAAGCACTAAATGCAAAAAAAATCAAATCTGTTAAATATACAGCTCCAGGGACAGAGCTTACCGTCACGCTTCCTGAAAACCATATTTGGCTTGGAGGTGGAGAATACAGTTCAAAGGGAATTTATTTTGTAGCCAATATGCCGACAGAAGAAGTTTTTACTGTTCCGCATAAATATGGGGCAGAGGGAACGCTCACAGCGACAAAGCCGATGAATTATGGAGGGACGTTAATAGAAGATTTTACTTTAACCTTTAAAGAAGGTAAAATCGTTGATTACACTGCAAAAAAGGGCTATGATATGCTGAAAGAAATCATTGAGACGGATGAAGGCTCTCACTATTTGGGAGAAATTGCTATTGTGCCGCATAGTTCGCCAGTTTCATCTTCTAATACGATCTTCTTTAATACGCTTTTTGATGAAAATGCATCCTGCCACTTTGCTATTGGCAACTGTTATCCAACATGCATTAAAGATGGGGCTAAGATGAAAAAAGAAGATCTGGAAAAGGCAGGGGGAAATACTTCAATGATCCATGAAGACTTTATGGTAGGCTGCAAAGAACTTACAATAGAAGCTACAACTGTGGACGAAGAAGTTTTCAATATACTTAAAGACGGCGAATGGGCATTTGAGTAAGCCGCAGCCCAAATCACACAATCAAAGGAGATAATGGATGAAAATATGTATATTAGATGCACTGACCCTTGGAAAAGATATTCAGCTTGATCCGCTAAAAGCATGTGGTGAATTAAATATATATGACCTTACGGCACCAGATGAGGTTGAAGAACGTATTCAAGATGTGGATGTGATTATTACCAATAAGGTTATATTAAATGGGGAAAACCTGAAAAATGCAAAGCAGCTTAAGCTGATTGCGCTTACAGCTACAGGTTACAATAACATAGATATCAGCTACGCAAAAGATGCAGGTATAGGGGTTGCAAACGTTGCAGGCTATTCTACCCAAAGTGTAGCTCAGCATACTTTTGCCATGCTGTTTTATATGATGGAACATCTTAGAGCCTATGATGAATATGTTAAAAGCAAACAGTATGCAGACAGCAGTACCTTTGCTTTTATAGCTTGGCCGTTTAACGAGCTTGCAGGAAAGACCCTTGGTATTATTGGGATGGGGGCAATTGGCAAAGAAGTGGCCAAAATTGCAGATGCCTTCGGTGCAAAAGTCATTTACTATTCGACCTCAGGGAAAAATAACAGCAGTGACTTTGAAAGAGTGGACTTAAGCGAACTCTTAAAAAGGAGTGACATTTTGTCTATTCATGCACCACTTAATGATGCAACGAGGGCGCTTATTGGGTATAATGAACTTAGCCAAATGAAAAAAGAAGCTGTGCTTCTTAATCTTGGCCGAGGCGGCATCGTCAGTGAAAGCGATCTTGCAAGAGCACTGAATGAAAAGCTGATTGCAGCAGCAGGCCTTGATGTCTTGGAAAAAGAGCCTATTGATAGAGATAATCCCCTCTTTAAAGTAGAAGCTAAAGAGAGATTGCTCATAACACCTCATATTGCTTGGGCAAGTGTAGAAGCCAGAAATACACTGATAACTGAAATTGTTAAAAATATAGAAGCTTATTTTAGAAATGAAATGAGAAATCGCGTGGTTTAATTTAATCAAAGTATTAACTGCATCAGCTCCTAGAGCTGATGTTTTTATTTTGAGATAGGAACGGGGCATGAAACGGAAGTTTCACAAGGTATGATGAAAATCTAGAAGCGGAATAGGCAATATTCTTAAATGGTAAACACAAACTCGTAGAACTTTCTGTTACGTTGATTTCGTGTAGGAACG
>CALJNR010000076.1 GCA_937981575.1 uncultured Clostridia bacterium | reverse complement strand
TTTCAAATGTAAGCTTATCTAATGACACTTCTGGTATTTCTACTACTGCCATTGCGCCTTGAGGTGTTGTGGTATCACTTATGGTTTTATAAACTTCTTCTGTTACAACGATCCACCTTTTTCCTTCTAGAACGGGTATTTGCTGCTTGGTGAGCTCTGGCGTTGTAATATAATATCTTACTTGATAATTTGCAGGAATTTCATTAATAGATTTAATGCCTTCAACTATAAATAACTTTTCTTTTTTTCTTGTTGCTTTTTTCTTTTGAAGCTGTATTATCGTTTTTATAATAGGGTTTTGAGTACTGGAAATGATATTATTTTGCATAGCGTTTAGCTTCTAATGCTTGAAGTTGTTTATTATGACCTACTACTACAAGTACATCATCTGGTAATATCACATAATCAGGTTCCGGAGATACATTGATGCCACCCTTATGCTCAACAGCAATAATGTTTATACCATATTTTCCTCGTACATTCAAATCTTTTATCGTACGCTGACTCCATTCCGGAAGAATAGAAATTTCCATAATACTATAATCTGGTGAAAGTTCTATATAGTCAATAATATTTCCTGCAATAAGGTTAGCTGCAATACGCTGACCCATTTCATGCTCTGGCAAAATGATACGATCTGCTCCAAGTTTTTGTAAAACTCTTTGATGAACTTCTGTACTTGCTTTTGCTACAACATATGGTATACCTATTTCTTTAAGTAAGAGTGTAATCATAATACTTGACTGAATATCTTTTCCTATAGCTACAATACCTACGTCAAAATTACGAATACCCAAAGACTTTAGAATATCCATATCTATGGCATCTGCTTGTACCGCATGGGTTACAAATGCAGATATTTCTTGTATTTTTTCTTCTGATTTATCAACGACCATCACTTCATATCCAGCCTCCGCAAGCGTTGTTGCAATACTTACTCCAAATCTTCCAAGTCCAAATACGACAAACTGTTTTGACTTCACTTATTTATCCTCCTTAAAAATCTCCTGTGTTGTTATCCAACTAATACTTTCTCTTCTGCATATTGAATCGTTCCTTTTGCTTTTCCTTGTTTAATCATAAGCGCTACTGCCATAGTAATAGGTCCAAGTCTGCCTATAAACATCGTAACAATAATAATAAGTTTCCCAGTAAAGGTCAAGCTTGATGTAATACCCATAGAAAGCCCTACTGTACCAAAGGCAGAGATAACCTCGAAAACTATTTCAATAAAGCTTGCACTTTCTGTAAAAGACAGTACCATAATCACCCCCATCACAACACCTACAGCAATCATAACAATTGCCATAGCTCTTGTAATAATTTGAAAAGGAATTTTCTTTTTAAAGATAACTGTCTGTTGTTTTCCCTTAATAGTACATAGCGTACATAGTAGTAGCACACCTGCGGTAACTGTCTTTATTCCCCCTGCGGTTCCTGCTGGCGAACCCCCAATAAACATCATAAGCATTGTCATAATTTTAGATGCTGATGTAAGCTCACTCATCGTAATAGTATTAAATCCAGCAGTACGAGGTGTTACAGATAAAAACATGGATGCATAAATCTTTTCTTTAAAAGATAAAGCACCTAATGTATTCATATTATAAAACTCTGCTAAAAAGAAAAATATAAATCCAATTACCAATAAGGCTAAAGTAATGATCCATACTAATTTAGTATGCAGTGAAAGTTTATAGAACGCTTGCCTCCATGAAAAATGTTCAGAGGCACGCAACTTAAGTCTAATTGTTTTATAGGTATCTAGCCAAACACTAAAACCTAACCCACCAAGTATAATAAGTCCCATAACGGTAATATTAATCACTGTATTCCCCACATAAGGTGTTAAACTATTGCCACCTACTATGTCAAATCCTGCATTACAAAATGCTGATATAGCATGGAATATGGCATAGCCCATCCCCTTGAAAAGTCCATGTTCAGGCACAAATACAAAAGCTAAAAGAAAAGCCCCGACCATTTCAACTAATAAGGTTCCTATAATAATGTTCTTTGTAAATCTTACAATACCTGCTGTTTTATTTTGATTTAATGCTTCTTGCATAATGAGCCTATTTTTTAATGAAATACGTTTTCCTGTAATAAGAAACAGCGAACTAACCAGCGTCATAAAACCAAGTCCACCGATTTGAATACATATTAAAATAACAATCTTACCAAAGGTTGACCAGTAAGCGAGTGTATTGACTACTGCAAGTCCTGTTACACAGACAGCTGAAGTAGCTGTAAAAAAAGCATCAATAAAACCTGTTGCTTCTCCTGTATTGCTGCTTATTGGCAGCATAAGTAAAATGGTTCCAATAAATATTACAAGTAAAAATCCCATCACTAATATTTGTGAAGGGTCAAGATATTTTGAGATAACATGAGCTTGTCTTGTCTTCAAAAATCCTGGAGTATCTTGAGATTTCATTTTCTGTCTCCTTAATCATAAGTTAATCATTAATCTATTTTAAACCAAAGCTCGCTAAATATCCAGTTAATATTAGTTTTTAATACGCCTATTTTCAAATAATACTTTCTTAATAACAAATGGTAGTCACCTATTTGGCAACTACCATTTTGTGTTTATCTTTCTATTGCACCATTATAAACATAACCTTTTTCACTATCTACAGTTATAATAATAGAGTTTCTTACACTTTCAACTATGTTAGTGGCTCCTATAATAACTGGGATATCTAATGTTCTGCCTACTATCACTGCATGATTATTTTCTTCTTGCATACTATTTTATACAATAATTGCACTCGCATTTTTCATATAAGGCAAATAATTATTATCAGTTTTACTGACAACTAATATATCTCCTTTTTTAAAATATTTCTGTGCTTCATCCAACACTTTAATGACACAGGCTTTGCCTGTTACAGACTTTTTTCCATAACCCTTACCTTTAGCTAGCACATCGCCTACATACTGAACTTTCATAATATTAGTTGTACCTGCAACACCTACTGGCACGCCTGCTGATAAGACAATAACATCTCCTGGTCTTACAATTTTCATCTCTTCTATCTTTTTAACTGCTTTTGCAAATACCTGATCTGTAGAGTCTTTTTCA
>CALJNR010000075.1 GCA_937981575.1 uncultured Clostridia bacterium | reverse complement strand
TTGTTATCTGGATGGCACCTTCTTTGAGGAGTCTTCCTACGGCTCTTTTAAAAGATGCTTTGCTCATATTGAGCTCGGCCTTGATACTTAAAGGTGAGCTGCTGTCATTAAGAGGCAGCTTGCCCCCATTTGCCTTTAATTGATTGATTATCATTTGTGAGTCCTCTTCGATTTGATAAAAGGCTTGTTTTCTTAGGCTAAGTTCCAATTTGCCGTCGGGGCGGATCTTTTTGACTCTCACTTCAACGGTATCGCCAACCGTATAGCTGCCAAAAATTTCCCTGGTTGGAATAAGCCCGTGATATTTATTATCTACAGCGACAAAAGCCCCATAGTCTTCAGTTATTTTATAGATGGTTCCTGTAACTTTGCTGTTTTCACTATAAGGAGAATTGCAGCTTAGTAAATCATAAACTTTCATGGTTGCACAGAGTCTATCACTTTTATCAATATATACACCTACTAAGCAGTCCTTTCCTTTTTGAACAGTACCAACTTGCTGTTTGAATGGCAAAAACAAATCTTTTTCAAGACCCCAGTCTAAAAAGGCACCAATCCTAGTAACTTCTACAACACGCAAAACAGCAAGGTTGCCAAGGGTTACTTTAGGCTTATTTACAGTAGCAATCGGCCTGTCTTCAGAGTCTTTATAGACAAATACTTCGATTATGCTTCCTATTTCTGTTTCGGCAGGGACTTGACTTTTTGGCAATAAAATATCTGCACTTTGTGCGTTGTCATCTGTATTGAGATAAACCCCTATATCTGTTTGTCGTATAACTTTTAAATGTTGAATTTTTCCAAGCTCTATCATAGCATTGATCTCCTTATATCATTAGAATCATTATATACTTTTTAGTATAGCAGATTTTTTAGTTATAATCCTTATAATTAATTAAGCTGAGTAATAGGAGATTTTAATAAGACCTGTAGATTAGTATTATGAATGTGTTCTAAAAAAGGTTTCACTTTAGTATATTTTTAAATAATATTATATAATTTTTTAGATTCTTGTGTCATTTTTCTGAGAAAACGAGTAAAATAGAGTTAAGAAATATATAGGCCTATATTAGACTAGAAGAGGGGGGAGAAGATGGATGTTTATGTAGCAAGGCAGCCCATATTTGACCGGCATATGAATGTGTATGGATATGAACTTTTATACCGCAGAAGCATGAATAACTTTTACGAAGGATTAGATGATTCACAGGCGACTGCTGAGACGATTAACAATGCCTTTTTTGTAATGCAGCTTAATGAACTGACAAGTGGTACGAAGGCATTTATTAATTTTCCAGGGGACCTTATTGAAGTTGAAATACCAAGTTTATTACCAAAAGAAGATATTGTCATAGAGATTTTAGAAACTGTCAATGTTACACCAAAAGTAATTGATGCATGCAAAAGGCTCAAAGATCAAGGCTACATTATAGCATTAGATGATTTTAATTTTAGTGAAGCCTATCTTCCTCTAATTGAAGTTGCAGATATTATTAAAATAGAATTTTCGATAGTAGATCTTCAAGAGCAGTTTAGCTGGATAAAAAAATATAAAGGCAGGGTTAAGTTTTTAGCTGAAAAAATAGAAACAAGAGAGCAGTATGAAGCCGCCTTAGGTATGGGATACGATTATTTCCAAGGATACTTTTTTAGTAAGCCAGTTATTATGAAGGGGAAAGAAATAGCAGGACTGAATAAAAGTTTAGTGAAAATTACTGAGGAAATCTATAAACAAGAACCAGATTATCAAATCATCACAGAAATTATAGAAAAAGACTTGGGGCTCTCTTATAAACTCCTGCGTGTAGCTAATTCAGTAGCACTAGGCTCAGTACATAAAATTTACTCAATTAAACAAGCATTAGTCCGTTTGGGTATAGACGAACTCACTCGGTGGACTCATTTACTTATGCTCGAAGAAATCAAAACACTAGAAAACAAAGAGCTCATCAAAAACTGCTTGATAAGAGGCAAGTTCATGGAGCTGTTAGCCTTTGAGCTTCATATGTGTAAAAAGCATTTGGAGTTTTTTATGACAGGGATATTTTCAGCTATTGATGTGCTTTTAAACCGGAGTATGGAGGAGGCAATAAAAGACCTATCGCTTACGCATGATGTCACAGAAGCATTACTAGGGAATAGCAATGGGATAAAAGAAGTTCTCGATATAGTTATTTGGTATGAAGGCTTCAACTGGGATGAGATAGATGATAAAGGCCCTCTTTTAGGGATAGAGCAGGAAAGATTTATGAGAGCATATATTAAGGCGCTGAAATGGGTGATGGAACTAGAATATTAAAATCAAAATAAGCTGCTTCTCTACCAAATAGAGAAGCAGCTTATTAAAGTTTAGCGCATCATTTATAAAGGTTATCTGCCAACAAACATTTGAGTCCAGTAGCTGCCTGTTGCTACGTAGCCGACACCGATGTGTGTAAAGCTTGCTTTTAAGATGTTAGCTCTATGCCCTGGGCTGTTCATCCAAGCTTGTACTACAGCTTCAGGTGTTCTTTGGCCCATGGCGATGTTTTCACCTGCAGTTTTGTAAGTGATG
>CALJNR010000074.1 GCA_937981575.1 uncultured Clostridia bacterium | reverse complement strand
GCTGGTGCAGATTCACCAAATGTATCGATAGAAATAACTTTTCCTTCAAAACCAGTGTATTTATGCCAGCCGAAGCTTGATGCAGCTTCTACGGCTACTCTTTTGGTTTTGGATGCTGGAAGAATAGATTCTTTGTAAGATGAATCTTGATTTTCAAATACGTCCATAGACGGCATACTAACAGCCGAAGCTTTGATACCTTCTTTAAGAAGGGCTTTTGCTGCTTCTACAACAAGCTGTACTTCTGATCCTGTTCCGATTAAGATAATATCACTGTCTTTTGGGTCGCAGCCGGCAACAACGTAAGCACCTTTTTTGGCTTCAGTCCCTGAGTTTTCAAGGAAAGGTAAGTCTTGTCTTGAAAGTACAATGGCTACAGGCTCTCTTTTGCTATTTAGTGCATATTCCCAAGCAGCTACTGTTTCTTTAGCATCTGCTGGTCTGAAGGTTACGATATTTGGCGTACTTCTAAGCATAGCCAGCTGCTCGATTGGCTGATGGGTTGGTCCATCTTCACCGACACCGATGCTGTCATGGGTCAAGACATACGTTACAGGCAGTTTCATAAGTGCTGCAAGACGCATTGGATTTTTCATATAATCACTAAACACAAAGAAAGTTGAGCAGAAGGTTTTGAGGCCGCCATGAACAGCAATCCCATTAGCTACAGCGCCCATAGCATGCTCACGGATACCAAAGTGAAGATTTCTGCCGGATTTATCCTTGCTGCTAAAATCCCCTTTGCCGTTCATATACGTTTTTGTAGAAGGGGCAAGGTCTGCTGATCCGCCAATGATGTTTGGCACACTGTCTGCCATATAATTAATCACTTCAAAAGAAGCGTTACGGGTTGCCATCTTTTTAGAAGTGTCTGTATATTTACTGTAAATATCTAAGCTGATGTCTTCTTCGCTGTGCCACATTTCCCACTCTTTAGCAAGCTCTGGGTATGCTTTAGCATAAGCTGCAAACAGTTCATTCCACGCGTTTTCTGTAGAAGTCATAGAACTGATAAAGTCTGCAATATGAGACTTAACGTCTTCTTCAATAAAGAACGCTTCATCATGGTGTTCAAGGAAGGTTCTCATTTCTTTAATATTATCTGCCCCTAAAGGCTCCCCATGGGCTGCTGCTTTACCTTGTTTTTTAGGACAGCCATAGCCTATTTGGGTTTTGATTTCAATAAAGCTTGGTTTTTCTTTATTAGCTTTAGCAGCTGCTAGAGCTTCTGAGATAACAGCTATGTCATTGCCATCTTCTACGACAAAGGTTTCAAAGCCTTGAGCTTCGAATCTGGCTCTTACATTTTCAGTAAAGGCAATATCTGTAGCCCCTTCGATTGTTATGTTATTAGAATCGTAAAGCACAATCAGTTTGCCAAGTTGCAGTGTTCCGGCAAGGCCTGCTGCTTCATAAGAGATGCCTTCCATCAGACAGCCGTCTCCAACTAATGCATAAGTATAGTGATCTACAATCGGATAGCCTTCTTTATTAAAGTGTTCGGCAAGATAACGCTCTGCCATAGCCATTCCTACTGCTGAAGCAATCCCTTGGCCTAAAGGACCTGTTGTCATTTCAACCCCTGCTGTATGGCCATACTCTGGATGTCCTGGGGTCTGGCTGCCTTCTTGTCTGAAGTTTTGAAGATCCTCAGCACTTAATCCATAGTCAAAAACATGAAGTAATGAATAAAGCAGTGCAGAACCATGTCCTGCTGAGAGAACAAAACGGTCTCTGTTTTTCCACCCAGGATTTTTAGGATTGTGTTTCATGTGATTTGCCCATAAGGTATAAGCCATTGGGGCAGAACCAAGGGGAAGGCCTGGATGACCTGAATTAGCCTTTTGAACAGCTTCCGCCGCCAAAACCCTCAGCGTATTAATCGTTTTTTGTGCAATTAAACTCACTCTATTTTCCTCCTTAGATTAGGTTTGATATCTAAAATTAACCATCCTTTTTATTATACTGTTTTTTTGAGTCTCTGTATATTATAAAATTCCCTACAATATCCTGCTCGTTTTGATGACTTTCTGTATAGTTTATTGTATCATACTATTAGGATGGTGATATGATGTCATATATATACCCTTTACTTCAGAATAATTTAACACGTTATAAGGTCTATTTTGTGCATGAAGCAAAAAAAATTTATTTAGGTTTATATGATACCTTAGAGTATGCCGAAAATGCGCTGCAGGAAGCTCAGGACATTATGCATCGGCCAAAAGGTGTAACTCCTTTTCATTATCATTTCATAGATTTCAAAAAATTTATATGCCTTTGTAACTTTAGAGATTATGGCATTTATATTAAAAATCCTATTTATGTATATAATACATTTTTTCATTACTATTTGTCTAAAGATCTTTTTTTAACCTTTGATGCAAAAGATCTCTTATTCTTTTCAACCTACAAAATTACCAAACGCGGCAATTATCTTTATACTCAGGATAATGTAACTCAGCAAAGTATCTTATCCCGTTTTGGCATTCCGCCGCACAGCATTCTTGGCACTGATTATAGACATAAAAATGGAGACTGTTATGATTTTAGGAGAGAGAATCTTGAAATCATCAATACGTATAAAGGCGTATCACTGACCCAAAAGAATAATAAACTTGTCTATACGGCTAAAATTTTCATTCATCATACGATTGTCATCGGGCATTATGCCTCTGAAATCGAAGCTGCTATAGCCTACAATAAAGCCATTGACATGCTTATAAGAAATGGCTCTGATAAAAACTATATTAAAAATACAATTCCCTATTTGACACTTTCTGAATACAACCAAATCTATGATACCCTGCAGATTTCGCCTTGTATCAAGACTCCTTCAAGACATAAACGGGTTGTATCAACCAAAAAATACAGAGGAATCTGTAAAGATAAAAGCGGCTATAGAGCAAGTATCGGTTATAAGGGAAAACAAATTTACTTAGGCATTTATCCGACCGAAAAAAGAGCTGCTCAGGCTTATAACTATGCTTCTTTTTACCTCTACGGCAATAATGGTCATATCAATTCTACAAATCCTTTGATTTATGACCATGATAGTAAGCAGATTGTCAAACACCTGACGAAATATAATATTCTAAAAACCAGCACAAAAGCTCCCCATACCCCTTGAAAAGGGTATCAGGAGCTTTTCGTTTAGTCATTAGGCGTTACACAAAGTCTTGCAACCCCTATGTTATAGATATGATAAGGCATGTTGGCTATATTCGCCATGCTGGTAGGTCTGATTGTCCCGTGCACATTATGGATAAGGCTTGGCGCAACAACCTCCATATTTAAAATCATATGCATATACTGTTCATATACAGACATATCATAAGCTTCCAATGTAAGAACGCCTGAAAGAGAGATTTCTGGGGTAATTTCAATAAACTCCACCCCTTTATTAGCCTTTACGCCATATTTTATCGTAAAAACGCCAGTTCCAGCTATTTCTTTTAGAAGCTTTTTATTATATCTTGCTATTTTTTGAAGCATTGTTTTAGACACTGAATCAGCGATTTGAATTCTGCAAAGCTTATCTTCTTCAAATCTCTCTTCCAGAGGGTCATACAGTGTTATTTTCCCATTTTCATCTATAATACATAAGCAGGCAATAATGCGTTCATAGCTTACTATAGGCTGAATAAGAAAACTATCTGCCTTTTCTTCTTCTAAAATAAAGTCAGCTGCATCTTCCTCATTTAAAATATCCATACTTTCTATCCTATCTGGATACTGTTTAATAAACCTAAAAGGAAAATCTAACTTTTCAATCACATTATAAGTATCTTGTTTGTTATCCTGATAATAGGTCGTAACTGAAGGAATCTGAATTTCCTCTAAAAGATTAAAAACGAGTTTTTTATTACTGAGCTTATTCATAACATGTCTGCTTGGATAAGTAGGTGCGTGCAGTTTTGAACTCAGCACATAAGGCAGCATCGTGTTGAACACGACTATATCTGATCTTAAACTTAGTTTTTGTATGCTTTCATTCGTAATAGTAGCAATAATATGTTCTGTTGCAACCTGCGCCCCGATGCAGTCTATCTGAGGATCTAAAAGTGTTGTATGAACCCCTTTTTTAGCAGCTTCTAAAGCAAGCATTAAAGCGGCACTTCCTCCTCCAACAATTCCAATTTGGCTTATTCCATTAAAATTCATTCTTAATTCTCCTCTTAATTTTTACTCATTATTATTTACTGAAGCAGATAGCTTATAACTTCTGCTGTTTTAACTGGATCCTTCATGGTTGCAGTTACGCCTATTACAAGTTCATCTTCTATCGTAAGGTTAGGCACATTAGATAACTGATTTACTTTTATGCCGTAGATATGATCTTTGCTTTGAATACCCTTGCTATCTGTCAGCTCTTCTTGACTTTCTTCTGATAATTCAATATCCTTCGTAGTAATTAAATCTGTCTTTCTTGCTTCTAATATAGTTTTTAACTCTAAAATATCATCAAGAGGCATAAACATTCCTGATCCCCCTTGATTGAGATAACTCATAAAGGCCCCTTTTGAAAGGATAAGCACATCAAGTTCTTCTGTTCGTATAAGCAGAGGTATTTTCTGCATCATAACCATCTCAAACTGCCCCATATTTTCAAAATTAACAGAAGCAATGTTTAAACTCGTATTTAATTCTTCTTCAAACTTCTTAATAACTTCTGGCTGCGTCTCATCACTGATAACTTTGCCTGCTATCATCACATCAACAGCATAATTTACCTTAGGCTTAAAATAAGAACTAGCAAATGTGCCTATTATAATAACGCCTACGATGGCTGAAAAGATATGCCATCTGTAGTATTCCCATATATGCCCGATTTTTTTCTTAGTAGATAATTCTTTAAATGACTCTCCGTATTTCTCCATGTTGCCTGTCCTTTCCAATTTTACTATAATCCCCTTTGACACTCCTATAGAGTGTGCTATAATCCTATTATACATGAAAAATATAAAATTTATATGATTTTTGAGGAGGCTCTATGAACTTTTTAGATAAATTAGAACGCAAATATAGAAAATATGCTATCAGCAACCTGATGCTTTATATATTATGCGGCAATGGTTTTGTATTTTTGCTTTATCATTTGTTAGGCCCTGGGATTTATCCATTAATCGTTTTTGATATGGGGGCAATTTTACAAGGCCAAATCTGGAGGATCATTACTTTCGTATTTATCCCTAATACTTTTAGTATCATTTGGTTTCTTTTTTCTGCATTTCTTTATTATTATATAGGAAGAGAACTTGAATATACATGGGGCGTTTTTAAATTTAATATTTATTACTTTTTAGGTGTTCTCTTGACAATAGCTGCTTCAGCATTAACTAGAAGTCCAGGCACAACCTTATATATTAATTTATCATTATTTTTAGCCTATGCTACATTATTTCCCGATGTTCAGTTCCGTATTTACTTTATTATTCCTGTTAAAGTCAAATACCTTGCATTTATCAATGTCGCTTTCCTGCTTTTCAGTTTTATAGTAGGAGGGCTTGCTACTAAAATACTTATTGTTATTTCACTACTCAATTATCTGCTATTTTTTGGAATTCCATTCTTAAAAAAGAGACAAACGCATACACAGCGCCACTTCAACAAAGAACATCGTGAATTCAAAAAAGGCACTGCCGCGCCTATAAGGGTAGCTTTTCATAAATGTCATGTATGCGGCAAAACAGAAGTTTCTCACCCTGATATAGAGTTTCGCTACTGCTCTAAATGCAATGGCAATTATGAGTACTGCATGGAACATATTAAAGATCACAATCATATCCTTTAATCAAAAAAGATAGTACAAAACCAGCTTCAACCTGGTTTGTACTATCTTTTTTTGCTGCTTATCCTAATTCTTTGACCAGTTTTGGATCTCCTTTATCTGTCATTTCACACTATACTCACTATTATAATGTTACACAATATATTCCTTAAAATCAGACTTCAGTATCCTATCTAGTTCTGCCTTTTGACTTCTATGGGTCTTTGTAAAAGCAAATCCAAAAATAGGATATTGCCTTGCATCTACCTTTCTTATATGCATAACATGCCGAAAGTCCTCAGCAAACCTCTCGTAATTGAACAAAGCCCCATCTTTTATGCCTTTGGGCTTATCCAGCACAATGATGCTATAGAGCATATCATCCTTATCCTTAAGAAGCTTGTCAAAGTCTGGCTTTTGATTATTTAAAAAATAATCGTAGTTATTCATTCCATAGGCATAATAAGCAATATCCGTTGTACACCATCCTGCAAATCTAAGTGGGTTAAATTCAATAGGTATTATCACTTCCTTATCAATTCTTACTTCCACATGAAGCGGAAAATTTTTAACTTCGAACAGCCGATTCATATCATTTAGCAGCTTAGTAAGGGGCTCATTATACTGGGTAATAATCTCTTTACCTGTATAATAAAGCCTGTCGCTGACATCTGTATCAGACGAAAACTCATGCTTTAATATATTTAAAATGACAGCTTCTCCGCTTTGATCATAGTAGGCATCTACTGCAAACTCTTCTCCCTCTATATATTCTTCTAAAATAAAAAAGCTGTTATCAACCACAGTCTCTTTGTAGGCACTCTTCCACGCAGTCAGGTTATTTTTTATATCTTCTAATGCCCTATTCCAATCATCATCACCCATAATCTTATAAACACCTACACTAAAGAACCCGACCGCTGGTTTTAAAATAAACGGTTTTTTAATAAGATGAATATCGACTAAATGTAGCCTATCCACATGAACTTCTTGAAAGAAAAAATTTGGATATATGTGCTTTAAAAGTCTTCTAAATTCTGTTTTGTTTTTCATCTTGTTGATCTTATGAATAAGATCATTGCTTCCCAGATTTTCATAAACCCACTGCAGCGCGCTTTCGGAACTTGTATAAAGTTTACCTTGTTCATCATAAGTTAGCCTCATTTTTTGACTGTCTGCTAAATTTATGTTTTTTCTTTTTGCTATTTCTTCTGAAACGCTATTACAAAGAACTACTGTTTGAGTCTTCTCCAAGTAGTCTATCAGAAAATTTGATACATAAGGTTTTTCTAAAATAATCATCTTTCTCCCCTGCCTCACTTTGAAAATAAATAGATCACTGTCTTTCAGATAATAGACAATTTATTGAATAGAATTGTAGCATAGAATAAAAATAAATACCAGCGTATAAATTCTTAGGCGTGAGAAAATAATAAAATGATAGAGCATACGATTACCAAACTCACTTTTTATCGCTTAGAAAGGAGCACAAATGCATATGTCTGTAAAACAACAAATACCTAAAGAAAAGGGAATGGACAATACCTTAAACCTTGCACGAAAAGGCTATTTGTATATTAAAAGTAATACAGATACCTATGATTCAGATTTATATGAAACCCGGCTCATGGGTCAAAAAGCTGTTTGTATCAGCGGCGAAGAAGCTTCTAACCTGTTTTATGATGAGGACCTTTTTCAGCGGCATGGGGCAGCACCTATGCGCGTCCAAAAGACATTAACAGGCGTAGATGCTGTCCAAACTATGGATGGCGATGCCCATCGGCATCGCAAGCAGCTTTTCCTTTCTCTTATGACCCCCGATCATCAAAAGCACCTGGCAGATCTCGTGAGAGAAAGATGCCAGGTATCTATCAGCAAATGGGAAATGGAAGATGAAATCATACTTTTTGATGAGATGAAAGATATTTTGTGCTGGGCCGCATGCCGATGGTCTGGTATTCCTCTAACTGAAGCTGATCTTAAGGAGCGGGCTGACAGCTTTAGTGAAATGGTTGATGCTTTCGGAGCTGCAGGCCCTCGCCATTGGCGCGGCAGAATAGCAAGGCCCCTGATTGAGGAATGGCTAACTGAAATCATAGAAAATGTACGAACTGGCAGATATGAAGCTATAGCCGGATCACCCCTTTATGAAGTTGCCTTTCATAAAGATCTCGAAGGAAATCTGCTGGGTATTGAAATGGCTGCAATTGAACTCATTAACATCATCCGCCCTATTGTTGCCATTGCTATTTATATCACCTTTTCAGCCTTAGCTTTATATGACTATCCAGAATACAAAGAAAAACTAAAATCTGGTGATCCTAGTGAGCAGGGTAGGTTTGTTCAGGAAGTTCGCCGTCACTACCCTCTTGCTCCCTTCCTAGGTGCAAGGGTAAAAAAAGACTTTACCTGGAAAAACTATGACTTCAAAGAAGGTACTCTCGTCCTCCTAGATGTCTATGGTACAAATCATGATTCCCGTCTTTGGGATACCCCTTATGAATTTGATCCGGACCGCTTTAAGGAGTGGCAGGAAAACTTGTATAGCTTCATCCCTCAAGGAGGCGGTGAACCTGCCAAAGGCCATCGCTGCCCCGGTGAAGGCATAACTGTAGAAATGATGAAAACTGCACTAGACTTTCTAGTGAATCAAATTGATTACGATGTCCCAAAGCAAAACTTAAGCTACAGCCTTATCAAAATACCAACGCTTCCGAAAAGCGGTTTTGTAATCAGCAATGTTAAACGAAAATCCTAAATAAACGCCTTAACTGCATGCCTCACTTACAGCAGCAACCCTAGACGACTTATCGCTGAGGGTTGCTGCTGTAAAGTCCTTTAATATTCTAATTGGTCAGTTATACTTTTTCATCTAATATATCTTGTGTATACTAAGTTTGTATTAAGCTATCCAGTTACTACCTTTTTTGTATATTCTCCTTAAGGTACATAACCATTTAAAAAAATGGACATTTTAAATATATATTTCATACTACCCTGAGGTGCCTCATGAATAACCTAAAACAGCCTAAACGATATATATCTATCCTTTTATCCCTTGTTATTTTACTTACTACCGGGCCGCTCCATGCAGTTTCCCCTCCTGCTCTATATCAGATGCCAACTGAAGCCGAGCACAGACAAATTATCACCCAGTTTATCTCTGAGATAAATCTCATACAAAACCAAGTCCTCGATATCTCTCAGTTAGCCCTAAATAATCCGCCTTTATTCGAAGAAAGGCTGAAAAGTAATATAGGACTTATTAATAATTCAATAAATCGTCTTAATAATAGGATTATAGAATACTTAGAATTAGTACCAAAAACCGGGTTAAACAATGTTCATGTACTACTGGTTGCAAACTCTCTGAATCTTGTTAAAAATGAGTTATATTGGCTAGAGGCATTAACTTATGTTCGTGACAATGTTCAAAGAATAGCACTGCTCAATGAATACTTCCGTTCCAGAATAGCTGCTATCGATACACTTAATACACTTCAAAATATTCTGCTGCAATATAATCCTTAGTCGTAAAAACGTCGCTGTGTATATAGCCTATCCCCTTAACGGTTATCTACTGCCCAGCGATTCCATTTAACTGATCGATTTACAACTTGTTATGGATATACCCTCATCCTCACATACTTCAAACTCAAGCGTCAAAATTTATAGTATGAACAAATAAACTGCTTATACAGAATATCTTATCCTGTATAAGCAGTTCCTCTTCCAAATACCAACTCTGGCAGCCAAGGGGAATATGTCCCTAAATACATCCTAGCCCCCTGATCTACACGTTTAAATCCTGCTTGATTCAGAAAAGCCATACCTTCCTCATTCTTATCCGGAATAACTGTCAATGCTTCATTTTTGAAATGCTTAAACTTAATAAGCTCAATACCAGCATTTGCATCCAGTGCTAGTATAAGCCCTTGTCCAAAGTCTGGCAGATAAATCCCCTTCATTTGTTCAAGATCATCTACATATTTATACCCTGATAAAAGATAGCCTCTAAGCATTGTTTGTCTAGTTTCAGCCGTAACTTTATAATCCATCTCCAAAGCAGCTTGTAAGTCTCTATCTTCCAGTGGTCTTATGGCAGCCCAAATCTCTCCGTTATATGTACCCTTATAAAAATGGTAATAGCCATCACTCTTGAAACCAAGTCTCTTATATAAAAACTCCCCTTGCTTCGTTGCCACAAGATTAATGGATTCTACCCCTTCGTCTCTTGCATAACTTATCAGCGTTTCCATAATCATCGTACCAAGGCCCCTTCTTCGAAAGCCTTTATCCACCAAAATCTGCCCCAGCCAAGCTGATTTGCTAAAGAGAAACAGATTGCCAGCAGCTACAACCTCCTCTCCCTCAAACGCTGCGACCGGATAAAAAAAGTCTTTATGATAATTGCGCCTAATAAGCCCTTCTAAATCCAAATGCCACTCATCCGGAACAAGCTTTTGCATTCCAAGTATTTCTTCTTTTTTTAGTTTTCTTATGTACATAGACTTCACCCTTAACCCTTATAACTAAATTTCTCTATTACTGTATTTAAAATAAAATTAATCCTAACCTACTAATAAGCTAACCTAAAAAAACAATATTTTATTAGCCTTGGCATTGTTTTTTCTAAAATCAGCAAGGCAGGCAGGGGGATCTTACGACTTGCTCGGGTAGGCGGTTGGTTGGCGGGAAAGGCGTAAGGTCTCCCTGCCTGCTCTGCGTATGTTATCCAACTACTTTAAATATAAATATGTATATTATATCATTTTATCCTCAACTTTTTGATTGATCTTAAAAAGCTGCTCGTGCAGAAGAGGCATACAGATTACCGCCAAATCCAGTGGAAATACTCCTTTAAATGCACCATACCCTAGTAGTGCAACAATAATACCAAAAGCTAAAATCAATCCACCCATAACAGCTGTTTTATGCCCCGGTTCTTTTATATAAGTATCATCTGCATAAACGGTTACCGCAGCTAATGGAATATATATTCCGTTTATATAAAAGAAAAGCAGGGGGATAACCCATCTGTTATAAATATGGTATCCTCCTACTAACTTATTTCTTTTGTATGCAATAATCACTTCTTTTTTTTCGTGGCGTGATAACCAAACCATGATACCTTCTATCATATGCAGGACCCCTGTAAGAATCATAAGATTCGCATAAGGCAGTGTAAAAAAAGCACTTCCTATCTGTATCCACAAACATATCCTGTATATCAAATAAAGTATGCAAATACTATAGGATAAACAAGTAAATCTTTTTTCGATTAAAAAGCCTAAAAAACTTATCGGTAAAACGAGCAGTATATTAAGTGTAAAAGGTACTGTTAAATCAAGCCAAATCATAATCATACTGAAACTAATACCTAACCCTACTCCTATTAACCACAGGTTTTTGATGCTTTTGATCTTAATACCCCCTTTATGCTATTTCATTTCACTTCTGATGACTTCTATAGCTTTTTGAAGCTGGGTATCTTCACTTTCTTCTAGTCTTCCTCTTGTCAGTGTCTCTGTTGGCAGCGATACTTCATAGTCTGGGTCAATACCTATTCCTTGAATACATACGCCGCTTGGGGTAAAGTATTTGGCTGTTGTGAGCTTTAGAGCTGATCCATCACTAAGCGGTACAATACTTTGTACAACGCCTTTTCCAAAGGTTGTTTCTCCTACAAGTTTCGCTCTATTATGATCTTTAAGCGCTCCGGATAATACCTCCGATGCACTGGCACTGTTCCCATTTACAATAACTACAATAGGAATCTTGGAATATTTATCATCCGCAAAAGACTCGTCTACTGTTCCATTTTTATCTCTTGTGGAAACAATTAGTACTTTGGGTAGAAGCTCATCAGCTATTTTTTCGGTAATATGAAGTAATCCTCCTGGATTATTTCTAAGGTCCAGCACAAGCCCTTTTGCTTTTTTATTTTGCACCTCAGTAAGTGCTTTTTTAAATTGCTCATAAGTAGCTTCCTCAAACTGAGTAATTTTAATATAAGCCAAATCTTTTTCTAATATCTTGTGAGAAACAGAAGGGTAAGTTACATTTTGTCTTGTCAGTTCAAAGTCATATGCTTTTTCTTCTGAAGGCCTGTAAATAGTTACACTGACTTTGGTATTAGGTGCCCCCTTCACAATTTTAGGAATAAGCTCAAAGTCATCTCCTGATACGCTTTTTCCCCCTGCTTTAATGATCTTATCTTTTGGCAAGATGCCAGCTTTCTCTGCCGGTGATCCTGGAAAAACTTCAGTAATAACGATGGTATTATCTGCAGTATCAATCGTCATTTGTACCCCTATGCCGGCGTAAACCCCACTTGCCTTTTCTTTAAAACTTTGATATTCCTCAGGCGTGTAGTAGCTTGTGTAAATGTCTCCAACCCCTGCTACAAACCCCTTATAAATACCTTCCTGCATTTTACTGCGGTCCATATCCCCTACAAAGTAGTTATTAATAACTGATTCTATCGCTAATAATTTTTTATCTACATAATAGTATCTATCTACAAAGGCCGTACTGGTCAGTAATACTATTGTTGACAATAAAAAACCTATAGCAGCACCTCGAAAAAAACCACCTTTTTTCATGAATGCTACCTCCTTAAAGTAAAGTGTATCTTAATCTATTTTGCGTTTCTTTTTGAATAATTATCCTAATATTTCTTTACCTATATTATACATTTCTTTATATATATGCTTAAAAGTGACTGAGCGCTTCCATAAGCTGCAGGTCATTTTTGTCACTGACTTTTCCTGTCGTAACAAGTTCAATAATGCCTGCTGCGTTATTCTTAATTTCTACATCTGGTATAACCTTTGAATCTTTTAAGGATACGTCGTTTGGTGTATAAATAACACCTGTGGACACCATAAGTCCTGTCTCATCATTAAGTGGAATAATCTCACTTACAAGTCCCATACCGGCTGATGCTTCTCCAATAACGACCCCTCTTTTTAGATAGCTGACAGCCGAAGCAAAAGCTTCCAAAGCGCCTCTTGTTCTGCCATTAATAAGTACAACCAGCGGCTCATCATATACCGCTTCCTTGGTTTCATAGCTTGTAATCTCACCTAATTTATTTTTCACCTTAAAAACAGTCTGCCTGCCCATAAATAAATTACAGGTGTTATAGATTTCTTCAATATTATTGCTATAGGCACTGCGAATATCAATGATAAAATGCTTAGCCCCTTTTTTTCTCAAAATCTCTATATCCTGCTTTAACTCTTCTGTCATATTTTCTTTAATAGAAAAAATTGAAATATATCCTACGTCTTCATTAATAAGCCTGTATTCAATGCCTTTTACTGCAATAACCTCCGACTTCAGGCTAACTTTTCTCTCCTGCTCTCCGCTGTTTTGTTCAATGCTATAGCTTACTTCTTTATCCCCGGTATAAGTAAGTTTTTTGAGAAGTTCTGTTTCATTTGATAATATAACTTTTATCCCATCAATTTCAGTAATCCTATCTCCCTGTTTTATTCCTTCCCGGGCAGCTGGAGAATTTGGGACCACATCTGTAATAATAATATATCTGCCATCAAGCCCCCATTCAAACGCAATGCCTGTTCCTATATATTTCCCCTGTTCTAAAACTTGCTGGGCTTTCAGCGCTTCTTTATTTAAATAGCGTGTCATAGGATCTTCAAGGCCGCTTACATATCCGGCATAAATACTGTCTTCAATCGTCTGCTTGTCAATTTCACCTAAAAAACTCTTGTCTAAGAGCTTACTAAGCTGGTTGATTTTGATCTTTGAATATTTATGATCGGTAATACTTTTACTGCAGCCAATTGTCATACTTAACATGCCGATTCCTAAAGCCACACCCGTTATCACTCCAAGGCTGTGCTTATGTTTCAAATTTATCTCTCCTTATGGCATAATTATTCTTGTTTACTTTATATTTTAACTATTGTATATCTTTTTAGTACTGTCAGCATCCTTTGTTTAAAAGAAATGTGAATAAAAGTAGAAAAGCGTCACTTATATTTAGTATATGAGTTACGCTTTTTAATATGTTTATTTCTTTATGTAATTCCATGGATTGACATGGGCCCCATTGAGACTTACTTCAAAGTGGCAGTGGTTACCTGTGGAATATCCCGTACTTCCAATACCGGCAACAGTCTGTCCTTTTCTCACAGTCTGCCCTTCGCTTACTGCTAAGGACGAATTGTGACCATAAAGTGTAACCAGTCCGCTTCCGTGATTAATCATAACGGTATTACCATATCCATTGATCCATCCTGATCTTATTACTACGCCATCTGCTGCAGCCACCACTGATGAGCCGTATGAAGCTGGAATATCTATTCCTGAGTGAAACTCATATTTACCTGAAATTGGATTTGTCCTTGGATTATATTCAGAGCTTATGCGGTAAAACCCTGGTACAGGCCAAGCAAATGCGCCACCTGCATATTTGATTTTACTCTGCTGCGTTAGTCTTTTTATTTCTTGCTCAAGCTTCTTAGACATCTCCTGCATTTCTTTGATTTCTGCCTGCAGTCTTTCTTCTTGTCCTGCCAGCTCTGCGAGCTTTTTATCTTTCTGACTTCTTGCAGATGCCAGTTCTCCTTTTTTAGCAACCTGCTCTTTATAGAGAATGTTGAGCTGGGCTTTTTCCTCCTCAACTGCTGCTTTATACCGATCTATTTCTTCAACTTGTTTCTCATAAGTATCAATCAGTTCATTATCCTGCTTGGAAATACGTTTAATGTATTCTAGTCTGTTAATCGCTTCCCATAGATTATGTGAAGAAAAAACAACCTGTATGTATCCAATTTTTTGATTCTTATACATTTGAACCATACGTTTTTTAGTGGCATTATACTGCTTATCTTTTTTTTCTATCGCAAGTTCCAGCTGTTTTTCGCTTTCTTCCAGCTGTATTTGTTTATCATCTAATTCTTTCTGCAGGTTAACTATTTTATTTTCGATCGTTATAATCTGCTGATCTACAGCCTTAAGATCTTTTTTTACATTTTCCTTTTGATCTTTTGTATTTTCCAGTTCTTCTTTAGTATTTTCTATACTTTCTTTAGTGTTGTTAAGCTGATTTTTTTTGTTAGCCAAACTCGACGCATAAACAGGTGTCAGCAAAAGTGTTAACGATAAGAATATAGCTATTTTCTTTCTCATTTCTTCTCTCCTTTATACCTTCAAATGTTTGTGCATAGCCATGCCGCTTCCAATAAGCCCTATGCTTACCCCTATACCCATACAAACAGGAATCAATGCACTAATGATATCTGATGGGTCTTTAAGCGTAAGCCCATTTAACATACCCATTAAATTAGTTGTGAACACTCCGCTTAACCAGTTATAGCTAAGGACAATAACAAGAATAGAAACAAGCGCCCCTATAAGCCCGATAACTAGCCCCTCAATAAGGAACGGAAGTCTGATAAACCAATCTGTAGCACCAATATATTTCATAATATTAATTTCTTTTCGTCTGATATAAACGGTAAGTTTAATGGTATTAATCATTAAAAGAAGACCAACAATAATGAGACAGCTTATAATAACCAGCGAAATGTAGCTGATTGTCTGATTAATCTTTATAAACATATTTGTTTCGTTTTTCAAGTATTTAACTTCAAGTTCCGGCATTTTACTTAGCTCACTTACAACCTGTGATTGATACTCTACCCCGGAGACACTGATTTCAAAAGATGCTGGAAGTGGATTATCTTTAAGAAAGTCGTTAAAAATAGAATCATCCTTACTTCCTTCACTAAAGGCTTTTAGTGCATCTTCTTTTGAAATGTAGTCAACCTTTGTCACATACGGAAGACTTCCGATTTGCGATCGTAAGGCCAGTATTCTTTCTTCACTGACATCTTCTTTTACATAAGTTGTAATGCCAAACTTAATTTCAATCTGTTTAAGAATATATTCAATATTAGTCCCAATGGAATAGGACATCCCAAGAATAAGCAGGCAAAGTACAATAGTTCCCGCTGATGCAAGTGCCATCACTCTATTTTTCCAAAGGCCTACAATACCCTCTTTAAACAAATATTTGAGAGTATTCCATTTCATCATCGTATCCTCCCTCGTGCATATCTCTCGTTACAGAACCATCTGTTATTTCTATAACTCTCTTTTTAAGTGCGTTTACGATTTCTCTTTCATGAGTAGCCATTACCACCGTTACGCCTCTTTTATTGATATCCTGGAGACAATTCATTATTTCCCATGAGGTAGCTGGGTCTAAATTCCCTGTTGGTTCATCGGCTATTAGAATGGGACTGTTATTAACTATGGCACGGGCAAGGGCAGTTCTTTGCTGCTCCCCTCCGGATAATTCATCCGGATAGCATCTTGCTTTTCTTGCAAGCCCAACAAGCCCAAGTGTAATTGGCACATTTTTTCTTATTTCTCTTCCTGATGCTCCTACGATCTGCATTGCAAACGCAACGTTCTCATAAACAGTTTTATTTGGCAAAAGTCTAAAGTCCTGAAAAACAATGCCTATATCTCTGCGCAAATAAGGAATTTGTCTTCTGCTAAGTTTAGTAACATCCTTATTGTTGATAACGATCTTACCATGAGAAGGTTCTATTTCTTTAAGAAGAAGTTTAAGAAGTGTTGATTTCCCAGAACCGCTGTTCCCTGTTATGAAAACAAATTCTCCTTTTTCTATTCGAATATTCGTACTGTTAAGTCCAATTGCTCCATTCGAATACGTCTTTGATACATTATGCAAGTCAATCATTGTTTACCTCACCAGATTTCTACATTCTATTTTGACTTTGTCTTTCCATATAGTCCATATATTGGCTTACCATAATTGTAATTTTGAAAATAATCGCATCATCAAACTGACGAAGATCCAGCCCTGTAGTCTTGAGGAGTTTATCTAGTCTATAAACTAATGTATTTCTATGAATATACAGCTGTCTTGATGTTTCTGACACATTAAGGCTGTTTTCAAAGAATTTATTAACTGTCATGAGTGTTTCTTCATCAAAACTATCCACGCGCTTGTCTTTTAAAACTTCTTTAATAAAAAGTTTACATAAAGATAATGGAAGCTGATAAATGATTCTTCCTATGCCTAGTTTAGAGTAATGTGAAATATGCCCTTCGCAGTTAAAAATCTTACCTACTTCAAGCGCCATAGTGGCTTCTTTATAAGAATTAGAAACATCCTTGAGGTCTGATACAACAGCCCCAACAGCTACATATACTTTGCTCATAGCTTCGCTGCTTAGTGTATCATAAATCATTTTTGCATAACCTTCAATTTCTGCTGTTTCTTCAGAAGATACTTCCTTAACAAGGATAATATTTTTCTCATCGACTGCTGTTACAAAATCTCTAGTCTTATCTGGGAAAATATTCCTAAGGATATCTGAGACATTGCTGTCTTTCTTATCTGTGCATTCAATTAAAAAAACAACTCTTTTTACATTATTTTTAATATGAAGCTTTTTAGCTCTTGTATAAATGTCTACGAGAAGAAGATTATCTAATAATAAATTTTTAATAAAGTTATCTCTGTCAAAACGTTCTTTATAAGCCACTAATAAACTCTTTACTTGAAAAGCTACAATTTTCCCGAGTTTATAAGCCTCATCATCTACGCCGCTGACTGACAGAATATATTCCACAAGGTACTCATCATAGATTTTGAAGTAATGTGATCCTTGCATTTCCTGGCTTTCTGCCTGTGAATTAATAAAAGATTCTACTTGCGGTACATAATCTCCGATACTGCTAGTTACAGTACTTACAATAATTTTAGCTTCTGCATCTAGTATACAAAAATCTCTGCGTGTAATCGTTTTTAGTCCATCTATTGTATTTTGTAAAATTTGATTAGAAATCATATGATCAACTCCCAAATTTAAATAATTTATCGTTTGTTCCCTTAAATACTATTTTATCCTATTTAGTAACAAAAAAAAAGCATAAGTTTAAAAAACCTTGCAGTAAAAACTACAAGGTTTTTTTCATATTTATTAATTTGTAATTGTAAGCTGTGTATCTAAGTCAAAAACATGGATTTTAGTTGTATCCATTACGATTTTAATTACATCATCTACAACAGCGCTGCAGCTTGTTTCAAAACGTCCTGTTACATTGTGTCCTTCACAAACCATGTAGTAGTTCTTTTCTGAACCAAGAAGTTCCACAACTTCTACTGTAGCAGTTGCCATAGCATATTTTGAATTTTCGTTATCTACAAGTGCTGCTGGGTCACTGATGTGTTCTGGACGAATACCCATCATAACTTCTTTGCCTACATAACCACCATTGATTAATTTTTGTGCTTTTTCTTTAGGAAGTACAACTTCTGTGCTTCCAAATGCAAGGATGATATCATCACCGCGTTTAACAACTCTGGATTCAATCATATTCATTTGAGGTGATCCCATAAATCCAGCTACGAATAAGTTGTTTGGTTGGCTGTATAATTTAGATGGTGAATCTACTTGTTGGATCAGACCATCTTTTAATACAACGATACGTGTACCAAGCGTCATCGCTTCTACCTGGTCATGTGTAACGTAAATGAATGTTGTTTGTAATCTATGATGCATTTTAGAAATTTCAGTTCTCATCTGAACACGAAGTTTTGCATCAAGGTTTGATAAAGGCTCATCCATTAAGAATACTTTAGGCTCACGAACAATCGCACGACCCATGGCAACACGTTGTCTTTGTCCCCCTGAAAGTGCTTTTGGTTTACGATCTAAACATTGATCAATATCAAGAATCTTAGCCGCTTCACGAACTCTTCTATCGATTTCTTCTTTTGGCGTTTTACGAAGTTTTAATCCAAATGCCATGTTATCATATACAGTCATATGTGGATAAAGTGCATAGTTTTGGAATACCATTGCAATGTCACGATCTTTTGGAGCAACGTCATTACAAAGTTTGTCCCCGATCCATAATTCACCGCTTGAAATTTCTTCAAGACCAGCAATCATACGTAATGTAGTAGATTTACCGCAGCCAGATGGTCCAACGAAAATGATAAACTCTTTATCTTCAATATCTAAGTTAAAGTCCTTAACTGCTACAAATCCATTTGGATAACGTTTTTCAATATTTTTTAATTTTAATCCTGCCATAAGATTTTCCCCCTTGTTTGGATAAATTCATATCTCTTTGACTTACTTAACTATACTATATTTCATATAGATGGACTATTGGCTATTTTTATAAAAACCTAGAATGCAATTTAGCTAATAATCCTAAAGCCCATCAAGGTATTGTCTACAACCTCTAAAAAAACGCTCTTACCGTTTAAATTACGTTAAAATTGCATTGGTTTTTAGTAATTAATCAACATAAATACATGGGTTGTGCACTTTTAATAAACTTTTTTTGTACTTTTGAACATATTATGGTTTGTTATAAAAAAGAGTTTGAACTAAAAACTTAGGCAGCACTGCCATCCTTGTGATACGGGTGGGCTGCTTGATTAATCTGTAAAACCATTCAAGACCTACCTTTTGGAATGCCACTGGCGCCCGTTTAACGACGCCAGCCATACCATCCAGGCTTCCGCCTACCCCAATCATTACTCTGGCATGCTTTAGAAGATGCTTATAGCTGTCTATCCATATTTCCTGCTTAGGTGCTCCTAATGCAACAAGCACAATATTAGCTTCTGATCTGTTAATATCTTCTATGATATCAGGGATATCTTCTTCTTTGAAATAACCATCCCGTGTTCCTGTAATTTGTATACCAGGATAGGTCTCTCTCATACGTTTTGCTGCTTCATCTGCAATGCCGGGTTTACTGCCAAAGAAGTAATACTTATATCCTTTGGCTGCTGCCTCTTTCATTGTGTTTTGTACTAAATCGTATCCAGCTACTCTTTCTTTCAGCGGCGTACCCTTTTGCATTCTTGATGCAATCACAACACCGATTCCATCCGGAACAACTAAGCTTGCTTTTTTTAAGATCGAAAAAAGTCTGGCATTTTCCCGAGCGAGCATAACAATTTCAGGATTAGGCGTAAACACCATGTGCACGGCATCAGAAGATGCAAATGCACCAATTTTTTCCAGCGCCTCATCCATCGTTACATTATCGATCGGCACACCTAAAATATCTACTTTATTTTGCATGATATCCTCTCCTATAGCAGCTGGCTTTTGATGTACTCAGCCGGCAAGTTCACTTTTTTCATTTGTATTTCATACATTTTTGACAAATGGTCTTTTGCTTGGTCTAAATGCCCGATAAGTTCTTTTGTCATATGAGTGAGTTCTTCTCCGCTTATGCTTTCTACATCTATGCAGTAAGGAATACTCATATCTTTCATAAAGTCCTTAACTTTAGGGTCGTATGAAAGCCCAATCATTGGAACCTTTAAAGCTGCTGCCATAATAAGACTATGCAGCCTCATCCCTATAATCAGCTCAAAGGAGGCAATATAACCCATGACTTCATCTAAAGAAATCATTTTGTCTATTATAACTGCATTCCCCTGAAGCATTGCTTTAAGCTTATAGGCAATATCCCGGTCCTGCTGGTAATACATAGGAATAAGACAAATTTTGTAGCCTTCTTTGACCAAATAGTTTAAACTATCTTCTAAGCTTTCAAGTACAGCCGCCTCATTTTCCCAAGGCCTTATAAATACGCCGACAGTTTTAGTCCAATTAGGCAGACTGCTGCTTAACTTATATACATCTTCGGAAGGCTTTATACCTAACACCGGATCTGCAGAAACTCTAATGGACTTTTTGATACCAATACGTTCTAATACTTTCTTTGACTGCTGATCTCTTACGAATAACCCGTCAATCTTGTTTAAAATCAATTTCACAAGCCATTTGTTAGCCTTATGATTAATAGGGCCTACCCCTTGAGAATAAAAAACTATTTTCTTTTTATACCACTGCGCAATCTTTATAATCCCTAAATAATAGGGAATTGTTTTATTACTGGTGACATCCTGAAGAAGACTCCCTCCACCGCTGATCAACATATCACTTTCCTTGATCGTTTTTATGATCTCTTTGATATGCCATCTATTAACAGCTTCAACATCATATAAAACCTTCGTTTTCTCCGGATTGTTTGAAAGAACTATAATCTTAGCATCATTAACTGCCTCTCTCACAGCATCAATGATGGCATGCAGTACAGCTTCATCGCCTATATTATCAAACCCATAATATCCTGATATGACTATTTGAATTGGATTTCCCATTTTTTTATCACCTTGGAAAGTATTTTTAGTGCTGCTACAACTGCCATGCCGATTATAAATCCTATAATAATTCCGTAAGCGCTTCTTATAAGTGAAACAACAATAGGTGTGTGTATATGTGCATAGGTATTAACAAGCGATACAGGCCCAATCACTGCAAATATTAAAAATGGCATGTATTTCTCTTTATATCCAAAATACAGCAGCGATACCAAAATGGGGTATCCTATTAAAAACTCTTTGGTCCTTGGTCTTACGCCTAGAACATTATCTAAGATTTGTCTGAATTTCAGTTCTAAGACAGATACCGTACCACTATTTCCTGTTCTCATTGTATAAATAAGAAGCATAATGCCAATGAGGCCTATAACTGCAGCTGCCAGATAAGTTACCTTACTCTCTAACACTTTTTTGTAATATGACATATCCAGGCCATGTCTTTGGTAAATGCTGATGCTTAATATAAATAGAATAGGCAGAACGTGTGCTATCTTTACCCCTGGAAATACATCAATCCCCAGCCCAAAGCTAGTTCTTGAGATCGTGCCGATAATAGTCAATGCACCACCAAAAGAAATCAAACAGACCTTTAAAAAGGCTGTTAAAGTCTGACTGACATTTTTAGGTTTCTCATCCAATATTAAAGTACTGCCGTAAGTTGGAAATACAACGGCTCCAAACAGTGCCATAAGCTTTAGTGCATGGGTTGGGGAAAGCTTGAGAAGACCTGCATAGCCTATAAATCCTATGATCCCTACTATATAGCCGAGCTTTGTAAGCTTCAATAAGTCTAAAAGCAGCACAAAAGTTAGAATAGCTGCCAGACCGGCAAGTAAAGATAGTAGGTAATTACCTGATTTTAGATTATAGTTTTGAAGTGCTCCTGTCACTACATATCCTTCGCTTTCTGCCATCCTTTTAAAGCCGGTAATATTGGTTTTCAAATCGTTGATATCCTTTTTAATATTCATTGTACTAGGCATCTTAAAAAGAAAAGTCCTAAGGTTTCTTTCTCTTAATGCAAGTCCATAACGGTCTAGAAGTTCTTGAGGTCCGTACTTTTTAACTTCTTCATCTGTTAAAGTATGAAGCCTGGTTACTCTAAAATCAGTCCCTTGGCTGCTTGTCTTTCTGGCTAATGTTTCAAAGCCTTTTTGCCTGTTTGAAAAGAACTCTACAAATCCTAACTGGTTTTCCTGAACAAAGCCAGTTAAAAGGTCTGAATTTGCCCCAGGTATTTCTGCGTCGGCAAAATAAATGGCTCCTAAATTATTAATACCCTTAAGCATATCAATTAGATAAGCAATGGATGCTTCACTTGGCTCAACCCATCCTCTTACTTGTGGTGAAATAATATAACCCATATCTGCTGCTATATTTAAATCTTCAAGGTTGAATCCAACTCCCATACTAGCCAGTACATTAGAAAAATCCCCTATTTCTATAAAATAGGAATCATCTAATATAAACTGTCTGACTGGTACATTTTTCAGGGATAAATCATTATAAATCGTTGTAGATATACCTTGGTTGGTTGTAACAATGTAATTAAGCTGCGGCTTAATATTTTCTGCATTTTTATAAACTGTTTTTACGAGGTAACCTTCAAATACAGTTACTTCCCCTTGCTCTTTGTAGTTGGAAAGTTCCCCTCTTATCGCTGGAAGAACTGTGTTTTCCCTTACAAATAACGTTGTAACCCCTGCGTCTTTAAATTCCTGAAGTACCTCTTTTATGTTCGTTTGTGTTTGTTCTGCTATACTAAGAACATCTGTATACCTAATGGCTATTTGTACATTTGTATAATTATTTTCGATCTGTATTCTAAAAAAACCTACAACCAAACATGCTATGATTGAAATACTTATTAGAATGGCTACAACGCTTTTTACTTGTTTTTTCATTTTTTCCTCCATGTATATTACTTTTTATGAACGCCTCTACTGAATAGTATACCCACCTCTTACCATAACTGTGAGTTCCTTGACAGCAAGAAGTCCTCTGCCATCTTCTCTTGGGATAATAAGCAGGTGATATCTAGGCGCTGTGGCTCCTCCATTAATATCTACCCCTGCCGTCATATCTTGGATTCCGCCTGCTTCAGCACTAAGTACCCTTCCTTCTCCTCCCCGAATAATGATTTCAGCCCCTTGTTTTCCAAGTATGGATTTCCCCTGCGGAATGGATACAACTGTATATGTACTGCTGCTTCCCTGCTTAAGTGAATTGATTTCTCCTATCAGCTCACTAATAAGCTTTTCCTGATTTCTAAGTCTCTCCGCTGTATCCCCGCCTGCTCCGCTGCCTGGGCTGATCTCAGCTATTTTTTTATCCACATAGCTTTTTGTGACTAAAGGGTCGTTAGCACTTCCAGCGCCGCTGTCCGAAGCATAAAGGGTTGTCACCGCCAGCAGTCCTACCGCACAGATAACTTGTAATTTTCTATTCATAAAATACCTCCTCATTATTTAATTATTACACAAAGCTGTACATTTATACTCGTTTAAACAATTCTATTTTAAGGATTCAAACGTATAATAAATGTCACTGCCAACAACTTTAAATTTAATATATTCAGTATCCTGCACATTATCAGTTGTTACGTTAAGTCCGTTGTTTCTAATATACCTGATCCCATCTTCAATATAAACTTCTTTTTCTGTTCCCCCTGAATAAACCACAAAAATATTTTTGCCTGAACTTTCTCTTTGCCCTTTTAAATACCTATGTAGTGCCAGCCCTTCTTCTGTATCATCAAACTGTGTCAGCGGATTCCTACTCATTACCAGAATAATGTTTTTAGCTGACGATGATTCTATATCTTTTTTGAGGCTGAGCCATGCATTCGGTGCTGTCAATCTAATGCCCCCTTTATCTGTTCCTGCAAAAATAATACGCGTGGTACTATAGTCTACCACTTGATAGGCATTATTATAAATATGTTTTGGAACGCTGATTGGAAGGTCCAGATTGCTTTGAGCAGCCATAATGACCATGCCAGCCCCCTCAGATAGGCTTTTTCCTATACGCGCTGCTGCCTCACTGCTCAAAAGCATACTGCTGGTTTTAGTTGCGCCTATAATATTAAACATATATTGATTGCCAGTGGCTGGCTGCAAGCTGTCTTTGTAGAATGCATCCAGTCTGTAGTCATCTCTTAACGTCATCCCCTGCCTGTTTCTAAAACCTCTTGTCATAGAGATGTGATCCAAGTAAACTGCACTTGTTCTTTTCTCAGCTGTACTATTTGCAAATGCATAAAACTTTGTAACTTGTGCAGGAAATACCATATTATTTGGCAAAGGTACACTTAAATAGCGCCACCCTTCAAAATTCAAACTGTCTGCAGCTTTTAAATAAAATTTAGTCCCTTTTGCATCAATAACTTCTATTTTAGCTGTATCGCCCTGCTTTTTAGCATGAAGCCATAAGTTAAGACTCAATGCATCACTTGGCAGTTCAATCGGCTGATTAAAAACCGCATAAGCAATTTGCTTGTTAGGGCTTTTCGCAAAGGTATAAGTCATCTTTACAGCCAGATTACCATGATATTTAAGCTCTTTTGACGGCTCAACCTTTCCTTTTACAGTGCTGGTATCTCCGCCCCACTGGGCAGTATTTTTCTCAAATGATTCGAGTGGAATGGCTGTATCACCTACTATTACTCCCATCTTTCCACTGACACCTTTATAACTTGCAGTAAGTTCAGCCATGTTTTTACCAGCTGCAATCACTCTGTTTCCATTAGCGCTTACCCCTGTATTACTGCTTTGCCATGTTATTTTATCTGCCGCAAGCGGTATTTTATAGCCTTCACGGTCAATGCCGTAGATCTGCACTGTTTTAGAATCATTAGCACTTATCTGCAAGTTAGAAGGTTCAATTCGCAGCCCAAGAGGCTTATCCGTGATATAGATTTCCTTGGCTACCTCCACCCCATTATAGCTTGCAATGACTAAGGCTTTGCCTGCTGTCTCCGGATAAAAGGTAAGTCCTTTGAACGAGCCACTGACACCGCTTAAGGTTAATGAAATACTTTCTTTTGGAATACTGACAGGATTGTAGTTTTTGTCTACCCCTTTTACATTAAAAGTAATAGATTCTCCTACAAAAGTTCTGTTCATAGCTGTATCTAAATAAAGTCTATTTACACTATCAGGCTGAGATGTTGTAAACACGCCGAGCCCGTTTACTACTTTTCTTTCCGTACCATCCGAAGGTCTATTCTGAACTTTTAGTTCGCTGCCAGCTTCGCTTCTTGAAACCAGTGTCGTTGACCCGCCTCCATCAAAATACATGGCATCTTTTACCCCATAAGATAAAAGAAGCTGAACAAGATCCTTATGATTTGCTCCTAACGTTTTATTTCTTCCGTCAATGGCTATAAGAAGCAATTCATTGGAATTTTTCAGTGTCGCAACAACGGTTCTTGGGGCTCTTGTGCCCGGAGTAACCCTATGGGCAGCCCCGGTATACTCTTGCCCATCTTTAATAATAAGGCCGCTGCCTCCAAGTCCAAGGCGGATATTTTCAACAGCATCTGTCATCGTCCCATTCAAATAAACCGTATTTTTAATTTCAGCCATTGTTCCAATTGGAAACTGCCCATAGTAGGCATTTGCATCGTTAGCATTTATAAGGACAGCATATCCTCCTCTAGGAATAGTAACTGCTTCATCTTGCTGTGATAAATAGCTGACCTGCCCATTTTCTATAACAATGGTATAGACGCCCTTGAACCTTGCTAAGACTTTGCTTGTATCCTTTTGGTATGTATCATCTAAAACAATAGGCCTTCCAAGTGTTGTTGGAATATTATTATATGAGGCCATTCCCCCTATAGGATTTCCGTTTGCGTAAAGCACAGTGGCAGTCCCGTAGTAATCCATCAAAGGGTTACTCTGTGCATCTAATAAAAAAGTTGCCATATTTCTTGCAGGTCCAAGGTTCACATAGTTGCTGTTATAAGCATGTTTTAAAGTCCCCTCTGATATGACCGGTCCAAAACTTGGCGTGTTATTGGTTGCCATGTCAAAAAAGTCTGCATTAATTCCAGCTACTGCTCCAGAGGAGGCTGCAAGATCTAATATTGTTCTTCTTTCTCCAAGCGTTAAAGATTCTATCGGCTTTAGTTTTATATTTTCATCCTGAAGGTTGATCTTTAGTATATTGATATGCTGCCATCCTTCATGGGTTAAAACTTGTTCTTTAATCAAGACCGCACCCTTTGTGATGGTTTGCTCTGTTCTTTCTTTATGCAACACTGTCCCATAACTGCTAAAAGACAGTGCTGCAAGAATAAGGCCTATACCTATAACTTTGTTTTTTATAAGTTTCATATTTTTCCCCCTTTAATCTATACCACTTCCTAATATAATCTGAATATCATAGGTAATACTACTGCTTTGCTGAATAACAGCTCCGTTATAATAGTTTTGAAACTGCTTCGCTTTACTTATATCTTTTGCGTAAATAATTGTTGACTGCATATTATTGTCTTCATAGTTATCAATACGTTCCACATTATAGCCTAGTTTTTCAAGCTCATCTTTTGCCTTTCCTGCTGCCCCTTTAATGGTCGTTCCATTTAATATTTCAATAGTCACTGTTTTATCCTCAATAACTGCTGCTAAGTCCCCGGACACTGAAGGTTCCTCAAAAAAAATACGGTTAATAAATGCTGGCATTTCGCTTTTGTTAGCCACAAAATACCACTTAGAGCCTTGATGCTCTGCTTCTCCTGGTATAATATCAAAAGATAGATTAGTTAAATCAAATTTATTAAGATAGCCATAGTATCCCGGTATCTCAGTTAAAGGCAGGTCTGTTTTTACAGAAGTAAAGATAACAGGTACGATTTGAGGAATTTTGCTTAAAGTTGCGGGACTCAGCACCTTTTTAGCAAAGGCTTTCAAAAAGATTTGCTGCGTTTTAATACGTCCTACATCACCTTCTGCATACCCTTTGCGAAACCTAACTAATCCTTCGGCCTGTTTGCCATCTAAAACCTGCAGTCCTGGATTAAGATGAATATGAAGGTTCTGAGCATTATCATCATAGTGAAGTCCTTTTCCATCTAGTGCTGGAACATCAACTTCCACCCCTCCTACTGCATCTACAATCTGCCTGAAAGCATCTATGGTTACAATAGCATAGTGATCTACTTTGATTCCCAGCATACGTTCAATTTCATCTATAGTAAATGCTCGAATATTTTCTATGCCTCCGTAGCTGGTCATTTCGTTGAGTTTAGAAATTGAGATGTTGGTTCCTTTGTATTCTTGAAGCTTCTGTTTCTGCATATCACTCCATGTTACTTTTGTATCTCTTGGAATAGAGACGACTTTAGCTTTATTGGTCTTACTGTTATAATTCAAAACAAAAATGACATCTGTCCTATATCCATCCTTATCTACACCAAATATAGCAATGGTCTGATTAATATCCCTTGTTTTTTTGGCCATAGGATTATACTTGAATACTGATCCTGCTTCTCCATCATCATATATAAAAAATCTATAGGCGCCAGCCGCCGCCCCCAGCAAAACAACACATACTGTAAAAGTGATGACTACTCCTCTCAAAAAAATAGCTCCTAACTTTTTCTTTTGAGACTTCTTAAGCTTACTTGTTTTTTCTTTCATCATTATTCTCTCCTATACTGCACTTAGGGCTCAGTTTAAGTCACTTATGCATTTTTATGTATTCTACTATTAAATTGATGATCTACTGATAATATTCTTTATTAAATTGATTAATACCTTAAGTATCTATGTTGTTTCTCTTATATTTGGGCATGATATCTTTTATATTGTAGTAAAATATACCCTAAATGTCCATTATAATACATAAAATATATTTAAAAAATAATTTATGTAATTTTACTGTAAAAAAGTTGTCATTTTGTTGAAATTGCACTTAACCTCCCGTATTATTGAATTAACAATCCTATGATCTATGAAAGGAAAATCTCTATGCTTAAAATTGGTTCTCATGTATCCATCAGCAAAGGCCTGCTGGGTGCAGCTCAAGAAGCCCATTCTTATGGGGCAAATACCTTTATGGTTTATACCGGTGCGCCGCAAAACACCAAACGCTCTCCTATCGAAAAGTTAAAGGTTCCGGAAGCTCATGCTTTCATGGAAGCTAACCATATATCAGATATTGTTGTACATGCCCCTTACATTATTAACCTTGCCTCCTATAAAGAAGACACCTATCAGCTTGCCAAGGAGTTTTTGACCCTCGAACTAGACCGAACGGCTAAATTAGGCTCCAAATATCTTGTTCTGCACCCGGGATCTTATACGGAATCCACTTATGAACATGGCATAGAACGTATTGCTTCCGCTCTTAATGACGTATTAACAGATGAAATTGTTCCCACCATTTGTCTCGAAACAATGGCTGGAAAAGGCCGGGAGATCGGTAGAAGTTTTGAAGAGCTTAGAGATATTCTATGCAGAGTAGAGCTTTCTGATAAAATCGGAGTTTGTTTTGATACCTGCCATACTCACGATAGCGGTTATGATATTATCAATCATTTTGATGGCGTCCTAGATGAATTCGACCGATTGTTAGGACTTGATAAACTCAAAGTATTTCATATTAACGGTTCTCTCAACTTGAGGGGCTCAAAAAAAGACCGTCATGCCAATTTAGGGGCCGAGGATGAAAATCCCCGCGGAAGAGACTACATTGGCCTGGAAGCTCTTTATGCCATTGCGCATCACCCTATTGCTGATAACAAACCTCTCATTCTTGAGACACCTTGGCTGGATGGCAAAACAAACCTTTATAAAGAAGAAATAGCTTATCTAAGGGGGAATACATGTGAATTTTTCAAATGAAATAGTCCTTGTTACCGGATCCTCAAAAGGAATTGGAAAAGCAATAGCTTATGAATTTGCGAAACGCGGGGCTTCTGTTATTTTAAATGGCGGATCTGATATAAAAGCTTTAGAACAAACCTATACCGAATTTCAACAGAGCCACTTCTCAGTTCTTAGCTATTTTGGGGATTTATCCACATTTTCCTCTGCTAAGGAAATGTTTTCTCATATTTATAGTACCTTTAATGCCTATCCCTCTATTGTTATCAACAATGCAGGCATAAGCCATTTAGGATTATTCACAGAAACAACCCCTGAGCTGTGGAATAAAGTGATGATAACCAATTTAAATACAGCTTATAATTGTTCTTATCTTGCAGTACCTCATATGCTTTCAAGTCACAGTGGCTGTATTATTAACATCTCATCTATTTGGGGAAATGCTGGCGCCTCCTGTGAAGTTGCCTATGCAACCAGCAAAAGTGCACTGAATGGTTTTACAAAAAGTCTTGCAAAAGAACTTGGCCCTTCTTCTATCCGTGTTAACGCTGTGGCATGTGGCTGGATTGATACTGAAATGAATGAACGGTTCAGTCAGGAGGAAAAAGATGCTTTTCTTGAAAGTGTCCCACTTTGCCGAACTGGTTCTCCTCAGGACGTTGCCAATACCTGCCTATTTCTTGCATCTAGTTTGTCTTCTTATATGACAGGGCAAATCCTTACGCTGGACGGTGGCTTGCTTTAGCTTGCCCCTATCGCCATTAAGTATCCTATGAGAAGCGTTATTAGATTCCATAGGCCAATTCCTAGCAAGGAATAAAGCATAAAAGGCCGAAATTCTATTTTGAACACTCCGGATACAATGGATATAAATGCCCTGACTCCCGGTATGAGCCTTCCGATAAAGCATGCCTTACTTCCATATTTCTCACTTATATGCATGGCTTTATCAAGAGGCTTTTGAGTTCTTGGAAATCTGCTATAGACTTTATGATACATTTTTCTTCCTAATCTGTAGGCCAGCAGATAATACGTAAGGTTGCCTAGAATTCCTGCAGTCATTGCAATCATAAATATAAATAAAAAGGAGTAGTGCCTCTCCTTTATATAAAATCCTACTGCCGGCATTAGAACTGTGGCTGGTATACCTGATAAGTTTAATGCTTCTAAATATAATACGCCAAATACAATGATAGGTCCATATAAGTTAAACTTTTCAACTACTGTATGCATGTCCATAAAAAGAAGCTCTCCTTTTGTTATTACTTATATTATGTGATAATGTCGTCACCCTAATCATCCACATTATTCCATTCCTACGCCATATTCGGCAGCTTCTATTAAAGCAAATGCTTTGCTTTATATACAGGTGTTCAGTGAATACTTTATCCTATACAAGAAAGCGTGAAAAAACTTACGTGTATGTGAAATAGGTAAGTTTGGTTCCTTGCCAACAAGACGAACTTTCTTATCTCAAAATAAAAAGGGATATAAGCTTAATGACTTATATCCCTTTTTATTCATTTAATTAATGTATTGTTTACCGATTACAATTTGAATATCATAATCAATTGACGTTCTTGCTTCAATTAACGCATCTTTAAAGTATTCTTTAAACTGCTCAGCTTTTCGAACATCTTTTGCATATATGATTGTATTTTCTAAGTTGCTTCTAGAGTAGTTATCAATTCTTTCTACCTTATAACCTTGCTTTTCTAAAGTATCTTTTGTTCTTCCAGCTATTCCTGATACTCCAGTTGCATTAAGCACTTCGATAGTAACTGTTTTATCAACGCTAGGAGCAGACGGTGTCTCTTTATCCTCGGTTCCAGCATTCAATCCTCCAGAGGTAGTTATCGTTTCCCCCGCAACTGCTGTATCGAAGAAAACTTCTTCTATTAAGGTGCCCATAGCTTGCCTGTCAGGGAAAAAGTAGGATATTCCTCCTTCATATCGCCCTTCTCCAGGTAAAGTATTAAATGAAAGATAATTCATATTAAATGACTGAAGAAATGGATAATATGCTGCAATCTGAGATAAGCTGACATCTGTTTTAATATAGCTAAACAAAATTGGGATAAACTGAGGTACTTTAGTAATCGTTTGAGGACTCATTATTTTTGCAGCAAAAGCCTTTAGAAAAAGTTGCTGTACTTGTATACGGTCTACATCTCCATTTAAGTATTGTCTAAATCTTACAAGCTGCTCAGCTTTGCTTCCATCAAGAAGCTGAAGCCCTGGCTGCAGGTCAATAAAAAGCCCCTGCGCTCTGTCTCTATAATACATTCTGCTAGGTACGTCTACTTCTACGCCCCCAATTGTATCCACTATTTTTCTAAAAGCTTCCAGGTTAATAATAACATAGTTATCTATTTTTACACCAAGCATATTTTCAATCTGATTAATTGTAAAATCTCGGATATTTTCTATTCCACCATAAGCTGTCATTTCATTGATCTTAGTCGTATAAATATTCGTTCCCTTATATTCTCTAAGCTTACTGCGCTGCGTCTCAGTCCATTCCACTTTTGTATCACGGGGAATTGATAAAACTTTGACCTTGTTGGTCTTGCTGTTAAAATTGACTACAAAAATAACATCCGTTCTTGTTTCATCTGCATCTATTCCAAATACTGCAATAGTTTGATTAATAACTGATACAGCCTGTTTTTGATCTTCTTTCTCTTGATCTTCAGCTGATAATGTCCCATCGGGTTTTGCCTTTTTCCCATCATAAATAAAGCCATAGTATGCGCCTATTCCCACACCTATAACAACAGTGCAGACTGCCATCGTTATAGCAATAGTTTTTAAAAACAGTTTCAGTAATTTCTTTTGTTGACTCATACTAAGCTCCTTGTTAACTCTGCTCATGATTATCCCCCTAAGTTTAACACTGGCCATTACTAATCTTTATTATTATATATTCACTTCATCCAATACGCAAAGTCATACTGTCTTTTTGGATAATTGTTTAAAAAGCCAATCCGTGAGGATTGGCTTTTTATTAACGTTTTGAGAACTGTGGTGCACGTCTAGCTGCTTTAAGTCCATATTTCTTTCTTTCTTTCATTCTTGGATCTCTTGTTAAGAATCCTTGTTTTTTAAGAACTGGACGGAAATCTGCATCAGCTTGAAGTAATGCACGGCTGATACCGTGGCGAATTGCTCCAGCTTGGCCAGTTGTTCCACCGCCATATACATTTACAAGTACATCGAATTTGCTAAGTGTATTTGTAAGAACTAAAGGTTGACGTGCGATAACCTTTAATGTTTCTAATCCAAAATATTCTTCAATATCTCTTTTGTTGATTGTAATTTTACCATTTCCAGGTACAAGGTAAACACGTGCTACTGAACTTTTACGTCTACCTGTTCCGTAATATCTAACTCCTGCCATCTATATTTCCTCCTCTCGATACTTAGAATTTTAATTCTTCTGGTTTTTGTGCTTCATGATTATGCTCAGTACCTGCATAAACACGTAATTTTGTAAGCATTTGTCTTCCTAAGCTATTCTTTGGAAGCATCCCTTTTACTGCATGCATTAATATTCTTTCTGGGTGCTTATCTAATGTTTCACGAGCTGTAGTTTCTTTCATACCACCAGCGTATCCAGAGTGTCTTCTGTATAATTTTTGATCTAGTTTTTTACCTGTAAATACTACCTTCTCTGCATTAATAACGATAACATGGTCACCGCAGTCTACATGAGGCGTATAAATTGGTTTATTTTTACCTCTTAATACTGATGCGATTTGGCTTGCAAGTCTACCTACTGTTTGGCCTGTAGCATCAATTACATACCATTTTCTTTCAACATTTTGGGCATTTGCCATATATGTTGTTCTCATTATATTCCCTCCTTTGAATTCCTCGTATCATCTTAAACCGTCTATATTATATAAAATCCGGGGCTATTGGATTTTATAAGTGGTCTTATTAACACAACCTATATTATATTCTTTTGTAAAAAAACTGTCAAGCACTTTATCATGGTTTATGTTCTTTATTCGTCTTCATAGTTAACTTCCATCATGGTAAGCCCCTCAGGTGGAGCTGTAGGCCCTGATCCTTTCCTGTCTTTCCCATCAATTATATTTTGTATTTCTTTTGGTGACAGCTTTTTAATTCCTACTTGTATTAAAGTTCCTGCAATGATTCTTACCATATTATACAAAAAGCCATTTCCACAAATCTCTATACAAACCAGCTCGTCATGCTTATTTACGTCTAGGCTGTATACTGTCCTTATTGTCGACTGTACACTGCTTCCTGCTGAGCAGAAGCATTTAAAGTCATGTTCTCCAATAATGTATTTGGCTGCTTCCTGCATAAGACTAATCTCTAATGTATGCGGATAAAAATATGCATACCTGTAAAGAAATGGATCGCACGTTTTACTATTTAGTATTTGATAGCGGTAGATTTTTCGCTTCGCACTATACCTTGGATGGAAGTTCTCCTGCACACTTTGTACGTTCTTCACAACAATGTCTTTTGGTAGTCTGCTGTTTATAGCCTTAATAAGATTCTCCTCCGGAATATTAGTCTTAGCATCAAATACGCAGCATTGTCCCTTGGCATGAACACCGGTGTCTGTTCTTCCTGCTCCTATTATCTCTATAGGCTGCTGAACAATTGACGTGATAGCTTTCTCTAGTACCTCTTGTATAGTCAAGGCATTATTCTGTTTTTGAAACCCATGATAGTTCGTTCCGTCATAGGCCACTATCACTTTAAATCTAGACATCGTTTACGCCTCCTGCCATTATAGGATAAAACATACTATCATAAATAGCGTTCCTATTATAAAAGCATAACAGTCCCGTCTTTTGTATTGCAGACTGTTCATTCTCGTCCTTCCTACTCCGCCTCTATAACATCTTGCTTCCATTGCCATAGCCAGCTCTTCAGCTCTTCTAAAAGCAGATATAAATAGAGGAACCATTATCGGAATCATAGCTTTAGCTCTTCTGACAATATTTCCTGTTTCAAAGTCTGCACCTCTTGCCATTTGTGCTTTCATGATTTTGTCGGTTTCTTCCAGCAAAATCGGAATAAACCTTAGGGAAATACTCATCATCATCGCAATTTCATGGGCTGGAACCCCTATTCGCCTAAAAGGATTGAGCAACGACTCTATGCCATCTGTAAGCTCAATAGGTGAAGTTGTGAGTGTCAGAATGGACGAGCCGATAATAAGCAGAATAAGCCTTGCTCCCATCATAAGCGCAATCTTTACCCCGCCCTCAGTGACGGTGATAAAGTTCCAGCTGAAAAGCACCCTGCCTCCAGGAGTAAAAAATATATTAAGTACCACTGTAAACAAAAGAATAAATACAATGCCTCGCAGGCCCTTAAGCATAAACTTAATCGGAACACGGGTAACATTTATCGCAGCATATAGTGCAACTACTACAAAACCGTATCCTATAAAGAAATCAATAAAAAACAAACTAATAATATATATAAAGGTAAGAAGTATTTTGGTTCTAGGATCTAATCTATGCACGGGAGATGCTACTGGATAGTATTGTCCTATTGTTATATCTCTAATCATTTGACCCCTCCCGCATTTCTCAGATAGTTCTTAATTAGGTCAGCAGCTTCTTCTACAGTTAACACTTCTGTTCCAATATTCATCCCTCTCGCTTTCAGCTCCTCCATAATATACCGGATTTGAGGCATAGCAAGACCTATAGCTTCCAATTTTCTACCTTCCTTAAAAACTTCTCTAGTTGTTCCTTGGTAGGCTATCTTTCCTTTATAAAGAACGATAAGTTTTTCAGCGTATTTTGCCATGTCTTCCATGCTATGGGAAATAAGAACAATGGTAAGCTTAAGTTCCTCATGCATCTGCTTAAGCTGATTAAAAAGCGATGTTCTCCCCTTAGGATCAAGCCCTGCTGTTGGCTCGTCTAAAATAAGAATGTCCGGCTTCATCGCAAGTACTCCTGCAATAGCCACTCTTCTTTTTTGCCCGCCCGAAAGCTCAAAGGGTGATTTCTCGTAGTATTTTTTGTCAAGTCCTACAGCCTCAAGAGCATAACGAACTCTCTCATCAATTTCTTCTTTGGATAATCCTAAGTTTTTGGGGCCAAAAGCAACATCATCATATACTGTCATTTCAAAGAGCTGATACTCTGGATATTGAAATACTAGCCCCACTTGCTGCCTGATTTCATTTTTATTAATTCCTTTTTCATGAATGTTCTTTCCTTTTATATAGACTTCTCCCGAAGTAGGCCTAAGAAGTCCATTAAACATCTGAATAAGTGTGCTTTTTCCTGATCCAGTATGTCCAATGATTCCTACAAACTCTCCATCTGCAACCTCTAAATGAATATCTTCTAAAGCAGTTTTTTGAAAAGGCGTGCCTGGATTATAAATATGTGTCAAACCGCTTATTTTGATTGCCATATTTCATCCACCACCTCTTTAATCGTTAAAACATCCGGCGTAAAGTTAAATCCTTCTTTATTAAGTAGATAAATAAGATAGGTTGTATCTGGTACATCAAGCCCTATATTTTTTAAAATCTCTACTTCCTTAAAAACTTCTTTAGGTGACCCTTCTAAGACCACTTCACCCTTTTCCATAACTATAATCCTGTCAGCAAGAATGGCTTCTTGCATATAGTGCGTAATATGAATAATCGTAATGCCATGCTCTTTATTTAGCTTATGCATCGTCTCCATTACCTGTTTTCTGCCTATGGGGTCGAGCATAGCAGTAGATTCATCAAATACGATGCACTCCGGCTTCATGGCTATAACTCCAGCAATAGCTATCCTTTGTTTTTGTCCTCCTGAGAGCTGGTTCGGAGATCGGAGCTTGTACTCGCTCATATCAACAGTATTCAAAGCATCATCCACACGCGTCCTGATTTCTTCAGCTGGAATCCCTATGTTCTCTGGTCCGAAAGCAACGTCCTCTTCTACTATTGTAGCAACGATCTGATTATCAGGATTTTGGAAAACCATTCCCACCTTTTCTCTTATGTTCCACACATTTTGGGGATTTGCTGCATCAATACCACTGACAAATAAAGTTCCTTCTTTAGGCATTAAAATAGCGTTAAGATGCTTTGCAAAAGTAGACTTTCCTGAACCGTTATGCCCAAGTACCACTAGAAATTCTCCTTTTTTTACTGAAACACTAATATGATTGAGGGCTGTAATAGCTTCCTTTTTTTCTCCGTTTTCATCATAATTGTAGTATTCAAACAAAATATTGTCTGCTTTAATAATATGGTCCACAAGTGACACTCCTTTGTTATATGTATATATAAATATTCTAATCTGTTTCTATATTGTTTCCATATATACGATTAAACCATTTATATATGCATATAAGCCTGCTTGAATAGTTTTTCTCATAGTCCAAGAGTATTCATAACCTAATTTTTTATGAAGAAAAGGGATTAAGAGCAGTTCTTAATCCCTGGATATTATACTAATTCAATAATAACTTCTTCTGCACCGTCACCTTTACGTGGTCCAATTTTGATAATTCTTGTATAACCACCATTACGGTCAGCATATTTTGGTGCAATCTCACTGAATAATTTATCAGGAAGATCAACCTTTTTAGCTTGTCTTCTTTTTGCAGTGTTTACTTCAGTTACAGGGTATAATACCTTTAACATTTGTCTTCTTGCATGTAAACGAGAAGCACTGTCTTTTTTAATTGTTTTTTCTACTTCTTCAGTAGTCGTTACCTTTTTACCGTCTACAACTTCTTTAACACGTTTACCATTAACGTCTTTTTTAGGTTGTTTTACAGTAATAGTAACTTCTTCATAATTATCTTTTTCACGAACAGCCATTGCAATTAAGCCTTCAGCGATCTTACGGATCTCTTTTGCTTTAGCTGTAGTTGTTCTAATTTTCCCATGGTATAAGAGATTTGTAACTTGGTTACGAAGTAATGCCATACGTCCCGCAGCATCACGTCCAAGCTTTCTTTGTCCAGCCATGCCCTAACCTCCTTTTTTTGCCATTAATCTTCGCTTGGTTTAAGCGAAAACCCAAGCTCTTCAAGTTTTTGAAATACCTCTTCTAAGGACTTACGCCCTAAGTTACGGACTTTCATCATTTCTTCTTCTGTCTTATTTGTTAAATCTTCAACTGTATTAATACCCGCTCGTTTTAAGCAGTTGAAAGATCTTACAGACAGATCTAATTCTTCTATTGTCATTTCTAAAGTTTTTTCTTTAGAATCATCTTCTTTGGTTACCATTATTTCTGTTGTACGAGCATTCTCAGATAAATCAATAAAGAGATTCAAATGTTCACTTAAAACTTTTGCTGCAAGACTTACTGCTTCATCTGGTTTTAGTGTCCCATTAGTCCAAACTTCAAGTGTCAGCTTGTCATAATCTGTTTGTTGACCTACACGGGTGTCTTCAACAGTAAAGTTAACACGTTCTACTGGAGTGTAATTTGCATCAACTGGTATAACTCCTATTGGAAGTTCAGTTTTCTTAAGCTTATCTACACCTTCATAGCCGCGACCTCTTGTAACAGTCATTTCTATGCTCAAGTTAGAGTTTGCACCACCATTTAATGTAGCAATATGAAGTTCTGGATTTAAGATTTCAATTTCAGGACCACATTTTATATCTGCACCTGTGATTGCTCCTTCTCCAGTTGATTCAATATAAACTACCTTTGGCTCTGTACTTTGACTTGTATCACGAATTGCAAGTCCTTTAAGATTAAGCATAATCTCAATAACATCCTCTTTTACCTGAGGAATAGAACTAAATTCATGAAGTACACCATCTATCTTGATACTGCTTATAGCAGAACCTGGTAAGGAAGAAGACAGGATGCGACGCAGACTGTTGCCAAGCGTAATTCCATATCCTCTTTCTAATGGTTCTACTACAAAACACCCATACTTACCATCAGCAGATAACTCTTTAATCTCAATTTGTGGTTTCTCAAATTCCAACACCGGATAAACCCTCCTTTGGTTTTTAAATAAAATATTGAGGGTGACGAACTATTACTTAGAGTAAAGCTCAACGATAAGTGTTTCTTCGATATCTGTGTCTATTTGCTCTCTAGTTGGTACCGCTTTTACTGTTCCTCTAAGGTTTTCAATGTCGCCTTCTAACCATTCTGGTACAATACGAGAAGCTGTTACTTCAGTTATAAGTTTGAAACGCTCAATAGTTTTTGCGTCTTCTTTAACTTCAATGACATCACCAATACGTACTTGATAAGAAGGAATGTTTACTCTTTTACCATTAACTACTATTAAGTTATGTCTTACAACTTGTCTTGCTTCTGTACGAGAACGTCCAAGTCCTAAACGGTATGCAACATTGTCTAAACGAAGCTCAAGCTGACGAAGCAAGTTTTCACCAGTGATCCCTTGTTTGCGATCTGCTTCTTCGAAATAGGTTCTGAATTTACCTTCAAGAACACCATAGATTCTCTTTGCTTTTTGTTTTTCACGTAATTGAGTACCATATCCAGATAATTTCTTTTTAGCTTGACCATGCTGCCCTGGCGCATAAGGTCTTTTTTCTACTGAGCAAGAAGCTGAAAAACATCTTTCACCTTTAAGGAATAATTTTTTTCCTTCACGGCGGCACTGTTTGCATTTTGAACCAATATATCTAGCCATTTTTTATCTACACCTCCTATTACACTCTTCTACGTTTTGGTGGACGGCATCCATTGTGTGGTACAGGAGTTACATCTTTAATTAATGTTACTTCTAAACCTGCTGCTTGAAGCGCTCTGATAGCTGCTTCTCTGCCTGAGCCTGGACCTTTAACCATAACTTCTACTGATTTTAAACCGTGTTCCATTGCTGCTTTTGCAGCTGTTTCTGCTGCCATCTGTGCTGCATAAGGTGTTGATTTTCTTGATCCTCTAAAACCAAGTCCACCTGCGCTAGCCCATGAAAGCGCATTACCATTTGTATCAGTTAACGTAACCATTGTATTATTAAAAGTAGACTGAATATGTGCTACTCCTCGTTCTACATGTTTTCTGTCGCGACGTCTTCTGGTTGCCCCTTTTTTAGCCGCCTTTTTTGCTACTGCCATGAGACCTTAACCTCCTTTATTTACTATTTCTTTTTATTTGCAACTGTTTTCTTAGGACCTTTACGTGTACGAGCATTTGTTTTTGTTTTTTGTCCTCTTACTGGAAGTCCGCGTCTATGACGAATACCTCTGTAGCATCCGATTTCCATTAATCGTTTGATATTTAATGCAATTTCACGACGAAGATCACCTTCAACTGTCATAGTTTTTTCGATGATTTCACGTAATTTAGATACTTGCTCATCAGATAAGTCTTTAATACGTGTATCAAAATCTATTCCAGCTTCATCTAGAATTTTTCGAGAACTTGGACGTCCAATACCATAAACATAAGTAAGTCCTACTTCTACACGTTTGTTTTTTGGTAAATCTACACCTGCAATACGTGCCATTCTTCTTTGCACCTCCTAAAGATTGAATATATATTTATACAGCATAAATGACTATGCCGCAGCCGCTTTAAGTTATAACTTCACAAAATATTATTATACACCGTTAAGCTTTAGAAATCAACATTTTGATCCAATTAAAACGGATTAGCCTTGTTTTTGTTTGTGTTTTGGATTTTCACAGATAACGCAGACACGACCTTTTCTTTTAATAATTTTACATTTTTCGCATATCTTTTTTACAGATGGGCGTACTTTCATTTTCTGCTCTCCTTTCTTTTATACCATTTATTTAGAACGCCATACAATTCGTCCTTTGGTTAAATCATACGGAGAAAGTTCAATAGTTACTTTATCACCCGGCAGTACGCGGATGAAATTCATACGTAGTTTTCCTGAGATATGGCCTAGAACAATATGTCCTCCTTCAATCTCAACTTTAAACATTGCATTTGGTAACTTTTCGATTACTGTTCCCTCTACTTCTATAACATCACCTTTAGCCAAGTTACAAACCTCCTCATTACACAGAAGATTGCCCTAGATACTCTTCAAGAGCTTTCCTAACATCATTGTTTGTTAAGTGAATTTCTTCTATAATTTTTTGTTTTATCCATTCTATAATTGTATTCGTCTTTTGAACATGCTTTTTCTTTTTAAGTTTGGGGTTATCAATTTTGCGTAATTTGCCATCACTTAGGTAAACATATTCTTCTTCTACACTTACGACTATAAATGGTTTCCCTTGATCACGTCCGCATTTTGAGAAAACAACCTGCCCTACCTCATACTCGCTATTCATTTAATCACCTCATTACTTACGTGCTTTGTAATGTAAGTATTTCTGGAATATCATTGGTAATAACCACAGTATTTTCATAATGTGCAGATGGCAATCCATCTCTTGTTACGAACGTCCAATCATCATCTAGTACTCTAACTTGCCATGTACCCATGTTTACCATAGGTTCTATAGCCAGTACCATACCTTTTTGAAGTTTTGGTCCTCTTCCAGGTGTCTTGTAGTTTGGAACTTGTGGTTCTTCATGCAATTCTTTTCCTATCCCATGCCCTACTAAATCTCTTACTACTGCAAATCGGTTTGCTTCTACATATTCTTGTATCGCAAGAGATATCTGTCCTAGATGATTGCCTGGTTTTGCATATTTTAAACCTTCAAAAAAGCTCTGTTTTGTAACTTCTATCAGTTTTAGTATATCAGGCGATACATCTCCAACAGCATAAGACCTTGCAGCGTCTGAGTGATAGCCTTTATAATATACACCAAGGTCTACACTCACTAAATCGCCTTGCTTTAGTTTTCTTTTACCTGGAATACCATGCACAACTTCTTCATTTATAGAAATGCAGGCTGAAGCAGGATATCCGCAGTACCCTTTGAAAGATGGCAGTGCATGTTTACTTTTGATAAACTTATATGCAACTGCATCTATCTCTTTGGTTGTAATGCCTTCTTGAATAAGTCCGGCTACTAATTCATGGGCTTCTATTAGTATTTCTGCTGCTGCTTTCATCAGGCTTATTTCCGCATCGGATTTAATGGGGATTGGCATTCTAATTCACTCCCAATGCTTGCTTTACACGTGCACGTACTTCGTCAACTGTTCCCACCCCATCAATATCCAATACTTTACCTTGGAGTTTGTAGTGTGCGATAAGCGGCTCTGTCTGTGCATGATAGATTTCTAATCTTCTTTTAACTGTTTCTTCTTTATCATCATCTCTTTGTACAAGCTTGCTGTTACATAAGTCGCATGTTCCAGCTAGTTTTTCTTTTTTGCTTACTTTGTGATAAGAAGCGCCACAGCTAGGGCATACTGTTCTGCCAGCCATACGTTCAACAATCAGCTCATCTGGTACTTCTACATTTACAACATAATCGATTGGAATATTTAAATCCGCAAGTGTTGCATCCAATGCTTCAGCTTGTGGAATTGTTCTCGGAAACCCATCAAAGATCATTCCATTTTTACAATCATCTTGTGTAATTCTGCTTTTTACAAGCTCTATTACTAATGAGTCAGGTACTAATTTCCCTTCATCCATAAAAGCTTTTGCTTGTTTTCCTAAATCTGTATTATTAGAGATATGCTCTCTAAAAATGTTACCAGTTGAGATACATGGAATATCATATAACTTAATAAGCATTTCTGCTTGTGTTCCTTTACCTGCACCTGGTGCACCTAATAATATTAACCTCATTGCGGCAGCCTCCTATCTATTCTATAAAAATCCTTTATAGTGTCTCATTAACATCTGTGATTCCATTTGTTTAAGTGTTTCAAGTGCAACACCAACAATAATTAAAAGTGATGTTCCTGAAAATGCAACTCCAACGTTAAATGCATAGTCAAATACTAGTGGAATAACAGCGAGTATCGCTAAAAAGATAGCTCCAAGAAGTGTAATACGGGTTGCAACATCTACTAAGTAGTCTGATGTTGGTTTACCAGGTCTAATACCCGGGATGAACCCGCCGCCTTTTTTCATATTAGATGCAATTTCCATCGGGTTAAATGCAATCGTTGAATAAAAGAACGAAAAGGCAAATATTAATATAACATAAATGATTGTTCCTACCGGATGAGTCCATCTTAAATAAAGAAGAACTTGATTCCATAAATCATTTTGTGTTCCCCCGAATAGGTTAGTAACAATCTCCGGGAAGTTCATAATAGACATTGCAAAGATAATTGGAAGAACCCCAGCTAAATTTACTTTAATTGGAATAGCTTGTGATTGCCCTCCATACACCTTGCGTCCAGCAGTACGTTTTGCGTACTGTACTGCAATTCTTCTTTCTCCCTGTGACATTAATACAACAAATGCTACTACTAGTAAGAATAATACTAGAATAATACTTGGCACTAAGTAGCCATGAGTTTTGTACATACCAATGAAACTTTGTGGAAGTCTTGAAATAATATTGATAAAGATGATAAGTGATATACCATTTCCAATACCCTTTTGAGTAATCTGTTCCCCAATCCACATAACCAGCATTGAACCAGCTACAAATGAAATGACTACTACTAAAAAGGTCCATATTGAGTTATCTACTAACACACTAGGCTGCTGCGCTCTTAGCGTTAAAGTTGTCATCGTTGCTTGAATTAGGGCAAGCCCCAGTGTCACGTAGCGTGTATATTTATTAATTTTCTTTCTGCCCTGCTCGCCTTCTTTAGCCAGCTCTTCAAGTTTAGTAATTGCAATTTGTAAGAGCTGCATAATAATGCTTGCAGTAATATAGGGTCCTACCCCAAAAGCAAAAATCGCCATAGTCTTAAAGGCCCCGCCTGTAATAACGTCCATTAAGCTTAACAGATTTCCTGCATTTTGTTCCATCATGGCTTGCACAGCAACAGTATCAATACCTGGGGCTGTTATTACAGCGCCTAACCTTATAACTAGAAACATCCAAAGTGTGAAAATAATTTTTTTACGTAGTTCTGGCACTCTCCATGCATTTTTAAGAGTTTTGAATAAATCCACCTACATCACCTCTTCTGTTTTTCCACCCACAGCTTCAATTTTTTCTTTAGCTCCTGCACTGAATGCATTAGCTTTAACAGTTAATTTTTTTGTTAAATCACCTTTTCCAAGAATTTTAACACCGTCTCTTGGATTTTTGATGATTCCTGCTTCGATCATAGCTTCAACTGTTACTACAGCTCCATCTTCAAAGCGGTTTAATAAATCAACATTAATACCTACTATTTCTAAACTGTTACGATTTGTAAAACCACGTTTTGGAAGTCTTCTGTATAAAGGCATTTGCCCCCCTTCAAAACCTGGTCTAACACCACCGCCAGTTCTTGCTTTTTGTCCTTTATGACCTCTTCCAGCTGTTTTTCCATTTCCTGAACCATGTCCTCTACCTACGCGGAAAGAACCTTGTTTTGAACCTTCTGATGGTCTTAATTCATTTAAGTTCATGCTTTTGGCACCTCCTTTTAGCTTAAGTCTTTATTACTCGTTAACTTCATCTACTTTAACTAAATGTCTAACTTGATCTACCATTCCACGAATAGCATTATTATCTTCATGGATGTTTGAACTATTAATTTTTCTTAATCCGAGCGCTTCTACTGTTTTTTTATGTTTTGGAATTGCTCCGATTGTGGATCTTACGAGTGTTACTTTAATCTTAGCCACTTGAACATTCCTCCTTATCCTAGAAGCTCTTCTACTGTTTTACCACGAAGTTTAGCAACCTCAGATGGTGTTTTGAGTGAAGCAAGTGCTTCAATTGTTGCATGCACAACATTTTTCTTATTGTTAGAGCCTAAAGATTTTGTTCTGATATTACGAACGCCTGCAAGTTCAAGTACAGCACGAGCTGGACCCCCTGCAATAACTCCAGTACCTTCTCTAGCTGGTTTAAGAAGTACTCTTGCACTTCCGAATTCCCCTACAAACTCATGATAGATACTATCAGCATCATTTCTTTCAATATAAATCAGGTTCTTCTTAGCATCTTGAATTGCTTTTTCAATAGCGTTTGGAATTTCCATAGCTTTGCCAAGTCCAACGCCAACATAACCATTTCCGTCTCCTACTACTACTAAAGCAGAGAAACGGAAAGTACGACCACCTTTTACAACTTTTGTTACACGTTTAATAGTAACAACTTTCTCTTGAAGATCTAATGTACTAGGATCAATATTTAGCTTTTTAGCCACCGTATGTCCCTCCTTTACTAGAATTGTAATCCAGCCTCGCGGGCTGCATCTGCTAATGCTTTAACTCTACCATGGTATAAGAATCCACCACGATCAAATACTACTTCATTAATACCTTTTGCAAGTGCTTTTTTAGCCACTGCTTCTCCAACTGCTTTAGCAGCTTCGATGTTTGATGTAGCTTCTAAGTTCGCTGCAACTTCTTTTTCAGCTGTTGATGCAGCTACTAATGTATTACCTTTAACATCATCTATAATTTGAGCATAAATGTGTTTTTCGCTTCTAAATACTGCAAGTCTTGGTCTTACTGCAGTACCTTGAAGTTTACGGCGCATTTTCATATGCTTTTTAACACGAACTTTACTACGTGATTCCTTAGTGATCATTCTTAGTTCACCCCTTTGCTATTATTTTTTACCAGTTTTACCTTCTTTACGTCTGATTACTTCATCAACGTACTTAATACCTTTGCCTTTGTATGGCTCTGGCGGACGTTTAGTTCTGATCTCAGCCGCAAATTGTCCAACTTGTTCTTTGCTAATTCCAGATACAGTTATTTTGTTACCTTCCACTGCTGATGTAATACCTTCTGGATCTTCCATTTCAACTGGGTGAGAGTATCCTAATGAAAGAACTAACTTTTTACCTTGTTTTGATGCTCTATATCCAACACCATTAATCTCTAACACTTTATTGAAGCCATTTGTAACACCTTCAACCATGTTTGAAATAAGTGTTCTTGTTAATCCATGAAGTGATCTGTTTCTTTTTAAATCATTTGGTCTTGTAACTAAAACCTGAGTTCCTTCAAGCACAATGTTCATTGCACTATCGAATGTTCTTGTAAGTGTTCCTTTTGATCCTTTTACTGTAACAACATTTCCTTCAGCTATTGTAACAGTAACGCCTGCTGGAACCTCTATTGGTAATTTACCAATACGTGACATGGTCGCACCTCCTTAAACTTTTTGTCTATATTACCAAATAAATGCGATAACTTCTCCGCCTACGCCAAGTTTTCTAGCGTCTTTATCAGTTATTACACCTTTGCTTGTTGAAATGATTGCTGTACCAAGTCCGCCGAGTACTCTTGGCAGGTTATCTGTATCTGCGTACACACGAAGACCTGGTTTAGAAATTTTCTTAAGTCCTGAGATTACTTTCTCATTCTTATCTTTACCATATTTTAAAGTTACGCGAATAGTTGATTTTACACCATCTTCTTTAACTTCAAATCCTTTAATGTATCCTTCATTTAAAAGAATTTCAGAAATAGCTTTCTTCATTTTTGATGCAGGCACCTCAACAGTGTCATGCTTCGCAACATTGGCATTTCTGATTCTTGTAAGCATATCTGCAATAGGATCGCTCATTGTCATTTTATTTGCCTCCTTTCCTTTATTACCAGCTAGCTTTTTTAACGCCTGGAATCTGACCTTTATATGCTAATTCTCTAAAACATATACGACATATACCAAATTTTCTTATATATGCATGTGGACGTCCACAAATGCGACATCTTGTATATTCTTGTGTTGAAAATTTAGCAGGTCTTTGTTGCTTAACTTTCATAGATGTTTTTGCCACTTTAGTTAACCTCCTTATTTTTGAAATGGCATCCCAAATTGTGTCAATAGCTCACGAGCTTCTTCATCCGTCTCAGCTGTTGTTACAATAATGACGTCCATACCACGAACTTTATCAATTTTATCGTACTCAATTTCAGGAAATATAAGTTGTTCTTTGATACCTAATGCATAGTTTCCACGGCCGTCAAATGCAGTAGCACTAATCCCACGGAAGTCACGTACACGTGGAAGCGCTAAGTTTACTAAACGATCAAGGAATTCATACATTTTTTTGCCACGAAGTGTTACTTTACATCCGATTGGCATACCTTCACGAAGTTTAAATGCTGCAACAGATTTTTTGGCTTTAGTAACAACTGGCTTTTGTCCTGATATAATCTGCATATCGCTTACTGCGCTTTCTAATGCTTTTGCATTATCTTTCGCTTCACCAACACCCATATTGATTACAATCTTTTCAATTTTAGGTACTTGTAATTGATTTGCATAATTAAACTTTTGAGTCATTGCACTTACGATTTCATTTTTGTATACTTCTTTTAATCTACTCACAGTCTATTACCTCCTTTCGCCTATTAGTCAATCACAAAACGTTCTTTGTTTACGATCGCTACGCGAACTTTTTTTCCGTCGTTTATTTGTACACCTAAACGTGCTGGTTTCCCATTATGCACATACATAACATTAGAGATATGAACAGGTGCTTCTCTTTCAATTAAACCGCCTTGACCAGCTGCATTTGGTTTTTGGTGCTTTGTAATCATGTTGCAGCCTTCTACAACAACGCGTCCATTTTTACGATCTATAAAGTTAATATTGCCTTCTTTACCTTTGTCTTTACCAGCGATTAAGACTACTCTATCGCCTTTTTTAAGTTTAGTTTTCACTACTTGCACCTCCTTATAGAACTTCTGGAGCAAGTGATAAGATTTTTGTATACTTCTTTTCTCTTAACTCTCTTGCTACTGGTCCAAAAATACGTGTACCTCTTGGGTTTTTATCTTCTTTTATGATAACAGCTGCATTTTCATCAAATTTAATGTATGAACCGTCAGCTCTTCTTACACCTTTTTTAGTACGAACAATTACAGCTTTAACAACGTCACCTTTTTTAACAACGCCGCCTGGTGTTGCATCTTTAACTGAAGCAACGATTACATCGCCAATATTGCCATATCTTCTGGTAGAACCACCTAATACACGGATACAAAGTAATTCTTTTGCTCCTGTGTTATCAGCTACTCTTAATCTACTTTCTTGTTGGATCATGAGAAGTGACCTCCTTTCAAGATTACTAATACTATTTTGCTTTTTCTACAATTTCAACAAGTCTAAAACGTTTTGATTTAGATAATGGTCTTGTTTCCATTACTTTTACTCTGTCACCGATTTGGCACTCATTATTTTCATCATGAGCATGCAATTTATAAGTTCTTTTTACGATTTTTCCGTAAAGAGGATGTTTTACATTATTTACAACTGCAACAGTAATCGTTTTATCCATCTTGTTGCTTACTACATTACCTATTAAAACTTTACGCATATTTCTTTCTGACACGACTTTGCCTCCTCTCTATTACACAGTTGCTTTTTGTGTAATAATAGTTTGAATACGTGCGATATTCTTTCTTACTTCTTTGATTCTTGCTGTATTATCTAGTTGATTGGTAGCATTTTGAAATCTTAAGTTAAAAAGCTCTTTTTTCGCATTCACCAATTCAACATTTAATTCATCTGCTGTTTTTGTTAACAGTTCTTCTAAGAATGCTCTACTCTTCACTACCATCACCTGCCATTTCTTGTTCAGCACGAGACACAATCTTGCATTTCATAGGTAATTTGTGAACTGCAAGTCTTAATGCTTCTCTAGCCACTTCTTCTGCTACACCTGATAATTCAAACATTACTCTACCTGGTTTAACTACTGCTACCCAATATTCTGGTGAACCTTTACCTGAACCCATGCGTGTTTCTGCTGGCTTAGCTGTTACTGGTTTATCTGGGAATACTTTAATCCATACTTTACCACCACGTTTGATATAACGAGTCATCGCTATACGGGCAGCTTCGATTTGGTTTGATTTTACCCAACCTGGTTCCATTGCCACTATACCGAAATCACCATAAGTGATTTGATTTCCACGGGTAGCTTTACCTGTCATACGTCCGCGAAATTGTTTGCGGCGTTTTACTCTTTTAGGCATTAACATTAGTTATCGCTCCCTTCCTTTTTAGCTTTTTGTGGAAGTACCTCTCCTTTGTAGATCCACACTTTAACACCAATTTTTCCATAAGTTGTATCTGCTTCTGCAAAACCATATTCAATATCCGCTCTCAATGTTTGAAGTGGAATAGTTCCTTCTGAATAGTGTTCTGTACGTGCCATTTCAGCGCCGCCAAGACGACCAGAACAGGAAACTTTAATACCTTTTGATCCAGCTTTAAATGATTTGCCCATAGCTTGCTTCATCGCACGACGGAAAGAAACACGGTTTTCTAATTGAAGTGCAATATTTTCTGCAACAAGTTGTGCACATGCTTCTGGACGTTTTACTTCAACAATGTTGATTGCAACTTTGTTTGCTGTAAGTTTTTCTACTTGTCTACGAAGCTCATCGATAGATGCTCCACCTTTACCAATTACGATCCCAGGCTTAGATGTATGAACATGGATTCTAACACGTTTAGACATTCTTTCGATTTCTATTTTGTCTATGCCTGCAGCATATAATTTTTTCTTAATATATTTTCTGATTTTATCATCTTCTACTAGGTTATTAGCAAATTCTTTTTTGTCTGCATACCATCTAGCATCCCAGCCTTTGATAACACCTACTCTTAATCCATGAGGATTGACTTTTTGGCCCATACCTAACCTCCTTATCTTTCATTTAGTACCACTGTTATGTGGCTTGTTTGTTTCTCGATTTTATAAGCACGTCCTTGAGCACGTGGACGAATTCTTTTAAGAGTTGGTCCTTTGGTTGAGAACGCTTCTTCAATAAATAATTTTGATGTATCCATGCCTTGATTATGCTCAGCGTTTGCTGCAGCTGATTTTACTAATTTTTCTATAACACGTGCACCGTATCTAGGTGTATATGCTAAAATTGCAAGTGCAGTATTAACATCTTTTCCTTTGATTTGGTCAAGCACGATATTTGCCTTAGTACTTGATAAACGTACAAAAGTTACTTTTGCTTTTGGTCTTGAGTCTTTTTGAGCATTTCTCTCTTTTTTAATCTGGCTTCTATGTCCTTTTGCCATTTTTAGAGACCTCCTTCCGTAAATAATTAATTAACGAACTCTTGATTTCTTTTCTGCATCTTTACCATGTCCACGGTAAGTTCTTGTGAGTGCAAATTCACCTAATTTGTGTCCTACCATATCTTCTGTAACATATACTGGAACATGTTTTCTTCCGTCATGTACAGCGATAGTATGACCTACCATGCTAGGGAAAATTGTTGAACGACGTGACCATGATTTAATTACTTTTTTCTCATCGTTTGCATTCATTTCATCTATTTTCTTTAATAAATGATTATCTGCAAATGGTCCTTTTTTGATGGAACGAGCCATTAATGATGCCTCCCTTCACTACTTAACATTATTTTTTGTTGCAACTATTATTTTTTGTTGCGTGCACGAACAATATATTTATTAGATTGTTTGTTTTTCTTTCTTGTTTTGTATCCAAGAGCTGGTTTACCCCAAGGCGTACATGGATTTGGACGTCCAATTGGTGATCTACCTTCTCCACCACCGTGAGGGTGATCGTTAGGGTTCATAACTGATCCACGAACTGTAGGGCGGATACCCATATGACGTTTACGTCCTGCTTTACCAATGTTAATAAGCTCATGATCAATATTTCCTACTTGACCGATTGTAGCTTTGCATTCAATTGGTAAAAGTCTCATTTCTCCTGATGGAAGCTTAACTGTAGCATATTTGCCTTCTTTAGCCATAAGCTGTGCTGACATACCTGCTGCACGAACCAATTGTCCGCCTTTGCCTGGTTTCATTTCAATGTTATGAATTGTAGCACCTACTGGCATATCTTTCATTCTGAGTGCATTTCCAACACGTACTTCTGCTGTTTCACCACTCATTAATTTGTCTCCAACTTTAAGTCCAACTGGAGCTAAAATATATCTTTTTTCACCGTCTGCGTAAGAAAGCAATGCAATATTTGCTGTTCTGTTTGGATCATATTCGATACCTACAACCCTAGCTGGTACACCATCTTTATTACGTTTGAAGTCGATGATTCTATATTTGATTTTATATCCGCCCCCGCGGTGACGAACTGTGATTTTCCCTTGGTTATTTCTTCCTGAGTTTTTCTTTAAAGTTACAATTAAAGATTTTTCAGGAGTTGTTTTAGTGATTTCTTCAAATGCTGAAGAAGTCATATGTCTTCTAGAAGGGGTATATGGTCTATATTTTTTGATACCCATCGCACTTTCACTCCTTTCAATCAATGCATTTACACTTAGCCGTGTGTTTCATCTTTTTCTATTAAACTACATTCCTTGGAAAAAGTCAATGTCTTTACTATCTTGGTTAAGTTTAACAATCGCTTTTTTGTAATCACTTGTCTTACCAACTGATTTACCGCGGCGTTTTGTTTTACCTTCGTAATTAGCTGTATTAACTTTTTCTACTTTTGTTCCTTCGAACATTTTTTCTACTGCATCTTTAATCTGACCTTTTGTTGCAGTTTTTTGTACTAGGAATGTGTATTTTTTTTCTGCCATTAAGTTCATACTTTTTTCAGTAACAACTGGCTTTAAAATGACGTCATAGAATCTCAAATCTGCCATTATGCGTACACCTCCTCGATTTTGCTAAGAGCATCTTTAGTTACTACGAATGTATCGTATTTTAAGATGTCATATACATTAATATTGTTTACTGCTGAAGTTTTAACAGATTGAAGGTTACGCGCTGATAACATTACATTTCTGCTTGCTTCACCATCAGTAACAATAAGTGCTTTGTTTAATTTAAGTGAATCTAATACTTGTTTCATTGCTTTTGTTTTGATATCAGCAAGTTCTAGAGAATCTAAAACAATGAATTTGCTTCCGCTTACTCTGCTTGTTAAAGCTGATTTTAACGCAAGTCTTCTTTCTTTCTTATTTAATTTAATGGAATAATCACGTGGTTTTGGTGCAAATGCAACGCCACCGCCTGTCCATTGTACTGCACGGATTGAGCCTTGTCTTGCTCTACCTGTACCTTTTTGTCTCCATGGTTTTCTTCCACCCCCACGTACTTCAGCACGGGTTTTAGCACTTTGTGTACCTTGACGTCTATTTGCAAGATGTGCAACAACTGCTGCATGAACTAAGTGTTCTTTTACATCTACTGCAAAAATTGAATCATTTAATTCAACTTCTCCTACTTGTTGTCCGTTCATATTATAAACAGCTACTTTTGCCATTATTGTTCCTCCTTTCTCACCTGTCATTAAGCTTTAACGCTATCTTTTATAGCGATAACTGTACCTTTAGGCCCTGGAACTGCGCCTTTAAGTAAAATTAAGTTTTTATCTACATCTATTCTTGCAACCTCAAGATTTTGCACTGTAATTTGAACAGCACCCATATGTGATGGAAGGCCTTTACCTTTCATAACACGTCCTGGACTTGTTGCAGCTCCCATAGAACCTGCTACTCTATGTGATTTAGAACCATGAGCCATCGGTCCGCGGCTTTGTCCATATTTTTTGATTGCCCCTTGATATCCTTTACCTTTTGAAGTACCAGTAACATCTACTTTGTCACCAACTGTGAAAGTATCTGCTTTGATTTCTGTTCCAACTTCATAACTAGTTATGTCGTCTAAACGGAATTCTTTTAAATACTTTTTAACAGCTACTCCTGCTTTTTTGAAATGTCCTAATGCTGGTTTAATCATGCGTCTTTCTTTTACATCACCGAAACCAATTTGAATCGCTTCGTAACCATCATTTGCTGTAGTTTTCTTTTGAACAACTACACATGGACCTGCTTCTAATACTGTAACAGGAATTAAGTTGGCATTTTCATCAAAAATTTGAGTCATACCGATTTTTTTAGCTAAAATCGCTTTTTTCATTTCCTTTACACCTCCTAATATCTACAGCGGATTGCCCTCATGGCAATCATCCTAGACGATTCTTAGACCGCCCAATGCGAAACGTTATTATTTCGCGTCTACTTTGATGTCTACACCTGCTGGTAAATCAATACGCATTAACGCATCACCAGTTTTTGGCGTAGCTTCCACATCAATTAATCTTTTGTGTGTTCTCATTTCAAATTGCTCACGAGAATCTTTGTACTTGTGAACAGCACGTAAGATTGTTACTATTTCTTTTTTAGTTGGTAGTGGTATTGGTCCACTAACTTGCGCACCTGTTTTCTTAGCAATAGAAACTATTTCAGCTGCTGTTTGATCAATTAATTTGTGATCGTATGCTTTTAAAGTAATACGGATTTTTTGACTTGCCATAAAAAAAGTCCCCTCCTTTTCGTACTTTTTTGGGAAACAGTACGACTAGTGGTGACTGTACACTAATCCTAGTGTGTCGTAAGCGCTAAATGATTGAAACTTTATAACACTGCTAGTCCTCATCTATGCACAAAGATTTGCAGACATCCAAAAGATGTGTGTTATAAATACGCTCGACATTAGTTTATTATAGTACAGTGACCTGTCGCCTGGTTTCTTGAACCGGACATTCGCTCCCTAGAAATTCATCTCTTTGAGATGGCAACCTTCTAGATCATCGTTCTCAATGTCACAACAATATGAGTATACACTAAATGCTACACTATGGCAAGGTTTTTTTTATATTTTTACTGATTTATTTACGGTAAATTCAGCTATTATTTTACAGTACTCTACTTATGCCTATTTCAAGGGGGAAGCACTAAAAATATATGATGCCGTACTATCTTCTCTATATAAAAAGAACATACCCTAAGGCATGTTCTTTTTATATGAAGTATTAATTATTCAATGATAGATACTACTGCACCTGAACCTACTGTACGTCCGCCTTCACGAATAGCAAAACGAAGACCTTGTGACATAGCAATTGGATGGATAAGTTCGATAGTCATTTCGATGTTATCCCCAGGCATACACATTTCTGTACCTTCTGGTAATTCGATAACTCCAGTAACGTCTGTTGTTCTGAAGTAGAACTGTGGTCTGTAGTGTGAGAAGAAAGGTTTATGACGTCCGCCTTCTTCTTTTTTAAGAACGTATACTTGAGCAGTAAATTTTGTATGAGGAGTGATTGAACCTGGTTTGCAAAGTACTTGACCACGTTCAATTTCTGTTCTTTGGATACCACGAAGAAGTGCTCCAATGTTATCTCCAGCTTGAGCTTGATCAAGAAGTTTACGGAACATTTCTACTCCAGTACACACAACTTTACGAGTTTCTTCATGAATACCTACAAGTTCAACTTCATCTTGAACTTTAAGAATACCAGCTTCTACTCTACCAGTTGCTACTGTTCCACGTCCTGTAATAGAGAATACATCCTCTACAGGCATAAGGAATGGTTTGTCAATGTCACGTTCTGGAGTTGGGATATACTCATCAATGATTTCAAATAATTCAACGATTTTATCTCCCCATGATCCCATTGGATCATTTAATGCTTGAAGAGCAGATCCACGGATGATTGGAGTATCATCGCCAGGGAATTCGTATGCACTTAATAAGTCACGAATTTCCATTTCTACAAGTTCTAATAACTCTTCGTCATCTACCATATCACATTTGTTTAAGAAAACAACGATGTATGGTACACCAACTTGACGTGAAAGAAGAATATGCTCACGAGTTTGAGCCATTGGTCCGTCTGTAGCTGCACAAACAAGGATAGTACCATCCATTTGAGCTGCTCCTGTGATCATGTTTTTAACATAGTCAGCATGTCCTGGGCAGTCAACGTGCGCGTAGTGACGAGCTGGTGTTTCATATTCAACGTGAGCTGTAGAAATTGTGATTCCACGCTCTCTTTCTTCTGGAGCCTTGTCAATATTATCGAAATCAACTGCTGCACCTAAACCATATCTTTGGTGAAGAGTTTTTGTGATAGCTGCTGTAAGTGTTGTTTTACCGTGGTCAACGTGTCCGATTGTACCAATATTAACGTGTGGCTTATTTCTTTCATATTTAGCTTTAGCCATTTGTTTGTTCCTCCTTTAATGTGCTGAGTTTATTTTTCTCAGATAATTTGATTATATTCAATTTGCAGTTACTTTTCAAGTAGCTGTAAATTATTATTTAAATAAAAATTTATACTTATTATTGCCCTTTGTTCTCAGCAATAACTTTGTCCTGAATATTTTTAGGGCATGGCTCATAGTGATGGAATTCCATAGAATAGTTCCCACGACCTTGAGTTCTTGAACGAAGCTCTGTTGCGTAACCAAACATTTCTGCAAGCGGTACGTAAGCTCTAATTTCTTGTCCGCCTCCGATTGCTTCCATCCCTTCCATTTGTCCACGACGAGAGTTAATACTTCCAATAACATCTCCCATGTATTCTTCTGGAGCAGTTGCAATAACTTTCATGATAGGTTCAAGAAGAACCCCTCCTGCTTTTCTCATTGCATCTTTGAATGCCATAGAACCAGCAATTTTGAAGGCCATTTCTGAGGAGTCAACATCATGGTATGATCCATCATAACACTCTGCTTTAATCCCTAATACTTTGTATCCAGCCAGAGGACCAGTTGTCATAGCATCTTGGATTCCTTTATCAACTGCTGGGATGTATTCTTTTGGAATTGATCCTCCTACTACTGAACTTACGAATTCATAAGTATGCTCAGAGTTAGGGTCAAGTCTTGAGAATCTTACTTTACAGTGACCATACTGTCCGCTACCACCAGATTGTTTTACATACTTAGATTCAATGTCAACTTCTTTTGCGAGTGTTTCTTTGTATGCAACCTGTGGTGCACCTACGTTAGCTTCTACTTTAAACTCACGTAAGAGACGGTCAACGATGATCTCTAAGTGAAGCTCACCCATACCAGCTATGATTGTTTGTCCTGTTTCAGTGTTAGTAAACGTTCTGAAAGTTGGATCTTCTTCTGCAAGTTTTGCAAGTGCAATACCCATTTTTTCTTGACCAGCTTTTGTTTTAGGTTCGATAGCTACCTCAATAACTGGTTCTGGGAATTCCATAGATTCTAAGATAACTGGATGGTCTTCATCACATAAAGTGTCTCCTGTTGTTGTGCCTTTAAGACCAACAGCAGCTGCGATATCTCCAGAATATACTTTTGAAATTTCTTGTCTTGTATTAGCATGCATCTGTAAGATACGTCCAATACGTTCTTTTTTATTCTTAGTTGAGTTAAGGACATAAGAACCTGACTCAATAGAACCTGAATAAACTCTGAAGAACGCAAGTTTTCCAACAAACGGGTCAGTCATAATCTTGAATGCAAGTGCTGCAAATGGTTCTTCATCTGATGAATGTTTCTCCATTTCTTCACCTGTTTCAGGATCAACCCCTTTAATAGCTGGAATATCTGTAGGTGCTGGCATATATTCAACAACAGCATCTAAAAGTTTTTGTACACCTTTATTTTTGTATGCTGAACCACAAAGTACTGGAATGATTTGAACGTTGATTACTGCATTTCTAAGTGCAGTTCTTAGTTCTTCTTCAGTTACTTCTTCACCTTCAAGGTATTTCATTGTAAGCTCTTCATCTGATTCACAGATCGCTTCAATCATTTCATTTCTATATTTCTCTGCTTGCTCAACCATTTCCGCTGGAATATCAACTTCTTCAATATCTTTACCTAAATCATCTTTGTAGATGTATGCTCTGTTTTTCATTAGGTCAACTACCCCTATGAATTGATCTTCAGCACCGATAGGTAATTCAATTGGCACAGCATTCGCACCAAGTCTTGTTCTCATCATGCCTACTGCTCTATAGAAGTCAGCACCCATGATGTCCATTTTGTTTACAAAAGCCATACGTGGTACACGGTATTTGTCAGCTTGACGCCATACTGTTTCTGACTGAGGTTCAACCCCGCCTTTTGCACAGAATACGCCAACTGCAGAGTCAAGTACACGAAGTGAACGCTCAACTTCTACTGTGAAGTCTACGTGCCCTGGTGTATCTATGATATTAATACGATTCTCTTTCCAAAAACATGTCGTAGCTGCAGATGTGATTGTAATACCACGTTCTTGTTCTTGTTCCATCCAGTCCATTGTAGCTCCGCCTTCATGAACTTCACCGATTTTATATGTTTTACCAGTATAGAACAAGATACGCTCTGTAAGAGTTGTTTTCCCCGCATCAATATGCGCCATAATCCCGATATTACGGGTGCGCTCAAGCGGATATTCTCTTCCTGCCAAGGTAATTCCTCCTTTGGTCTATAAACCTACCATCTATAGTGTGCAAATGCTTTGTTCGCTTCTGCCATTTTGTGTGTATCTTCTTTTTTCTTAACTGATCCGCCTGTGCTGTTAAGAGCATCTAAGAGCTCTGCTGCAAGTGCAAGCGTAGTTGTTTTTTCACCACGTTTACGTGTGAATGTTGTTAACCAACGAAGTCCTAATGTTTGACGTCTTTCTGGACGTACTTCCATAGGTACTTGGTAAGTTGCACCCCCAACACGACGTGCTTTTACTTCTAATACAGGCATGATATTCTCTAACGCCTCTTGGAATACCTCCAAAGCATCTCTGCCTGTTTTTTCTTTAATAATATCAAACGCACCATAAACTATCTTTTGTGCTTTACCTCTTTTACCATCTAACATTATGTTATTGATGAGCTTTGTTACAAGCTTGCTGTTATATAGAGGATCTGCTAAAACGTCTCTTTTTGCTACATGTCCTTTACGTGGCACGGTCTTCCCTCCTTAACTAATATCTTTGAAATATCATCGGTACTCGTCCTCACCTTGGTGTGGATCGTGCGCGCCCTTATTACTCATCTATTTAAATCTGACTAATCAGCATTAGTTGTGTAAGTTGGGCACCAATTAATTCCTTAATTATTTTTTACCTTTTGCTGCTGCACCTTTTTTGCCTTTTTTAGCACCGTATTTAGAACGAGCTTGTTGTCTTTTTGCAACACCTGCTGTATCTAATGTACCACGGATAATGTGGTAACGTGTACCTGGTAAGTCTTTTACCCTACCGCCACGGATTAATACAACGCTATGCTCTTGCAGGTTGTGTCCTTCACCTGGAATATAAGCTGTTACTTCTATCCCATTTGTAAGACGTACCCTTGCAATTTTACGAAGAGCAGAGTTTGGTTTTTTAGGTGTAGCTGTTTTAACTGCTGTACAAACGCCTCTCTTTTGTGGTGCAGAGATATCTGTTGCACGTTTTTGCAAAGAGTTAAATCCTTTTTGCAATGCTGGCGCAGTTGACTTTTTCTCGATTTCTTTTCTTCCTTTACGTACTAATTGGTTAAATGTTGGCATTCTGGCACCTCCTCCTTACTCAATAATTGCTGCTACTGCAGTCTGTACTTCTACGTTACATTCTTTGCCAAGTTCATGCATACTTTCAATATACTTAATCTCGACATTTTTAGCTTTTGCAAGCTCTACCACTTGACCTGTAACCCGATCATCGGCATCTTTGGCAACAAACACAAGCTTGACACATTCACGTTCTAACCATTTTAAAGTCTGTTTTGTTCCCACAATCTTTTTCGTGTCTTTCAAATGGTACAACATAAATCCCCCTTTAGGTTCATTTTTATGCATACTATTACACACTGAACGATTTTATCATTCCAGACGAATAATGTCAAGGGTTTATTTTTGAAAGCAAAAATGATGGTAGGTTTTAAAGCCTACCATCATCCATGAATAAAAATTTATTCTTCGTCTACCATCTTAACATGTAATTTGCGGTATTTATCCATCCCTGTACCAGCTGGAATGAGTTTCCCGATTATAACGTTTTCTTTAAGTCCAATCAGCGGATCTGTTTTTCCTTTGATAGCCGCTTCCGTAAGAACTTTAGTTGTTTCTTGGAAGGACGCTGCGGATAAGAACGATTCTGTAGCAAGTGACGCTTTCGTGATACCTAGAAGCACACTTTTACCTACTGCTGGTTCTAATCCTTGATCAATAGCTTTTTGGTTTACATCTATATATTCTAAAATATCTATTGAACTTCCAGGGAGTAAATTGGTATCGCCGCTTTCTTCTATTTTTACTTTTTTAAGCATCTGACGTACGATAACTTCAATGTGCTTGTCGTTAATATCAACCCCTTGAAGCCTGTAAACACGCTGCACTTCCTGAATCATATAGTGCTGTACGCCCACAACATCTTTGATCTTAAGAATATCATGAGGGTTAACACTACCTTCAGTAAGTTCATCTCCCGCTTCAACACTATTGCCATCTTGTACTTTTATTCTTGAACCATATGGTATCGTATAAGACTTGGTTTGCCCTTCTTCATTATCAGTTATTGTAACTTCACGTTTTTTCTTCGTATCTGTAATCGTTACTATACCAGCAATTTCTGAAATAATAGCAAGTCCTTTTGGTTTACGTGCTTCAAATAATTCTTCAATACGTGGAAGACCCTGGGTAATATCATCTCCTGCAATCCCTCCTGTATGGAAAGTACGCATTGTAAGCTGTGTACCAGGCTCACCGATAGACTGAGCAGCTATAATTCCTACCGCCTCACCTACTCGAACTTCATTGCCTGATGCCATGTTGGCTCCGTAGCATCTTGCACATACACCCATTTTAGATTTACATGCAAGGACATTACGTATTTTTACTTTTTTGATTCCAACAGATTCTATATACTCAGCCTGGTTTGGCCTAATCATTTTATTGACAGGAATAATAACTTCTCCTGTTTCTGGATGAATAACAGCCTCAGCTGCAAAACGTCCAGATAGACGTTCATGAAGTGGCTCAATAACTTCCGAACCATCTGTGTAGGCTTTAACCCACATACCTGGAATTTCTTCATCTGGCGTGTGATCATGGCAATCCTGCTCTCTGATAATAACATCTTGTGATACGTCTACAAGACGACGGGTGAGGTACCCTGAGTCAGCTGTACGAAGGGCTGTATCCGCCAGACCTTTTCTAGCCCCATGGGCAGAGATAAAGTATTCAAGTACAGTAAGTCCCTCACGGAAGTTTGCTTTGATTGGAAGCTCGATAATACGCCCTGACGGGGATGCCATAAGTCCACGCATACCAGCCAGCTGTTTAATCTGATTTGTAGAACCACGGGCCCCTGAATGTGCCATCATGTAAATGTTATTATATTTACCAAGGTTATCTAAAAGTGCCTTTGTAATCTTATCATTAGCATGATTCCATGCTTGGATAACTTTGTTATAGCGTTCTTCATCTGTCATAAGTCCACGCCTGAACAGCTTTGTAACATGTTCAACTGCCCCTTGAGCTTCATCAAGATATTCTTGTTTTTGCTCTGGAACCACCATATCTGACACCGATACAGTAAGCGCTCCTTTTGTTGAAAATCTAAATCCTAAGTCTTTAACATTATCAAGCAGGATGGCTGTATCCGTTGCACCATGTGTATTGATACATTTTTTAATAATTTGTCCAAGCTGCTTTTTACCAACAAGAAAATCTATTTCATATTTGAATTTATTTTCTTCTTGTGTTCTGTCTACGAAACCTAAATTTTGAGGCATGATCTCATTAAATATAATACGCCCTACTGTTGTTTGGGTAATACCCGTCTGAAGCTGACCATCTATTTCTAGTGTCCTGCGTACATTAATACGTGCATGAAGTGTAATCACCTTATTATCATATGCAAGGATTGCTTCTTTTTCATTACGGAAATATTTTCCTTCTCCCTTTTCTCCTTCTTTATCAAGCGTAAGGTAGTAAGTTCCAAGGACCATATCCTGAGACGGTACAGCTACTGGCGCGCCATCTGAAGGTTTAAGAAGGTTATTCGGTGCGAGCAGCAAGAAACGACATTCTGCCTGGGCTTCAACTGACAGCGGTACGTGTACAGCCATTTGGTCTCCATCGAAGTCAGCATTATAAGCTGTACATACGAGTGGATGAAGCTTTATAGCACGGCCTTCAACTAAAATAGGTTCAAATGCTTGTATGCCCAGACGGTGAAGTGTTGGCGCACGGTTAAGCATAACCGGATGTTCTCTGATTACTTCCTCAAGAACGTCCCACACCTGTGGCTGCAATCTTTCGATCATGTGCTTTGCATTTTTAATATTATGTGCAATGCCATCGGAAACAAGTTTTTTCATAACAAATGGCTTAAAGAGCTCTATTGCCATTTCTTTCGGAAGCCCGCATTGATAAATTTTAAGACTAGGTCCTACTACGATAACTGAACGGCCTGAGTAGTCAACACGTTTACCCAGAAGGTTCTGACGGAAACGTCCTGATTTACCTTTAAGCATATCAGATAGAGACTTAAGCGGTCTGTTACCTGGCCCTGTTACTGCCTTACCACGTCTTCCGTTATCAATCAGTGCATCTACAGCTTCTTGAAGCATACGTTTTTCATTTCTTACAATGATATTAGGCGCTCCTAAATCAAGCAGCCTTTTTAGACGGTTATTACGGTTAATAACCCTTCTGTAAAGGTCGTTTAAGTCTGATGTTGCAAAACGTCCTCCATCAAGCTGAATCATTGGTCTAAGATCTGGTGGAAGTACTGGGATAACATCTAGGATCATCCACTCTGGTTTATTTCCCGAAAGTCTAAAAGCCTCAATAACTTCTAGGCGCTTAATCACACGTACTCTTTTTTGACCCGTTGTTGTTTTAAGCAGTTCTTTTAGCTCTACACTTTCTTTCTCTAATTGTATATCTGAAAGTAATTTTTTAATAGCTTCAGCGCCCATCTCAGCAACAAATGCTCCTGGGCCAAACTTTTCTTCTGCTTCTCTGTATTCTTTTTCACCTAAAATTTCTTTGTAATCAAGTCCAGTTTCTTTAGGGTCTGTTACGATATATGAAGCAAAATACAATATCTTTTCAAGCTTTCCTGGCGTTATGTCAAGAATAAGCCCCATTCGGCTTGGTATACCTTTGAAGTACCAGATGTGTGAAACTGGGGCAGCAAGTTCGATATGCCCCATCCTCTCACGTCTTACTTTAGCTTTTGTAACCTCGACACCACAACGGTCACAAATTATTCCTTTATATCTAATTCTTTTGTATTTTCCACAATGACACTCCCAATCTTTGCTAGGTCCAAAGATTTTTTCACAAAACAGTCCATCTCGTTCTGGTCTTTGCGTACGATAGTTAATCGTCTCTGGTTTTTTTACCTCTCCTCTTGACCACTCGCGGATTTTATCAGGGGAAGCCAATCCTATCTTTATACTCTCAAAAAAGATAGCTTGATCTATATTTGGCATGGTATGCACTCCCTTCATACTTTTTTATAAATCTAAATCATCTAATGCATCATCATCAAATACGATATCATCCTCAGGCTCAAAATCCAGGTCGATGCTCTCATCAACATCAAACAAATCAGCGTCTGGGTCTAGTTCTGATACCTCTTCATCAACAAAGTCATCTGCTACAGGGATGTCCTCTAAGCCTTCAATGTTAATATTTATTAATTCCCCTTCATCAACTGTCTCTTTAATATCAATTTCATTCATATTATCAGTTAATACTCTGACATCTAATGCTAATGACTGAAGTTCTTTTAAGAGTACTTTAAATGATTCTGGTATTCCTGGCTCTGGAATATTTTCACCCTTAACAACTGACTCATAAGTTTTAACACGTCCAACCACGTCGTCAGACTTGATTGTAAGAATTTCCTGAAGTGTATAAGCAGCACCATACGCCTCAAGTGCCCATACTTCCATTTCTCCAAAACGCTGTCCACCAAACTGCGCTTTACCTCCAAGAGGCTGCTGAGTAATTGTTGCATATGGTCCTGTTGAACGTGCATGCATTTTGTCATCAACTAAATGGTGAAGTTTAAGATAATGCATGTAACCTACTGTAACTGGGTTATCAAAAGCTTCTCCTGTCCTTCCATCTCTTAAATAAACTTTTCCTGTATGATCAAGCGGAACTCCTGTCCATTCTGCGCGATGTGCAAGATGTTCTTTAAGATAGTTATAAACACTTACATCAATCTTGTCTTTCCATTTATCAGAAAAATCTTCCCATGAATAGTTAACGTAATCGTTAGCCATCTCTAAGGTATTCATAATTTCCTGCTCGCTCGCTCCATTAAACACAGGAGTTTCGATCTTAATCCCTAGTGCTTTAGCTGCAAGGCCAAGGTGAACTTCAAGTACCTGTCCGATATTCATACGTGATGGAACCCCAAGTGGGTTTAGCACAATATCCAGTGGTCTTCCGTTAGGAAGAAACGGCATATCTTCAACTGGCAATACTCTCGAAATTACCCCTTTGTTTCCATGGCGCCCTGCCATCTTATCTCCAACAGAGATTTTTCTCTTTTGAGCAATATAACAGCGAACCATCTTGTTAACACCTGGATCGAGCTCATCTCCATTTTCACGGGTAAATATTTTAACATCTACGATAATACCTGCTTCACCATGAGGCACACGAAGAGATGTATCTCTTACTTCCCTTACTTTTTCTCCAAAGATTGCACGAAGCAGTCTTTCTTCAGCGGTAAGCTCCGTTTCTCCTTTTGGTGTTACACGGCCTACAAGTATGTCACCTGAACGCACTTCCGCTCCAATACGGATGATTCCTCTTTCATCGAGGTCTTTAAGTGCATCTTCACCCACATTAGGAATGTCTCTTGTGATTTCTTCTGGTCCTACTTTGGTATCACGGGATTCAAGTTCATATTCTTCAATATGGATTGAAGTGTAAATATCCTCTTGAACTAATCTTTCACTAAGAAGAATCGCATCTTCAAAGTTATATCCTTCCCATGTCATAAATCCAATAAGCGGATTTTGACCAAGTGCCAGTTCTCCATTATCTGTAGAAGGTCCGTCTGCTAAAACGTCTCCTACCTTAACAGTATCCCCTTTGTTCACAATAGGTCTTTGGTTAATGCAAGTCCCTTGGTTGCTTCGTTCAAACTTAGTTAATTTATAAGGATGTTTTTTGCCTTCGTTGTCTTTTATAATAATTTCTCTGGCAGTTACTTTATCAATAATGCCTTCGTGCCTTGCTACAATTAATGCGCCTGAATCTATAGCAATCTTATATTCCATACCCGTAGCAACAATTGGGCTGTTTGTGCGAATAAGCGGTACCGCCTGGCGTTGCATGTTGGCCCCCATCAGCGCACGGTTCGCATCATCGTTTTCAAGGAATGGTATAAGAGCAGTAGCTACAGATACAATCTGCTTCGTAGAAATATCCATAAGATCAATTTGATTGTAATCAAATTGAAGAATTTCTTCTCTGCGTCTTGCAGTAACACGTTTGCTAATAAACTCTCCTTTTTCATTAAGAGGTTCCGTTGCCTGGCAGATCGTATACTTTTCTTCTTCATCTGCAGTAATATAAGTTACCTCGTCTGTAACTCTTGGGTTTTCACCAGACTTATCAACTACCCTGTATGGCGCTTCAATAAAACCATATTCGTTAATTCTTGCGAAAGTTGCAAGTGAGTTAATAAGACCAATGTTCGGACCTTCAGGCGTTTCAATCGGACACATACGCCCATAATGGGAATGATGGACGTCACGCACTTCGAATCCTGCTCTTTCTCTTGAAAGACCTCCTGGACCAAGTGCTGATAGCCTTCTCTTATGCGTAAGTTCAGCAAGAGGATTGTTTTGATCCATGAACTGTGAAAGCTGAGAACTTCCAAAGAACTCTTTAATTGCTGAAGATACAGGTCTGATATTAATAAAGGCCTGTGGGCTGACTGCTTCCTGGTCTTGAATGGTCATTCTCTCGCGTACCACTCTCTCCATACGGGACAGCCCGATACGGAATTGATTTTGGAAAAGTTCTCCTACCCCGCGGATACGTCTGTTTCCTAAATGGTCAATATCATCTGTATAGCCAACTTCATATTCTAAATGCATATTATAGTTAATAGATGCGTAAATATCATCTAACGTAATACATTTCGGTATAAGGTCACTTTTTCTCGCTCTAATTTCATTTTTAATATCTTCTATATCTTGATACTGTTCCAGAATTTCTTCTAAAACTGGATAGTATACTGTATCTCTAATGTCAAGCTCCTCTGGATCTAAACCTGAAAAGTTCTGGATTTCAACTGTTCTGTTGGTAAGGATTTTAACAGGTCTTTCTACGCCTGGTATCTGAACATATACAGCCTCAACCCCAGTATTTTGGATGGCGTTTGCAAGGCTTACTGTAACCTTATCTCCTTTTGAAGCAACAACCTCTCCTGTGAATGGGCTTATAACATTATCAGCTAATGTATAACCAGTAATTCTGTTACGGAGTGCCAGTTTCTTATTGAATTTGTAACGTCCTACCTTTGCAAGGTCATATCGTTTTGGATCAAAAAACATATTCTTTAACAGCGTTTCTGCACTATCTACAGTCGGCGGCTCTCCTGGACGGATACGTTTGTACATCTCAAGCAGACCCTCTTCATAAGTCTTGCTGGTATCTTTTTGAAGGGTCTCTAAAATTTTTGGTTCTTCACCAAACTTGTCTAAAATTTCTGCATCTGTTCCAAGCCCGAATGAACGTAGTAATACGGTAATAGGTACTTTACGCGTACGGTCTACACGCACATAGAAAATATCATTTGAATCTGTTTCATATTCAAGCCATGCCCCACGATTTGGAATCACAGAAGCTGCGAATAATCTCTTACCGGTTTTATCAAAGCTGACCCCATAATAAATACCCGGTGAACGCACAAGCTGGCTGACAATAACACGTTCAGCACCATTTATGATAAATGTGCCGTTATCTGTCATGAGTGGAAAATCACCCATAAAAACATCACTATCGACGCTTGTACCAGTTTCTTTGTTGTGAAGACGTGCTCTTACTTTAAGCGGTGCAGAATAAGTTGTATCCTTTTCTCTGCATTCTTCAATGGTATACTTAGGTTTGCTGTCTAAAAAGAAATCTACAAATTCCAATATGAGATTACCATTAAAATCAGTAATTGGAGAAATATCTTGGAATACTTCCCTTAACCCTTCTGTTAAAAACCATTCATAAGAAGCTTTTTGGATTTCAATAAGATTTGGTATTTCTAGAACTTCATCTTCTGTTCTAGCATAACTCATGCGGATTTGTTTGCCCATATTAACCAGGCGACTATTAGATTTTTGCATGTGTTTCTCACCCCTTGCAAAATTTATAAATAATGCATATTACTGCACTGTTTCAAAAAAGGTATAAAATATGACATACTCTTAATTTATGACGCTGCATCCTAAAAAAGTATTTAAAATTAGAATATGTATTGTAAATAAAAGACTGCTGTGCTATAATAATAAAAAATTACTTATATCATAGCATATTAGCGGATTTTATAATGCTATCACAAAAAAAAGGTTAAGTCAACCTTTTTTTGTTTTTTTATGCCCACTTTTTGCATATTTGTTAATATTAGATATCTTTTCCAATACCCTTATGCCGGCAATTATAAATATAACAATAGATGATTTTAATTTCAAGGCGACTCCCCTATTTTATTTTCTCTAAGCACGCCTATCTTTCAATAATTATAATCTTTATATAAATAGTGGCAGATGCATATGCATCTGCCACTATTTATATAAACTCTTCACCAGAGTTATTATTTTAATGTAACTTTTGCGCCAACTTCTTCAAGTTTAGCTTTGATTGATTCAGCTTCTTCTTTTGTAATGCCTTCTTTAAGAACTTTTGGTGCGCCATCAACTGCTTCTTTAGCTTCTTTTAAGCCAAGGCCAGTGATTTCACGAACAACTTTGATAACTTTGATTTTTTCTGCGCCAGCTTCTGTTAATTCAACATCGAATTCAGTTTTTTCTTCTTCTACTGCTGCTGGACCCGCTGCAACCATAACACCTGCTGCTGCTGATACACCAAATTCTTCTTCACAAGCTTTTACTAAGTCGTTTAATTCTAAAATAGTTAATTCTTTAATAGCTTCCATAATTTCTTGAATAGATAGTTTTGCCATTGTTAAGCACCTCCATGAATTTTGTTTTTAAATGTTTGTTATTATTCTTTTTCTGCAACTTGTTTAATAACACGTGCAAAGCTTGATATTGGTGATTTGAAGCTTCCAAGTAAACGTCCTAGAAGTTCTTCTCTTGGAGCAATGTTACCGATTGCTGTCATACCATTTGCATCATAGTAATGTCCATCTACTACACCTGATTTGAATTCCAGTTTATCATTTGTTTTAGCAATTTTAGCAAGAACTCTTGGACCTGCTGTCGCATCATCATAACTGATTGCTAAAGCTGTTGGTCCTTCAAGGTCTTTAGAAAGCTCTGCAAACTCAGTTCCTTCGATCGCAAAGTTTACCATTGTATTTTTGTATACTTTGTATTCAACATTGTTTTCACGAAGTTGTTTACGAAGAGCAGTATCTTGTTCAACTGTAAGTCCGCGATAGTCTACTAAAAGAACTGAACTAGCTCCGTTAAGCTTTTCTTTAATCTCATTAACAACCACTTGTTTTTGTTCAACTTTTGCCATGATTACACCTCCTTGAAATCTCGAGTAACTCGGTTAATACCGGTAGTTCCTAGATTTAAATAAAAAAAGTCACTTTGCTCCTAATCCGCAGGCAAAGTGACTCGATACGTCCGTCTATTTATCATTAGACCTCGGTAGGTTGTATACGTTATGCCACTCAGGGACACCTACTGTCTGCGGTACAGTATTTAATTTATCAACGACTATTACTATAACATGTTTGATATAGCTTGTCAATGTTTAAATTATTCTGCTTTTAATGGGTTGATTTTAATACCAGGGCCCATAGTTGTTGAAACTGAAATGCTGCGTAAATATTGACCTTTTGCAGCAGATGGTTTTGCTTTTATAACTGCACTCATTAACGTGTGGAAGTTGTCTTGTAGTTTTTCTACGCCAAATGAAACTTTTCCAATTGGAACGTGGATAATATTAGTTTTGTCAAGACGATATTCTATTTTACCAGCTTTAATATCGTTAACTGCTTTTGTTACATCCATAGTAACTGTACCAGCTTTTGGGTTTGGCATAAGGCCTTTTGGTCCAAGTACACGGCCAAGTCTACCCACAACACCCATCATATCTGGTGTTGCAACTACGATATCAAAGTCTAACCAACCTTCATTTTGGATTCTTGGGATTAATTCTTCTCCGCCCACGTGCTCTGCCCCAGCAGCTAATGCTTCATCAGCTTTTGGTCCTTTTGCAAATACAAGTACTCTTAAAGTTTTACCTGTACCGTGTGGTAATACAACAGCACCACGAACTTGTTGATCTGCATGGCGGCTGTCTACACCTAATTTAATGTGAGCTTCAACTGTTTCATCAAATTTTGCAACTGATGTTTTTTGCACAAGATCAAATGCTTCACTTGGATCATAAACGTTAGAACGATCTACAAGCTTAGCAGCTTCAATATATTTTTTACCTCTTTTCATAACTTT
>CALJNR010000073.1 GCA_937981575.1 uncultured Clostridia bacterium | reverse complement strand
TAAAATCATATATGGGACATATTCTTCGATTTCATAATTTCTTGCCATACATCTCGAAATTCACGAATCAAACCTATTGCATCTTGAATTTTATTAGCATTTTTTTCTATATTAGCCTCAATGAGAAGCTGATAAATAAAAATATACATTTGTTCCATTTCAACTGCTATTTCATATTTTGTATTAAGTGTTAATCTTAGTTCTTCAATGATGTTTTGAGCTTTAACAATATAGTTATGGCTTTCTTCCATTTGCTTTTTTTCAATAGATTCTATAGCTTGATTACAAAATTTAATGGCTCCATTATACAGCATGAACGTTAATTCTGCTGGTGAAGCTGTCATCACGCTATTTGTCTGATATTGTAGATAAGGATTAGTCATTATTTAGTTCCTCCTAATTGTTGTGATAACCAGCTGCTCTGACTATTGAGTTGACTTAGTGCCTTTTCCATAGCTGTAAACCTTGCATAATACATATTTTCCAGTCTAGTATAGCGCTCTTGTAATTTATCAATTTGTTTATTTACATCTGTTAACTTATTTCTTTCAGTAATGTCATAGTAGTAAGAGCTATAGGTTTTTACATTAGTTATTGCTTTAAACATCGATTGAAAAGATTCATTAAGTTTTGTTCCTATTCCTTTGATAGTCACTTGATTGTTAACAATCTTCCCTGCAAAAAGTTCTACTACTGCATCTCCATTTTCAGTAAAAGCTTTTCTTAACTTATCTTCATCAAGATAAATTTTTCCCATTTCCTTCCAGTTCCCTGTGGTAATCCCTATACTCGCCAAGCTTTTGTAAGTATCCCTATCTTTTTCAAAATCTTGTAGTATAGTTCTCATATTGTCTCGTATAACTTTAAGCTGAGGATCGTTGCTAAATAGCGAGACTTTTATTTTTTCCTCCCAGAGTGTAATATCACTTTCACTCATGCTTTCCTTTTGTTCATCCGTAAGGGGATTATACTTTTTAGATTTTTGGGCATTAAGTTTCATATTAATATCTTCTACTAGCTTGTTATATTCATCTATAAACTCTTTAATAAAACTTATACTAGCTTCTGTATCTTTAACGGAACTAATGTTTATCATTTCACTGGTATTACTTGTAACAGTAAATTTGATACCATTTACTTCCATATTATTTGAAGAAGATTCAACTGTAACTCCATTATTATAAATTACCTTCGCATTATTTCCTTGGTAGCTTCCTTTGAACGTTCCAACAGTATCAGCATCATTAGCATAAGTATATCCAATACCTAAAGCCTTTAGAGCCGCTAGGTCTCCTCCTATTGTTATACTTTGCTCTTTTCCTGTACTCGCACTAGCTATAATAAATCCTTTAAGCCCTATATCAAATTTTACTGTTGCTTCTGGATTAGGTATTCTATTTCCACTTGCATCAAGTTCTCCAACAGCCTTTTTAAGTGCTTCTTCTAGTTCTTGAATTGTAGTAGTGCTTGAAAGGGATATACTTTTAGTTCCATTATTATTTACATCTATTGTAATTGCCGTATCACTAAGTATGCCTACTTCACTTAAAGTTTTACTTTTATCACTTATATGTATAGATTTACTATGAACTGTAGCCTTAGTTGCCATCTGTTGAATTTCAAGAGTATGGTTACCTTCTGGCAAAGTTATATTTTTATCTAGTATTATGCCCTGAGGATTTGATACCGAAACCATTGTTTTATTAAATGTTGATCTCAATCTCATCTTATCAATATACTTGCTATAAAATGTATTGACTTTAGAGTTCATATCTTTCCAAGCATCTCTTTTCCATTCTAAAAGTGCCTGATGTTGTTTTTGACGATCTATTTTTCCCTTCTCGTTTCCAAGTAATGCTTTCACCACTGAGTCCGTATCCATGCCTGACGCCATTCCCGAAAACCTAATGCTACTTACCGCCATAAACATTCCTCCTTACCTTTTTTCATCTACAAAGATACCTGCCGCTTCACACATAGACGCTATCATATCTAATATTTTTTCTGGTGGAATCTCTTTAATGACTTCCTTTGTTTGTTTATCAACTATTTTAACTAAAATCTGCTTTGTTTTTTCATGTACTGAAAACGAAAGCTCATTATCTTTACCCTCAAACTTTTTATTAGCTTTCTCAATTGAATTAATTAACATTTTTTCTTGAATATTTGGCATATAGTCTTTATCATCTTTTAAAGTGTTTTCTGAGTTTTGTCTAGTATCTCCGCCATATGATTGTGCATTTTTAGATTGACTATTATTTAATTGATAAGCCTGATGGATCCCTTCACTTCCCAACCCTTTTATATCCATTTCGATACTCCCTTCACTAACTTTATATTTTTTTAATTTTAGCACTTTACAGTTCATACTCTTTATATAATATATCGGCAATTATTTAATTTTTTTAATACTATTTTTAGATTACTCTAGAGTTATATCTTTTTTAATTAAAAATCTTAAAGATATGTTTCTTCAATATTTATGTATAAATTGGGTATTTGAAAGTGTAAGTTTGGGGTTTCGCTTTTCCAGAGGATTGTAAAGTAAGGTTTATACTCAATTAAATAGCATTATCAGAAAGCCTATTTTACTAAAGACTCATCGCAGTTAGCAAAATAGACCTTATCTTCTTATTTCTGATGAAGATTGTTAAATATCTCGTAAATTTATTCAGCTATCCCTAATGCTCTATCTTAAGATTATCTAAAGCTTCTCGCAAGTCATTATTATCTAGCCAACTTATATTATTATGAGAGCTATATTCAAACCCCTGCTCGATTAGCCTTCCTCCTGTTGTGAAATGATTTTTAGATGACCACCAATCAAAATGAGGATATACAATATAATGCTTGTCATACTCATAAGTAGTTCTAGAATCATCTTTTGTAATCATTATTTCATGTAGCTTCTCTCCTTCTCGTATTCCTACTTCTATGAGCTTAGCCTCTGGAAGCAAAACTGTCGCTAAATCAGTTATCTTAAATGAGGGAATCTTAGATATATAGGTTTCTCCTCCTTTTGATTCATGTAGAGCTTTAAAAACAAGTTCTACCCCCTCTTCTAAGGTAATCCAAAATCTTGTCATTCTAAAGTCAGTTATTGGTAGCTCTGTTTGCCCTTTTTCTACCAAGCTCTTAAAGAACGGGATTACCGAACCTCTGCTTCCTGCTACATTACCATACCTAACAACTGAAAAAACTGTACCATTCCCTCCTGAATAGGCATTAGCGGAAACAAAAAGCTTATCTGATACAAGCTTTGTTCCTCCATAAAGATTTATTGGGTTTACTGCTTTATCAGTAGATAAGGCCACAACCTTTTTTACTCCTCTATCTAGCGCTGCATCTATAATATTTTGAGCCCCATGAATATTAGTCTTAATTGCCTCGAAAGGATTATATTCACATGCCGGAACTTGTTTCATAGCTGCAGCATGAATAACATAATCAATTCCTTTGAAAGCCCTAAACAAACGTTCCTTATCTCTTACATCTCCAATAAAGAAGCGTAGCTTTGCCATTTGTTCCTGAGTGAGTTTTTTTGAAAACATGTTTCTTACGTGAAATTGCTTATATTCATCTCTTGAATAAATTACAACCCTTCTAGGATTATACCTTTCAAAAATTAGTTCTATAAATTTTTTCCCAAAAGATCCTGTTCCACCTGTTATTAATATCGATTTATCACTTAACATAGAAATATCACCTTTTTCTTTAATTATGTCTACTCTGGGTACATGCTTTAGTAAGTTTCAACTTGAAATAATGTTAAATAATCATTATGGTGTAATATTACCTTACTAAAGGATTGTATCACTTTTAGTACAATATCATCATTTAACAATTTATAAAATGATGATATGCCTATAAGATGAAATTTGATAACATTATATAAATTGAGTAACATCATATATGAATCATCTATACTACACATTTTAGCAAAGGGAAATGCTTCCTTAAAAATCTCATTAACCATATAGTTTTCTAAAATATATTCCTTCTCTTTGAAATAGGGTTTATAATATTTTTTATAGCATTCTAGATAGATTGTTTTGGTTAGGAGCATATCTTTTTTGTCTAGCTCTAATCCCTGCCTAATCTCATCTACGCACTCTAAATACCTTTTATTAGAAAAATTCAATAAAACTTCAATACTAAAAAGTTGTTTTATGAACTTTTCTGAAAAAGGAATATTATAATCATCCCCATGATTACCAAACATGCTTTTAATGTTTTCCACCTCATCAAATTGATTTTGGTATTCATTCAACATGCCTATAAGCTTATTAAGTTCATTATTTTTTTGCAAACTTGGTATCTTTTTAAATACTAGCCCTAATAATAAAATTCTTTCATCTAAACTATATCTTCTATCTTGCAAAAGAGTTATCATAAATATTCTTAAATCTTGGAAATAATACATAGGATCTTTGCTTTCATCAAAACTGTTTGTATTTTCTACAACATAAGTTAACACATAAGGTCTCTTAATCTGTTCTTCAATTTCAACGAAGCCCATTGGTTCTGGACTTAGTAAAACGAGCCTAGTGATTACTGGACAAGAAACCGATGCACTCATCTCTAAAACATTATTTATTTTTTTTATATTTTTGGGATAAAAATAACAGGTATTTGATAAATAATCTTCCCCAGCTTCAGCATGAATTTTACATAATATATTTTCATCTAACATCGGACAGTTGCCCTGCTCATCTAGTTTAATCGCTCCGTAATAGTGATCTGTAATACTTTTACGATTACGTACAATTGAATTTACTAATAACCCCTTCAATTTAGTGTGCTCATTATTTTTATATTTTTTATATGTCTTTTTATCTAGGACTACAGTCCAACCTCTACAACAAGTATCTTCACATTCAGATCCTATACATGAAAAGTTCAACAAGTATTCAGGCATAAGAATCTTCTGGTTTTTTATTTCAGACATAAGTTACTCCTCCTAGAGTTAGTCTAAATATACTATCTTATAAATTCTTTAATCTATCTAAAAAAACTTTTAATTTTTCACTGTTATCCTCTATATATAAGTCAATTACCTTCTCTAATTCCAAATGCTGACATCCTTTGATTAAAGCTCCTTTTTGAGTAGCATTAATAAAATGAATTTTAGGATGCTGTTCTATTTTTCTTTCAATCCAGTTTTTAAAACTCAATAATGAGGAGCTGGTAGCATAAACTTGTCCATCATGCCCCTCTACCTTTTTAAGGTTTGGCAAATCTTTTATCATTTCTTCCTCACCATACATACTTCTTTCAGCATGATGTTCATAATTGCTGAACGCTAAGTCTTGTCCTATAAAAACAATAGGATTTCCTCCAAATTTTATAGCCATATCTAAAACAGCTGTAGCTACAGAGCCTCCTGTTTCAATTATTTCCTCATCTTCTTTTAAAGATTCTTTTTCATTAAATACTATATATTTAGGTCCTTTATATTTTGATACTGTAAAATGACTAGCTGTCGCCAAGAATACTAATGGCGTAGTTGAATCTTCTAAGCCTTCTATCTGCTTATAGGTTATAGGTTGAGGATCAATTATACAAAACAAATGTGGATGTACATTTTCTCTCACTAAAGTTTTAAAAGCTGATCCTACACAAAAAATAAGCGCATCATCTTTTACTTGATGAAGAAGATGTTTATTGGCATTAAGCGAAGGACCTGCTGATACGATAAAGATAGGTAATTTTTTTACTTTATTAAATAACTTGCTTATATTTTTATAGTGATTACTTGTATTATTAAGATGATTTTCTATGAGAAGTTCTTGATTTTTTTGGATTCCCCACTGCATCATTGTAAACTCATTTAAGATATCTGCAATTCTTTTATACTTATAAGGTATTGCTTTGATTGAAGCTTGATGAATGAGTAGCAAACTGTCTGTATCATTTAATAAGTTAGTCATATTAGTAATATGCTGCTCATTAGATAATAAAATTAAGCTTACTTGCTTATGACTGATAATATGAGATAAATCTCTAGCCATAAATGCAGCTTTAATAATTGCTGCATTGGCTTCAATAATATATACATTTTGATCGTTACTAATTCTTTTAAGCAAAAGATCTATATGATAACCTAATGCAAACCCATAGACTATAATATTTCTTTTAGAACAATCAAAGTTCTTGTCAATAAATTCATTTTCTGCTCGATATGGATCATATTTGCTATGCAACAGAAAGGTTTGTTTGTGAAGCTTATGATCATCTAAATCACATACCTGCAAGGTAGGCTCTCCTGTTTTCGATTTAAGCACTTGATACTTAAGGGGATCAATTGATAATTTCTCAATAATATTACAAGACAATTTATCTTTCTCTTTCAAAAGCTTTGTGTTTTTTATATAAAATGGGTTCATTTTTTTATCCCCTTTTGCCTTCTTGTCCATTTTTTTACTTATTAATTACTTTATTCCATTCTTCAATAATTGGAATAATCTCATATTCTAGAATATCTGCTATTAAAACTGTATCTGATTCTTCTAGTGCTTGGTTGAGCTGAATTAAAAAATCATTTATCTTGTCAGTTTCCAACACAGATGAATATAATTCTTGTGTTAAAGAAATTGCCTCGCTAATCCATTCTAGTCCTTCTGCTATATCAACTATTGCTTCTAGTGCTTTTTGTTCTTCTCCTTGCTGCAGCCATTTTACTGCTTTTTGTGTACCTGGTATAAATCTCTCTAAATACTCTTTTAGAGAAACTACTAGTTCTTTTTTTTGATTTTCTAAATCCATTTTAGTTACCCTCCTAGTTAAAATAGTCCTTTTATATCTAGTTCCTCAATACCTGCTTTTGCTACTAGTAAATTATCATGTGCAAAATGATACTGCTTCAAAAGCCCTTCAAGTATAATCTTACGCTTTTTGCCCTCTTCTTTTTCGTCATCTAATACTCTATTAATTTCTCTTGTTATAGCCTCATAATACATCTTGCCTGTACTCTCAATAAAAATTTTATAAAACTCTATCTCCTCAATTTCTGAGGTTATATTTAAAATTTCATCTATCACTACAGTATAGTTTTCTTCTTCATAAGTCTCTTCATTCAGAATTTCTATAATCTTTTCTAAACGTTCTTTAGATAATTCTAAGCATGCTTTAATTTGTTCCTTATATTCTTCACTTTTACTTTGGACAATATCACAAGGAATGGTATTGTTTTTTTCTAAAGCTTCTTTAATTCTATCATTAATATTAAAAGTTGTAGTGCAATACCGTTCAATTGCTTCTTTAAAAGTAAGATTGGGGATCCCTTCAATATTGAGTCCACCTTCAGTACAATTAAATAAACCTATATCTTCGTCACCAATTCTAATTTTAACATAATCTTCGAACCAATTTCTAAAAGTTAAAAACGCTGATTTGGTATAGACTGGATTCCCATAAATATCTTTTTCAAGGATATAACCTTGTTCTGCTAGTTCTTCTTGACCTTCATGTGCATTTCCTGCTGCATAAAGCTTTTGGTTCGTATAAGCTAGGTCTTGACCAATTAATAGGATAGTCTTTGCTTTTAACCAATGTGAAAAAGTTAGTGCAGTATTAGCAATTGAGCCCCCTGTTACTATAGATGGATATTTTAAATCTAGCCCCTCTATTATGCTCTCTAGCTTATGGTCTCCTTGTAAATGCATCCACATTTTATCTCCACTATAAACTTCAAGACTTTCAAAATGAATCATATGTGCATATACAAATAACGGATTATGATTGCTCAACTTCTTAAATATAGTGGATTCTGATGGATTGCCATCAACTCCCATGATAATATGGGGGACTATTCCATTACTATCTAAAATACTAGCTGCTGTTCCAACTGCAATAATCAATGCTCTATTATATAATTCTTTTAGAAAACACATATTTTTTTCCAAAGAAGGGCCCGATGAAACGATCACTATAGGTATATCACAAAAGCTATTTTCTAGTGATACAATATTATTATAACTTGATACATATTTGAAGTTCTTTAAGGTGTTATAGAGCCAGCGTCTTGAAAAACAAATCTCTGTTGATAAATTCCCCTGTAATAATAATAATATCTTTTTAACGTCATCATAAATATTATCTATATAGGAGTTATACATTTTCTTATATACAGGAAGCTCTGTATAAAAAACTCTTTTTACTTTATTATTTTGTATATAATGATCAAACAAAGTTCTAATTGTATTCGATTCTTTTTCAACTAAAAACACAATATTTATATTCTCAATATAGGAAGTAGCATCTTGTACCTCAAGAAAATGTAAAAATATTTCCTTACTTGGTTCAACAATGATAATCTTTTTATTAGGATATCTCTCTAATAGAAACTCTAAATAATAGCCTAGTCCTAGCCCTATAATAAAGATACTATCTTCCTCTTCTTTTATATTTAACCCTTCTACCCATCTACTAGCTTCAACTATAGGATTATACCTACTATGAATAAACTTCCCGTTAACTGCTATATTGTAATAACCATTAACTTTCTCAAGTTGACATTCTCCTAATTCTTTCTCCATCATTAAAATATGGTATAAATCAGTATAATGATTTTTTAAGGAACGCAAGTTATCCTGCAACATAGAAATTCTCCTTCTATTATAAAAAGCCGACGCTTTGCCGGCTTTTTATACATAACTATAATTATCTTAATAATTGAAGTACACCTTGAGGTGCTTGATTTGCTTGAGCAAGCATTGCTTGAGCTGCTTGTTGAAGGATGTTGTTCTTAGTAAAGTTCATCATTTCCTTCGCCATATCTACGTCTCTGATTCTTGATTCAGATGCTTGGATATTTTCAGAAGCATTGTCTAAGTTTTTGATTGTATGTTCTAATCTGTTTTGGTTTGCCCCAAGTTTAGATCTTTCAGCTGAAACTGCTTTAATAGCTGCATCAATCTTAGAAATAGCACTTGCTGCTTTTGTATGAGTTGCTACAGTTAAGGCATTAACAGATAATTTAGCAGCTGTCATAGTTGCAATTGTAAGTGTCATAGAAACACCTTTATCTGCACCAATCTGTAAATTAGCTCCTTTTAAGCTACCATTTAATAGTTTCTTTTCATTGAAAGTAGTCTTATCTGCAATTCTTCCAATTTCACTAACTAATGAACTTATTTCATCTTTGATCGCTGTTCTATCAACAGTAACGTTAGTATCATTTGCCCCTTGTACAGCAAGTTCTCTCATTCTTTGAAGAATTGCATGAGTTTCTTGTAATGCACCTTCTGCTGTTTGAATTAGAGAAATACCATCTTGAGCATTTCTAGAAGCTTGGTTAAGACCTCTAACTTGAGCTCTCATTTTTTCAGAGATAGAAAGACCAGCAGCGTCATCTCCAGCACGGTTAATTCTCATACCTGAAGATAATTTTTCCATTGATTTTGCACCAGCTGTGTTAGTCATCCCTAATTGTCTGTGTGTGTTCATTGCCATTAAGTTATTATTTATTCTCATAATATATTCCTCCTTGAAATTTGTATAGGCATCCATGCCTTAAATTTAATTACAAAAGTTATTTGGCCATTTAACTTTTTGTTTCACTATATATATCGGATAACTTCTCGTCTACTTTAGAGTAAATTAATAATTTTTTTAATAAATAAGATGTTTTTTTACGATTTCCATAAATCTTTGAATTTAGTGAGCGTTTCCTGTTCTCTAAGGGTTGCTTTTTTATTGCTTTCTTCGATCTTTTGATACACTTCTTCCCGGTAAATACTGACTTCTTTTGGAGCCGAAATGCCGATTTTCACCTTATCTCCTTGAACATCAAGTATTTTTATTTCTATATTGCCATCTACAATAATGGCTTCATCTTTTTTGCGCGTTAGGGTCAGCATACCATCAGCTCCTTTCCTGTTTTAAATCAAGTATTGGGTGTTTGGTAGTATAGGCTGCATCTTCCACAATCACCTGCATGCCAAGTCTGGTTTCATGATGCATAAGAAGAGGTGCCATCAGGTTAACTGTACTTTCTTCAAGCGTTTTTCTTATGGTCACGATCACAAAAACAAAAAAGTCTTCATCCTGCCCTCCGCCAAGTCTCTCAAAATACTTTTCGTCGATAGTTGGCGCGTAATCCTTTTTAAAAACATAAGGATTTATAAGTACGAAACATATGTCTTCTTGTTCAGCACTTTGAAGGTATTTAAAGGGACTCTCTAAATCTTCATCTTCTAAAAGAACATATTGTTTAAGTGTTTCAAACCCTGGGATACCTTCCTTGAATGTAATCATTTTATTGTCATCAATATCTATTTCCCCAAATTGAGTTGTTTTGATTCTCATATACTTTCACCTCTTATTTAATTTAACATAGTATAAAAGATAGCAAAAAGATGCTATCTTAGAAAATCTGCAAGTGTATTCATAATAACCTTTGACGTAGCTTGAAGAGCGGATTGATAAACAGCATACTGAGCATTAAACTCTGTATAAATCTCTTCCAAATCTACATCTTCTGTTTTCGAAAGAAGTTCTGTAAAGTTAGTTTTATCATCTGCTAGCCTGCTTGCCGTATATTCGAGCCTTGTCATTCTGCTTCCTAAATCTGCTGTCATTTCAGAAAGGCTTGATAGTTCCTTATCAAATTCCCCAATCTTTCCGTTAAATAGTTCATATAAAGAGATCTCATTTCCAGGGGTGCTGTCTGAGTGGGTCGCAAGCCCATCTTTAATTTCCTTGATGGCTGTAAATAGCTTTGACATGACGCTGTCCATACCTAAAGTATTAACAGCAATCGTGCTGCCAACGCCAACTTCATACTCTATATTTTGATTATTTGTCTGATTTAATACATTAGGGTTCATTGATCCTTGTATTAATCCAGTTCCAGAAGGAAGTATCGTCCCTGCTTCAATCGTCACTGCTGCCGGCGTGGTGAATCCTGCCTTCAAAACCGTTCCCATAGGCAGCGTTACAGGCGCACCGAGCGGCGCTGCTGCTGCAAGCGTCGTTCCATTTGGCAGGATAATTTGTCCTGCTCCGACATTCGTACCTGCTGGCAAAGTTATTGACTGGGTTGTAACAATATCATTTGTAAGATTTGTATTACCAGCAATACTCGTGAGCGGAAGGGCTAGATCATCTGTCAAAGTTCCTCCTGCAGGAAGAATTGTCGTTCCATCTGCCAGCTTCAACCCGCCCGGTGGAATCGTTGTTCCTTTAAGCAGGGTCATTTCTCCCAATAGGTTCGTATCTTTTGTTAACATAGTATCTTTTGCAAACATAACAGGCTCATTGGTTTTGTAGCCTGAAAACACATGTCTTCCTACGTAGGTTACGTTAGATTCTTGCTGCAGCTGCTTCCATAACTGGTCAATATCTACTTGAAGTTTTTCTCTATCCTTAGCTTCCAGCGTATCTGTAGCTGCATTAACGCATCTTGTCCGAATATCTTTTAAAATTTCTGTTATATTACTAAGCGCCTTTTCTGTCACACTCATCCAAGATGTTGCTTCATCTGTATTACTTTTATACTGCTGCGCTTCAAGTACGTTTATCCTTAATTTAAGTGATCTCCCTGTAATAATAGGGTCATCTGAAGGCCTTTGTACTTTTTTCAGCGTATTCATCTGATTGTAGAGTGTATCAAGCCTTGACATATTATTATGCAGAGCATTAAGCATATTATTTCTAATCATTCCATTTGTAACTCTCATTTGCTGCCTCCCCTATTAAAAGTTTCCGAGCCTAAATATGGTTGTCTCATAAATACTATCTACTGTATTAATAATTTTTGCTGCTGCCTGATAAGCCTGCTGATATTTAATAAGATTCGAAAATTCTTCATTTGTATCTACCTGAGACACCGCAAGCCTCTGATTGTTAATATTATTGGTAATAGAAGTCTGTGTCTTCAGATACATATTAGCTTCCTGCCCGTTAATACCCAGTTCACTAAACATCGAAATCATATAATCTTTAGGATCGCCTTCTTTAAACATTCGTTTGTTGTTCTTCTGGGCCGATAGGGCTAATAACAAATCACTATTACTAACATTAGGGTTAATATTCTTATCCGGATAGTGCTCAAAGTTTGTTCGGATATTGCCTGCACCCTCAAAAATATCTTTAGCTATTGAAAAATTAGCAGCTGACATATTCTGATACTTGTAAGTTAGATCTGGGTTATCTTCTGGCTCTCCTCTTTTATTACCATCTGTATATGTAAATAACTGATACTTTGGCTGGAAGTTTTTTAAAACATCCGCATCTGTTGGCTGAGTCCCAAGCAGTTCTTTAGAGGCATTATAATAGAGATAGGTTCCATTGCCGCCTAGTTTTTTAAAAATCGTAGTTTTAGGCGTTGATGCTGAATTAAAATCAACGAGCTCAATATACCCTTCTTTATCCTTGCTATATTCCTCATTTATAGTCTCGGCAAACTGTCTTACATAAGAGTCTATACGCTTCAAATAATAAGGAATACCATTATAATGAACGGCAGACCCTGTTCCCCCACCATCCCGCATATCAATAACCCCTTTTAATTCTCCAGACATTTTACTGTCTGCCATGCTAAAAGGCAGTTTATCGCGCCATACTACATCATAAAGGCTGTCAATATCTTCTTTGTTTTGCTTGATAATCGGAAGCTTGGTTTGAATTCCGCTGTCTACTATTGCTGATGCCCCTAACATAATTCGATAATTATTAGTAAGAAGATCATCATCATCTCCGCTCTCTACATAAGCCTCCGGACTGACCACTTTAAGCTGATCAAAATAATACTTAATGTCATTTTCTAAAGCAGTTATTTCACTTGGAGTAAGCGTACTGCTGTTAGGCCCGTGAAGCTTTTGGCTTGCCTCAGCAATCATTGCCGTTAGTTCATTAGTCTGCTCTTCTTTGGCCCCTCTTACTGATACACTTAGTTCTCTTAAGGACAAATGATCAACCAGGTGCTGTCCTGCTATTTTGACTGAGAACTGCTTAATTTTTTTGCCATCTATCTCTACTTCTTGCTCTTTGGTTTCGACGTTAATAAGCTGTGATAATCTATCTATGCAAAGTTCTCTTGCATCTCTAAACGTATTCGCATCATCTCCATAGATCTCAGCTTGATAAATCTGACTGTTCAAACTTTGAATTCTGCTGCCTAATAGGTTAATTTCATCTACTTTAGCTTTAAGCTCAAAATTAAGGTCTCTTTGAAATCCTGAAAGGGATGCAGAAATATTATTGAAGTATTTGGTATAGCTTATCATCTGCTGCCTAAAGGCTGCCTGCCTTTCCTTTTCATCTGGCAGTTTACTTAAGCTGTCTATGCTATTAAATAAATCATTAAATATTTTTGTAAATCCAGTATCACTGGGTTCTCCAAACACAGATTCTATAATGGAGTTTTGTTCAGTCTTAATCTTAAACTCTCCAAGTTTATCATTTTGGGCCCATAATTTTGCATCTAAATAGGAATCCCTCACCCTGATAAGATTAGTAGTAGTAACCCCTGTACCGAGCATTCCAACACCCATACCCGTCAAAGGCGTACTGGCAGTCTGCCCAAGCACTTGTCTTGAATACCCTGGAGTGTTGGCATTAGATATATTGTTTGATGTCACTGACAGCCCTCTTTGGGCAGCAAATAAACCGCTTACTGCTATATTAAACTCAAAAAATGCCACTCTTTTTCCCTCCTTGGTCTATAATTTATTAATAATCGTATCCATCATACTATCCAGCATAGTGATCATACGCGCTGCAGCATTATAGGCATACTGGTATTTAAGCATACTGGTAAACTCTTCGTCTTGTGATACCCCGCCCATAGCTTGTCTTTCGTTTTCTATATTCACGACAGTTGTCTGTTTTTCTTGTACCTTACCTTTGTACCCTGACCCTTCAAGTCCAATATCTGTTATAAATTCAGAATAAAAGCCCATAATATTCACTTTTTTTGCATAAGGCCTTGCCGTATTAGATAAAGACGATGTTTCTGTAAGCTTAGGCCAATCACGGCTTGTATTCCATGCTGCCAAAAATGCTGTAACCTTGCTGTTATTCCCTTGGTCTGTCCACGTCGGTGCTACCGTTCCAAGTTTGTTATATCCTCCATTATCAAGAAGCTCAGGGTTGATTTGAATGTTTCCTGGTACCATATAGGAATGGATAGTCTTCAAATATTCCTTGTATTCTTTGATATACGCATTATAGGCTTCCACATAGCCTGGCGCTGTCTGATCTGTAGGTTTTGGATTTGCAGGCTGAAAGGGATAGTGTGCAGGTGTTTTAATAGGCACAAACATAGGTATTCCTTGTAATCCTGAATGGGTGCCCACTCCATCTCCATCAAGAATTTCATTAACCATGACTGAAATCTCATTGATAAGTTCATTAAACTTTTTATGTATCTTAGGGATTAAATAGCTATTTCCCGGTGTATCTACACTAAAATTAGCATTTAAGGCTATATCCTTCCAACTGGTTCCTGCCTTAACGACCCCTCCGGCGCCGTTTAGTTCGTCTGATCTAACATATTCGTCGCCTCTTAGCAGCAATAATGACTTTAACTTCCCTGTATCATTTTCTTTCGCTGCACTTATTACCCGATCAAACTTAAATATGTCTTCTTTTGTATTAGACCAAATAGGCTTAACAAAAGGACTTTTATCTACTGTCTGTTTAACTTCAAGCAGCGTAACAAATTGCTTATCAACAACTACCCTTCCTTCAGCCTTAAGGATCAGCCTGCTGTCTGGCTCCTCATAATAATCAATCTCCATATAACCTGAAAGTTCATCTAGCAAAAGGTTTCTTTGATCTCTGTAGTCATTTGCATTATCCCCATTAATCTCCGAAAGAGCTATTTTCTCATTATACTCATGAATGCCTTTAATAAGTTCATTAATGCGGTCTACAGACCTGACTACTTCAAGATTAAGCTTGTCTTGATACGTCATAAAAGACTCTGCAATATGATTAGCCTTTTTTATAAGCACATTTGCAGCCTGAATAAATGAAAGCCTCTCTTCAACGCCGTCTGGACTCGTATTAAGCTTTTGAGCCTGTGACCAAAGACTATTTAACATCTTGCTCATACTTTCACCATAAGGTTCATCTAATATTGTTTCTATTTCTTGTATTCCGGCGTTCTTAACTTGATAAAAGTTCAGGATGGCATTTTCTGTCCTATAACGTCTATCCGCTAGTTCGCTTCGTATTTGACGAATTTCCGTCGGCGTAACACCGAGCCCAACCTGGAGCAATCTGCCGCCTACCCCTATATTAAGATAACTGCTCTCATGCTGAAGCAGTTGTTGTCTTATATAACCCTGTGTATTGACATTTGATATGTTATGACCAGTAACCTGAAGTCCTTTTTGTGCTGCCGAGAGTCCGGAGGCCATTCTTCCTAAACTTGCTATAGATGCCATACACTTTCTCCTTTACTGTTTTTTATCAAAAAAGCTCTGCTGCCTCTCAAGGCTTGGATCAACTCCCGGTCTGTTATAACTTCCGACATGTGTAAAGCCTTTTGTACTGCCAATCGCATTGAGAGTAAAATCAACGAACTCTAAAGACTGATCTATGAGCATAGTATTGAGTTCATTTTGTTTCCTAAGTTCCTCAATAATTGCCATAAGATCTTCTTTTATCTTTAAGAGTTTTTGACTGGTTTCATTTTCACTTCCTAGTTTTTCAATGATACTTGAAACATTTAGCTTGTTATAATCCATCCCTGTTACTATCGCAATGTCTTTAAGCAAAACTTCACGCTTCTTATCGAGTATGTTAACTCTTCCTACAAACTGTTCTTCTGTTGTCACAATTTCTTGAAGAAGTTCAAGGTTTTTACTCACCACAGCGTCCTGTTTATATTTTGCTAAAGTTAAAAGTCCCTCATAGCATTCTTGCTGTCCTTCCAACACTTCTATAAGTTCATATATAATTCCAGCCATAAATTATCCTATCCTTTTATATCAAAACTAGATAATATTTTATCTGCAACTTCTTCTGCCTTTACATTATAATTGCCCGAATTTAGTCTTTCTTGAAGTTCACTCACTTTATCCTGTCTTACATCAGGAACTGTACTAAGCAGCTTATAAACAGACTGAAAATCTTTTGCTGCTGCTGATAGTGCAACTTCATCTTTTTTCTGCACTTTAGCTGCTGGCTGCACTTTGGATACCGATTGTTTCTTATACGTTTCATATATATTATTAATTTGATCTATTCTCATAGCATTCACCCCTTTGGCGCGTTATAGTTTCCATATATATTATATCGACTATTCATTTTTGTTCTTTAGGTTAATTAGATAAATAACTTGCATCTTTTTTTAATTACAAAAAAATTAGGGGATTATTTTCTTATTAATCCCCTAATCTTTATTAATTATTTATTTGATGCGGTCTGAACGCAGGAATCTCATCTTTTCTGCTTTCTTCTCTTCTGTTTTTGGTGCCTGAGCCCTTGTCATCTGCTTTGCTGCACTTGAGAGATCTCCCATCAAACTCGCACTGCATTTTGAGCAGAACCTTCCAGTAAGTATATTTTCTCCGCAGGTTTCGCAGCTTAATCTGATAGGCGAATCTGCTGTTACTTCCAGTCTCCCCTGTCTTAAGAAGCTTTCAATAAGTGAAACAGGCACTTCTGTTTCCTGACTTACAGTGTTCATAGAGGCTCCTGGATTTTTTCTTAAATATTCCTTAACCACCTGAAACATCTCTTCTTCTTTCTGCTTACATTTTGGGCAAACGTCAGGTCCTGTGACATGCTGAAACATTTTTTTACATCTTTTGCATACGCGTACGTCCATAAGTAATTCCCCTCCCTGTCAAAGCTTTCTTATACTATTATTATACCCCTATACATACTGTTAGTACATATATTTTCTTATTTTTTATAATCTTATGTCTTTTAATGGCTTCTATGCACTCTTTTATAGTTGCTCCTGTAGTATATATATCGTCAATAATTGCTATATTATTTAATGTCAAATTCGATATTTCTTTTTTAACTGCAATGCTTCCTTTAATATTCGTACGCCTTTCTCTTTTATTGCACTTGGATTGGGGTTTGGTTTTCTTAGTACGTTCTAGGATATCATACACTTTAATATCTGTTAATCTTGAAAGCTCATTAGTCAAATCTAAAGCTTGATTAAACCCTCTTCTTCTTAATCTTGACTGCGCCAGTGGTACTGGGATTAATCCATCTATATCAAACTTCTCGAAAAGACATAAATCATTCACAAACAGGTCAGCATATCCTCTGGCATACTTCCTTATACCTTTATATTTCCATCTTAAAACAGCTTTTCTAAACATGCTTTCATAAGGAAAAAGCGCAGTAATCTGTATGTTCTCTGAAATAGCTTCATGTTCACAATGTATGCAATGGCTGCCTCCTGCAAAATAAGGGCGGCCACAGCGCGGACACAAGTGATGCCTAAACACAAAGCTATAGCATTTATCACACAGGCAGCCTGTGTCCTTATCCCCAAGCAGCGTCTGACATACTATACACCTACTTGGAAAAATAAGCTGTTTAATATCATCGTACATAGTCTTCTCCTTTTAAAACATAAAACTTAGATAAGCTGTGAAAGGTGAACTGCAAGACTTGAGTATCTTTCAATTTCCTTATTATTATCAACCATTCTTTCCACCGTTTCTTTGAGTCCTACGCCTACAACAATCTTTTTTGCACGGGTAATCGCTGTATAAAGCAGATTCCTGCCTAGCAGCATAGGCGGACCACTGTGAATCGGAATAATAACCGCAGGATATTCACTGCCCTGAGATTTATGAATAGTAATAGCATAGGCAAGCTCAAGTTCATCTAATTGATTAAATTCATAGTCTACTACCTTTTGATCATCAAACGTAACCGTAAGCAGTTCTGTTTCGTTATTAATAGCTGTTACAATGCCGCAGTCCCCATTAAATACCCCTACGCCTTCATCAATAGGAAGCCCAATCTTACCATAGATTTTCCAAGCTGTATTGTAATTATTCTTAATCTGCATTACTTTGTCGCCCTCTCTAAAGATCAGACCTCTATATTCTTTTTCTTCCTTATAGGACTGGGGCGGATTGACTGCTTCTTGAATGACTTTATTAAGTTCATACACTCCCAAAATCCCCTTACGCATAGGCACTAGAACCTGAATATCTTTTAATCTGTCAAATCCCTGATAATTGGGCAGTCTGGTAGTAATAAGTTCGATAATTGTCTCTTTGACTTCTTCTTGAGCACCTTTTTTTATAAAGAAAAAATCTGTTCCCTCACCATTAGCCACAGGGTATTCTCCTTTATTAATGCGATGGGCATTCATGATAATAGCACTTTCTGTAGCCTGCCTGAATATCTTCTCCAGCCTGATGACAGGTATTCTTTTGCTATAGATAATATCTTTTAGGACATTTCCTGCTCCGACCGACGGCAGCTGATCGGCATCTCCAATCAGTACAAGACGTCCTCCAGGGGGGATTGCTTTTAAGAGTGCATGCATCAGCAGCACATCTACCATAGACATTTCATCAATAATAATTACATCTGCTTCTAAAGGATTCTCTTCATTTTTATTAAACATCTGTTTATTTGTATCTTCTCTTATATAATTAATCTCTAGAAGTCTATGGATCGTCTGAGCCTCGATGCCTGTAGCCTCACTCATTCTTTTGGCCGCTCTTCCTGTAGGGGCTGTAAGCAGTACTTCTTTACCTCTTTTTTGCAGCATATGAATCATAGCATTAATGGTTGTTGTTTTACCGGTCCCAGGGCCTCCTGTTATAACCGTTACCCCATTTAAAAAGACATACCTTATAGCTTCTTTCTGCTCGTCTACAAGTTCTATATTCAGCTCTTTTTCCGTATTTCTTAAAGTTATTTTAAAATCATCATCATCTTCTTTTTCATAGTAGGCTGATAAATCCAGCAGCTTTCTTGCTACGCCTTGTTCACTATAGTATAAAGGTGACAAGAATACCGATGGCCCGGGTGAGCCCAACGAAAAGTTTGCATAATTTTTCGTGATAATCTGTTTTGTAAGTTCCAGTTCTCTGAGTGCATTTTCGATAGCACTTTCATGAACATCTAAAAGGACCGACGCTTCTCCTAAAAGAAGTCCTCTTGGCATATAAGTATGCCCATTTAATGAAAAACTAGACAAAGCGTAAAGAATTCCTGTTTTAATACGCTGCGGGTCATCCCTTGCTATACCTGCTTTCTGGGCAATTTCATCAGCTTTTTTAAAGCCTATGCCAAAAATATCTTCAACCAGCCTATACGGATCATTTTTAATGATATCTGTTGTTTTTTCTTTATAAAATTTATAAATCTTATAGGCATAGGTTGGCGTAATACCATATTCCTGCAAAAAGAGCATAGCCCGTCTTAACTCATGCTGAGCATGAAATACCTCTCCTATTTCCGCTGCTTTTTTTTTGCTGATCCCGCTTACCTGAGCCAGTAAAAGAGGTTCTTGTTCAATAATATCAAAAGTATCCAGTCCAAAATGCTTAACAATCTTTTTAGCTGTTTTGGCGCCTATTCCCTTGATGACCCCTGAAGCCAGATACCTTTCCATTCCCTGTACTGTCTTTGGAATGCTTCTAATATATGTTTCAACCCTAATCTGCTTACCGTATATAGGATGCGTAACCCAGCTTCCTACAATTTCTATATCTTCTCCTGCATGAATACCTAGCATATTTCCAACGCAAGATACCTCTTCACCCTCACATTCAATCGTGCATACCGTGTATCCATTTTCTTCATTCTGGTAGATAATATCTTCTATTGTTGCCTGCAGCGTTACTTGTCCTTCCAATTATTCTCACCACTTTTATGCCTAATTTTGCCTAATCAATAACTTCAGCTTTGTTCTAAAAGTATATCACATCCCCAAATTCTCTACAACGGTATAGCTTGTATCTCTGCTGAATAAAAAAACAAGACAAGCCCTCTAACCTTTCATGTAAGATTATGGCCTTGCCTTGTTCATTAACTGCTATATTATATTTCTGCTTTTAACAAATCTGCTTTATCCGTACTTTCCCATGGCAGGTCAATATCGGTACGGCCAAAATGTCCGTAGGCTGCTGTCTGCTTATAAATCGGCTTTCTAAGACCAAGCATTTTTATAATACCTGCTGGTCTAAGATCAAAATGCTTGTTGATGATTTCTACTAACTTCTCATCACTTACCACCCCTGTTCCATGGGTATTAATAAGAACAGATACTGGTTTTGCAACACCGATAGCATAAGCAAGTTCTATTTCACATTTTCTAGCGAGTCCTGCAGCTACTATATTTTTAGCCACATATCTTGCTGCATAAGCTGCTGAGCGGTCAACTTTAGTTGGATCTTTTCCTGAAAAAGCTCCGCCGCCGTGACTTGCATAACCGCCATAAGTATCTACAATGATTTTTCGCCCTGTAAGTCCTGAATCCCCTACAGGTCCGCCGATTACAAAACGTCCCGTTGGGTTGATAAAGTATTTAGTCTGATCATCCAGAAGCTCTGCCGGAACGATAGGTTTAATCACATGTTCCATGATATCTGTATGAATCTGTTCTTGTGATACCTCTGCTGCATGCTGAGTTGATACAACAACCGCATCAATTCTAACTGGTTTATCATCCTCATACTCTACCGTTACCTGCGTTTTACCATCAGGTCTCAGGTATTTCAGCGTTTCATTTTTGCGAACTTCCGATAGTCTCTTTGAGAGTCTGTGAGCCAGTGAGATCGGCATCGGCATAAGTTCCGGTGTTTCATCACACGCAAATCCAAACATCATCCCCTGGTCTCCAGCGCCAATCGCTTCAATGTCTCCATCTGACATCTCACCACGTTTTGCCTCTAAAGCTTTATCCACGCCCATTGCAATATCTGCTGACTGCTCATCTAGCGCAACAATAACGCCGCAAGAGTGTCCATCAAAACCATAGTCTGGGTTATTATACCCTATTTCATTAATGGTATCTCTCACCGTTTTATTGATATCAACATAGCAGTTAGTTGATATCTCTCCCATTACAAGTACAAGCCCTGTTGTCAGTGCTGTTTCACAAGCTACCCTCGCCGCTGGATCTTGTGCGTAAATTGCATCAAGCACTGCATCAGATATTTGGTCTGCCATTTTGTCTGGATGCCCTTCTGTTACTGATTCAGATGTAAATAATCTCTTTGCCATTTCAAATCCTCCTTATATGCTGTTTTCTATTAGGATTAACAGAAAGCAAATAAAAAAACCTCATTTTAATGAGGTTTATAGTATGCAATCATTCATCCTCATCTTACGCATATTATGCGCGGGAATTGGCACCTTAGCTTCTTGCTAGGTTGCCGGGTTTCACAGGGCCCTGTCCCTCCACCTCTCTGGATAAGAATTCGTATTTAATTATATTTTACGCTTAAGTATAACAAATGTTACGAAAAATGTCAATCTATACTTCTTGGTCAATACGAATGATTGATTCACTATCCGCCTTAATCTGCCCTTTATATGTATTTTTCATCTGTTTATACATCATTTCTGCAAGGCCAATGCCACCAGCTTTAGCCATAGATTCTGATTGATGATTAATCTTAAAGTCTTCGAACGCTTTTTCGTAGTCTCCCTTAGGAATCAATCCTTCTTCTGAAATCATTGACTGTTTCATTTGTTTGAAAAGCTGCGAAATCATATAAGATTCCAACTGCACGCAGGCATCCTTAAGGGCTTTATCATCTTGATTATCCATTGCTTTTTTAAAGACAGCATCAAAGTCTTTAGTCTTTTCTTCTTCTGCTTTACTGATCATTTCTTTATGAAAAGATGGATTAAACTGTAAAGAACCTATATCCATTTAGCTGCCTCCTTAATTACGTTTAAGTTCATTAGCTTGCTGAAGCATACTGTCAGCTGCCTTGATCGCTGTCGAATTCAGTTCATAAGCTCTTTGAGCTACAATAAGCTTAACCATTTCTTCTGCGACTTGTACATTAGAACCCTCCAGATAGCCCGTCCTAATATTACTTCTAACAAGACCATCTGCATCTCCCTCTACCAGCGGTTCCCCTGATGCTACTGTTTGAGCAAAAAGATTTGAGCCGATCGCTTCTAATCCTTCAATATTGTCGAACTGAACAATCTTGAGCTGAGCAATATCCATTCTCATATTTGTTTCTTCATCCATGTAATAAACTGAACCGTCTTTACCTACAACAATTTTGCTGGCTGGAATCTCGTTGCCCACAAGAATAGGTTCATCTTCCACAGATAAGACCGGATAACCATCTGAAGTAACCAAAGCATATGATCCATCTGCTGTCAGCGAAATACGAAAGCTTCCGTCTTTCGTAAAGGCTTGCTGTTCTCCTTTTAAAACAGTGAAGAAGCCTTTCCCTTCTATAGCCATATCCGTAGAATTGCCTGTTTCCTGAAGCATTCCCATGCTATAGTTACGTGAATTCGAAAGGGCTCTCACCCCATGTCCAACCTGCATAGTCGTAGGCTGCTGAACATTTGGAATATTAGGTGTGGCCATGTTCTGATAAAGCAAGCTCTTAAAATTTGTCGTCTCTTTTTTGTAACCTGTGGTATTGATGTTCGCTAAGTTATTGGATATTGTATCAACATTTAACTGCTGTGATGTCATCCCTGATGCTGCTGTCCATAATCCTCTTATCATATCCTTACCTCCTATGCTCTTCCGAGTTCATTAACTGTTTTTCCTAAAAGTGCATCCTGCGTTTGAATGACCTTTTGATTCGCCTCATATGCCCTTGAAACAGTGATCATATCCACCATTGCCGTTACGGGGTTAACATTTGAAGCCTCTAAAAATCCTTGTATCACACTGCCTTCAAAAGGTATAGCCGCGCCTCCTGCTTGATAGAGATTATCATCTAACTTTTGAAGGGTTTTATTGTCTTCAAATCTAACCATTGCAAGGCGGTCCAGGAGTTCACTGCCTCTATAGATTTCTCCGTTTTCTTTTATTGTAATCCCTGCAGTGCTTGACAGAAAGTCTTCTCCTAGTTGAAGCGGTGCGCCTCCTTGTGAAAGAACATAATAACCTTCTTTGGTTACAACCTGTCCTGCCTGATTAACTGAAAAACTGCCATCTCTTGTATAAGCTGTGCCGTTTGGTGTTTGTACTGCAAAAAAACCTTCTCCTTGAATAGCTACATCCACCAAGCCATCTGTTTTAATAAGCGATCCTTGAATAAAATTCGTATATACTTCGTCAATTTTTGCCCCTAGGCTCATGTTGCCAATTGGTCCATTATTCGTCCTATGGTTTTGTATGTCTCCTAGTCTGTTTGCTAAAACTTGAGGAAATGATGATATAACCGCTGTATCTTTTTTGTAACCCGTCGTATTTGCATTAGCTAGGTCATTGGAAATAACATCTAGTCTTTTTGTCTGCACATTCATCCCTGTTGCTGCTGTATATAATCCGCGTACCATATACTCCTCCTTTATTTTTGCTTTGCCCCTTTTGCATATCTATATTCTACCCACATACCAGTTCCTACTGCTACGCAGGACATCGGATCATCAGCAATCACTGCATTAATCCCGGTAATCTGATGTATAAGTTTATCTAATCCATAAATGAGACTTCCGCCGCCTGTAAGAACAATCCCTCTATCTGAAATATCAGAAGCAAGTTCTGGAGGACTCAGTTCAAGCACAGCGCGAATGCCATCAATAATATTACCAATCGGCTCTTCTAGTGCTGACATAATTTCATCAGAAGTAATCACTATATTTTTAGGAAGTCCCAAAACAAGATTGCGTCCTCTTACATTTATTTCGGCAGGAACCTCTCTTTTAAATACACTTCCTACATTAATTTTTATTTCTTCTGCAGTTCTTTCTCCAATCAGCATATTATATTTCTTTCTCATATATCTTATAATGGCTTCATCGAAATCATCTCCAGCTGTTTTGAGAGATTTTTTCACAACGGCTCCTCCCAAGGAGATAATAGCTATATCTGCTGTGCCTCCGCCTATATCTACGATCATACTGCCGCACGGCCTTGATATATCAATACCAGCTCCAATAGCTGCAGCTATCGGCTCTTCTATTGTATCTACATATCTAGCTCCGGCTTGACGGGTCGCATCTTCAACTGCTTTTTTTTCTACTTCAGTCACCCCACTTGGGACGCAAACGCCTATCCTTGGTTTAATAAGTCTATGTCCTATTGCTTTGTGTATAAAGTATTTGAGCATTTGTTCCGTCGCATCATAGTCAGATATAACCCCTTGCCTAAGCGGCCTGATTGATTTTATACTCGCCGGAGTTCTGCCAAGCATGCGTCTTGCTTCTTCTCCTACAGCTATAACCTCATTTGTTTTTTCCTTAATGGCAACAATAGATGGCTCTCTTAGGACTATTCCTTTTCCTTTTACATAGATTAATACGTAAGCTGTACCCAAATCAATTCCTATATCTGCTCCTAATCCAAACATTTGGTTTCTCCTTTGTAAAATAACAATATGACTGACTTTATAAATGCTCTATTATATGATGTTTAAAGATCTATTTTTTCTATCATATTATAACATTAAATCTAACTATTTTGCAAAATATTAAATTTAATTGGTAAATTTTTAGCTTAAAAATAATTATAGCATCCCATAATATTGGGATGCTATTATTTTAACTATTTCATAATAGTTGAATATTTTTCTTTGGTTGCAAGTCCTCCCCTTAGATGCCTTTCAGCTTTATTAAGTTCTAACACTTTCCTAGCTTCATTGGCCAGTTTAGGATTTATCTTTTCTAGTCGTTCTGTTACATCCTTATGAACTGTACTTTTGCTTATACCAAATTTCTTTGCAGTTTCTCTTACTGTAGCGTTAGAATTAATAATAAACTTAGCAGCTTCTACGGCTCTTTCTTCTATATAGGCTTTCAAGAAAAGGCCCCCCTTAACACAACTCTTGTTTTATACATATGCTATGGAAAGCTTATTTATGCCGAGAAAATGTAAAAGAAAGACAAAAAGTCCAATGCTGCTCAAAAATCAGCATTGGACTTTTTGTGTTGTGCTGCTATTCATTATCTGGAACATGTCCCATATCTACACCTTCTGCTGAAACGCTTGCAGATGCCTGCTTATAATCGAGCAGCTTTAATGGGTCAATAATCTCATCATTATGCATAGCTTGTAAATAGATATTGTTTCCTTGTTTAATAAAGGCGCCGGTTGGCTTACCTGCTGTTCCAAGTACATCCCCAGCTTTAACTATTTTACCTAATAAATCCTTATTTGGCGAACCATTTTGGAAACCATACAAACTTTTGTAGCCATTTCCGTGATCAACAACAACAACTTTACCAACATATGGCATATCTGATTGCAAAGTGCTTGAATCATCAATAATATCAATGACTTTGCCATCTGCAGCTGCTCTTATTTCCGCTCCTTCTTTGGCTGAGATACAGATTCCAAAGGTACGCATTGTTTGGTTAAGCGACTCGCTGAACCAATGCTTTGTGCTTTCGTCTGTATAAGGAACTACCACTTCTCCAACTACCGGCCAGCTGAATGTATCCCCTTCTGCAAAAAAAGGTGTTTGGTTTGCTGCTGCTGTAGTTGATTCAAATGTCTCAGCTACTATTTCTTCACTCTTAGCTGCCTTATCAGTGCTTTCTTGTTTGGCCTCACTGCCTTTTTCCTTGTCTTCAATCAATGCTTCACTTTCAATACCACTTCCTGAAGTTTTGCTGGCTGTTTCATCTTCATATTCGATAACCACTTCACCAGTTTCATCTGTGATATCACCTAGTCCCTTTACTGATGTTTCTTCATTTTTGGCATATGGATTAGGTTCTTCCTTTACATTCCCGCCTAAGTTTGGCACAAGGAATATTGCTGCAAGAGCGCCTACACTCACTACACCAACAGCTACATAAAAGCCATACCTTTTAAGAAATTGTCCTATTTTTTTAATATTCATTTTATTACACCTCCGACGTCTAAATTATCGCCAGAGTTTTTTAATAATATTCACATGAACTTATTTTTTATACTGATTATTTTTAATAGTTACATCTGTATAATAGTGACTGATTATTTCATCATATTTCTTGCCCTCTTTAGCAAGTTCATTGGCACCATTTTGACTAAGCCCCACGCCGTGTCCAATTCCTCTTACATCAAATACTAGGCTGTCCGACTGCTTAAATACCTTAAAATTGCTTGACGGCAGCCCCAGAATCTTTCTAAATTCTTCTCCGCTTATAATGGTATTTCCGATCTGAATGGTTTTGATATATTCAGACTGATCCTTCTCTACAATTTGCATTTGATTTTCAAGATTATCCTCATCAACTACCAAATCAGGGTATACTTCTATAAGCATAGACACCATATCTTTTTTCTTAAGTTCTATCTGTTTTGTCAACTTGTCTTTTTCACTTGTAACCCCCTGAAGATAATGAACATCTACATTATAAACATCTTTCGCCGATCTGGTCATGCCGCTGCTGGCTCTGTGGTAGAGGGCTTCAATAGGTTCACTGTCATAAAGTATAATTTGATTTTCTGTATCCTTTACAGCCTCTTTGTAGGTTGCATAAATATGCTCAAAGTCTTCTCCCCATAATTCTTTCATCTCCTCTTCTGCATAGCCAATGAGTTCTCCCTTATTTTGTATGCCGAGTACACGCCTTGTCATATAGGTTCGTATAACTACTGCTTGGGCCTTTATGGCCTCGTATTCAAAGTTATAGGGTATTTCTTTTGCTAATATGCTGATAATTTTCTCTTCATCAATCAGACTGTTTTCTTCCCTTTTATGGTGAGCTGCACTATTTTGCGCTGCAAGCTTTTGCAGAATTTCTTCGTTTTGATATCCCCCTCCATATACAATAAGAAAGGGTATAAAAAATAAGCACCCCCCAATGAAGCATATGGCCTTAATAAACTCCTTCATCTTGTCCCCCCTCGCATACTATTCTGTCTCTAATATAGTATATGAAAGGGAGACAAGTTTATGAGTTAAAATGGCTCATTATAAAATGGGAATGCTATAATCATCTGTGTGTAGTCTTCAGCTTCATGATAAGAAAAACTTATTTGGACATTAGTCTTCTCACCGTTCTCATCTAGAATATAGTCTTTGATCGTTTTTGTGTAACCGTAGTAAGCAACTGTTTCGTGGCTGCTATCATCCTCATAATAACCTGTTTGACGTGCCTTAAGCTTCCCTAATAACCCAGCTGCATGATTCTTTTTTTGGTAAGGATCTATCTTGCCCATAATAGTTCCTTTAAAGTAAAGCGTTTCCTTTGGTCTTACTTTCCACTTATTAAAAAGGTTCTGTGCATATCCTCTTAGGCTGTCTAATTCATTGAGATCTTGTATGCCTTGCATCTCTATCTTATAGTACGTATTATAGCCGATATCCTTTTGCGACTTTACAGATACTGTATACCGAGCGATTTCACTTGCTCTATTAATCTGAAGACTTAGCCTCTCATCTTCCTGAACGAACTCTGTACTCGTATCTTGGGGATGCAGCTGAGCGCAGAGCTTTGAACACTCGTGATCATGGGAAAGCATATAAATACTTTGGCTTTGTTTAACAGCCAAATCTCGCTCATTTAGCTTTTCACCAGTTTTTATGCCATTAAATGCAATATAAACATCCGTATATGTAACTTCCGGTAAAGTTACTTTTTGGTAAAGGCTTTTCACTTTACTTTCTTTTTTATCATAATAATCAATTCCAAATATATAACTTACAGATAAAATTAAGGTCACTAAGATAATAACTCTATTACTTATTTTCATAAAAATACCCCATACTTTCTACTTATTCATAGTAGTTAGAGTATGGGGATATTTTATAGTATTTATACACCTATTAAATGTTTTATCAAATACTTCGCATCTTACTCTGTAACTTGCAGAATCCAATCACACAACACTTCATAAGTAACAGGCTGTTTTGGATTAATGTCCTCAATGAGCCCTATCGCATAAGCCTTCGCTGCCGCTTCTTGGTACTTAGCCCCTACATTCGCAAACTTAATACTTGAAGGCTTAATTTTAAACCCGTTTTTAAGTTCATAGAGTTTCACAACCCCTAAAAGGGCTTGCTCCTCGGAAATAACCCCTGCATTTGTATCTGTGTAAAGGCCTGCCGCTTTGGCTTTTGAAAGAATATCAGCATGCATTGCCGATGCAAGGTTAATTTCTGATTTATTTTGTGCTATTCCCAAAAGCAGATGAACATACTGATTACGTGAAACAGGATCGAATCTACGGTATGAGCTTCCAAGTCCTGATATACCATAGGTATTTGTCAGAGTATTCATAGCAAACGAGCTGGCTGTTGATGAACTGCCTTTTGTTTTTTGGTAAACTGCATAAATACCTGTAGCAGGCGTTAAGTAACTCACATAAGTATCTATCAGCGTATCGATTGAATAGTTTTCTTTGATCCATGCATTTCTATCAAAATTGTAGGTATAGGCAAATAAATCCTTATAGAGGTACTCCTTAGCTGCATCAAGTTTTATTTTTGCTCTAAGAAACCCATCCAGCTTCTTGATAATCGTGGTATTTGTTTTTCCTTTTATGACAATATCAAGCTGTTCGCCTTTAATGAAGGCCTCAGGATAGGGGCGCAGGATATTAGCAATTTTATAATCAACAATTTTAGTAAAGTCTAGTTGAATCATATCTTTTGCACTATATTTATTCGTATACACAGCTAAAGCCTTAGCTGGAATCTCATAGACCCCTATATTGGTAACAACCCTTATTTCCATCCTTTGATTAATAAGCGCATCCACCACTGTCTTTGGCATTTTAATCCTTCTGATTGTAGCATCTTGTTTATTATTAAACTTCTCAGCTTTTACTGTATAGAAGTAAGCTTTATTCTTCATAATATCTGAAATAACTTTAGCTGTATCTACAATCTCTATTGTCCAGATATCTTTTGAATAGTTTTCGATAATAGCGTCAGGATAAATAACGATATTTTCGTTTGCTCCTCCATCATATTCATCTGAAGATTTCAAAGTGATAATTCTTACCCACTGTGTATAGTCTGACTCTTTAATTATTTCTCGATTCCCTTCCCTATCTTTAAAGGTGAGGACAGTTTTTACCTTCACATAATAAGGTCTGTTAGAAATTAGATTATTAAACTTAACTATATTTTTTGCAAGTACTTCATACTGATCAGCCTCTGCCTTCCCCCCTGGTGCAGCTATTTCAGACGTCTTAACAATAACAGCATCTAAGAATTCAGGGTTATCCGCAAATTCTACTATATAGCTGTATTGTTTTTCTGCATCTGATGAGGTTTCTGTAACATCATTAGCATTTTTAATCCATTCTACAGTAATATAATCTTTTGTAACTGCGGGAAAATCTTTACCAAGTTCTAATATACTTTGATAAGCTGCCGGGCCGAGTCCAGTAGGCGCCGCTGGAATCCCTAGAATATCTGTTTTTACGGTTACAGGATTACTCCAAGCTGATGATAAAGTTCCTTTTTTCTGTTTGGCGCGAATCCATATATTGTATGACGTCTCTGGTATAAGACCCGTGATTTTCACACTGGCTTTTGCCCCATTGGATACATAGTTATTATTTCCTGGAACATCTGAAATGGTAAAGTCCCACTTCGTTGCTTTTGATACATCATCTAATCTGCCGTACACAATTTCATAATCAAAACTGCTGCTATATGTCCACCATACAGTGGCTGAAACATCATTTTTTGTGTCCAAATTAAGTTCTGGCGTTTTCGGGGTTTCTTCTGGACTTTCATAGTCTGTCAAAGTTGTACATATAACATAACTTGGGAAGGTCTGCTGAAGCTTTGTACCATCTGCCAGTACCCTGTAGGCTCTTACTAAAATAACATAGCGCGTATTAGGCCTTAGCCCTTCTTGCGTATATTCCAGCCATGGAAGTCGGTCTTCTTCCAAATCTGTCTGCGGCGCTTTTGGATTAATACTCTCCCAACCGCTTGTTGTATCGCTTTCTTTTTCTACAATCCACTCTTCAATCGAAATTGGCTTCGGAGCAGTTTGGTTGTAGAGATCTATCTGCCTATTTACTTCATCATACCCCAGCACTTTGATCTCATATTTTGAATCATTGCCAAGAGTCACTTCTCTGTCTATATAAAGCGCTCCATAAGTTGTTGCTCCATTTACTGCTCCTTGTACCCGAAGCAAATCATTAGAAGTTTTTAAGATATGCTCCTGATAACTTGGATCTGCTTTTTTGAACCTAATATAAGGAGAGGTGCTGCTTCCGGTATAGACAACAGAGTTCCAGTTTTTTGCAAGTTCTCCTTCTTGGAGTGCATCATATGCATTTCTCAAACTTTGATCTTTAACAGATAGCTCATACCAAGTCGTAAGCCATCTTAAGGTTGCCGTCTCCGTCGTTGTTTTATGAAGCTTGAGTGGCGGCTTTGCAAGAACCGGAGGAACGAAGATATTTCCATCCTCTCCTATTGTAATTGTGACTACCGTCGGCTCAGAATTGATATAGTCATTGCCATATTCTCTTTTAGCAACAATTTTAATATAGTAGGTTTTATTAGGCATAAGAGCCGATGTTTGATAATTTTTGGTTGTGTATTGATCTAGCAACCACTTAAATCCAACTACAGTTTTGTTATCTTGTTTAAAAATAAGTTTATTGGTTTGATTTTGATTTAAAAAACCATTGCTTACAATTGGTACAAGTCCCAGCTCATCCAGCTGCTTTCTGTCTTCTGTAACGAAAATATCGTAGTACTGATTATAGTCTGTCGTTAACTGATTCTGGGCATTAAAAATCTTTGGTGCATTCCATATAAGCTGGATTTGCTGTGGAGACTTTTTAGCATGGAATGTATTTTGTATGAGTCTTGGATCGTTGGTATTCATATCATCTCCAACAACTTTATACTCTGAAATGTTGATTTTACTTAAATCCAGGCTTTCTGAAAAGGGTTTTGGCACTTGGGGCTGCAAAGGCCTTTCCACAGCCTCACTCGGAATATAAAGCACTTCCTTAGTTCGAAGCGGATCTTTTTGTCCTTCTATAATAAACTCTATAAGAAAATAAGTATTTCTTGTCGGTCTTGTATACTGGTAGTATTCAACCACACTATCTTGATTTGGAATCGTACCTATCGTTACCTCAGATGTTCCTCCCTCAACCCTTTGCTTAATTCTAGTTTCGCTAATAAGTCTTGGATTAAGCCGGAGCCATGACGCTAAAGTCCACTCCAGCCTTACATCATTTGCTCCAACATTGAAAACTTTTAAGTTGATGCTTGTAGTAGCTTGAGCTACCTTAGGTCCTTGGCTGTCCTTTTTAGTGTTTTGTCTAACTTGATCAAAACGAATACCGAAAGGATTTTCTGCCGTAAGCCCCACAAGTTTTACGTAAACTGAATAGACTTGCCCCGGGTCTGCATCAGTTAGTGTATATTTTACTTTTCGCGCACCATCTTCTATGAGCTGATTCTCAGCTAGCTTTGCGTAGTCCGAGCTCACTCTGGCCACAGATGAAGCGATTTTGTTACCGCTGCTGTCTGCACTATTTTCTATTTCCTCTACCGTTTTTCGATCGGCTGGAACATAGATAACCTCATATTGTCCACCGGGTATATACTCCCATGTAACTTGCAGCTTGCCATCTACATCTTTTGCTTTTGTATTAAAATCTGTTAAGAAATAGGCTTCTGGCTGGTTAACATTAGTTATTGGTTCAACGAGCACCTGCTGCTGGTTATCCCCTGTCCCTATCACTTCAGTGTGGGCCGGCAAAATTCTTAGTTTATAGAGCCTACCATTTGTAAATCTGACATCCTTTACACGATCTTCAATGTTATCCTGCAAAGTCCCTGTATAAGCTTTCCGCTCCCCATAGATTCTAGCATTCAGCGCAGTTGAATCTGTTAGCTCAAACCGATAGGTTTCTACATTACGGTCTCTGTCAGGATTCGGCGGACTTGACGGATCATTGTTTGGAGCTGGGTCCCATTGTACGCTTACTTTAGGCATAATATCTGCCCCCGGCAAAGTAGATACGGCTCTGTTTTGGACAACAATATCCTTAATACCATCCATTGGAATAGGCTTTTGCGGGTTTGCAAAGAGTTCAGAAGGGATAAGATTTACAATCATTACTGTTAGTATAAGCCATGCTGTTATTCGTTTTCTCATTTACTTCCCTCCTTCTTTATTTAGGTACGATACCAGAAAGCATCTTAATGGTTTCTTCAACAGATATCTGTTTACTTGGCAGGACATTGGCATTTGGATTTTGAATAATCTTAAGCTCCACTGCTGCATAAACATATGGCCTGTATTGAGTCTGAAATGCTCCGATATTTTTTACACTCTGTTTATTTTTTATTTGAATGGTTCCAATAGGCCTGTTATATATTTTTTCGTAGGCCTGCATAACAATATAAACCGCCTCATCTTGTCTGATAACCTTATCCATTCCAATAGATGTAATCCCTTTAATTCCTCTCGCTTTTAGGTATTCGGTATAATCGGTATTTCTCTTCGCCCCTAATATTCTTGCAACCGCTCCGTAAAGCTGCTTTTTAGTTGTTCCTGTCTTAATCATATAAGGATCTAGAGCGAAAAAGTCTGTAAGGTTATACTTTGAAATCATGTTCTGATGCACAGCCATTCCAGGGATAACATTACCTATTCCCATCTTGCCCGTGAAAGCATAAATACCAAGTTTATATGCTTCAATCCCGAAGCCTCCATTAGCCTGCAAAACTTCTACGCTACTCCAGTACCCTTCTAAGTAATAGCCGTTCACTGCATAACTATCCAAAATACTTGTAATAAGAATAGGCTTTTCTATCTCTTTTACAAGAGCATCTTTATAGCGCTCTTTCTTTAAAATACGTTTTACTTCTCTTAAGTGGTCATCTTTGATATTAGCTACTGCCTTATCAATAATATCTTTCAGCTTATCCTCATTGATTGTTCCTCTTGCAAGTTCTTTTTCCAGCTGCGTAATAATACGTTTTCGCTCCCGATCTATGAGGCTGTTAAGCACTATCATAATGTTATCCTCAATAAGTATATCCTCTTGGTCTAAGTAAACAATGTCTAAATCTATACTTATTTCCGGCGATAAAACATCTTCACCATTGATTCTTCCTATTGAAGACATTTTGAGAAAATCAAGTTTGATATAGTAATCTTTAATCTTCTTTTGATTTTTTTGATAAATGGCTTCTTTAATAGCTTCATTTCCGGATGTTAGGGTATAAGGTCTAATGCTTATCGATTCATTGCCTAACGCTGCCTGCAGAACTACGTTTAAGTCACTAGCCTTATCCAGCATTGATGCTGGGAAGTAATAGGTCACACGATTCATACCCTCTAGAGTCTGCAGTTCATAAATATTTTGCACTGCCATTTCAGCATTAACATAAGATTCTCTATACTTATAAATTGTAGAAAATCTATTTTCGGCTTCTTCTTCCCAGAAGGCTTTTCTTCTTAGCTTCTCAACCTCATCATCATAACGCTTAAGATATTCATTAAACTTATTATCTTTATCCTGGTCATCCTGATCAAATTCTGTTCTTGCAATAACCTTATCTGAATATAAGGAGCGGGGATAATCTCCATTTACTGGTTTTTCCCCTGTCTTATCTACTATTCTTACTTTAATGTCATATCGCTTGCCTGGTTTTAGATCATAAATCTTATAGACAAAATGCCTGTAACCTGCTGGTATAAGTGCGGTATTCTCCACTGAAGTCAAAGCTGTTTTAGCATAATCATGGCGATAACTATCTTCCATTTCACTTTGAACAGCTATTTCAAACTCATAATCATTCGGAACATTTGCTCCTGGTGGAATAGGCGCTAAAAAGCTGATAACTGTTTCCGTTTTGGGGTTATATGGGTACTTCGTAGGTATTTCTACCTGTAATTTAATGGGTTTTTCCACAGGCTGCGTCGTTACCGGCACCATAATCCACTCTGATCTCACAAGTTCACCCTTAATAACACATACCGTACGTACATAATAGTAATAAATCGTATTAGGTGAAAGACTGTTATCTTCCAGCCTAAAACTGTCAGAAGATTGAACTGGCTGAAGCTCTGAGGCAGCTGCACTTCCTCTAATCGTCATAATATTAGGTTCTGAAGTATAGAATCCGCTGCTGCCAGCATGATCAGCTACTAATCTGCTAAGCGGAATTTTATTGCCTTTCTCATTTTCTTTAAGACCAACATCTGCCATTCTTATAAGTTCATAATAAATCTTAGTTGTATCCTCATCTTGTTCAAATTCAGCCTTAGCCCATTTAAGTACTGCCGTTGTATTGTTAGGCTGAGAATCTACCCATATAGATTTTGGAGCAGGCGGTACTTTATCTTCTGGTTTTGGCGGCTGAGGGGTTGTGACAGTCGTAAAGGTATACGTACTTGAAAATATAGAATACCTCGAACTCAGCGGCGATAGGGCATCTCCTTTCAAAGGATCTATCCTTAATCTTACTTTTACATAGTAAACTTGGTTAGGATCCAGGTTTTCAAGCAGCAGGTTTTCTTTTTGCTGCCTGCCTTCAAGTGCATTCGCTATATACTCAACCGCAAGCACTTCGCCTTTTCTAAGCTTTTCAGCGTATTGTGACATATCCAGTTTATTCCCTAACTTCAAATCAGTCATACGCACCACATTCTCTGGAGTATTCATCGCATTTTCTAAATCTGTCTGTGTATAGCTTTGCTTACTGGCGTTTTTCTGATAAAGAAATATTTCATAAATTCCTTTGTTCAGATTTGGGCTTGTACCAGTAGGATCGTCCAGATAAATCTTAGCTGGTTCAAGCATATTTCTGACATACTTTCTGATGTCTAAATTCTCTATTTGAATATCATAACTAATAGTATAATTGCTTCCACTGGTAACAGACTGATTAACAGTTGTTATATCAGAAGGGGTAGGCAGCACTTCTATTGCATAATCAAGGGCAAGAGACATAAAACTTGATTCTTTGCTGACTGCTATATTCTGTGATCCGTCATCAGGATCCAAAATACCTTTCATTGATAAATAATAAGTTCCTGGAATAGAATAATCTAAATCTACGCGAATAGCATTTTCCGTTATTACCGGATAATCTTGTTTATTTGTAAAACGCTCTGGGGCAAGATCCAGCCTTTCCCATCTCGTTTCTTCTGCCTTTTGGACTACAACCCTTTTCACTTCAAAAGTTCCTGTGGTTTTATTGTATTGCCCTGCTGCCTCAGCATTGTATGGTGTTCCACCGTATATTGCTATTTTAATCTGCTCATTTGCCGAGGCACTTAGATCTTTATAGACTCTGAAAACTTTCGTTACATATGGACTCTCTTTTTTCTTGTCATAAAGAGAAAGTTCGTAATAGATATCTCCTTTTGCAAGCATGGCTTCTAACTCTGCACTGCTTGGTGCACTCCACTCAATGTCAAAGCCTATAGCCTGAGGTACCATCAGCGTACTACCTGTCGTTGTATCTGGCGGAATAACGTATACATTGTTTGCTCTTAAGATTTGAGTGATAGGCGGTGGTGCAATGCTGAGCCCTGGCATAAACCTAAGCTGCTGCGAATTGAGTTTTGAACTCGTACCGATATCAACTTCTATTTGATAGTAAACATCTGCCTTCGTTTTAGGAATATAAATTGATATAATATCATTTTTGTTCTCTTCTGTCCGAGTGTGGGTTCTTGTAATAATGTTGCTGAAGTTCCCTTGAGAACCAGTACCCCCAAGTCTTTCTTTCAATGTATAGTTTACTGTTCCATTAATATTGTATGGAACAATCTCGATACAAATTTGTTCTTCGCTGGCGCGGTATACGGTATATTCAAGATATGTGTGCCCGTTATTTTGCGGCGTAAAAGTCGTATTTTTAATAGTATTAAATACTCCCCCCGTAAGCTCCAGCTTGCCGCCTATGAGCATACTAGCATCCAGTGAGTCCCATATAACAGCTGTATCTGCTCCTGTTCCTACTGGACGCTCTTTTGTTATGTAAATTGTTACAGTATTTCCGTCATCATATGCATTCCCTACATTCTCGCCTACTGGAGGATTTTTAACTGTATCTTTAATGACAGCCCCATTAGAAAGTGCAAAACTCAGGTTCCTCTCATTATTAATGCGTGTTGTATCTTTTACCCCTGGCCTTTGCTCCCCCCAAATAGCAAGCGTTGCTGTTTCACCATTTGAAGAAATAGGCTGGAACTGTCCGCCCTGTACCTTTTTAGGCTTTTCAAAGGATACCCTGACTCCAGGATTAGACCCTGGCTTCAGGCCATCATTTACTTCTATAATGTCTTTTGATGCAAGTGCTGCTCCAGTTGTCACAAGATGTATTGGACTTATTTCAAAATCTCTTAGTCCATTTAATACTGTAATGGTCTGAGATTCAGTCCCATAAGCTAAGGTAAAATCTGTAATATATCCCTTTCTGATATTACTTGTCCAAAAGTGTATCGTTTTGCCTTCCATATACATTCTAATATGTGTATTATCAGCTATTAAACTTAGTTCTCTTCGTTCTGCCAACTTAGGGTTAATCCCTAGCGTATATGTAAAGTTTGATCCTGTCGTTGTAGTTGACGAGCTGCTGTAAGGAAAGATAGACTGCGTATAGTTAACTGTCTGCGGCGCTCCTAAAGCATCCCGAAGACTGATATCTACTTTAACATCTTCTCCTAGTACTTCAAAACCAAGCCTTACTTTATTGGTTGTATTTTTACTCGATATCATATCATAAGTAAGTTCATATTCCCCTTGCTGCATTTCCCATTTAAACGCTGATTCCTGTGTTCCGTCAGGCATAACCTTTTTTTCCATGCCTGTTCCTACTCTCTCATAAAGACCCTCCTGGGTCCTTGCAAACCTATGGGTTTGAATAAACTCACTGCTTGGCGGCGCCGCATATATATTTATCCCTTGAAATAAACTGATGATCATCATGATGCTTAGGAATAATGCTAGTTTTCTTTTCATAAAATACCCTCCCTATGTCCTCTATATGCATGTTGTTATATAGTAAACTAAAATACCGTCTAAATATTTATCGACATTATTTCCCACTTTCATAATAAGTATTTAGTGATTTATTTTAAATCTTCTTTTATAACTTTCTTAATAATTTTTTTAAAAGCCGTCGCTATAGGATAACTTTTCATTTCTTCAAGGGTAACAAATGCGCCCAATTCTGTATTGGCTGTTAACTGGCTAAATAACGTTTTCTCCCATTCTATTATAATTGGAGTCATTTCCCATTTTTTATGAGTAAAAACATGAGAGACATCCTGCAATACTTCATAATAACATGCCTTATTGATAATGTTATCAGCTCCCTCTTTTTCAACAAGCGGAAATCCCCATAGTCGAGCTAACAGTCCTTCTTCTGGCCTTTTTTCCATCCAGTAAGTATTTCCTTTTTTGAAGAGTATCGCATAGTAGAATTCGGATGGATTTTTTATTTTCTTTGTTTTAACAGGATACTGCAGAGCTGAGCCATTAATGTGTCCTTTACACAGTGTACTTACGGGACATTCACTGCACTTTGGTGTTTTTGGTGTACATACTAGAGCCCCAAGTTCCATAAGTGCTTGATTAAACCTATTGGGGTCTTCCGGCATAAGCTCCATGACTTTATCCTCAAATATCTTTCTATTTTTAGTTATACTGATATCTTCATCTATTAGAAATTGCCTTGCAAGGATTCGCATAACATTTCCATCTACAGCAGGCAGTGGAATATGAAAAGCGATACTTAGGATAGCGCCCAGGGTATATGGACCAATGCCAGGAATCTTTTTTACCTGTTCGATATCTCCCGGAAAAACCCCTCCATACTGCTCATCTACCATTTTGGCGCCCTTATGAAGATTTTCCGCCCTTCGGTAATACCCAAGCCCTTCCCAATATTTATAGACTTCTTCAAGTGGAGCACTGGCTAAGCTATGGACAGTCGGAAACCTTCCCATAAACTTATTATAATACGGAATAACCGTATCTACTTGAGTCTGCTGAAGCATAATTTCAGATACCCATATTGCGTACGGATCATTTGTATTTCTCCAAGGCATTTCCCGCTTATAAGCATCAAACCACGTCAGTAATCTTTCTGTATAATCCATAGCCATTCTCCTTCATCTAAATCTCAAAATCAGTATACTTATTTTACCATAATTTCAAATCTTTATAAACACCATTTCCCAGGAAATATTATTTTTTTTACTTTTTTATTTATTATCTCCACTTATTCTGCTGAGATATGTAAAAAAATGTCTTGTTTTTATACTATTTTAGCACTTCTAAACACATAAAGAAAAGTCCAGTGGATAAGGATGATTGCTTGATCTTAGGCCTTTGTCCCATGAATTTTTATTTTAGAAAGATATTTAGAGATGAAATAAAAATAAAAAGAGAGACCTTTGGTCTCCCTTTTATTATTATTTCTCTTCTCTAACATTCAGTCTGACAATTGCCTTTTTAAGCGCTACTTCAGCTCTTTTTCTATCCATCTCTTCATCCGAAAGTCGGCCTTCTGCTCTTTCCTTAGCTCTTTTTGCCCGCTCTACATCAATGTCTTCCGGAAATTCAGAAGCATCTGTAAGAATAGTAACTCTATCCTTTGTAACTTCTGCAAAGCCTCCCATAGTAGTCGCTTTTTTCATCACACCTTCTTGAATGTAGCGTACTACATTATAACCTAAAAGGGCTGCAACAGGTTCATGGTCATATAGTACCCCCATGTCTCCTTCTGTGGTATGCAATATGACAGACTCAACTTCTTCATCAAATATTTTCTTAAGTGGTGTTATGATTTGAAGCGTTATTTTATTTTTTCCCACAATCATCACCTACAATGTTTTAGCTTTTTCTATAGCATCTTCAATCGTACCTACCATAAGAAATGCATTTTCCGGAAGATTATCATGAAGTCCTTCAAGAATTTCTTTAAATCCGCGAATGGTTTCTTTAACAGGTACATATTTTCCTTCCATTCCCGTAAAAGTTTCAGCTACGAAGAAAGGCTGTGAAAGGAATTTTTGAATCTTACGTGCACGGCTTACAACTACTTTGTCTTCTTCTGAAAGTTCATCCATACCTAAGATTGCAATAATATCCTGAAGTTCTTTGTAACGTTGAAGGATTTCTTGAACACTACGGGATACTTCATAATGTTCCTCACCTACAACATAAGGGTCAAGTATACGTGATGTCGATTCTAGCGGATCTACTGCTGGATAAATCCCCTGCTCAACAATCGCACGTGAAAGAACCGTTGTTGCATCTAGATGTGCAAAGGTTGTAGCTGGTGCTGGGTCAGTTAAGTCATCTGCCGGTACGTATACAGCTTGAACAGATGTAATAGATCCTTTTTTAGTTGAAGTAATACGCTCTTGAAGTGCTCCTACTTCTGTTGCTAAAGTCGGCTGGTATCCAACCGCACTTGGAATACGTCCTAAAAGTGCTGAAACCTCTGAACCCGCTTGGATAAAACGGAATATATTATCTACGAATAATAATACATCTTGCCCTGATTCGTCACGGAAGTATTCAGCCATTGTAAGTCCAGTTAATGCCACACGCATTCTAGCCCCAGGTGGCTCATTCATCTGACCAAATACCATAGTAGTTTTGTCTAAAACCCCAGATTCTCTCATTTCATGATAAAGGTCATTACCTTCTCTTGTACGCTCACCTACTCCAGCAAATACAGAAAACCCTCCATGCTCAGTTGCAATATTACGAATTAGTTCTTGTATAAGTACTGTTTTACCTACTCCAGCTCCACCAAAAAGACCGATCTTACCGCCTTTAAGGTATGGACAGATAAGGTCAACGACTTTAATCCCGGTTTCTAAAATTTCTGTGGAGGTAGATTGCTCTTCGAATGCAGGAGCTGGTCTATGAATAGGCCATTTTTCCACATTCGGATTTTCTTTTCCATCTACTGCATGTCCTGTTACATCAAAAATACGTCCTAGGGTTGCTTTTCCAACTGGAACAGAAATAGGTGCACCAGTATCTTCTGCTTCCATCCCACGAACAAGGCCGTCTGTTGCTGACATCGCTATACAACGCACAACATCATCTCCAAGATGCTGAGCAACTTCTACTACGAGAAATTCTCCATCTTGCTTTTTAATGTTGATCGCATTGTAAAGAGCCGGAAGTTTTTCTGGGCTGAATGCAATATCTAAAACAGGACCGATTATTTGAACAATATGTCCTACATTTTGTGCCATGTGCTCTTTCACTCCTTTTTTTGCACCATCCTAACGAATCCTTCGTTAGTCTAATTCTGAATTATTTGAGTGCCTCGGCACCACCTACAATCTCTGATAGTTCCTGCGTGATAGCTGCTTGCCTTGCTCTATTGTACTGAATGTTAAGCTTTTCCATAATCTCCTCTGCATTTTCAGTTGCAGAATCCATAGCTGTCATTCTAGCACCTTGCTCACTTGCGCTTGCTTCTACCATACCCCCATAAATCACATCAGCTACATATCTTGGTATAATGTAGCCAAGCACTGCTTCTGGTGATGGTTCATAAACTAAAAGGTCATTTGGCAGTCCTTCTTCACTTGTTTTTTGCTCGGAATCTTCTTTCATCATACGCTCTATATCTATTGGCAGAATACGAATCATCGTTGGTTCCTGCTGGATAGAAGACTTAAAACTTGTATAAGCTAAATAGACTTCTCCAACTTCACCTTTTGCATACTGATCAATTACATAATCCGCAAGGTCCCTTGCTGCCTTATAATTAGGTGCTTCAGATACGCCAAGTATTTCTTTTTGTACCTGATACCCTTTTGTTTTAAAAAGTTCTTTTCCTCTCTTGCCTACAATCACTAAGTGCGTTTCATCTTTGTTTTCTATATGATTCATAACAAGTTTGCAAATGTTTGAATTATATCCTCCGCAAAGTCCTCTGTCTGCTGAAAGTGTAATATACGCTTTTACAGAAGATTCATTGGGCCTCAAAAACGGTGAACCTGCGCCTTTAGCATTTTTAGCTATAGACTGCATAGTAGAAAGCATTTTTCTAAAAAACGGCCTTGTTCTCAGTGCAGCTTCTTTACTTTTATTAAGCTTCGAGGTTGCTACAAGGTGCATTGCGCTTGTAATTTTTTTGGTGCTGTCTATACTTCGTATTCGTCCTTTAATATCTTGTAAAGACGCCATCTATCGCACCCTCTCTATCCATTAATCGATTTTAAATTTTTCTTTAAACTCAGTAACAATTGCTTTGAGCTTATCATCAACTTCTTTAGTGATACCCTCTTTTTTAACAAGTTCTCCTAAGATTTCAGGATACTTCGTATCTACAAATTCCATCAGCTCATTTTGGAACTTTGTAACTGCCGAAACTGGTATATCTAAAAGATATTTTCTTGTTGCTGCATAAAGAATAATAACTTGATGAGCTACGCTAAGCGGAGCGTACTGTGGCTGTTTCAGAACTTCCATGATACGTTCTCCTTGCATCAGCGCATTTTGAGTTGCTGTATCGAGGTCTGAACCGAACTGTGCGAAAGCAGCCAGAGAACGGTACTGAGCAAGTTCAACACGGATAGGGCCTGCAATCTGCTTCATGGCCTTAATCTGCGCCGCTCCTCCTACACGAGATACTGAAAGTCCTGGGTTAACCGCTGGTCTTATCCCCGCGTTAAAGAGCTCTGTTTCAAGGAAAATCTGTCCATCAGTAATTGAAATAACGTTTGTTGGAATATAAGCTGAAATGTCCCCAGCCTGTGTTTCAATAATAGGCAGTGCTGTTATAGAGCCGCCGCCTCTTTCATCTGAAAGTTTAGCTGCTCTTTCTAAAAGACGTGAATGAAGATAGAATACATCCCCTGGATAAGCTTCGCGCCCTGGAGGTCTTCTAAGAAGAAGTGCCATTGTACGGTAAGCTACCGCATGTTTTGATAAATCATCATAAACAATAAGTACATCTTTTCCATTTTCCATCCACTCTTCACCTATTGCAACCCCTGCATAAGGTGCAATATATTGAAGCGGTGCAAGTTCACTTGCTGTAGATACGACTACTGTTGTATAACTCATTGCATTATTTTTCTCAAGTGTATTCACAATTTGTGCTACAGTTGACGCCTTTTGCCCGATTGCAACATAGATACACAGTACATCTTTTCCTCTTTGGTTGATAATCGTATCAATGGCCAGCGCCGTTTTACCAGTTTGTCTGTCTCCGATAATCAGCTCTCTTTGTCCTCTTCCGATAGGAACCATGGCATCAATTGCCTTAAGTCCTGTCTGAAGCGGTGTATCAACTGACTTTCTTTCAATAACCCCTGGTGCTATACGTTCAACTCTTCTGAATTTTTCTGTATGAATAGGCCCTTTACCATCAATTGGCTGTCCCAGTGCATTAACTACACGTCCCATGAGGGCATCGCCTACTGGAACCTCTACAACGCGGCCTGTGGATTTAACAGTATCGCCTTCTTTAATATTTTGCTCTGAACCTAAAAGAACAACACCAATGTTATCTTCTTCTAGGTTAAGTACCATACCATATACATCTCCTGGAAATTCAAGAAGTTCACCTGCCATTGCTTTTTGCAGGCCGTGAATACGTGCAATACCGTCACCTACGGTAATAACAGTACCTACTTCAGCTATTTCCAGGTGCGCTGTATAGTTTTTAATCTGTTCTTTAATTATACTGCTTATTTCTTCTGGTCTCAGATTCATTAACTTGTTACACCCCTTTCTTTCTACGCAAGTCTAAGTTCAGTTAACTGCTTCTTTAAGTTCTGCATATTACCCTTAATACTTGCATCTACGACTTTGTCTCCAACTCTAACAACGAGACCTGCTATGATGGACTCATCTATTATTGTATTAAGTTCTATTTGACTCTTGGTACTCATTTCGAGCCTTGACTTAATTTGCTCTAACTGACTATCTTTAAGCGGCACTGCCGAGGTTACAGTTGCTCTCAAAATACCCTTTTTATGTTTTGCCATCTCTAAAAAGGCCTCGAAAATATCCAGCAGAAATTCCTGTCTGCCTTTTCTCACAACAATAACCATCAGACCTACAATGGAAGCATCTGCCTTATTTGCGAAAATGCGTTCTATAAGTAAAACTTTTTCACCTAAAGTTATTTTTTGGTTTTGAAGGACACTTATAAAATCAGGTTCTTCCTTTAAAGCAAGAACTATAGACCTTATTTCTTCTTCAAACTGCTGCATTTTCCCTTCTGAAGCAGCAAGATCAAATAGGGCAGTAGCATACCTTTTAATAACTAATTTAGCCACTGAACATCCCCCATCTCTTTGATAATATTATCAATTAACTCTGTATGTTTAGTATCATCAATAGACGCACTTACAAACTTTCCAGCCATAATTGTGGAAAGCTCAATCATTTCCTTTTTCATCTCATCTTTAATGCGGGCCTGTTCAAGTTTAATATCACTAAAAGCTTTTTGTTTGATTAGTTCTGCTTCTTCTTTTGCAGCTTTAATAATCTCTTCTTCCCGCGCTAGAGCCTTTGCTCTTGCTTCTTTAAGAATTTTATTTGCTTCTTCCTCAATATTTGAAATTTTGGCCTCATAATTGGCTCTCATCTCAACGGCAGAAGCTTTTTGATGATTGGCATCATCTATAGTCTGTTTGATAGCATTTTTTCTTTTTTCTAAGAACTCTGTTACTGGCTTAAATAAAAGCTTATAGAGTATAAAGATAATAACAAAAAGTGCAAGCCACTGCAGACTAAGGTCCCAAATAAGGCCTATATCAAACCCGACAATTTTCCCTGGCTCGGGAGCAGTATTTTGTGCCGTAGATAATAATGTGATAAATGATGTATTCAAAGGGAAGCTCCCTCCTTTCTATGCATAGTGCAGTTTTCTTATTATCCAATCAATTGCATATATCTTGTAATAAGCGGATTAGCAAACAAAAGAATAATAGCTACAATAAGTCCATAGATCCCAGTTGTTTCTGCTACTGCTGCACCTAAAAGCATTGTACGCACAACATCAGACTGCGCTTCTGGCTGACGGCCTACTGCTTCTGCACCTTTACCGGCTGCATACCCTTGTCCAATTCCTGGTCCTATCCCTGCGATCATCGCAAGACCTGCTCCTATTGCCGAACATGCTAAAATAAGTGCTCTTCCATCGATTTGATTTTCCATAATTAAATTCCTCCTTAAAATGATTAAATAATAGTATATATAGCTTATTTAAAGATATTAACAAATAATAAAAGTAGTGCAATAATTAATGCATAAATACCTGTTGTCTGGGCAACTGCCTGCCCAAGAAGCATTGTTCTTACTACCATATTCTGCAGCTTAGGCCGCTTGCCAACTGCTTCTGCAGCTTTGCCGGCTGCGTAGCCTTGTCCAATGCCGGGGCCTATTCCTGCGATCATCGCAAGCCCTGCTCCTATTGCTGAGCATGCAAGTACAAGCCCAACACCTTCTTTTGTAATAAGCGGGTTTGCAAACAAAAGAATAATAGCAATAACCAATGAAAAAATCCCTGATGTTTCTGCTACTGCTGCCCCTAAGAGCATGACAATAGTTGCTGGCCTGCCTCCCTCTTCAGGGTTCTTGCCCATAGCTTCTGCTGCTTTACCGGCCGCATAGCCTTGTCCAATTCCAGGACCTATTCCTGCAATCATTGCGAGTCCTGCTCCTATTGCCGAAAAAGCTAGTACAAGAGCCCTAGGATCAACACTTCCCATCCAGCCAAAAAGTAAATCAAAAAATCCTGACACGCCTATCACCTCATTTTCCTATTAATCCATCGCACTCGATACAAAGGTCATACTTAGCATAACAAATATAAGTGTTTGAAGTGCCCCTGCAAAAACATCAAAATAAAGATGAAAAATTGCTGGTAGTCCTATTCTAAGTACAAGTGGCATCATCGCATAGTAAAGCCCCATAATAATTGTTCCGCCTAGTATATTCCCAAACAAACGAAAACTTAGTGAAATCGGTGTTGCAAGTTCTCCAACAATATTAAGCGGTAATAGTAAGGGCATAGGCTCCAAAAATCCTTTGAAATACCCAGGGCCTTTTGCTTTTACCCCATAGCCATGGATCATGAAAAACGTCGTTAAACCTAATGCAAGTGTTGTTGCGATATCTGCAGTAGGCGGCCTAAGGCCAACTAGTCCTGAAAGATTTGATAACAAAATAAACAAAAACATTGGTCCATAAAAATAAGCAAAATTTCTGTTCTTCTCACCCATAGTGCTCGCCGTAAAATTACTAAGCGTTTCTATCAGAAGTTCCACAATGTTTTGGAACTTGCTTTCAGGGACTTCTTTGAAATTCTTAAGCTTGATTCTCACTATAAGTGCGATGACTATAAGCGCCGCCATAACAATCCATGTATTGATATGTGTGGTTGTAATGCCTAGGGCCTGTCCATTAACTTCGAACAGTTTTATGACCGTCTGTACGCCAAAATCTAGATTTTCCACCTACTTACACCCCTTTCTTTTAAAGAATATATGCAATGAGCTTATATAAGCTCTTGTTGCCTCATTTACTCCTTCATCATCAGCTGCATATAAGCAGCAGCTTTCATTGAAATAAGACCAAAAAACACTCCTAAAATATTTATTTCTGGCTCGATTGCAGCAACAAATAGTACAAGACCTGTTAAAAGATACCTAAGAACATAATGCATTGTCGCATAGCTTTTCGCCTTACCTTCGGGCATTGTTACAGCACGCTTAAACGTACTTTGCATAAGTTTAAGCTTTAGCAGGGAAAATAATAAGCCAAATAATATCCCGCGAGTCCAGCTCCAGAGATCACTGGTCCACAATATGCCTATAGTATATACGATTAATGAAAATCCTATCATAACAATAGGCATAAAATTTTTCTTAAGATGGGGCTTGTTCATCTTGAGATAATCATTATTCATCTTTTTTCCCTTTCTTCATTTCTTTACTTGTCATGTAAAACATATTTCTAAAAGCTGCCCCTACCCCTAAGAGGATAAAAATGATAGTAAGCCACGGCTCTGAATGTATTTTGTTATCTAAAAATACACCTATTAGTGTACATAACAAAATAGGAATAATCATAGAAATGCCTAACTGGGATATCAGAACTAAAGAACGTGCCCAACTACTATTTTTCATTTTCAAACCCCCTCCTATGGACTAGAAGTATTCATTATTTATACTGATAATCTTCTGGCCTTTTAGCTTCTTTGCTAAAATGATAGAGAATCGCTTCAGCTATTCTCCTTGAAGCTTCCCCATCACCAAACGGATTTTTGGCCTGTGCCATTTGACCATAAAGTTCTTTATTGGTAAGCAGTTCTTTCGTAAGCTGATAGATTGTATCCTTTTCTACCCCAGCCAGCTTCAGGGTTCCTGCTTCAATCCCTTCGGGTCTTTCAGTTACATTCCTAAGAACAAGTACAGGTTTTCCAAGCGAAGGAACCTCTTCCTGAAGCCCGCCTGAATCTGTAAGTACCAGATAAGACCTTCGCATTAAGTTATGCATGTCTTTAATATCCAGCGGCTCAACTAGATGTACCCTTGGAACATCTCCAAGTATCTTTTCTGCCACTTCTCTTACCGCAGGATTTTTATGCACAGCATAAACAACCTCAACATCTTCATGTTCGAGGGCGATTTCCCGTACAGCACTGCATATGTTCTCTAAAGGCTCTCCTAAATTTTCTCTGCGGTGTGCAGTCATTGTAATAACTTTCTGCTTCGCATAATGAATAGCATTCAACTTTTCTTCAGAAAATATGTAGTCTTCTTCTATTGTTGTTTTAAGCGCATCTATTACCGTATTCCCTGTAACAAAAATACTTTCTTCTTCTATTCCCTCTCTAAGCAGATTTTCCTTTGCAAGAGGGGTAGGTGAAAAATGGAGATTAGTTAGTGATCCTGTAAGTTTTCTATTCATCTCCTCAGGAAAAGGCTCATACCTGTTATAAGTTCTAAGCCCAGCTTCTACATGACCTACTTTAATCTGCTTATAAAATGCCGCAAGGGCAGAAACAAAAGAGGTGGTTGTATCTCCATGGACAAGAACGATGTCTGGACGCACCTCATCTAAAACCTTCTCTAAGCCTTCTAAAACTCTAACAGTAATGCCTGTTAGTGTCTGTCTGTCTTTCATAATATTTAAATCATAATGAGCTTCTAGTTTAAATATATCAAGCACTTGATCTAACATCTCTCTATGCTGTGCCGTTACACATACTATACTTTCAAGTTCATCATATCTTTCTAATTCTTTAACAAGCGGAGCCATCTTAACAGCTTCCGGACGGGTGCCGAATACACTCATTACTTTTATTTTGTTCATTTGTTAATTACTCCTCATATTTAAGTATTTCTAAAGATTATCTGCCTACCTTATAGGCAGGTAATCTTTTTCATTTAGATAAAAATAACGTTAATAAGACATTATACAACATATATTTTCCAAGTACAAGACGCCGTCAGCCAATTAAAGTCTTAACTTCAGGTAGTAACCTCAGGGTTAAGAAGCACACTCTTTTTTATGTCTTCTTCTATAGCCAGTACCACACGATTTTTACCTTTCATTTTGCCCCTAATCAGTGCATTATCTGCAGCTCTTACAGCTTGATGCGGATCTTCAGCCATATCAGGATATGAACACGCCCCTAATGTTACAGTTACTGGAATATCAATGTCATAAGTCAGCTGAATATAATATACACCTCTTCTGAATTCTTCTAAAATATGAATAGCTTCTTCTATCGGAATAGGGATAAGTATAACGAATTCATCTCCGCCATACCTTACGACTTCTCCGCCGTATTCTCTTACAGATCCTTTTGCCAGCTGAGCAATAGCCTTAAGTACCGTATCGCCCTTTAAATGGCCAAGCATATCGTTAACCTGCTTAAAATTATCTGTATCTACAACTGCTACAGTCATGATTTTCTTAGCTTTGTAAACCTTCTCCAGTGCTTTTTGAAGATGCCTTCTATTATAGGCTCCTGTCAGCGGATCTGTTTGCGACTCTTTTGAGACAGTCTGCAGAAGCCTTGAGTTTTGAGCATTGATTGAAATAAATATCGTTAAGGTTTCAAAAAAAGCAATTGTATTATCCGTAAAAAAGTTAGGCTCTTCGTGCTCTAATACCAACGCTCCAAAGATGCTGTTATCGTTAAAATTCTTCAGGGGAACAGCAAACCTGGATAAGGGAACATTGATACATTCAATAAGCGGACTTACGATTTCTTCTCTTGAAAAGGTATAGGAGCCTTGCAAATCTTTTAAAGAAGCTGGAATGTCCATAACTTTAGTTTCCCTAAAGTCGTTCTGCAGCTCTACACTTCTAAAATACACTTTATACTTGTCTTCCTGAGCGATCCAAAGATAGCAGGTTGTAACGCCCATTACCCCCATTAACATATCTGTTAATATCGCCATAAGCTGCTTGAAAGAACTTATGTTAACAGCTTCTTTCATAATTTCACCAAAAAGCCATAACATGCCTCTTTGCTGCTGCAGTTCTATCTCTAAATATTCTAAAGATGACTGCTGCTGACTCATTAGTTCACTATCCATCTTGTGTTCCCCTCCTTAAGTAAAACTATTCCATTTGAATAAGCATACCTACTGCCTCGATACACAATGTACAAGATCCATCTGCTAAATGATTCATTTCTATTACGCTTATTAGCATAAAAAACATACAAATTCTCATATTACTAATTTATACTATGTTAACAATAAAAGCAAATAGAATATCAAAATTATTTTTAGTCTCACTTATTTTTTTAACAGGTGACTATATTCTGTGCAACTTTAACGGTTTCCATGGCATCTTTCGCATAAAAATCTGCGTTAACATAAGCTGCAAGTTCTTTTGTTAGCACCGCGCCGCCAACTATAATCTTAGTATCTGGACACTGCGCTCTTAGGGCAGCAATTGTATCTTTCATACTGCTGACAGTGGTAGTCATCAGTGCACTCAGCCCTACTATTTTAGCTTGATGGCTTTTGACAGCTTCAACAACTTTCTCTGCTGGCACGTCTTTGCCAAGATCTATGACATCAAAATTATAATTCTCCATAATAACTTTAACTATATTTTTTCCAATATCATGAATATCTCCATAAACAGTAGCCAATACGACTTTTGTTTTGCTTAGCGTATGCTCCGTATTGGTTTTTACCAATTCTTTCTGAAGCACTTCAAAAGATTTTTTAGCTGCTTCCGCTGATTTTATAAGCTGTGGCAAATAAATTTTTTGATTTTCGTAAAGAATGCCAACTTCATTAAGGGCTGGTACGATATAAGTTTCAATAATCTCCAAAGGCGCCATCGCCTTTAAATGCTCGTCTGTCAACATCTTCGTTTCTTCCTTAAGCCCGCTTATAATACTCTGTCTGAGATCTAAAGATTCTTTAGGTGCAGCCTCGTTTACTTTGTCTGCTTCGCTATTTTGCGCATCCATATAGAAAGTTGTATATTCTTTTGAATCTTCGTCCTTACCATTTAGTACTCTGTAAGCCCGGATTGTTTCAGCCATTCCTGCGTCCCCTGGATTCATGATAGGCGCATCAAGTCCTTGCATAAGGGCCATGGCAAGCATAGTTTTGTTAATAACTGGTCTATTAGGCAGTCCAAACGAAACATTGCTTACGCCAAGCACAGTCTTTACCCCTAACTTTTCTTTAACGAGCCTTACAGCTTTTAGTGTTTCTATCACCAAATCCTGCTGAGCTGATGCAGTAACTACAAGACAGTCGATAAGAATATCTTGTTTGGGAATACCCATTTGAACTGCAGTTTCTACTATTTTTTCAGCAATTGCAAGTCTTTCTTCTGCTGAATTTGGAATACCTTTTTCATCTAATGTTAATCCCAAAACACATGCGCCATATTTTTTAGCAATAGGTAAAATGGTTTCTAAGCTTTCATTCTTACCATTTACAGAATTAAGAATAGGTTTTCCATTATAGATTCTAGCTGCTGCTTCTAACGCCTTAGGATTCGAAGAGTCAATTTGAAGAGGCAGAGTAATAATTCCCTGAAGTTCAGCTACAGCATGTTTTAGCATTTCTACCTCATCTATATCTGGAAGTCCCATGTTAACATCTAAAACGTGAGCACCCTGTTCCTGCTGCATGATAGCCTCTCTTAGAATATAATCCATATCATGATTTCTAAGAGCTGCCTGAAGCATCTTTTTCCCTGTAGGATTAAGCCTTTCGCCAATGATCACAACATCATCAAAAAATACCGCTTCTGAATGACTGCAAACCCCCGTAAGTCTTTCTTTTGGCTGAAACAGATAAGGAAGCTCTGCAATCTTTTTAACCGTTTTTTCTATATACTCTTCAGTTGTTCCGCAGCACCCTCCGAGTATACTTATGCCGCATTCAGCAAATGTCTTCATATACTCTGCAAACTGCTCGGCAGTAATATCATAAGTTGCTGCTGCCCCGCCTACGGTTGGAAGCCCTGCATTCGGCTGGATCATAACTGGAATCGAAGCATATCTAAGTATCTTGTTAACAATCGGCACAAGCTGTTTTGGCCCAAGGGAGCAATTTACGCCAAGAGCCTGTACGCCAAGGCTTTCTAAAGTCAGAACCATCGCCTCAATACTTGTGCCAAAAAAGGTTCGCTCATTCTCTTCAAAGCTCATCGTACAGAAGATAGGAAGGGATGTATTTTCCTTAGCTGCAAGTACAGCAGCTTTTAGTTCATATAAATCCGTAAATGTTTCAAAGAGAACCACGTCACAGCCTGCCTTTTCCCCAGCTACAACTTGTTCTTTGAAAACTTCGTAAACCTCTTCAAAGGGAGTATCTCCTACAGGCTGTAGAACTCTTCCGCTTGGTCCTACATCTAACGCTACGTAAGCTTCCGGAAAATCCTTAGCTGCATTTCTTGCAAGTTTTGCCGCCTGCATAATGATTTCTTCTACTGTATAAGGCAGTTTTTGCATTTTATATCTGTTCGCCCCAAAAGTATTAGTTGTAACAAAATTAGCCCCTGCCTTTAAGTAGTCTCTATGAATACTTTGCACCACTTCTGCATGGGTGAAATTATAACTTTCTGGAAGTTCTCCTAGTTTCAACCCTCGATTTTGGAGAACCGTCCCCATCGCACCATCAAAAATCAGCCGTTTTTTTTCTAATACATTATAAACCACATCGATTCCCTCTTTCCTTATATAAACAGCTGGCTGCTAAGTTGCATGCCCCGCAGTTTTTCATTCTATTTTCTTTTTTTGAAGATATACCGATAAAAGCTGTTATAGACTTTGTAGGAATAAGCATATTAGTATATGTAAGGCTTAATCCTATTTTTTTAGCAGCCACCATCACCTCTATAAGTTCCTGCTGCACTTCTAGGGGGACATCTCCATATCCTGGGCTGAACCTCATGGTAAGAAATTCGCCGTCCGAAACTTCTGCTGCAATTTTCTGCTCTGCTTCATCACATAGCTTTTCTATTAAAACAGAGGCACATGCATCTAATATGACTGCATCCAGCATATCTACCTTTTGCTTTATCCCGATCTCCCTGTCCACAGACTGCCCGAGTGTCGCTGCTAAAAGATAACATCTTTGACAGCTTTCAAAAAGCTTTGTAAGATCTGAGCTTTTAACCTCGAAACTTGTCCCTTCAAATTCAGTTACCAAGTTGTCCTTCCTAATATGGAAACTATGATAAATGTATTTTGGGGTGCTTATTTGGTAAAGTTTATTGAATCCATCTATTATTTTTTGAAGTGTTTCATCACCAGCCTTCGATTTTGGAACCTGCATATACCGAAGTGCATCTTGAATCATTAGACTTGAAATATTCATCTCTATGCCCTCTTTACTTTTAACGAATAAAGAATACCTCTTAAATTTTCTGCAATACGTTTCGCAATATCTGCCTGGTTCATCGTATAAAGGTGAATACCATCTACGCCGTGGGCAAGAAGATCAATAATTTGCTGCGTCGCATAGGCAATTCCAGCTTCTTTTATTGCCATGCTGTTGTGCCCATAAGCTTTTACAAACTTCTGAACTGTTTCTGGAACTGTAGCTCCGCATAATGAAACCATTCTCTCAATTTGTTTTGGTGAGGTTATGGGCATTATCCCTGCAATAATAGGCACTTCTATTCCAAGCACTCTTGTCTTATCAAGAAAGCGATAAAAGACTTCATTATCAAAAAAGAGCTGTGATACCAACATATCTGCTCCACTGTTAACTTTATATTTAAGATGCTGCAAGTCTGATGCCATACTATAGGCCTCTAAATGTTTTTCTGGGTAACAAGCACTGACTATATTAAAGTTATATTTGTCTTTTATGTATGTAATAAGATCTGAAGCATATTTAAACTCTCCTAAAACAGCTTCTTCGTTTAAATCTCCTCTTAATGCCAAGATATTTTTGATACCTTTTTCACTTAGCGCACCGAGAATGTTGTCCATCTCAAGCTTAGTACTCCCCACACAGGTTAAATGTGCAAGAGTGGGGATATTATACTTATTCTGAATAACCGATGCAATTTCTACAGTATTGTCTCTGCTGCTTCCCCCAGCTCCGTATGTGACGCTGATAAAGTCTGGCATTAAACTTGCAAGGGCATCTACTGCGTCATAGATAGATTCTAAATTCCCTACCCCCTTCGGCGGAAAAATTTCAAACGAAAAGGTAGGGTTTTTAGACTGAAGAATTTCTTTTTCAAACATGTTCATCACCGCTTTATTATTTTTTTAGTACTGATACAAACTGATTATGGTTAATATAAAACCGCCATAAAACATCTTGATATTCCATGGCGTAAGGAATATTAATTCTTTTATCTTCTATAATCTCGAAGTCCTTCATATTATTCTCTTCTGTAATACTCTCAGCAATCCATAAACTGCCTTTTTCTGTAACATCCACTTCATTTAAGGTTTTATCTATGACTAAGGCTTTGCAGAGCTTTCCAGGTCCATTAGTGAGATCCTGCACCTTTTTGGATTTAATGGGTCTGTTAAGTGCAGCATACCTAATGGCTTCATCATCTAAAGGCTGAAGGGCCCGAATTAGAACAGCATGCGGAATGCTCTCATTGTTTGTAACAATATTGAGACAATAATACATGCCATAAATAAGGTAAATATAGGTGATTCCCCCCGCTTGAAACATAGGCCTCGTTCGATTAGTCAACTTGCCGCCGTAGGCATGGGAAGCTTTATCAAATTCTCCTCTGTAAGCTTCTGTTTCAACAATTTTAAATGCATAGTGTTTATCTCCAACTTGCCTTACCAGTGTTTTTCCCAGCAGATCTCGAGCTACAACTAAGCTGTCTCTAAGATAAAATATTTGATGAAGTGGCTGCATAAAAAATACTCCTTTAATCTATGTGAGTTTAACACGTTCACCTCTTCGTATCACGTGATTTGTTTTAATATCCTGATAAAGTGCATTGATTTCTGCTCCGAGAAGAAGAAGCATACAGCTTGAGTAAAGCCATATCAGCAAAACAAATACACCTCCTATACTACCATATAATTGGTTATACTTACTATAATTATCTACGTATATAGAAAAAATAAGCGAGAAAAAGTACCACCCAAACGATACGAATAGTGTTCCCGGCCATACATTTTTGCATTTAAGATATTTTCTAGGAATCACCCTATAAATACTGTATAGGATCATAATTAGTGCTATGAACGGCATAATAAGCCTGCTTAGATTCCATATCGGCATAAAAATGCCTCTATTAACTTGAAGACTTTCCATAACATAGTCTCCCAATCTGTTTCCGAACACCAAGCTTATCATAAGAACTATAATAAGCACAGCGAGTAAAATAGTGTAAAAAACAGCTGTCAGTTTTGAAAGCCAAAAAGGTTTAACATGTTTTGAGTTGTAAGCTAAATAAATACCTCTTGTGAGAGCATTAACAGCCGTTCCTCCTGACCAAAGGGTGACAAGCATCCCAACTGATAAAAGTGCCGTACTTCTGTACAAAATAAATTGGTTAATGGTATTTCTAATAAAAGGAACTAAAGAACTAGGCACAATCTTTGCAATGTATTCCATTAAAATAATAACTGGAATTCTGGTATATGTCAGTAGTGAAATAATGAAAATAAGAAATGGAAAAAATGCCATAATCCAGTGATAAGCAATTTGTGCACTGGTCGCTGCTATATTGTGTGCAACATATCTTTTAATTAATCTTTTTGTAAATATAATTGCATTTTCTTTCACTTGGCCTCCTCCTCTACAATCTCTGCTGTCAGTTAGTATATTATCATTTACAAGCTTCATGTTTTAAACATATGAGTTTGTTTCAATTATTATTAACCTTATTAATGTTTTAGATACTACAAGTCATAAATTTAATAAAAAATAAAGCTTGTATACTCAGAGTATACAAGCTTTATTTTTTATCAGCTTTAGCAGGCATAGCCTTATCTTTGAGCTGAGATATAAACCCTTTTTTCTTAACCTCCGGAAGTTTGCCGGATAAAACATTCACAACAAGTATCCCTGCAAGTTCAACTTTAATTTGCTTTTTTACAGGAATGCTGTTATAAATCTTTTCGTCGCACATAAGTGTCTGAATCTGTGGTCCAATTTTCGCAATAACAACTGGCATCTTACGCTTTTTATAAATCCATGGAAGCTGTTCCTTAACTTGTTTCGGAAGCTTCAGGTTGCTCACATGATCTCTTTTCTTATCTATTACAAATATAGACATAGCTTGTTTATGCTGATTAATAAGCTGCTGCTGACTATCATATTTTTTCTGTAAGTTTCTCCCCCAAAAATATAGTCCAGCAATAAGTACAGCAAGTACTGCAAGTACAATAAAAAATATTGTCCAATTCAAATTTTATACCTCCTTTAGAACTTTTAGTTAAGCTTAGATTAGTATATCATACCAAAACTTAGAACACAATGTTGATAATAATTTTTATTACATAGTATAATACTATTATAGAGGTGATCAAAAATGATACATAGTTTGCTTATTGGTTTTACTTGGCTTGACATGTTCTTATATATTAACATTCTGCTTGTTATATCAGTTATATTTTTTACCCGCAAAAATCCTACAACCACATGGGCCTGGATCATGCTCATGCTGTTTATTCCATTTGTAGGGTTTATTTTATATCTTATGTTCGGACAAGATCTTCGAAAAAGAAAAACTTTTATAAAAAAAGAAGAGGAGGATCGCTTTTTAGCCGTAGCCCATAGGCAGCAGACTTCCCTTTGGCAGCACTTTAACGAATACGATAACCCTCTCATTAATGCTTATGAAAGCCTTATAAGTCTTCATCTTAACGCTCACGATTCATTATATACTGAAGATAACACAGTGGATATTATTATTGATGGCAAAGAACTTTTTAATGTGATGTTTGAGAACATCAAAAAAGCTAAACGGTATATTCATATTGAATATTATATTATAAAAAATGATGAATTAGGGAAAGCGCTTAAAGATCTCCTTGTCGCCAAGGCCAAAGAAGGGATTGAAGTCTTTTTGCTCTATGATGATATGGGTTGTTTTGGTATTCCATCTAAGTTTTTTCATGAACTCGCAGAAGCAGGTGTCAAAACAGCTTGCTTTTTCCCATCCTTTATTCCCTTTATCAAATTCCGAGCCAACTATAGAAATCATCGCAAAATATGCGTGATTGATGGTCTAGTAGGCTATCTAGGAGGATTTAATATTGGCGAAGAATACATTGGCCTTAATAAAAAATTAGGCTATTGGCGGGATACTCATCTCAAAATAACCGGGAGTGCTGTCAGGCTGATTAACCTTCAATTTTTGCTTGACCGAAGATTTGCAACCAGCGAAGATCTTCTTCTTGATAAATATATTCCTATTGAGACAAACAGTGCCCCTGGCAATGTAGGTATGCAGATTGTATCTAGTGGTCCTGATTCCAAACAACAGGGTATAAGAGACGGCTTCATAAAAATGATTTATACAGCCAAAAGATATATTTATATCCAGACCCCTTACTTTGTACCTGATGAAGTGGTCTTAACGGCACTTAAACTTGCTGCCCTTTCCGGTATAGATGTTCGTGTCATGATTCCTAATAAGCCAGATCATATCTTTGTTTATTGGGCAACTTATGCGCACATAGGAGAAATACTTGATTGCGGGGCAAAATGTTATACTTACGAAAAGGGCTTTTTGCACGCTAAAACCATTGTGATAGATGATACCATTTGTTCTGTGGGTACAGCCAACTGTGACATTCGCAGTTTCAAACTAAACTTTGAGATTAATGCTTTTATTTATAACGAAACCATTACGAAAAAGCTTTCCCGCATATTCCTTGAAGATATTTTAGATTGTAAGGAAGTTACCCCTGAAATCTACAAAAACAGGAATCTCATCATTAAGATTAAAGAATCTATAGCCCGGCTCCTTTCTCCAATCTTATAAAAAAGACAGATCCAAAAGATCTGTCTTTTTTATACCATTTTATAAACCAATAAATATATCTCCATCTACTTTTCTGATAGTACACCTTACCTGTGTATCATCTACATACTTAATAGAATTGCCAATAATAAGCTTAACCCCTGGATACACCGTATCCATCGCCTTGATAATCCCATCTTGGGCCTCTCTTAAAACTTCAGAGAGCTCATTAAATTCACTTTTTAATACACCTATTTCTTCTATAAGCGGTGTTCTCGAATCGTTAAGCTTGTGCAGCATCATTTGTTTCTGCGCATCCAGTTTCGTCTCCCTTGCCTTAGTAAATAAAAACTTGATACTTTGTTCTACTTTATCTAAGGTCTCCTGCTTAAGGTGCAGCTCAGCCTCAATTTGTTTATGCTTTTGATAGATGCTTGGTAATATGCCTATTTGAACCGTCGTAGCAGTTCCCATAGGAGATCCGATGCTTTTAGCCAAAATCATATGGGTGGCTGCAACACTACCTCCTACAATAGTCCCTTTTCCGCTTTCTACTCTAATCATATTTCCCGCTGAAACATTAGAATGTATGATAGCTTCAGTAATGACATCTTTTTTTGCTTCCACTGTAGCATTTTGTATAAACTTTGCAACCACATTTCCCCCAGAGATTAATTTCCCTTTTTCTATCCCTTGTATGCCATAGCTTAGAAAAATATCTCCTCCCGCTATAATAACTGAATCCTCAACTGATCCCTTAACTTCAACAGAGCCTTCGGCTTTTACAGTAAACCCTGATTTGATACTTCCGCTTATTACAACACTTCCTATAAAATCAATATTTCCAATACTGCTGTCTAGATCTCCATTTAAGGTATATACCGTATTAACATAGATATTATGCCCATCATACTCTAATTTGCCATCTACTGCTGCAATAAGGCTTAGTCCATCTGCTGATATCTCTGTATTCTTCCCTTTAGGTATTCTCACGTCTTTACCTTTTTTAGCTTTAAGGACTTGATCGAATATATTATAGCCTTCCTTACCATCTGCGGGCGGGGTTTTAGTCGCTAGTATATCTCCTTTTTTCACATTATGTACTGCATGAAGATTTTTAAAATCTACAGTACCATCTGCATTTTGTTTCGGTTTAAAACTCTTAATATCTTCTGCACTAAATGTCAAGGTTAATATGCCATCCTGCCCATCTTCCGGCAGAATTCCCTTAGCAATGATATATTTATAGCTGTACTTTTTTTCAGATGCAATGTGATTTAGAAGTTCAAAATCTATACCCTTTTTAATGCCTTTTCTATCAATTTCATCTTTAATCTGATTTAAGGATAAAACTGCGCCTCCATTTTTAGGCTCCTCAAACCAAATTACGCCTAACATTTTATCCTTAGATACCTCTACAAATAATGTTTCATTAACAGGCTTAAGTTCTTCCTGATTCAATCGGTTTTCTTGGCTATCTGTCATACTAATCCCCCCTCACTTAATACTAAAAGTTACTGCCATACTCTTTCAGTTCTTAATAGTTGTAAACCTATAAAATATATGTGCATATACAGTAAGCTTGAGGTGCGTAATTTCTTTTTATATTACTGATCTTCTTGTGTCCCAAACTAACTAGTATATGTAACTTGTCTAAGCAGCTCCTCTACAATATGCTGTACATATTGCGGAAGACTTCTTCTCTCTTCCGTACTTAACGCTTCCTGATAAATTGTTTTTCCAATATTGACATAGGCTTTAGCTTTTCTGATACCCTTGTTCTCTTCAAAAACTTTATAAGTATCCTGAAGAGCTATAGGAACAATGGGTACCCCTGTTTTGGTTGCCAGCTTAAAACTGCCTTCCTTAAAATCTTTCATTTCCCTGGCATAGGTTCTTGTTCCTTCTGGAAATAAAACAATAGATTGTCCGTTCTTGAGTTCACCTATGCCTTCCATAATAGCTTTTAAAGATTGTCTGATATCCTCCCGGTCAATATAAATACATCCTAGAGCATCAAACCATTTCCCAACCAAAGGCATTTTAGAGACTTCCTTCTTGCCAATATATATACAAGGATCTTCGATAATGCTTGTAAGAATAACAATATCAAAAATGCTTTTATGATTGGCAACATAGAGAACCGGCCCATGCTGCGGCAGATTTTCGATTCCTCGTACTTCTACGGGAATTTCTCCAGCTTTCAGCATGCTACGTGATAATTTCTGCAGCGTTTTATAAATATGCTGTCTGCTTTCTCTTTTATCATATTTCGAATTACCGTAAGAATATTTTTTTCTTTTTCCTGTTGTTGTAATGTAGTGCACAAGCATGCTGTTTAAAACTTTTATATTACCAATCATATCATCACCTCTAATCCTTCTTGTAGTCTTCCAGCATCTTCTGTTTAAGTTCATATAAGCCATCGGATAAAACGACAGGCATGATCTGCGGATTAATCAACCTTTTATATTCATCCCAAAGGGTAGCCAGTTCACCTGCAGCATACTCTTTTATCGCCATAGCTGCAGGTGATTCATAAACTTGATGCCCTCCTCTAAATACTGGAACTAAAAGCTCCCGAGCTTCATAGGTATTTGCTTTAAGTTTTATCTTTTTCCACCTGGCATGGGTTTCGTACAATGTAAGCGGCTTAGTTTCATCAAAGATTTCGTCATCTAGCGCGATAATATCCGCCTGGATTTTATGGGATAGTTTGTCGTATATTCTTACAACCTTTTTAACGCCTGGATTAGTAACTTTCTCTGGGTTATCCGAAATTTTGATTTTTGGGATACTTGTGCCCTCTTTACTAATCTCTGCTGATAATTTATAAATACCTCCAAACGAAGGACAATCAGATGAAGTAATAAGATTTGTTCCTACTCCCCATAAAGAGATTTTAGCTCCTTGCCTTTTAAGGTCTGCAATAAGCAGTTCATCGAGATCACACGAAGCACTGATTATTGCCTTTGTATGCCCTGCTGCATCTAACATCTGTCTTGCTTTTTTAGATAAATAAGCAAGGTCTCCGCTGTCAAGACGTATGCCATATGCGGCAGAAGTGATACCAGCTTCTTTCATTTCATCAAACACTTTAATCGCATTAGGTACACCTGATTCAAGGGTATCATAGGTATCAACAAGCAATATACACTTGTTAGGAAATAACTTTGCATAGGCTCTAAAGGCTTCTATTTCTTCATCAAAGCTCATAACCCAGCTATGAGCATGTGTTCCTGCAATAGGAACGCCAAACATTTTGCCTGTAAGCACATTAGAAGTAGCGCTGCAGCCGCCTATAACAGCTGCTCTTGCCCCATATACACCAGCGTCTGGCCCCTGCGCTCTTCTTAATCCAAATTCTAAAACTGGATCTCCTTCAGCAGCTTTAACAACCCGCGCTGCCTTTGTTGCAATAAGACTTTGATGATTGACTATATTTAAAAGCGCTGTCTCAACAAATTGAGCTTCAAAAATCGGAGCCTTTACCCGAAGCAGCACTTCTCCTGGAAAAACAACTGTTCCTTCTTCTATCGCATCAATGTCTCCTGTAAACTTAAAATTTCTCAAATACTCAAGAAAATCTTTTTTAAATAAACCTAAGCTTTCCAGATAATCAATGTCCTCTTTTGCAAAAGACAGGTTGTTGATATATTCTATGGCCTGTGCGAGTCCTGCACATAGGGCATAACCATTTTTAGATGGATTAGTTCTATAAAAAAGATCGAATACTACTTCATGATTATTAACATCATTCTCATAATAACCTTGCATCATCGTCAGCTGATACAAATCTGTTAATAATGTTAAATTTCTGGTAAACATTGGTGCATCTCCTTCTTTGACTCTTAAAGCCAATTGTATTATACTATACTATTATTATACCATATTTCGTCATCATTAGGTAAACAATTAACTGATATCTAATAAATATTTTTAGACTTAAGTAAACCAGTTAGGTTCAAGGAGAACAAAAATGAATAAAACGCAAGCCCCTCCTCAATCTTTTTTCATCACAACCTCCATAGCCTTACTATGCTGCATATTATGGGGAACTCCATATCCCACTCTTAAAATCATTTACAAAGAAATGGGAATTGCAAGCAGTAACTTGGCTGATAACATTACACTGATCAGCCTCAGGTTTATACTGGCAGGAGTGTTTTTATTCGTTTTCGGAATGGTTAAACAAGTCCAGTTTTTTAAGCTTAAATCCGCTCATATACGTTCAATACTTTTTCTAGGGCTATTTAATACAACGCTTCAATACTTTTTCTTTAATATAGGTATTAACAATACTTCAGGCATCAAGGCTTCTATTTTGGGACAAAGCTCTATTTTTCTTGCTATCGTGCTGGCTCATTTTTTAGATAAAAATGATAAACTTAACTTCAAAAAAGCAATTGGGCTTCTACTCGGCTTTGGAGGTCTTATTCTCATAAATCTTGATCACGGACGCAGCGGGCTGCTGAGTTTTTCCTTCCTAGGGGAAGGATTTATGATCATTTCCGGACTTACAAGCGCTCTGTCTATGTTTATAGCCAAAAGAATCGGCGAAGAACTTCCTTCCCTTGTATTTACTGCTTGGCAAATGTTCCTTGGCGCAATTTTATTATTTTTCACCGGTCTCTTCATGGGGGGAAATCCTTTTTCTTTACATTTCACGCCTCTTGCCGCCGGTTTACTCATCTATCTCTCACTCGTTTCAAGCATTGCCTTTTACCTTTGGTATTCGCTTCTGCAATATCGAGCAATCAGTGAACTTTCTATGTTTAAATTTATTATTCCCATAACAGGGAGTTTGCTAACTGGTATATTCATCCCTGGCGAGTTATTACTTCCAGTACACTTTATTGCTCTTTTACTCGTGTGTATTGGTATTATTATCGTCAATAAAAATTAATTGAGTTCAAATAATACCATTCCATTTTTTCACAATTAAAAAACATATATATTATAGAATTAAGGCTTTACAAGATACCTATTTAATTCTATAATAATATTTGTATAAAATTTTATAGACTAAACACAGTGAAAAGGAAAAGTACTATTTTTGATGCGTCTTAGCGAGTGGGGTTGGTGTAAGCCCATACGATAGAAAATACGAAAAATCCCCTTGGAGTGGCAGACCGAAGTCCAGTAGGCTCTGACGGCATCCTACCGTTATTTATTAGGAAAGGTATAACGAGCGGTTTCTCTATAGGAGAGACAAATCAGGTGGTACCGCGGAAGATTACGTATTTAATACTCTTTCGTCCTGTTATTGGATGAAGGAGTTTTTTTGTATTTATATCTAGTTAAATTAGGAGGCAACGTATGTACAAAAAAGTAGATACCAACCTGAACTTTGTGGAAAGAGAATTAGACGTCCTGAAGTTTTGGAAGGAAAATAATGTATTTGAGGATTCTATAAAAGCCAGAAACGACGGGCCAACCTTTACCTTTTATGATGGCCCTCCAACAGCAAACGGCAAACCCCATATAGGTCATATTCTAACCCGTGTTATCAAAGACCTTATACCACGTTACAAAACGATGAAAGGCTATAAAGTACTTCGAAAAGCCGGCTGGGATACTCATGGTCTTCCTGTAGAACTTGAAGTTGAAAAGCTCCTTGGCATCAGTGGTAAACCTGAAATCGAAAAATACGGTGTTGAAGACTTTATTACAAAGTGCAAAGAAAGCGTTTGGAAATATCAAAACGAGTGGGAGAAAATGTCTGACCGGGTTGGATACTGGGTAGATATGGATGATCCTTATGTAACTTACCATAATAACTATATTGAATCTGTGTGGTGGTCACTTAAACAAATTTGGGACAAGGACCTCATTTACAAAGGTCATAAGATTGTTCCTTACTGCCCGCGTTGCGGGACTTCTTTGTCATCTCACGAGGTTGCTCAAGGCTACAAAGACATTAAAGATGCAACTGCCGTTGCAAAATTTAAAGTAAAAGGTGAGAACAGTACTTACCTTTTAGCATGGACTACAACCCCTTGGACACTTCCATCAAACGTAGCGCTTTGTGTTCATCCCGAGCATACTTATGTAAAAGCCGAATTCGAAGGCAATAAGTATATCTTGGCTGAATCATTAGCAGCTTCAGTTCTTGGTGAAGGGGCTTGCATTTTAGAAAAATATTCCGGCAAAGAACTGTGCGGCATGGAGTATGAACCTCTTTTTGATTTTGTAAAACCTGATAAAAAAGCTTGGTTTGTTGTATCCGATACTTATGTAACCCTTACTGATGGTACAGGTATTGTCCATATTGCCCCAGCTTTTGGTGAAGATGACGCAAAGGTAGGCCGTGAAAATGATCTTCCATTTGTTCAGCTTGTAAACGAGCAAGGCTATTTTACAAAAGAAGTGGACTTATGGCAGAACATTTTTGTAAAGGATGCGGATAAGCACATCCTTAAGTGGCTTGGTGAAAATAATAAACTGTTCAAATCCGAACCTTACGAACACAGCTATCCGCATTGCTGGAGATGTGATACGCCTCTTTTATACTATGCAAGAGATACCTGGTTTATTTCTATGACTAAAGTGCGTCAGGCACTGGTAAAAAATAATAATACAGTTAACTGGCTTCCTCCATCTATCGGTGAAGGCCGCTTCGGCAACTTCCTAGAAGGAGTAATCGACTGGGGGCTTTCCCGTTCTCGTTATTGGGGAACACCTCTTCCAATCTGGGAATGTGAGTGTGGCCATAAGCATATGATTGGAAGCATCGAAGAACTTAAATCAATGAGTCCTGACTGTCCTGATGAAATCGAGCTCCATAAACCCTATATCGATGCCGTGCATCTTAATTGTCCAAAGTGCCAAAAACACATGACAAGAGTTGAAGATGTTATTGACTGCTGGTATGACAGCGGTTCAATGCCTTTTGCTCAGTGGCACTATCCTTTTGAAAACAAAGAGATTTTCGATGACAATTATCCAGCTGATTTTATCTCTGAAGCTGTAGACCAAACCCGTGGATGGTTCTATACACTAATGGCCATTTCAACACTTATCTTTGATAAGTCTCCGTATAAAAATGTTATTGTTCTCGGGCATGTCTGCGATAAAGAGGGTCAAAAAATGAGCAAGCATAAAGGTAACGTTGTAGATCCTTGGTCTGTGCTTGATGCACAAGGTGCCGATGCCGTACGTTGGTATTTTTACTCTGCAAGTTCCCCATGGCTTCCAAGCCGCTTCGGCTCTGAAAATGTCAGTGAATCACAAAGAAAATTCATGGGTACATTCTGGAACACTTATGCTTTCTATGTACTCTATGCAAACATTGACGCTTTCGACCCAACAAAATATACTTTAGACTACAATTCACTTAATATGATGGATAAATGGGTACTATCAAAACTTAACACACTTGTTAAAGACGTAGATGAACATCTTGAAAGCTATCGCATTTTTGAAGCTTCTCGTATCATGCAGGATTTCGTAGATGAGCTGTCTAACTGGTATGTACGCCGTTCTCGTGAGAGATTCTGGCAAAGTGAAATGCCTCAAGATAAAATCAATGCTTATATGACGCTTCACACTGTACTTGTTACCTTGGCTAAAATCTCAGCACCATTTGTTCCATTTATGGCAGAACAGATTTATCAAAATCTCGTTAAAACAGTAGATGCTTCTGCACCAAACAGCGTGCATCTTTGTGATTTCCCAAGCTTTGATGAAGCCATGATCGATAGAAATCTTGAAAAGTCTATGGAAGAAGTGCTTCAGATTGTTGTGCTTGGCCGCAGCTGCCGTAACGAATCCAACATCAAAAACCGCCAGCCGATCGGCACAATGTATGTAGGTGCTCAAACAGTTCTTTCTTCTGAGTTTACTGAGATCATCGCTGAAGAGTTAAATGTCAAAAATGTTGAATTCAAGACAGATGCCAGCGAATTTATTTCTTACAGCTTCAAGCCTCAGATGCGTACGCTCGGTCCTAAATACGGCAAGCTTCTTAATGACATCAGAAATGAACTTACAAATCTTGATGGTTCTAAAGCTATGGATGAATTAAATACTGCCGGCGTATTAAAACTTGTGATTCAAGGTGAAACGATTGAACTATCAAAAGAAGATCTGCTTATTGATACGGCTCAAAAAGGCGGTTTTGTATCTGCAGTAGATAAAGGCTATACAGTAGTTCTTGATACGAATCTTTCAGAGGAACTTTTAGAAGAAGGCTTTGTAAGAGAAATTATCTCCAAAATACAAACTATGAGAAAAGAAGCTGACTTCGAAGTACAAGATCATATATTAGTTTCTTACAGCGGTAATACAAAAATTGCTGAAATTATGATGAAAAATAGAACGCTTATCGCTCAGGAAGTTCTAGCTCACAGTGTAGAAGAAGGAAGCCTTGATGGCTTTACAAAAGAGTGGAAAGTCAATGGAGAAAATGTTACTTTCACAGTAAAAAAAGCATAAAACTAAGAAAAAGCTGCCTAGGGAAAACCTAGCAGCTTTTTTGTAAGAAAACATAGTTAAATAAGTATTTGATAAAGCTCATTAATATCCTCGGCAATATAAGTAGGCTTTGCATTTTCTATTTCTGCCGCATCTCCATAACCATATAAAACACCGACCGAGTCAATGCCAGTTTCCTTTGCTCCAATAATATCGTACTTCCTATCTCCAATCATAATAATCTCACTAAGATTGTTTATATTATTCTGCTCCAAGGCGTACTGAATAACTTCACTTTTCTTGGATCTAGTCCCATCAAGTTCACTTCCACTGATAAAAGCAAAATAATCGTGTATATTAAAGTATTCAAGAATACGCTTCGCAAAAACAGTAGGCTTAGAAGTTGCTACGATAAGTGTTTTGCCTCGTTCTGCCAATTGCTTCAACAAATGATCCATACCATAATAAAGATTGTTTTCAAAAATACCCGTTTCTTTAAAGTACTCTCTGTATTTTTCTATAGCCAAAAGGGCACTTTCTTCATCAAAATGGTAGTATTCCATAAATGAATCTTTAAGCGGCGGGCCAATAAAAGAAGTCAAACTGCTTAGGTTGGTAACCTGAATATTAAAATGCTTTAGCGCATATTGAACTGATTTGGTTATTCCCAGCTTAGGGTCTGTTAGTGTGCCATCTAAATCAAATAGAATCGTTTGATATTTTTTTTGCATATTATTACCTCATTAAGTAAAATTCGTAATCTTAAGCGCCTAATAAATGATCAAATACTTGAATTTTTATCTTTAGATTGGTTCTTAATGGTTTAATTCATCATATCATATTTAGAAAAACATATCAAACCTTAAAGTATAAGCTGTTTTATTTGAAATACACTGCTACGCTCTTCTATGATCATAACTGTGGCTGGTCTGCCAAAACGTTTAGCCCCTGCTCCCCCTGGATTGAGATACAGTATGTGTCCTTTCTGCTCTTCCTTATAAATATGTGAATGTCCGCTAATAACAATATCTACTTCACCTTTCTTAAATTCAGCTTTACACGCTTTTAGATCATGAATCATATAAATCTTTTTATGATTAACTTCCACCCTCACTTCATCAGGCAGTTTATCTGCCCAGTCCCCTCTGTCATTGTTGCCTCTAACGGCAATAACAGGTGCTATTTTTTCTAATTCATGCAGGATTTCTTCTTTTCCTATATCTCCGGCATGAAAAATGATACTGCACATTCCGAATGCCTCTATAAATTCTTCTCTCAATAGCCCATGAGTATCAGCAATAACCCCTATCATCATTTTATCATTTCCTTTGCCTATTCTTAGCGTCTTTCTCTGCCCTCATTTATTTACTGTATTTATCTTGTTAGTTTCATAATGATATCTTCGTGCTGTGGGTAACGGCTTAAAAGATCTGCCCGCTCAAAAAGTTCAAATTCATCATAAGTAAAAGCAGGTGCTACCATACAGCCTACTAATGAAAACCCTTCTTCATTTTGCATAGACCCAAAAACAGTTCCTCTTGGAACAAGTATTTGCGGCATTTCTCCTTTTTCTATATTCATTCCTAACTGTTTTTGAACTAAGCAGCCTAATTCATCAATCATATAAATGGTAAGGGGCTCCCCCGCATGGTAATACCATACTTCATCAGATTTCAGTCTATGAAAATGAGAAGCTTCTCCCTTTCTCAAAAGAAAATAAATACTGCTCCATCTTTTCTCATCTGATACAAGGCACTCTTTAAAATATCCACCTTCTACATGAGCTGTCATCTTTAATTGTTCTATAAAATACTCTGCATTATACATCTCTTAGTTTCTCCCTGTTCGTTAAATTATGATCTTCACGTTTTCCGAAGACTTTTATTTAAGCAATAAACTTGTCTACCTATCCATTATATCCTTTAAAGATGCAAAAAAGCGAGACTAAAATAGTCCCGCCAAATTATTAAAATAGCTTTCTTTTAACCATGAGCAGTGTAAGAAGTGCCGTCAGAATGACTGAAGAGATGATAATGATCCAAAAAGCATAAGGATTCTGTTCTAACGGTACTCTAACATTCATTCCCCAAAAGCTGCCTATCATTGTAGGAACAGCCATTACGATTGTAATAGAAGTTAAAGTCTTCATGACTATATTTAAATTATTAGAAATGACTGATGCAAAAGCATCCATCGTTCCACTTAAAATATTACTGTAGATATTAGCCATCTCGATAGCCTGTTTATTTTCAATAATAACATCTTCTAAAAGTTCCTGATCCTCTGGATACTGTTTAATCGTTTCCATGCGCATCATTTTTTCAAGAACCACTTCATTAGAACGAAGTGAGGTCGTAAAATAAACTAAGCTTTTTTCTAGGTCCAAAAGCTGTATAAGCTCCTTGTTTTTCATGGACTTATGAAGTTCTCTTTCTATTCTGTGGCTTAACCTGTCAATATGTCTTAAGTACTGCAGGAAATAAGAAGCATTTTTATAGAGCAGCTGCAGAATAAATCTTGTCTTTTTAAAAGTAAAAAACCCTTTAATCTTCCCCGAACTGAAGTCATCTAAAAGCTGAACATTTTTTAAACATGTCGTAATAATGAATTTATCCCCTATAATAATCGTCATAGGAATAGTAGCATAAGTTCCAAGACCCTCTTCTGATTCTTTAATAGGTACGTCAACAATAATAACTGTGCAGTTATCATCTACTTCAATACGTGCTCTCTCCTCTTCATCCAGCGCAGATAAAATATGATTAACTTCAATGTTAAATAATGTAGAGATCTCATTGATCTCGTGTGGTGTCGGGTTAATAAGATTTACCCAAGCCCCATCTTCAAAGTTGTCAATTTGCTGTAATCCTGTATCAAATGTTTTATAAATATTTTTCATTTTTCCCACCCTTAGTCCTGCACTTCTTTATTACTAAGGATAAGAATAACTTATAGTAATATCCTAAATAATAAATGAGTGCAAGTATATTTTGTTTGATTGATTATTGCTCCGCCTATAACTCGGTCCGACGTCCACGAATACCCACACTCCTTTTATTCCTAAATTTACGCATTATAATTCATCATTACAATACTATTTTATTATTAGGTGTCTGTCAAGAATTTAATCATTATCTACCATTGATTTTATTGATATTATACTATAAAATATTCTATGTGACGAATATTTTATTTACTTTTCAAATTAATGTTCGCTTATATAAATCTGATAATATGGATCAGTTGTTTCTACCAACTACCTTAAATAGTTGTACTATAAGCTAGAAGGAGATGATTGATATGAAATATGATATTATTATTGTAGGGGCAGGACCGTCTGGAATATTTACGGCTCTTGAACTCACGCGAAAAAACTCAGGCAAAAAAATTGCCATCATCGAAAAAGGCTGCAGCATAAGTAAACGCCACTGTCCTAAATCACAGACGAAAGTATGTGTAAACTGTAAGCCTTATTGTCATATAACAACAGGCTTTTCAGGCGCCGGCGCTTTCTCCGACGGCAAACTGTCTTTAAGTCCTGAAGTAGGAGGCGACTTACCAGAACTTATTGGATTTGATACTGCAGCTGAACTTATTAAATATACGGATAGCATTTACCTTGATTTTGGCGCAGACCCGAAAGTAGAAGGACTTGAAAACTCTGAGGAAATTAAAGATATCAGACGTAAGGCCATCCAAGCCGGCCTTAAACTGGTAGATTGCCCTATTCGCCATCTTGGGACCGAAAAGGCACAGGAAATTTATAATAAAATCGAACAATACCTAATCGCAAATGGTATAGATATTTTATTTAATACATTAACTAAGGATCTCATTATCGAAGATGATCGATGTAAAGGTGTTGTTATTGCCTCTGCAAAAGGGGGATCTGAATCCCGAGTTCTCTATACTGATACGGTTGTCGTAGCCACCGGCCGCAAAGGTGCTGACTGGCTGAAAGAAATGTGCGAAAAGCACGCTATTAATCACACTTCCGGTACCGTCGATATCGGGGTAAGAGTAGAAGTAAGAAATGAGATTATGGAGAAGGTTAATAACGTTCTTTATGAATCTAAACTAATAGGCTATCCTGAACCCTTCGGAAATAAAGTAAGAACATTCTGCCAAAATCCTGGTGGATTTGTAAGCCAAGAAAACTACGACAACAATCTGGCTATTGTCAATGGGCATTCGTATAAAAACCTAAAGTCTGATAATACAAATTTAGCTATCCTTAGTTCACATAATTTTTCTTATCCTTTCAACAAGCCTATTGAGTATGGCAAGAAAGTTGGTGAACTTATGAATATGTTAGGTAACGGTCATATCTTAGTTCAAAGATACGGAGACATTTTAGAAGGCAAACGTACTTGGCAAAAAGAATTAGACAGGTCTAACGTAAGACCGACTCTTCCTGACGCTGTAGCGGGTGATATTACTTCTGCGATGCCTTATAGGCCAATGATGAATATTATTAACTTTATTCAAGCTATGGATCAGGTAGTTCCCGGCTTTGCAAGTAAAGAAACACTTCTTTATGGGCCTGAAATTAAATTTTACAGCAATAAAGTAAAATTAGATGAAACCTTAAATACTAATATTACTTCTCTATATTGCCTCGGTGATTCCAGCGGCTGGACCCGCGGACTCATGATGGCCTCTGTTATGGGAGTTATTATGGCACGCAAGTTAGTTTAGTTTATCCACCCTTCTATGTAAGAAAGGAACAAGTTATGCACACTTTGTGCATAACTTGTTCCTTTTCATGTGGTGCGTCCAGCAAAACTGGACCGCCCTCGCTTGTTCTAAGGTGCTTATATGAATAATAATGACTTACTTTCTGCTTAAGCTTTTCCTGCCTTTTTATTTCCTGTTTTTGCTTTGCCTTGTATTTCTGGTACTGGTCCCTGTTCGTTTTTATCGAAATGCTGTTTTTTGTTGCTTTCAGTCCCATGAGGATCACTGGGGTCTGGTCTTCTCATACCAGCCTTAGCCATAATCTTCACACTCCTTATTTTAAGTTCATTCTTATTATGTGAAGCTTGAGGTATTTTATTCTTAAATGCTTCCTCCAGTATCTTCTTGCTGTTTCCTAATCTATTAATGATTAACAAAATAGGGATATAAAGCATATACTATTAGTAGACTATTTTTTTGTGGCTGCTTAAAGGAGGGGATTGATATGAAAAAAGAATATCTCCATTGCATGATTTCGCTTGCCATGTTATTCCTAGGAGTAACTGGCTGCATAACAGCTATTTTGCTCGGTTCACTTCTAGACTCTACTAAAAGTATTCTTGTGCTCTTTGGATTATGCTTTATCCTTTTAGGAATTACATCATACGTAGAGCATAATAAAAAGTATCAAAAAATGAAATACCTAAAAAATAAACAGGTTAAGGTAATCGCCCATTGGACGTTTAAGTCCAATACATCAAGCTATATTAACGAGCTCCTTTATAGTAAAAAATTCTCAAGTTCTTCCACCATTATGCTTACACTGCTTTTATTTTTAGTCATTGCCTGCTGTGTTTATTTAAGCGGTGAAAAATACAGCCTTCAAATCGGACTTATATTAACTGCCTTAAGCCTTATAGGTTCCGCAGCCTCACTTTTTATTAACGCCTGGTACTATCAATCAAAGTTAACTTCTGATACTGAAGTGATTATCGGAGAAGATTGTATTTATTTTATTGATGACCTTTATACATTAAATAAATCCATCTATTTTTTAGAAGATGTGCGTATTGATTACAGTGATGAAAATCTTCTTCAATTCTTATATGGTGACTATGATTTATTTACTGGACCCATGTATACTGTTAACATTCCTATTCCAGCTGAAGAATTAGACACTGCAAGACGTGTTCAAGGGCATTATCTAGAACTTATCCGCTATGAGTAACTTTTGTTTATAGATGAATGTATTTTGCCTGCACATCTATCTATTCTAATACTATAGATTTCACAGTTTAAAGTTTAATATATTCATAAAGGCCAAAGCAATAAGCTTTGGCCTTTATGAATATATTGCACGGATAACATATTTAAACAAACTATCTTTTCTTTACCATCTCTAGCATATGTCCCTTATTGTGACCAAGAACTCTTATGGAATTAAGAACAGCTAAAAACGAAACACCTACGTCTGCAAAAACTGCCAGCCACATATTCGCAATGCCCAAAAGTCCTAGAACTAAAACAATCACTTTAACCCCTAATGCAAGAATAATATTTTCTGTAACAATTCTTCTCGTTTTTTTAGCGATATCCATAACATCTCCAATAGAACTTAACCGATCTGTCATAAGCACAATATCTGCTGCTTCTATTGCGGCATCAGAGCCTGCTCCGCCCATCGCTATTCCTATATCTGCTCTTGCAAGAACCGGTGCATCGTTGATGCCGTCTCCTACAAATACAGCCCTACCTTGTTTAAGTTCTTCTTCAAGCTTCATAACCTTATCTTGAGGTAAAAGTTCGGCATACACTTCGTCTACGCCTGCTTCTTTTCCAATTTGATCCGCTATTTCTTTTTTATCTCCGGTAAGCATAACAACTCTCTTGATTCCCCTCACTTTGAGGCTCTTAACTGCCTCCTTGCTGTCTTCTTTGATCTCATCAGCCACGATAATACAACCTAAGTATTTATTCTCTTTAGCTACATAAACATGAGAGCCTAGCTTATCATTTTTTTCATATGTAATACTATGTCTCATCATAAGTTTCTCATTACCTGCTAAGACGTCCTCTCCATTTACCTTAGCTGCTAATCCTTCACCGCTTATTTCTTTAAAATGAGTTACTTTGATAGACTGATTCATTTCTCTTCCATAAGCTTTTACGATAGACTTAGCAATAGGATGATTAGAAAAGCTTTCTAGAAGGGCAGCATATTCTAAAACCTCATTTTCAGACGCATCCTTTGTCATGATATGGGTTATGCCAAAGCGTCCTTTGGTAATTGTTCCTGTTTTATCTAGAACAACAGTATCTATCTGATTTAATTCCTCCAAATAGTTGCTGCCTTTCACAAGTACACCAACCTTTGAAGCGGCTCCAATTCCTCCAAAGAAACCCAGCGGAACAGATACCACCAAAGCACAAGGGCAGGAAATAACCAGAAAAATAATACTTGTATAAACCCACTCCTGCCAATTACCTGTAATCACCGAAGGAACAACAGCTACTAACAAAGCAAGCCCAACAACTAAGGGCGTATACCATCTTGCAAACTTGGTAATAAAGTTCTCAGACTTTGACTTTTTGCTGCTCGCACTTTGAATAAGCTCCAGTATTTTAGATGCCGTACTATGCTTAAACAATTTGGTAACATGAATTCGGATAACTCCTTCATGGTTAATGCTTCCGCTTAGTACTTCATCTCCTTTTCCTACTGTAAGTGGTAAGGATTCTCCTGTAAGCATCGATGTATCCAAAGCGCTGCTGCCCTCAGCTACAACGCCATCTAGCGGAATTTTCTCCCCTGGTCTTACTTCGACAAGCTCTCCTATATTCACATCTTTAGGATTTACGATTCTTTCCCCATCTCTTAATACCCGTGCAAAATCGGGTCTGATATCCATTGCCTTTTCAATTTCTCGTGTAGAATAATCAACAGCCTTATCCTGCATATACTCACCGATTTTGTAAAATATCATAACCGCAACAGCCTCTGGATACTCCCCAATTGCAAAAGCTGCCACTGTGGCAATAGTCATCAAAAAGTTTTCATCCAGCATCCTTCCCTTAATACAGTTTTTAAATGCCATCCACACAATATCATAACCCGTAAGCAGATATGCTAAAATGAGCATTTTATCCTGCTTAAAAACAATTCCTCCCAAAAGCAAGATGATCCCTAAGATAAAAGCTGTATACTTTATGCGCCTATAAAGGCCTTGACCTTCTTTCGAATCTGTGTGTGTGCCTTCAGCGTCCAGCCCTGCAGCACACTCCCCTTTAGTACAGCTTTCATGCCTATGTTCTTCACTGTTATCCACATCATATGTAACTTTAATGCCATCCTCATACTGATTTGCAATTTTTTCGATAAAAGCTGCTGTCTTCACTACATCTATGGCTCTATCTGCCCTGACTTGAACCTCTCCTAACATAAAGTTTATCTCTATATGCTGAAACTGTTTACTCCGGCGAAGTGCATGTTCTATTTTTGCACTGCAGTTAGCGCATCCTAAGTGACGTATTTGAAATATATATTTCATATCAATACCTCCTCATATGAATGATTGTTCATATATTTAATTATATAATATGTACCTTTACTTATTTTGTCAACTGTTATTTTAAAATAACAGTTTTTTTAAAAACTTATATATTCTCAAATAGAATAAGCTTTTTTTGACATAATAAATGAGGAAGGCGTACTAAAAAAGTTTATTTAAGTGTATAATCAAAAGAAATAATTCGTTTCTTAGGAGGATATCATGAGTGCAGAATTAATACACGGACTAATAAACTTTATAGATAACAGTCCGACTATGTTTCATACAGCAAAAATGTGTATAAAAATATTAGAAGAAAATGAATATATATATTTAGACCCCCAAAAAACCTGGGAACTAAAACTTGGCGGCAAATACTACACCCAGACTAATGATTCAGCTGTAGCGGCTTTTCGCATTGACTCATCAAATATTGTAGAAGAAGGTTTTAAAATTGTTGGAACGCATAGTGACGTACCAGGCTTTAGAATTAAGCCTAAAGCTCAGATGCAGTTTGAAAACTACCTTAAACTTAATACTGAAGTATACGGAGGCCCTATACTAAGTACTTGGTATGACAGGCCCCTTGCTTTAGCTGGCCGTATAACCTCAAAAGGGCCTCATCCCCGGTCTCCTCAAAGCCAGTTAGTCAATATAAACCGCCCGCTTCTTATTATTCCAAACCTTGCCATACACATGAACAAAGACATCAATACAGGCGTAAACATTAATAAACAAAAAGATACTCTTCCTATCCTTTCTTACTGCGATGAAACTCTCTCTAGTGATTTGCTGCTGGATCTTATCAGCAAGGAAGCTCAGATTCCAGCTGAAGATATCTTCGATATGGACTTATTTTTGTATCCTTTTGAAAAAAGCATGGAAATGGGCCTAAATAATGAATTTATTTCTGCTCCAAGATTAGATGATCTTTGCATGACCTACAGCAGTCTAGTAGGCCTTCTAGGCAGCACATCTGATAAAGGAATTTCTCTATTTGTATGCTACGACAATGAAGAAATCGGAAGCCGAACCAGGCAAGGTGCCGATTCACCTTTCTTATCGTATTTGCTTGAACGAATCATGCTAAGTCTTCGGAAAACCCGCGAAGAACTTTTTATAGCTCTTGAAAAATCGTTTATGATATCTGCAGACGTGGCTCATCTTATTCATCCTAATTACCCGGAAAAGTTTGATCCGAGTCATAAAGTGCTTCCCGGAAAAGGACCTGCCATTAAAGTAAGTGCTAACTTTAGTTATACAACCGACAGCTCCTCCTTTGCGGTCTTTGCAGCACTTTGTAAAATGCATCAAATTCCTTATCAAGTTTTTGTTAACCGATCTGATGAAAAAGGCGGCTCAACGATTGGTCCTGTAGCTGCATCCCATTTAGCTATTCGCTGTGTAGATATTGGGACACCTATTTTAAGCATGCATTCAGCCAGAGAGCTTATGGCCAAAGAAGATTTTCTTTATACCTGTGATGCAATGAAAGCTTTTTTCAGTCTTCAATAAAAGTTCTTAACATGATAGAGATTTATAAAAGTTTATTAAATATCTATTTAGCAGATAAAGTCTTCTACAGAATTTAACTTCTATTTAATAAACTCTTAAAAAAAAATATTTTTTATTTTTAAAAATATCGTTTAAAATACTGTATATTGTTAATCATTTTATTGTATAATGTATTTTAACTCTTTTTCTTTTCATAAATTATAAATAAAATTTTAAATACTTAATTTATCGTATATTATCGGAGGTATATTCATGGCGTATGCATTTAATAAGGAAAAATTTAAAGAAGAAATTCTTGATCATGTCCGAAACTTTTCACGTAAATCCCTCGAGGAAGCTTCTACCCAGGAGCTTTATCAAGCTGTAGCTTATGCTGTTCGAGATATTATTACAGATAACTGGATTCTTACTCAAAGATCATACAATCAATCAGCGCCTAAAATCCTTTATTACCTGTCAATGGAGTTTTTAGTAGGCCGTGCTTTGGGCAACAATCTTGTCAATATGGGCATTTTAGAGCAGGCTAAAGACGTTCTGGACGAACTTAATATTGATATCAATTTAGGTGAAATAGAAGATCAAGAGCCTGATCCCGGCCTTGGTAATGGGGGCCTTGGCCGTCTTGCCGCTTGCTTTATGGACTCTTTATCCACCTTATCCTACCCTGCCCATGGCTGTGGTATCCGTTATAACTATGGAATCTTCAAACAGCAGATTGAAAATGGCTATCAAGTTGAACTTCCTGATGACTGGCTTAGAAACGGCAATCCATGGGAAGTAAAACGTACAGACAGCGCTCAAGAAGTTCGTTTTGGCGGCACAGTATCTTCATATCAGGATGAGCATGGAAGAACCCACTTTATTCAGCAGGATTATGAATCTGTACTAGCTATTCCCTATGACATGCCTGTATTAGGCTATAAAAATGGTTTTGTAAATGCACTTAGATTATGGGATGCTGAGGCGCCACAAAAATTTATTCTTCGTTTCTTTGATCAAGGGGCCTATCAAAAAGCTGTTGAACAGCAGACTTTGGCTAAAACACTGGTTGAAGTACTCTACCCCAATGATAACCACTATCAAGGCAAGGAACTGCGCCTAAAACAGCAGTACTTCTTTGTATCAGCAACTATCCAGCTGGCTATCCAGAAATTTAAAAAGTCCTATAATAATATCTATTTGCTGCCTGAAAAAGTTGTCTTCCAAATGAATGATACACATCCTGCCATTGCCGTAGCAGAGCTTATGAGGATTTTACTCGATGAAGAAAAATTAGGCTGGGAAGAAGCTTTTGATATTACCTCTAGAACCTGTGCCTACACCAATCATACTATTATGATCGAAGCACTGGAAGCATGGCCTACTGACCTGTTTACTAAGCTTTTACCTCGTATTTATCAAATTATTGAGGAAATTAACAGACGTTTTTGCATCGAACTGCGCGATAAACATCACTTATCAGAAAATCTCATTCATGATATGAGTATTATTTCTGACGGACAAATTAAAATGGCTTATCTTGCTATAGTAGGAAGTTTCTCTGTCAATGGCGTTGCAGCTGTTCATACAGAAATTCTAAAAAACAGTGTGCTTAAGAACTTTTATCGCATTTATCCTGAGAAATTCAATAATAAAACCAACGGAATTACCCAAAGACGCTGGCTGACTCACTCAAACCCAAGTCTTGCAAAACTCATTACAAATGCGATAGGCGATAAATGGAATACAGACTTAATGGAACTTAGAAAGCTTATTCCTTATGCTGAAGATAAGGGTTTTGCTAAAGAGTACAGTGATATTAAGTTTCAAAATAAAATAAAGCTTGCTGATTTTGTTAAAAATCATCAAGGACTTACAATCAATCCTCATTCCATTTTTGACGTTCAAATCAAGCGTCTTCATGAATATAAACGTCAGTTTATGAATGTGCTTAATATCTTAATGCTTTATAATGAAATTAAAGATAACCCAAATGGAAACTATGTTCCCAGAACCTTTATTTTTGGGGCTAAGGCTGCCCCTGGTTATACAAGGGCTAAGCTGATTATTAAACTGATTAACTCTGTTGCAGAGCTTGTAAATAATGATCCTTTAACTAAACAGTATTTAACAGTTATCTTCATCGAAAATTATAATGTGTCAGGAGCAGAGCTTATTATTCCTGCTGCCAATGTAAGCGAACAGATTTCAACTGCAAGCAAAGAAGCTTCGGGCACTAGTAATATGAAGCTTATGTTGAATGGTGCCCTGACAATAGGTACTTTAGATGGTGCCAATATAGAGATCTTTGAAGAAGTAGGAGAAGAAAACATCTTTATTTTCGGTCTTACTCATGAGGAGGTTCTAGGCCTGTACCAATCTGGGGCGTATAATCCATGGGATATCTATAATAATGATGCAGCAATCCGAAGGGCACTCAAGCAGCTTATCAACGGTACACTAGAACCATCTTCTCCTGATCTCTTCAGAGAGCTGTACGAGTCACTTCTTAATAGAGCAGGCGATAACTTGGCAGATCCTTATTTTATTCTCAAAGATTTAAGAGCTTATCATGAAACGCAAAAAAGAATAGATGCAGCTTATTTAAATCAGGATCATTGGACAAAAATGGCTATTACTAATACGGCATGTTCAGGTAAATTTAGTTCTGATCGTACTATTTTGCAATATGCCAATGAAATTTGGAAATTAGAACACTTAAAGCTCCTCAGAAAATAGTAACACATTGGCACTTATGTAATATAATGGTAGTATATTATTCCTTCTCGAGGAGGTGCTACCCTTGGAGAATAATTGCAGCGACATCAAAAAGTTAACTCCCAGCTATGACCGCCCAAATGCATTCCCTAATCCGGCTGATATTTTGACTTCTCAGCTTATACTACAAGCACAATATGATGAACTCGAAAGTCATTTTCTAATGAAGAACTACCCCCCTTTTTGCCAAAAGCTTCATTACTATATTGACAGATATCTTAATTCCGAGGACTATGCTTTCAGTTGTATTTACGACGGGTATCCATCTAGTGCAACCATTGATCATATCGTTGACATCATTTATATGGAGATAAAGGATGATGCTCCAAATACATTTAGAGAATTTGACCAGGCAGATAACTTCAGATACACTAGGCGCGGCGCTCTGGATTTATTGATTCGTCCTCTCCTCCTTAATGAATTATATAAAAGGCGTATGCGTAAATTTGTTTATACACTGTGTCACACCCCTCCTATGATCGGCAATCCGCTTTAAATAACAATTTTTCTAAAGCAGGCTGAGCGGACCTGCATATGATATTAAATAAATTAGACATGGCACCTGCTGAAGCATCATAAACTTCTGCAGATTGCCATGTCTTTTCTCTAATAAGTACAGAAGCTATAACTTATTATTTATTTACTTTTTATTCATATCTATACGCACAATGTATGGTATAATAAGAAAGTAGTATAACCCGATAAGGAGGGAATATATGAACGAAAAAGTTTTGGTTTGCATTACCATTCAAGAAAACAGCCGCCGTCTGATCTCTGAGGGGTTTAATATTGCTGAAAAACTAAATGCACCTCTTAATATTCTGCATGTCCGAAAAGGCGAAACTATTTTTGATCACCCTGAAAGCAGTGCCTTACTTGAAGATCTGTTCGGGTATGGCTCTGAACTTGGCGGAGAAGTGCATTTTCTGTGCAGCAGTGACATTATTCAAACGATCAGAGAATTTATTATAGAAAACAAAATAACACATTTAGTGCTTGGAGTAGCAAGAGACACTGAGCCTCATAGTCAGACTAACATCTTTGATCAGCTGCTTTCATACCTGCCTGATATTAATCTATCTGTACTTTCAAGAGAAGATTACAAATTTCAAGAAGCTTAATACATAAGGATGCGGCCAAGAAGCTGCATCCTTTTCTTTGAACAAAATTTAGCTTTTTTTGTTATTTTTAGTTCTCTTTTGTGTTATACTATATGTCAGATTGATACCTTAGCATACAATAGGAGTATTAAATGAAAACAGTACTTATTTCTGATTTTGACGACTTAAAGAGTGCCGCAGATATTTTAAAGGCCGGCGGACTTGTGGCATCTCCTACTGAAACCGTCTACGGTCTTTGTGCGAATGCACTGGATCCTTCAGCCGTGGCCAAAATATTCAAGGCAAAAGGGCGTCCAAGTGATAACCCTCTTATTGTACATATCGCAAATTTAGATATGCTGACTCCGCTGGTAGAAAATATTCCGCAAACAGCGAAACTTCTGATAGAGCATTTCTGGCCTGGGCCGCTCACATTGGTGTTTAAAGCCTCCCCTATTGTGCCTAAAGAAGTAACAGGCGGACTTGATACTGTTGCTGTCAGATTTCCCTCTCATCCTATTATGAGACAGCTTATCACTTTATCCGGCCTTCCGCTTGCTGCGCCCAGTGCCAATACTTCTGGTAAGCCAAGTCCAACAACTGCTAAGAGGGTTATAGAAGATTTAAATGGCAAAATCGAATCCATTATAGACGGCGGCAGCTGCGAATTTGGCGTAGAGTCTACAGTACTTGATATTACCTCTTCACTTCCTGTTATACTTAGACCTGGCGGCATTACTTATGAAATGCTCAAAAAAGTATTAGGCAGACTTGAAATTGACCCGGCTATTTATCAAGGGTTATCCGGTGATCTCCTGCCTAAGGCACCTGGAATGAAATATACCCACTATGCCCCTAATGCATCCGTTTTTATTGTTAAAGGCGACCCCAAGCGGGCTGCAATGAAAATCAATGAACTTGTCAAAGAGCAGCAAAATCTTGGGCGGCGCGTTGGCGTACTTGCGACTGATGAAACTAAACATTTAATGCATGCGGATCTTGTTCTTAGCGGCGGAACACTTAGCAATCTTAACACAATTGCAAACCGTTTATTTGAAGACCTTAGAAGGTTTGATGATGCGCATATGGATATCGTATATACTTTAGCTTTTCCAACAAATGAAATTGGGGCAGCTATTATGAATCGTCTTGAAAAGTCAGCCTCTTATAATATTATCTCTATTTAAAAGCTGTCAGCTGACTTATTAATGTATATTAAAATATGATGTTAGATGGAGGTATGCCAGTGAAAATCATATTTGTCTGCACAGGCAATACTTGCCGCAGTCCTATGGCAGAATATTTATTTAAGCACCTTATACCTCAAGAAAAAAAAGAGTCCTTTGAGATCATCTCAAGCGGAATAAATGCTTATTCCAAAATGCCCATATCTAATCATGCTAAAGCCCTGCTAAAAGAAAAAAATATTGATGCTTCTTCACATTATTCTACCCTTTTTTCTCCAAAACTGGCTGATTCAGATACACTTATTCTGACTATGACAAGGGCGCATAAAGATGCTATAGTTCGTCTTTATCCTGAGTTTTCTCTAAGTGTCTATACTTTGTTTGAATATGTTGGTGAAGGCAGTGATATCATCGATCCTTTTGGGGGGTCTTTGGAAACCTACAGAGCATGCATGCTGCAGATCGAAGCACTTTTAAACAAACTTTATTTAAAAACTTAAAGTGTTCAAGGTAACAACATTTCTATTTCCTTGAAGCTTTGATATAAAACAAAATATATATAGTTACAATACTGTCAAATTATACTATAATATAACTGGAGGATAAAAAATGATAGCAATTGCAAGCGACCATGGTGGTTTTGCACTTAAACAGGAAATTATTGCACACTTAAAATCAAAAAATGTTGCATTTAAAGATTTTGGCTGCTACAGTCCTGATGCTGTAGATTACCCTGACTATGCCAAAGCTGTTACAAATGCAGTTCTAAGTGGTGAATATACTCAAGGTATTTTAATATGCGGGACCGGCATTGGCATATCCATTGCTGCAAACAAAGTTCCTGGCATAAGATGCGCGCTTTGCCATGATGTTTTCTCAGCTGAAGCTACACGCCTTCATAATGATGCCAATATACTTGCTCTAGGCGGACGTATTATTGGTCCATCACATGCAATAATGGTTGTTGATACTTTCTTATCTACACCATTTTCAAATGATGAAAGACATATTAACAGAATATCTAAAATCGAAAACTAACAAACATGTCAGTATACATTAGGAGGAATATTTAAAATGAGTAAAGTATTTATTATGGATCACCCGCTTATACAACACAAGGTTTCAAGGCTTCGAAACAAAGAAACAGGTTCAAAGGAATTCAGAGAACTTGTAAGGGAAATTGCACAGCTTATGTGTTATGAAGCAACCCGCGATCTTCCGCTTGCTGAATATGAAGTAGAAACTCCAGTTGGTCATGCTACATGTAAATGTATTGCTGGCAAAAACCTCAGCATCGTTCCTATCTTACGTGCCGGTCTTGGTATGGTCGATGGTATGCTTGATCTTGTTCCAACAGCTAAAGTAGGTCACATCGGCTTATATAGAGATCCTGAAACACTTCAGCCTGTTGAATATTACTGCAAACTTCCTCAAGATATTGAAGAAAGAGATTTCTTTGTCCTTGATCCAATGTTAGCTACTGGCGGGTCAGCAGTTGCAGCTATTCAGTTTATTAAAGACCGTGGAGCTAAAAACATTAACTTCCTATGTCTTATTGCTGCGCCTGAAGGGTTAAATACACTTCAAAAAGCTCACCCAGATGTAAATATCTATGTAGCAGCGCTTGACGAAAAATTAAATGATCATGCCTATATTGTTCCTGGTCTTGGAGATGCAGGAGACAGATTATTTGGAACTAAATAATCATACATCTTAGGAGGATGAGTTATGAGACCATCTTGGGATAAGTATTTTATGGAGATTGCACATCTTGTTAAAACCCGTTCTACATGCATCAGAAGGCAGGTAGGGGCGGTAGTCGTAAAAGACAAAAGAATTTTATCAACAGGTTACAACGGCGCTCCTACTAATTGCAAGCACTGCAGTGAAGTTGGCTGTTTAAGAGCAGAACTTAATGTGCCATCTGGCGAAAGACATGAACTTTGTCGTGCACTTCATGCAGAGCAAAATGCTATCGCTCAGGCAGCCCAACATGGTATTTCTATGAAAGATGCGACGATTTATGTGACGAATCAACCCTGCAGCCTATGTGCTAAACTTATTATTAATGCAGGTTTGTCGCAGATTATTTATGAAGGAGAGTATCCGGATACTCTTTCTTCTCAGCTTCTTTCTGAAGCAGGTATTACCCTCATTCAGCTTAATGAATAAATTTATTACAATACGTCATGAAACATTTTATATTCTATATTTCTATCTTTTAAGAATACCAAAGACTATATAAGTATAAAATAATGTTATTAAGTGATGTCTACATACTTAAGGAGATGAACAGTATGGGCTATACAGCTCTATGTATAATAGCTTTCGCACTAGCATTTTTAATTTCATTCTTTTCAACCCCTCTTGCTAAAAAAATTGCATTTAAAGTAGGGGCTATTGCCAAACCTAGAAAACGTGATATGCATAAAAAACCTATTCCTCGTATGGGTGGAATAGCTATTTTTGCGGGCTTTATGATAACCTTTCTTATTATCTTTGTGATTATGCCTGTAATGCCGATTATTAACTGGAAACAAATTTTTGGTATTACTATAGGTTGTTCGGTTATCTTTTTCTTAGGCTTTTTTGATGATATCTATGAATTGGATGCCAAACTTAAATTTTTAGTGCAGATTGCAGCTGCTACCTTTGTAGCACTTAGTGGAATAAGAATTGATTTTTTCTTTATTCCTTTCATAGGCAATAACCCTGTCTATACTAATATTTTTTCTATTCCAGCTACTGTTATTTGGATTGTTGGGATAACAAATGCCGTAAACCTCATTGATGGACTGGATGGCCTTGCAGCTGGAGTATCTTCTATCGCTTCACTGTCATTAATGGTTCTATCCATCTATTCCGGCTACCTGCCAGGGGTTATTCTTACTGCAACACTTGCTGGTGCATGTATTGGCTTTTTGCCTTATAACTTTAATCCTGCTTCTATTTTTATGGGAGATACCGGCTCTACATTTTTAGGGTTTACACTGGCTATTACTTCAATTCTTGGTCTCTTAAAAGGGTATACTATCGCAGCTATCTTTATTGCTGTTTTAGTACTAGGGCTTCCAATTTTTGATACAGCTTTTGCCATTATCAGAAGATTTTTAGCCGGCAAACCTATTATGTCTCCTGACCGCGGCCATCTGCACCATCGGTTAGTAGATAGGGGATATACCCACAAGCAAGCTGTTGTAACTTTATATGGTATCAGCGGCATTTTAGGACTCTCTGCAATCAGTTTTGTAAACCGTGACATTCGCTTTGTTTTTCTAGTTTTTGTGATGATGGGAATGCTTCTATACTTCAATATAAAAGCCATGTCCGCTGCTGCTAAAGAAAGTAACTCTACTAATCAAAAAGAGTAAAATAATATATCCAAAAACTCCTTTTTAAAGGAGTTTTTTTTATTAAAAACTCCCTCTATCACATAAAATAATATAGTGATATACTGAAAGTAGTTAGCTATCATAAAGGAGTTTTTAGTATGCCCGATATCATTACCCACTATCTTTTTGGTCTCGATACCACTCAAAACATCAAACAGTCCCCACTGTATAAAATTATAAAAGAAAATAAAAATATATATCTCGTAGGACTTCAAGGTCCTGATTTGATGTATTATAATACGATGCCCAAAAAAGACTCCAAAGCTTTTATAGGGTTCAAAATGCATACTGAAAAGACAGGTGATTTCTTAATTGCTGCGCTCTCGTACCTTAACAGATATGATGTTAACTCTGAGGAATTCAGTGAAGGACTCAGCTATTTAAGCGGCTTCATATGCCATTATGTGCTTGACTCTATGGCACATCCTTATATTTTTTATCTAGGCGGCAGATACGATGAAACGCCTGAAACTGTTAAATATAAAACCTTGCATAAAAAAATAGAACTTGCTATTGACACCCTACTTCTGGAGCAAAAATTCGGACTTAAGGCTCATCAATTTAAAGTTCATAATCATATTCTAAAAAACATACCTGTTCCCTATAGCATCTTAAGTATATACGATGAAGCATTATACTTAGTTTATGATATTAATAACGGCGGGGGCATCTTTAAAAAATCCTATAAAGATGCACGAAATTATTTTATGCTGACTTATGATATGCTTGGGGCGAAAAAAGTTTTTGCAGGCCTTGCTTCCCCGCTTCTGCCTGAAACCCTCAGTTCCCTTAAACTGTCCTTTTCCTATCATAACTGCGTACAGCCCGATATTGATTATATGAATGACTCTAGGAAAGTATGGCGTCATCCCGTTACAGGAAATCTTTATACCTTCAGTTTCAATGATATTCTCAGAAATGCAATCAAGAAAAGTACAATTCTTTTACAAGCAGCTTATGAATTCAGTACCGGCAAGCTTCCTCTTGAAGAATTTGAAGTGCTTCTGCCTAACATTTCTTACTTAACAGGACTTCCCACTAGTGACACCCGTTCTATGAAATATATCAGTCCCGATTATATCAAATTGTAGCTTTTGTTATGCTTCTAAACCTTCATTAAGACCTAACAGCAATTAAATACAAGTACACAAAACTAGGTTTTTATCTATAAAAGAATGGCCTTATCTATTAATAGATAAGGCCATTCTTTTATAGGTATGTCGTATTCCTCTCACAGCTACAGATAATGTCATGATATTCTCCGGCAGTGCCATACCAAAAGAACCGCAGTCTCCTATATGCTGTATATCAACGCCTGCCATTTTAGACATAATCCCAAAGTTTTCAATAACATTCCGACTCGCACCTTCCTGCGATGTTCCAATCGTCGACATCGCCAATGCACCTTCTTTGTGCACTGCATCAGTCATTGCTTTTACTGTATTTGTATCAAATCCCGGTACTGTTCCTGGAGCCGGAAATAATACAATATCTGCCCCTAGTTTTACAAAGTCCAATAACATTTCTTTACTTTCTATATTTCCTGCACCTGCGCCATGCATCTTCCCTGCTATAACAAGCACATCATCACTCAGAATTTTTTTAGCAAGTACTATGCCCTCTTTTATGGTATCATAATTCACTCCAGTGTTTGGATTGCCTGTAATCATAATATAATTAAAGCCATATTTCTTAACTGTTTCAAGGTTTTCCTCGTTAAGCTGCAGTCCTTTTTTATAGTTGCCCCCCCTAGGAACAGGTTCTAAATTTACCCCTAAAAATCTTCCCGCTAATTTTCTAACCTTGTTAATATATTTACTGTCTTCTCTATTTTTCTTAATCACTTCAGAAACACCGGCTAAATAACTCTCAAACCCGTTAAAAAGGTCTAATTCAGCATCGTCTATTCCAAATATAAAGGGATTTTCAAGGTCAAAAACATTTAGGGTAATCATATCTGCTCCAAACCCCGCTGCCATTTCTATATTAGAGACCCCTTTAATGTAAGGCGTATAGCTTGTAATGATCTCTGCCATAATTGTTCTGCCTTCTGAAGACTTTATCATCTCCTTTAAGTCCTTTGCAGAAGTGTTTTCTATATCGTTTAGAGTAAGATCAAATATCCTCTTCATTATTTTTTCTCCTTTTTGACCTTGACCTTCATGACAACAGTTTCCCCAAGTAGCGCTCTCCCTTCTGCTCTATAAGTAATCTCAACTTCTTCCCTATTCGTTATAATAAAAGGTGTAATAATAGGTTTGCCTAATGCAGCTACTTTTTCTAGATCTACTTCCAATAGGGGATCACCCTTTTTTACAAAAGTGTCAACTTCAGCTATTCTTTTAAATCCTTCGCCTTTTAGTTCAACTGTATCTATCCCTACATGAATGAGGATCTCAACACCTGAGTCCGTTACCATACCCACCGCATGATTAGTCGAAGAGATCTGTACAACTTTACCATCACAAGGCGCTGTAATACTTCCTTTTTCCGGTTCTACAGCAATGCCGTCTCCAACCATTTTCTCTGCAAAAAGGGTATCCGGAACAGCTTCAATACACTTAATACTGCCTTCAATAGGTGCATACAAATCAATTGTTTTAGTGTTCTTAAAAAAATTAAACATCGTTGTCATTCTCCTGCCTTAGTTGTTTAGACTATAAGCAGATTTTAGATCTGGTGCAGATAAAAAATCCGCCTATAGTCTTGTTATTTAGAGCAGCAGGTTAAACCCCTGCCTTTAATTTGTATAAATTAATTATAATTGCTTTTTCATTTCATCTGCAATAAGTTCTGCTTTTGTTCCTACGATAACCTGTAAGTTCTTGCTGTTAGGTCTCATAACCCCTGAAGCACCTAACGCTTTCATGTCTTTTTCTTCTACTAGTTTAGAATCTTTAAGTGTCAGACGAAGTCTTGTAATACAAGCATCTACTTCTTCTATATTACCTTTTCCACCTAATCTTTCAATATACATTGCAGCAAGTTCCGCCATCCCCTTTTGTGAAACCAGGCTTGCAAGTTCATCTGTTTCTTCATCATTTTCACGCCCTGGTGTTGGAATATTGAATTTTTTAATACAAAATACAAATAGGAAGAAATAAATAGCTCCAAAAACAAGTCCAAGTCCTATTATCCAGTAACCTTTTGTTGAAAGCCCCATATTAAGCGCATAATCAATAAATCCTGCTGAGAATGAAAAACCGTGTCTTACGCCAAGTAAACTTGTTATAGCCAGTGCTAACCCTGATAAAACAGCATGAATACCATAAAGTACTGGGGCTAAGAACATAAACATGAATTCAATAGGTTCTGTAATCCCTGTTAAAAACGCCGTGAAAGCTACTGAGAATAAAGCACCGCCTACAGCTGCTTTATTTTCTCTTTTAGCACATACATACATAGCAAGTGCTGCTGCTGGAAGACCAAACATCATAATTGTGAAAAATCCTGCCATATAAATACCTGCTGTTGGGTCAATGAGCCCTTCTGCTGGATTTTGTGCAAAGTACCTTCCTAAATCTCCTGTTGCTCCATTAAATTCTCCAAGCTGGAACCAGAAAATATTATTAAGAACATGGTGAAGTCCTGTTGGGATAAGCAGACGGTTTAAGAACCCAAACATAAACTCTCCAACCCCGCCGCTGCTGGCTGACCAGTTTCCAATGGCTGCAAGTCCGTTCTGAATAGGTGGCCATATGTACCCAATAACGCCTCCAAGGGCAAGTGTAGCGCCTCCGGTTACAATCGGTACAAAACGTTTACCTCCAAAGAAGCCCAAAAAGTCAGGTAGCTTTGCAGCCTTAAACTTATTATAGAGCATACCGGCCACAATCCCTGCAATAATACCGCCAAATGCATTTAACTTAATATCTGGGTTGATTGTTGTAGCAGTTGTATTTAAGATGAGGTATCCTACTGCTCCTGCAAGCCCCGCTGCTCCGTTAGTGTCTTTTGCAAGCCCAACGGCAATTCCTATTGCAAAAAGTAACGCCATGTTAGCAAATACGGCATTCCCTGCTGCTGCTATGAAAGGAATATTAAATACGTCTGGCTGTCCAAGGCGCAGCAATAACCCCGCAACCGGAAGTACTGCTACCGGAAGCATTAAAGCTTTTCCTAATTTTTGAACGTTACTAAATACATTTTTCATTCAAATTCCCCCTTAATATATTGTAAGTATAATTTATATAAAGAACTTTTTGAAACTATAGTAATTGAATAAGTTTTTCTATTTCCATAGTTAAAAAGCTCACTATATCTTCTGAAAACTGAACATTAACTTCCTGCTTGACTAAATCAGCTATTTTTAATGCCGCCCGATGCCCCTTTGACATTAAGAGCCTTATGGGCTTCTTAATAGGCATACTGACATTTTTATTGTTTTCCGCTGCACGGATCAAGGATTTTAAATTTCTGAAAAAGTCCTTGATGGCTGGGCTCTTAAGATATATCTTGCATCCATACTCATTTTGAATAATGACGATGCACTCTTTATAAAACCTCGTGGTCTTCATCGTCTCTTTAACCGTCTTTTGAGTTTTTGCTGAATAAATATGAAGTGCTATAAACCCTTTTTCTTCTTCACCAATGTCAATGCCCAGCTTTTCCTCAATAAGCTTAGAGGCGATGCCTGCAATTTCATACTCGTTAGGATAAAGGGATAGGATTTCATTTATAAAAGGGTTTTCTATAACGAGTCCCATATTTAGCCGTTCAATAGCAAAATCAATATGTTCAATAAGTGCCTTGGCAGTATTTTCATTTAACTTTCCTATCTTAGACTCAGCAATACCGATGATTTCCATAATAACATTTTCTATTTCTTTTTTTCTTTTATTGAGGGAATATGAATCGAGATTCTCTGCTTGGTTTTGGGATTCATAAAATACTTTTTCTATACCAACGTTATCTTTTAGTTTATCTCCCTTTTTCTTACCAAAGCCTATTCCTTTACTAAGTAAAATAACCTCTTCTGTATTCTGCTTAGCTAATACAACATTATTGTTATATATTTTCAATACTTCATATTCCATATTGCCTCCTCAATAATCTTATATGATTTCTTCAACAGACTCCCTTGTGTCAATGCTCTGCAGCCTTTCTCTTACCTGTAGTATTGCGTTCGCACTTACAGACAATTCATCAATGCCAATCTTTAAGAAAAAAGGCAAAAGTGATGTATCCGCTGCTGCTTCACCGCAAATACCTATCCATATGCCAGCCTTATGAGCATTTTCTGCCGCTGTTTTAATGGCCCTAAGCACCGCCGGATTATGCGTATCATATAAATAAGCAACTCTAGGGTTCATCCTATCAACTGCCATCATATACTGCGTCAAATCATTGGTACCTATGCTGAAGAACTGTACTTCTTTCGCAAAGAGGTCCGAAAGCATAACGGCTGCCGGTGTTTCGATCATCATACCTATTTCAATATCCTTAGCAAAAGGAATGCCACAGCTTTCCAAGTCTGCTTCCACCTCCTTCAGCATCTTTTTAGCCTCTCTGACTTCTTCTAGCGAGCTAATCATCGGAAACATAATCCCTAACGAACCATAAATACTCGCTCTTAGCAAGGCTCTAATCTGCGTATAAAATACTTCTCTTTTCCCCAGACACAACCGAATAGCCCTATAGCCAAGAAAGGGGTTTTCATCTTTTGTAACGCCTAAGGCTGGAATTTCCTTATCGCCCCCGGCATCTAAGGTCCTTATAATCACTTTGCCCTTTATAGATTCCAAAACTTTTTTATACGCTGCAAACTGCTCCTCTTCACTAGGCAGTTTATCCTTATGCATATAGAGAAACTCACTTCTAAACAACCCTACCCCTTCAGCTTCATTTTCTAGAACATCTTGAATATCATCAGGCGAAGCAATATTAGCATTCAAATGAACAGGCACCCCATCTTTGGTTTTGTTCGGTGTTCCCTTTAGGAGCTGGAGATTCTTTATGTACTGGTCATATTCCTCTTTTCTCACTTGCCATGCCTTAAGTTCATCATCACTTGGAGCAATGGTTATCTCCCCAGTCCTACCATCCAATGCTGCTTTTTCATTCTGCTTGACGTACTGAAGCACACTTTGAATGCCCATGGCAGCAGGTATTCCCATAGAGCGGGCTAAAATAGCCGCATGAGAGGTCTGACCTCCTTCTTCCGTAATAATTCCCATCACATACCGTCTGTCCATTTGAATCGTATCCGACGGCAAAAGGTCTCTGGCTGCAATAATGACTGGTTCCTTTAATGAAGTGAGGTCCTCAGCAGTTTCTCCGCTAAGCATGCTTAGTAACCTATTTGATACGTCTTTGATATCTAGTGCTCTCTCTTTCATATAGTCGTTATCCATATTACGAAAGAT